>JAPLZC010000013.1 GCA_026395215.1 Candidatus Staskawiczbacteria bacterium
AAACCGATATTGTTTATTCATGGGTTTGGCGGGTATGTTGAGCAATACCAGCCAATAATTAAATATCTTGAAAAAAAGGGATTTGAAAAATTCTACGAGTTTGAGTATAACAAAAAATTTGGCTTAACCTCAATTAATGTAGTTGCAAAAGAACTGGCTGATTATATAGGCAAAAATATTAAAGAAGATACAATTGATATTATATCCTTAAGCCAAGGAGGAATTATTGCTTTAACATATTTAAAAGATTATTTACCGTTACAAAAAGAGAGAGAAATTAATATAGACAAAATATTTACACTTTGCACTCCGTATAAAGGAAGTGAATTGGCCAAGGTTGCAGATTTTCCTGGTTTTATTGATTTGCGACCGGGCAGTAAATTACTGAAAGGTTTAGAAGTTTTTGTTAAGCAAAATAAAATAAATATTTATTCTGTATACACCCCGTTTGATTTAACAGTTTTCCCCGGTTGGAATGCTAAATCTACGGTAGGAAAAAGTAAAATAGTTTTTGCCCCAACTCATCCCGCTGTTTTTTCATACCCTTCTGCATTAAAATTCATCTACAAAGGTCTAACCGACAAGGACAAACCAATAACCTTCATAAAATAAAAATGGAGATCGAAAAGGATAAAATTTATTCTATATCGGAGTTTGTGGCGTTTTTGAATGAGGATTTGAAGTGGATGAAGGCTAAGATTGTGGGGGAGGTTGGGGAGGCTAAGGCTGGGCCAACGGGGCACATGTATTTTACGTTGAAAGACGAGAAAGATGGGTCAATGTTAAACTGCATAATGTGGAGCTCTAAATATAGGTTGTTTGGGATAACGTTAGAGCCGGGAAAAAAAATTGTAGCTTATGGAAGCCCTAATATTTATGCTCAAAATGGGAGATTATCTTTTGTTTGTGACACAATTGAATTGGCGGGCGAGGGTGACATAAAAAAGCAATATGATGAATTGAAAGCAAAGTTAACCAAAGAGGGACTATTTAACGTAGAAAATAAAAGGGCCATACCGCAATATGCGCACAAGATTGGGGTAATTACTTCAAAGCAAGGAGCGGTTATACACGACTTTTTAAATAATATTGGAAAGTTTGGCTTTGATATTAAAATGATAGATTCACGCGTTGAAGGGCAGGGCGCAGTTGAAGATTTGTTATCGGCTATACAGACATTTAGAAAAAAAGATATAGATGTACTGGTTATTATTAGAGGTGGAGGTTCTATGGAGTCTTTGATGCCATTTAATAATGAATTGCTGGTGCGTGAGGTGGCTGGATTTCCTGTGCCGGTGCTTGTGGGAATTGGCCATGACAAAGATGTGCCGTTGGTAGCAATGGCAGCTGACAAAAGTGAATCTACCCCAACAGCTGTGGCAAATTTGCTAAATGAATCCTGGGAGCAGGCGCTTTTATTACTGGAAAGATTTGAGAGAAGAATTTTTGCAAGCTATGGACTGATATTTGAGAAATATAAGAAAATTGAAAACAGGTTTAAAATTTCTTTACAAAATTTCAGTAATAATTTGCTAAATATAAAAATAAGTTTAGAAAAATATTCGAGCAATTATTTTTCTAAGTTCGGCTTATTGTGCGATAAGACAAAAGAGAAATTACAAAATATAGAAAAAATTGTAAACCTCAATAATCCTGAAAGAAACCTAAAACTTGGTTATAGTATTGCTAGCGTTGGCGGAAAAATAATCAGAAAAACAAGTGATGTAAAAATTGGAGAAAATTTAGACATTAAAGTTTCAGATGGTATAATAAGTTCGGAAATTAAAAACATAAACTAAAATATTATGAAAGACACAAAAAATTTAAATACTAATTTAAAAAAACTGGAAGAAATATCAGACTGGTTTGATAATAGAGAAGAAGTAGATGTTGAAGAAGGCTTGGAAAAAGTTAAGGAAGCTGTTGTTCTAATTAAAGAAAGCAAAGAGAGGCTCAAACAAATAGAAAACGAGTTCGAAGAGATAAAAAAGGAAACTGATGTTGACTTGAATAATAAGAAATAATATAATAAAGGTAATATAATTAATTCATAAAAAAAATGAATAAAAATATCGTAGTAGTTGCAGTAATAGTAATATTAATTTTAATAGTTGGAGGAATCTATCTCTTAGCCGGATCCCCAGGCGGCTTAATTGGTGGTTCTAAAAGCTTTAATATTCAGGGAATGAAAGTTGAAATTGTAAAAAATGGCACAGGTGAAGGAGCAAAAGTTGGCGACAATATATTAGTAAATTATGTTGGAACATTAACAGACGGTAAAAAGTTTGATTCATCTTTTGACAGAAATCAACCATTTCCATACACCTTGGGACAAAATAGAGTTATCAAGGGGTGGGAGCTTGGACTTGTGGGAATGAAGGTTGGTGAACAAAGAAAATTGACCATTCCACCAGAATTAGGATATGGAGCACAGGGAGCCGGAGCAGTAATTCCTCCAAATTCCACATTGATTTTTGTAATTGATATGGTGAGCATAAATAAATAAGTTTCTATCAATTAAAAACCGCCCCTTAACACGGGGGCGGTTTTTGTTTACACCATCAAAAATATGTGTTATTATATGTCTTGTTAGCGCTAAACGAGTTAGCGAAAACAAAGTTGGCTCTTTACCAATAGGGGTTAAACAATGACAAAAAGCTATAAAGCTACAAAAAGCCCGGCTAAGGTGGCAATCATTTTGCGATGCCCTGATCTGAGGCTTATTGCGGCTCACAAGGGATTTATCAGTGAAGAACTGGATCTTGCAGGCCGTAGCTACTACTCACTCAAGCGCGCTGGCGGAGCAATCGCCTTTGCGCGGGCCAGTGAGATGTCGGATGATTTTAAATCTATATTTTCTGAAATCAATATGTTTCTGGAACTTCATCCGGAAATTTCCTACATCATCATTATCAATCATCAGGACTGCCGCAAGTACGACAAGGTCATTGACCGCGCTACTGCGCCAAAAGACGTCGAACGGGATGATTTACTGAAAGCAGCCCATGTGCTGACCGGACTGTTTCCTCACATCCAAATTGGCGCGTATTACGCCAAATTTACCGACGCCGAACAAACAGAAGTTGCCTTCGAAACAGTCTTCGAGAACAATCCCACCACTTCTCTACGCAAATCATAATAGATCTTCGGATCTCTCAAACCTGCAAAGCGCAAGCCAAGCAGGTTTTTTTTACTTAGACGTTTAGCACTCTTGACAAGGGATTGATAATTTAATAAGATGAGTTATCACTAAAAATATTCAAGTGCCAATGCTTACAGAAAGACAAAAAAAATTACTTAATTTTCTGGTCAAGGAATACATTTGTACTGCGGGGCCGGTGAGCTCTAAGACTTTAAAAAAAGTTGTGGATTTAGATATTTGCGGGGCAACAATAAGAAATGATTTGCAGGCGTTAATGAGAGAAGGATTTATTGTACAGCCACATATTTCAGCCGGAAGAATTCCTACCAAAAAAGCTTATAAGTTTTTGGCCGAAAGAGTGTCAGCACAAAATACAGATGAGTTTTCAAACTTCATTGCTAGACAAATAAAAGACGCGCACAAGCAAATAGCAGAAGAGCTAAAACTTGCTGAGGAGTTAATGAAACAACTTTCACAGGCCTCCACCGCTTTAAGCATAAACAGACTGCCCGCAAAAGATAACCTTTTTGAAATTCTAACAATTTTAGGCACTTCACGCCCAACATACGACAAAAACATAGATATTATAAACAAAATAATTAAACAGTTCGAAAATTTTTAACATGACAGAGGAGACTAAACAAAATATAGACGCAGAACAGTTACAGAAAGATTTAGCAGATGCAAAAGCAAAGTCAGAAGAATACCTAAATGGGTGGAAAAGAGAGCGCGCTGATTTTTTGAATTATAAAAAGAGTGAAATGGAGAGAATTGGAGACTTAGCAAAGTATGCTAACGAAGAATTAATTTTAAAGATTTTACCAATTTTAGATAATTTATCTTTGGCAGCCAATCACATAAAAGACGAGGGTTTAACTTTAATTAAAAAACAGCTAGAAGATTTTTTGCAAAAAGAGGGAATTGAACCAATAGAAACCATGGGCAAAAAGTTTGATCCAAATACCATGGAGGCAGTTGAAGGAGATGGAGATATCGTCTCCGAAGAGGTCCAACGTGGCTACACAATGCACGACAAACTAATCCGCGTCGCTCGCGTTAAAATAAGTAAATAATATGATAACAAAAACTTTTGGAGAGCCTGGCCGGCCAGGCAAAAAATTAATAATAGAATCGCTTGGCCCGAAAGAACTAAAATACGCTAAAGAATACACAGATTTTATAAATTCTTTAATAGCAGAAAATGCTAAAATTTTGATGAATAGAAAGCAGACCGTGAAAGAAGAAACGGAATTCGTTAAGGGTGCCATCAAAAAGACAAAAGAGAAAAAGAAGATATATCTTATAGCCAAGGACGGCAAAAAAGTTGTGGCAAATACTAGCTTTGAAGTTATGGCGTACAAACAAAATCACATTGCACGATTTGGCATAGCAATACGTAACGGATACCGAGGTATGGGTTTGGGCAATTATATGATGACAGAGGTTATGAAATTAGCTAAAACACGCCTGAAACCAACCCCAAAATTATTTAGACTTGAGGTTTTAGAGAATAACAAACCAGCAATAGCTTTATACAAGAAAATGGGATTTAAAATTGTAGCCAAGCTTCCAAAACATATTCAAGACAAAGGCAAACTAGTCGCCGAGTACGTGATGATTAAAGACGTAAAATAAAATTATGGGAAATGAGGCAAAAATAATTAGGGTTTCGCAAAAGGCAATTATTGTGGATGGTCAAGGGAAAATTTTGACTATCAAGCGCACTGAAACCGCACCGTCATGGCCATTGCATTGGGATTTGCCTGGGGGAGAATTGGAATTTGGTGAAAACACAATTGATGGAATAACTCGAGAGATAAAAGAAGAAACGGGGTTGCGAGCCAATAATTTTAAAATCTTAGATGTTTACTCAGGATTTGATGATATAAATGAATTTTGGCTAACAATTTGTTATGTTGCAAGTGCAGAAGATGGGGAAGTAAAATTAAGCTTTGAACACAATGATTACAAATGGGTAAGCGCCGATGAATTCCAAACACTGGAAGCATCTCCAAAAAATAAAGCATTCGTAAAATTATTTAAACAAAGTAAAAAATAATTAATTAAATAAAAAAACAAATTTATGAGCAAAATACTTGGTATAGACTTAGGTACAACATTTTCAGCCATGGCCGTCGTTGAGGGCGGAGAGGCAAAAATTATTGAGAACAAAGAAGGAGCAAGAACGACTCCGTCTATTGTAGCAATCACAAAATCGGGAGAAAGAGTGGTTGGAGTTTTGGCTAAAAGACAAGCTGTTACAAACCCACACAACACTATTTATTCTGTCAAAAGACTAATTGGTAGAAAATTTTTAGATGCAGAAGTTCAAAGAGATAAAAAACTTATGCCTTATGAGATTAGGGAATCGGCTGATGGCGGAGTGGATGTGAAAATGGGGGATAAATGGTTGAATCCGGCTGAAATTTCGGCTATGATTTTGCAGAAGTTGAAGGCCGATGCTGAGGCAAAATTAGGGGAAACAATA
>JAPLZC010000014.1 GCA_026395215.1 Candidatus Staskawiczbacteria bacterium
AAAAAGGAAAGAAGGAAGAACAAAGTATAGTATAAAACAAACCACCCCCGCTCCCACCAAATAGAAGAACTGCCTAAAAGATATAAAGAAAGCAATTTTAGCCTCCTGCTCAATAAATTGTGGTATAGGATACTGTTCCATAGCTTTTGCGAAGCAAAAGAAACTCGAAATTAGAATATCGAAATTCGAAACGTGTTTTATATTTCGAATTTAGAAAATTTGAATTTGTTTCGGATTTCGGATTTCGTGCTTCGTATTTAACTCATTATACCATGTCTGGGAAATGCAACAAATAGGAAATATCCACAAGGGGCGCAATACTTGACAAGCACCTTGGAATATGCTATAATTAAAGTATAGTTGAACATTGTCAAATACAGCTTTTTAGATGTAGGGTTAGTCCCCTGCACCGGCTGTTAGTGATAGTTCAATTAAGCAAGGAGATTCTCATGAACTTTCTACTTGTTCTCTTGGTGGCAGTATTGGTATTGTTCACAATCTGGTGCATAGCTTCGTATTGTAACATCATCAAATCTGATGAGGTTGGCATACGTTGCTTCTTCGGCAAACCCGAACCGGTAGTTCGCTACAGTGGTCTCGTGTTTATACCGAAGTTCCCGGGCGTTGACTTGGTACGGATTCCAAGAAAGATATTCAAGCTCTCGTACGAAGTGAGCAAAGAACATGCGGTCTATACCAAGGATGGTCAGCTGGTTTTCCCGGAAGTTAGCTTTTTTATGGAATTCCCCTATGATGAGGCGGACTCGTTGGTCCAAATTATCAGATCGGGTGTGCCTCTGACAGAAGAGGGTTTGCGTGAATGGGCGGAGGATATTTTAATCCCTGCTTTGCGCAAAGTTTTCCAGAAAAAGCTGCACACAGAGCTGATTGGCGATGCGGATATTGATAGTATCAATAACGATGTCAATACAATCCTTGACGCTCCTGATAGCGTACTTCGTGCGTGCAGGGTTACAGGGAGAGATGTTAGTGTAGAACTTCCCGGGACTGGTAGGGCTTATGTGGAGGTTGAGGTTATTCGTTTAACCGATGAACTCCAGGAAGCCATGCAGTCCAAGGTTAAGCAAAGTTATCTGGCAGATGCAGCCAGAGAAACTGCGCGAAGGAACGCGGAAGAAGTCGGCGGGCAGGTTCTGGGAATTGTCGCCAGAAAGCATGGTCTTACGGTTGAAGCGCTTGAGAAGGATTTGAAAAAAGATCCTAAAAAAGCGGGAATTCCGGTTGCAGACGGCGGATACAAAGAATCATTCGCCTTTGCAGAAGATCAGACAAAGCGCGATCGCGCTGCCAATTCTGGTGATTTCACCGATATTCGCATTGGCAACTCTGACGGCTCGTCTATGAGCGGTGAACTCCCCGCCTTCGCAGCCGCAGCCCTGCTTCTTAACCGAGGTGGTGGCAAAGGTGGCGGTGGTGGTGACAAAAAAGGCAACCGAGACGGTGGCGATGCTATCCTGAAAGAGGATCCAACTACGTTGTCTCCTGAAAGGTTGGCAGAATATAAACAGGCGGTGATAAATCGCAAGAGACATGGATAATAAAGAAGGGTGTAACAAAGAGGGGTGGACACGCGTTGTGTCCACCCCTATATTTTTTTGTAAAATTATTCTATTGGTTCTCTATAACTATCTGGTCCTCTCTTTTGTTTTATATTTTGGTTAGGTTCTTCTTTAATTTCTGTTATTTTTTTAAATTTTGTTTTTGTATTTATTGGAGCTTCTATATTTTCTTTTAAAGAAGATTCTTTTTTTTCTACAAGCATATCATTTTGTATAAAAGCGAGGTCATCGGTAACTTTTTCTGAACTATTTACAATTGACATTGTTGGCACATTAGGTTGCTCTTTATCGGCAGGAATAGAAATTTTTTTAGCAAAGGGTAATAATTTAATTTTTATATCATTAATTATTCCCAATGCACCTTCTTTTGAAACCTGTAACTCTTTTAGAAATATCTCAGACATTTTTTCTTCTGTTATTTTTTTATCAAAAAAATCCTTTGTGCCATTAATCACAACTACTACTTTTGGTAGTCTTTTTTTATCTGAAATTTCTTCAAAAGTATCTTCGGTGACTCCATTTTTTTTAAAAATATCTGAAATTATTTCTGCCGAAGCAATGTTTTCTGGCAATACGAATATTATTCTTTGGTTGGTGTTTACCATAAAATTTTAATTTATAAACTCACAATAGTATTATACTTGTTTATTGCTTCTTGGTGTTTGACTGGATCTGGATTTGTTCCACCTGGACGATGCTTTATTATTTGATTGTACATATGAGTTTCATGATCCTTAATAGCAGACACCTTTGATGTAGACATTTCTGATGCAGCCTTCTCAACTTTGCTAGCTGATGTATTCTCTATAAAAGCAGTGTCTTTTAGCGTATCTGTGCTGAATTCTCGTATATCGGAAACGCTGGCCTTGGAATATGCATTAGCCACAGCAGCTGCTTCTGCAGAACCATGTTTAGCAATGTCTGCTGGATCAACTTTTCCAACAGTTGTTTGATTATGTGCTGCAAGTCTAGGATCTAATTTTTCTGCTTTTTCTCTGATGCCTATAGCGCCAGAGCTTTCAGCATATTTCATTCTCTGGGCCACCTGTCCTAGATCAGTGCCTCCACCTGCACCTGTTATCACTTTTCCGTTAGCATCTCTCTTTGCAAAAGTATCTCCAAAATCTTTATTATCTGCTATAACTTTCATTGCAGCGGCTCCGCGGGCACCTCTTCCAGCTCTAGCCAACTCTTGTATTTTTTCTACTCTAGCTTGAGCATTTTTATCTCCACCGGCAGCGGCGGCTTTGGCAGAGGTGTATTCTTTGGCCATTCCTCCTGCCTCGTCATCAACTGCCTTACTATTAGCCATAGCGGTAGAACCTGTTTGTCGTAACCCAATATTTTCCATTGCCCTGCCATATCTATTTTTAACTTGTTGTCCTTTTTCGGTTGCCCAGCGACCAACCTGTGTATTTTTGCCCAAAATTTTAGCCCCGCCCTTAGCCCCGCCAACAACACCTCCTGCCGCTAGCCCCAAAGCCCCACCCGCTAATCCCATAACGGCGCTGGCCCCTACTCCACTGCTCTGTGTAGTAATTTTGAATCCGACAACAAGAAATATTAATATGATTATCAGGTCAGTAACCTCTACCGTTCCAGATTTGTTCATAGCTGACATCATCTGGTTAGATATCCATAGTGAAAAACAACCGCCCACACCTATAAAGGCCCACTTTAGAAAATTTTGCCACCAATCATTCCATATTTTTTGTGCTGCTGAAATAGGGAAAACTTTACATACAAAAGCCAATGGTGCAAGAATATATAAAAATGCCAAAACCCCATATCTCGCCATAAAAATTATAGCCATATAAAAGAACACAGCGGCAACGATGAGATACATAAAGGCTAGTTGAAGATTTATTCCAAGATATTTTAAGTTAGCATCTTGATCTCCTGATTTTGGGTGAGCAGCATTATCAATAGTCGTAGCCGCAAGGGTCGTTAACATATTGTAATATTGTGAACCCATACTGCCTACTGAGCCGCCTATAAAAGAAGCTGAGGTTATATTTGAGGCATCGATTATTAAACCGCAAAATAATCCAGAAAAGTTTAATAAAATAGCAACGATTATCAATGGCTTTAAAAGTTTTTTTGCTTCGTATTCCTGAAGTCTTAAAGAGGTTGCTATACCAACAATAACAAAACCTAGGACAATAAACATATTGGCAAAGTCTCTGATTGTGCTCCATCCGGTTATAAAAGTAACATTCTGTGTTACTTTTTTATCGACTAGCCATGTCAGTGAAGTGTCAAATAAGGCAGAAGCAACATGGCACAAAAAGCCAGTTAAAACTCGTAGGAAATCTGCTATCCATACTATTAGTCCAACTAAAAAATCTGAGGCGGCACTCCCTAATGTATATCTTACTCCCAGCCATGTTACAATCGCTACGCCTCCCCATATTAAAACAGGGACAAAGAACGCACCTTTTTCAGGATTTTCGTTTATTGTTTTTCTAAGAAATGATAGAAAAGATTTGGTCTGAATCATAAATATTTTTTATAATTAGAACAGTTTATATTTTTTTGAAAAGGATGAATCTATGCATCCCGAGCATTTTTTTCTTTATAGTTTTGAGGTGATTTTCAGTAGCAATTTTTTCTACTTCCGATAGTCTTGGGAGTGCGGAGTATTCTTCCAGATTAAAAAATAATAATCTGGAGGTAATTTGTATTTGTTTCAAAATAAATTTCGGCAGAATATCAAAAGCGGGGTAAAAGAGAAATAAGTATTGATTGGGTTTTAATACTCTGGAACATTCACTAAGTGCTGCTTTTTTATCTTGAAAATAATAAAATGCATCAATAATAGTAACAAGGTCAAAAGAATTATCTTCAAAAGGTATTTTTTCTGCGCTCGCCACGCCAAAACTGATTACATCTTGCTGTTTATTGGCAATAGATATCATTTGTTCACTATTGTCAATACCCGAAAGGTGGAGTCCACTTTTTATTTTATTTATTTTTTTTAGAAAGATTCCAGTTCCACACGCAACATCTAAAATTTTATAATTATCTTTGATAGTGTTTTTTATAAAGTTGATGCAGGATTTATGAGCAAAAAGGTAATAGAATTGGAAAATTGGTGTATTGTAGATTCTTGCAACTTTATTAAACTTTGATGCAGTGCTTTTTTCCATTTAAAATTTATCTAGTATTTATATATTTTACACTATTTAATGTTTTCAAGGTAGTCAAGTTATTAACACCTTACCATTTTATAAAAAAAGAAGCGCTAAAGTCTGTCGGAAGACATTCTCAAGCGCCTAAAGGGTCGTCATCATTATGGGTGTGGGTATTATGGCTGTGCCGGAAGGTTCATTTTTAACAGAGGTACTTGGTAAGAGACGGAGTCGGCTTTGCCAATAGACCCAGTGTGTTTGGCGATAGAAATGAATAATATGGCAAGAAATATGGCACCTGCAACGGTTAGGATGATGGTCGGATTGATGATCGTCCCATGAGTCGTTCCATTGATTGCTGTGGTGTTCATGATGTTACCCTTTCTGGAAAGTGATTTGTCAAAGTTGAGACTGGCATGCATTGTGCTTGCCAAGTTAATCCCAACGTGCTGTATATTAATCATACTACTTCCAACTTGCCTGTCAAGGATTTGGTTAGGTTTACCCAGTCAGCTATGCTTAGGGTTTCGGCGCGATTATTGCGCGATTATTGCACGATTATTGCGCGATTAATAAAAATAAGTTATACTGAAATTAGATATTAAATATTAATGTATGAATAAAATGTTTAAACCGGTATACAAAATCACAAGTAAAATTTTGACAATGCTCACCGCAATAGCAGAATCAAAATCAATTATTGAGCGCGCTAAGATTTTGCTTAAAAATGAAATAAAGTTACGCCGCCAGGCATTAATTAGAATGACGCATAGCTCAACGGAAATTGAGGGAAATATGCTTAATTTAAAGCAGGTTGAGGATGTTATTGGGAACAAAAAAATAGATGCTCCTGCAAGAGATGTTTATGAAGTTCAAAATTATTTTAAAGCAATAAAATACATTGAACAAGTTGTTAATAAAAAACAACAAATAACTGAACGGGTTTTGCGTAAAATTCATAAAATTGTAACAGATAAAACCTTACCAAAGGAGCGATCAGGGTATTACCGCAAAGGCCCAATTTATGTTGTCCGCAGACAATTGGTTGCGCCAGACGAGGTTGTTTACACAGGACCAGGCGCCAAAGAAGTTTCAGACCTCTGCGCCAATTTATTAGAATGGATTCAAGATAGCGAGAAACAAAATATTAATCCCGTTATTGTAGCTGGAATTGTCCATCAAGAAATTGCAGCTATTCATCCTTTTGCAGATGGGAATGGAAGAACAGCAAGAGCTATGGCAACCCTAATTTTATATGCTCGTGGGTATGACTTTAGGCACTTGTTTGCTTTAGAAGATTACTATAATAAAGATAGGTCAAAATATTATGATGCTATAAATATAGGCAAAAATTACAATGAGAGGAGAGATGATTTTACTCGTTGGCTTGAGTATTTTGTAAAAGGGTTTAAGGAGGAAATTGATAGTGTTAGGGCGCAAGTTGTTGCATTGTCGTTTAGGAAAGTTGACAATGGCATTGAATCAAAAGTGTACCTTGATAAAGACCAGTTGCAATTATTGGAATTTGTTGATCAGGTTGGCAGAATTAGTATTAAAGATGCAGTTGATATTTTAAATTGTCCTAAGAGAACCGCTCAATTAAAATTACGCCAGCTTAAGGATTTAGGTATGATTATCCAAATAGGTAAAGGTCCTTCTTCTGCGTATGTTTTAAAATAAACTACTCGCTAGTTTGATCCAGTCCCCTACGCTTAATGTTTCAGCCCTTTGTATGGGTTTTATATTATTATCTAAAAGCCATTTTTCGGTTTGGGATCTGTCTAGTTTTAAGGCGCCAGACAAATTACTACCCAGTTGTTTTCTTGGGTGAGAAAATCCGGCTTTTACAATTTTAAAAAATAAATCTGGTGAGACTCCTCCCCTATCATTATTTATGTGGGGAGTAATTTTTATAATAGCAGAATCAATTTTGGGAGCGGGGTAAAAACAATTTTTAGAAACATAAGAAATTATTTTTGCGTCAGCATAAAATTGTACAGACACCGCCAGCAAACTCATTTTTTGTTTACCCTGAGCATTTGGAAGGGCGCAAATTCTTTGGGCTACTTCTTTTTGAATCATCAAGACCATAAAGTCTGGTTGCTTCTCGGCTTCAAGGAATTTTCGTATTAGTGGTGACGTAAGATAATAAGGGATGTTGGCGATGACTTTATAATTTTTAAATTTTTCTAATTTTTCAATTTTTAAAATGTCATCGTTGACGATTTTAACGTTTTTAACGTTTTGAACGGCTAGAACTTCGTTTAGAATTTTAACCATTGTCTCGTCTTTTTCAATGGCAATCACCTGCCCCGCTTTTTTAGCCAACTCTTGAGTTAAAGTACCAACACCAGGTCCAACTTCTAAAATAACATCAGTATTTTTTATATCTGAAGCTTCAATAATTTTTTCTAGAACACGCGCATCTATCAAAAAATTCTGCCCCAATCCTTTTGAAGGTCTGGTTTCATATTTTGCCAGCAATCCTTTTATTATTGTAGGAGAAAGTAAATTCATTCTATTATAATAGCACATTTTTGGCTGTGTATAACTATTTGACCAAAGGGCCTAAAAATGGTAAGTTTAACTTACATTGTTAAAGATACTTAACAAGGCGCTAATATGGATAAAGGGAGGCATCCGCCGGCTGGCGGAGAGAGGATTATCCAAAAATCCTTTGTTTTTTTTCGGCCTCATTTCGGTAGTTTTGTTCTGGGGTTTATATGCAACATGTGACAGTTCATTTAACAGTAGTTTAAGTGACAGTCGTGTGGTGTTTTTTAATTCATTCTTTAATAAAACAGCCAACCCCGGGACTGTTGCTTTGTTTTCTAGTCAGGCCAGCGCAACTCCTTTAGAAACTCCCGATTTGAAGATAATGCAGAATAATACTTTATGCGGAGTTTCTACTCCATGTGTAGTTTCAGGCAAGGTTTTAGGAGATGTTTTTGGAGGAAGCCAAAACCAGAAGGAAGTTGTTGATTATACTGTTCAGGCAGGAGATACTTTGCAGTCAATTGCGGATGCTTACAAAATTTCTGTTAATACTTTGCTTTGGGCCAACGATTTGACAAGCTCTTCTACAATTAAGGTTGGGCAAAGCCTGGCTGTTTTGCCGGTTGACGGAGTTTTGCACGTTGTAAAATCAGGCGATACTGTTTCAGCAATTGCGCAAACATATAAAGCACAATCAGAGGATGTAATTTCTTATAATGATTTAGCCAACCAAGACGATGTTTATATTGGAGATATTTTAATTATTCCAGGGGGTGTGATGCCTAAAAAAGCGGTAATAAATAACCAAATTCCTTTGGCAGACAATTTCTTTATTTTTCCTGTTCAGGGTCGTATATCGCAAGGACTTCACTATTATAATGCCGTTGATGTTGCCAATAAATGTGGCACACCTGTTTATGCTGCAGCTGCCGGAGTTGTTCAAAGAGCCGTGGGAAATGGCGGGTGGAATGGAGGTATGGGAAACCATGTTACAATTTTGCACAGCAATGGAACAGTTACTTATTATGGCCACCTTATGTCTTTGCTTGTTAAACCCGGAGATAAAGTTTATACAGGTCAAAATATTGGATATGTGGGTGGAGGTCCTGGTATGGCTGGCGCCGGAAACTCTACCGGATGTCATTTACACTTTGAAGTAATTGGAGCCAAAAACCCTTTATCAGTATATGTTAAGGGAGCAACAATAAGCTATAAGTAGGTGCTAGGTTTTAGGTGTTAGATAAAAGCAGGCCAAGGCCTGCTTTTAAATTTAATTTATTTACCAACACCCAACACCCAACACCTAATTTTCACACTTAAGGCAGGTTTTGGCTTCGGGGCAAGCTAGCAGTCTTTCCTCTCCTATTTCTTTCCCACAATTTTCGCAAACTCCATATTTGCCCTGAGAAATTTTTTCTAAAGCCATATTCACGTCTTTTAATTTAAGTTCAAGGCTATATTCTAAAGACAGAGCATTGTCATATTCTTGAACGTCATCAGCTTTTTCATCTTTATCACTATCTTCCCTATTTGGGTAACGGGTGTCCCAATTGTTTTTTAAGTTTGGATCTTGATTAGCAAAACTTTCCAGTTCTTCCTGTATGGATTTTTTTTGCAATTCTAATTTTTCTTTTAATTCTTCAATCAATTTTTTGTCCATGTATTTTCTATTATTGAATATTACTTTTTTGTTGCGCGCTTCCTTGAGACCCTTGTTCAACTTTCTGCATAAACTTTTTCCTGGCTTCTTCTTCTGCTTGGAAAGATTTTGCCATTTTACTCCTCAAAGGGGTTGGTACAGGAATATCTAATGGTATCTTAGGAGCCGATGTTGACGCCCCTGTCCACTGCTGGCGTTGAACGTTTTCCTTTTGCTCTGCTCTTGATTTTGCCAGAGCCTCTCTCTGGGCAACTTGTTCTTGTGTCTGGCCTTTTCTTTTTTCTTCTTCTCTGGCCATTATAACAGAATAAATTTCTCTTAGCGATTTATCTGTTCCTAGAATTTTATCGCGTAATCCATTTTTCTCAAATACCAATTGTTCTGAAGATTTGTCTATTTGGGCCAATTTAGCGTCAACGTCTTCTATTTCTTTTTCTACTGCCCACCTTTTCTTTTCTATATCCTGTATTTTTTTGTCTAAATCCCAGCGCGATTGCTCTAACCCCTTTTTCTCTACAGGAGCGGTAGTAGTTTGTTCTTTTTCTACAATAGCCTTTTGTTCACTCTCTAAACTTTTTTCCTGTTCTAAAATTACATTCAGTTTATCTTGCTGGTCGCGTTTTTGCAATAACAGTTTGTTTTTCTCCAATTTTAATGCCGGATCCTTCTCTTTGTCAATTGCATCAACCTGTTTTTCAAAACCAAGCCTTTGAGATTCTAATAAAAATATCTGCTGGCGTTCTTCCTCCATTGCATAAGTTTTTAAATCCTTTTCAGCAATTCTTTCCTGCCCTTCTCCCTTTGTTAGCACTTGCTCCATTTTTTCTTTATCCTCTCTTTTTTCTGTCTCGGCCACCGTAGCTTGAGCATTAAGAGATGCAGAAGCAGCCAACTGTTCCTCTAGTGTTTTTATTTTAACAATTTTATCCCTTTCTTTAACTGCATCAACCTCCCGAAGGGCTGCTAAGTCCTTTTTCATAGTCCTAATCTCCGCCCTCTTTAAAAATTCTTTAGCCTGTGCCTCTTCGTCAGTTGTTACCATAGCTAAATTTGTTAATTAAATTTTTTTAATTTTTCTCGTTTTTTGGGCGGGGTTTAAAACCGGCGTCTATGGCGGATAGGTTTATTCTGCCTAGGTCGTCTACAGACATTACTTTGACTGGAATAGTGTCTCCCTCTTTTACAACGTCAGAAACGCTCTTTATGTGTTCTTTGACAAACTTTGAAACATGCACCATGCCATCGGTTCCGGGCAATATTTCAACAAAGGCTCCAAAGTCCATAATTTTTACAACCTTGCCTTGGAACACTTCCCCAACTTCTACCTCTCTGACAATTCCCTTAATCCAAGTTATGGCTTTATCTACATCTTCTTGATTTTGTCCGGTTACAGAAACAAATCCTGTGTCTTCAATATCAATTGCCACTCCTCCGCAGGCTTCAATAATTTTGTTAATCATGCTTCCCTTTGGTCCAACCACTTCCCCAATTTTGGCAGGGTTAATGGTTAAGGTTGCAATCTTAGGAGCATAAGGTGACAAATTCTTTCTTGGTTCTGGTATCTGTTCCTTTATTATATCAAGTATTTTTAATCTTGCATCTTTTGCTCTTGTCAAAGCCTCCTCAACAATAGCCGAATTGATTCCATCTATTTTAACATCCATCTGAATTGCAGTAATTCCATTGCGAGTTCCTGCAACCTTAAAGTCCATATCTCCATAGTGGTCTTCTGGGCCTTGAATGTCTGTTAACACTTTATATTTTCCTGTTTCCTCATCTTTGGCCAATCCAACAGAAATTCCCGCTACAGGTTCTTTAATTGGTACTCCTGCATCCATTAAAGCAATGCAAGCTGCACAAACAGAAGCTTGCGAAGTAGAACCGTTTGAAGAAACAATTTCTGACACTATTCTAATTGTATATGGGAATTTTTCAATTTCTGGAATTACCGGAAGCAATGCTTTTTCAACCAAGGCGCCATGTCCAATTTCTCTTCTTTTTGGTCCGCGCATTGGGGCTGTTTCTCCTGAAGAAAATGGAGGAAAATTGTAGTGGTGCATAAATCTTTTTTTAGTAACAATTTCCATTCCTTCAATTATTTGTGAATCACCAGGTCCGCCCAAAGTTAAAATAGAAAGTGCTCTTGTTAGTCCACGGGCAAAAACTCCGCTTCCATGTGTTCTTGGTAAAACTCCAACTTCGCAAGACAAAGGTCTTATATCAATAGATTTTCTGCCATCTGGTCTGTGGTCGCGCTCAATTATGTTTTTGATAATTATGCGTTCTATTTCTTTTTCAAAAAATGCCAATACTTGTTTCTCCTTCCCCTCCCCCGGATGCTTCTCGGCTAAATGTTTTATTAACTCTTCTTTTAAAATTTCTGTAGCTCCTAAGTTTTTTTCTCCGCGTGGAGCATCATTAATTGCTTTTTCTAATTTATTTCCAAGCCATTCTTTTATTTCTGCTGCAATGTCCAATTCAACGGCCGGAACAAATTCATTTTTAGTTTTACCCATTTTCTTTACAGCATGGGCTTGTACATCAATCATTTTTTTCAATTCTTTTTTTGCAACTTCAAAAGCATCTGAGAAATCTTTTTCTTGTACTTCTTTGCTTCCCATTTCAATCATGTTAACTAAAATTTCACCATCACGTTCCAATGCAGCCAATGTCAAATCCATATCGCAATCTTTTCTTTGTGCATAGTTTGAATTAAAAACCCATTCTCCATTATTTCTTGTAACTCTTATTGCTCCCAAAGGGCCATTCCATGGAATATTAGAAGTGGCCAAAGCAAAGCTGGCGCCAATCATTCCCAAAATATCCGGATCATTTTCACCATCAAAAGTCAAACAAGTTACAATAACCTGCACTTCTTTTTTGAAATCTTTTGGAAACAAAGGCCTTATTGCCCTGTCTATCATACGGGCTGTTAAAACCGCTTCATCTGTTGGTCTTGACTCTCTCTTCATAAATCGCGAGCCGTAAATTTTTCCTGCAGCATAAAACCTTTCCTCATATTCAACTGTCAAAGGAAAATAATCTATGTCTGGTCTAGAAAATGGCGACAACACAGCTGTCACCAACACCTCTGTCTCCCCGCACTGAACCAAACAAGACCCAGAGGCTTGCTCTGTCCAGTTAGTAGTTTTAATTAGTATCGGTTTTTCTCCGACTTTGATTTCGAATGTATCTTTTACTGCCATTTATTTTTGAGAGCGGTACCAAGATACCAAATATCATGCTGCTGATACCAATTTTATATTAGTACCAATAGTATGTTATTTGTACCCTAGCTCCGCTCTCGATTATTATTTTTTAATTTTGTTAATTATTAAAACAATTATACATGCAAGAAAATAGTACCAAACAAGCTGAAGAATGAGACCAACCAGGGTGACAAGGTTTGGAAATTCTGGTCCAGACCCAGGTCCATAAACTATAGTGTTTAAGAGCATGGGCAACGGACTCAGCGACCAGTTTATAGTATCTGTTGTTCTGCTTGTCGTCGGACCAATCACATAAAAATAATCTGACGTGAAAGAAATAACAATAAGAATTATTGCTGTTATTATTTTTACACCAGTTATTTTAAAGAAATTTTTGATATTCATATGCCTATTTCTTTAAGAGGAATTTTTCGACGGCTTCGTCTAGGTCGATAAATTCGTCGGCGGATTCTTTTAATTTTCCTGAGGTGGAACGGCCGAAGGCTACTACTTCCACGCGTTTGCCCATATTTTTTAGGTATTCTACTAAGGCTATAAAGTCCCCATCACCCGAGCACA
>JAPLZC010000005.1 GCA_026395215.1 Candidatus Staskawiczbacteria bacterium
GCGAGACATAGCCTTGATTGTTGTTTCCTTGTCCAAGATGGGTTGTATCCATCTGAACTTCTCTTCCTTTGTTGATTTGGGCATAGTTTTCATATGCCCCCAGTTTATCCTAAAAAGTGCAATATGTCTGTGTACATTACCTCCTAATCTTGACACATACTTAAATATATGCTACAATTAACTATCAGGCAGGAAGTCATTTTCTGCTGGGACGGGATAGTTGTTCTTTTCACAATCTAGCGAGTTCGCTAGATGACATACTACAAAGGAGAACCCATGAGTACCATGAACGGACTAATCCATACCTTGGTTTTGAGGATGGATCCGAATTTGGAAACAGGACTGTTTTACGCGTTGGTTACCAGATATCCGGGGATTGCCCGGTTGCTGGGAATCACCAGCGGACGGATTGCAGTCAAGTTCATATCTACTGCGGAAGCCGGACTGCGCGATAGCAATCTGGTTAACCCAGTGATCGGCCAAGAAATCCTCAAACAGCTGCAAATCAGAGAAGATGAAGCAGCGGGCGTTGCACACTTCAACGTGGGCGGCCAAGGATTTCGCGGATGGGACAACCATGGACGGCCAGACGGAGACAAAATTTGCTCTCTGATGGTTGCCCTTGAACAAGCTAATGGTGACGTTTTGGAACATCGTCAACATTTGCAAGATTTGGTTGGCGCCGTTATGCAAAACGACGTCACCGGACGCAGAATCAGCAGACATCCATTCAACCTCCGTGAACTGGTAACATCTCTCGGAGCTCTCTACCCAACTGACCCAATGTCATGTTTGGAGTGGATAGCGCTGGCTTTCTACGGCCTTTTTCACCAGGCCAAAGCCAGTGTCAAATTCGAGGATCTTTTCTCGCCGGAAATAATCGAAACAGGCGCGAAGGAATTCCTCAAGGGGTGCGTTGGTAGAAATATCCCGCCCTTCAAGAATTTGACTGAAACAGAGGCCAAGCAGAAGTGGACTTGGTTCTGCGATCTGATGGCCGAGGCAATAGAAAATAGTAAAGAGGCGTGGACCGCGGCTCAAGCAGCTATTGAAAGCGCGGAAAAGCTAAACAAAAGGAGAAGGGTACAGATCAATTCCCTGGCACAGACAGTCAGTGTGATTGAACTGATAACCGATTCCTACAAGGCCCCTGCTGCCGCGCGCAAAGCTGGTTACAACCTGATCATCCATCACAATCGCGACGGTCACGTCCAGATCCACTCGGGCATTATCCCATGTGCAGATGGCCGAAAAAGGGCAATCCATATGGGAGAAATCGCTGGAGAGCTTAGGTCCGCAGAAAGCTGGCATCAAAGAAAGGCCATTCGCCAATGCCAAAACTTGACTGGCGTTGGATTCACCTACTTTGAGGACAACTCCATCATACCCTGGTACTTCCCCCATTTCGCTACGAGTGTGTTCAACGGAACGCGCTCGTCGAGGGCTGTACCCCGGACAAGCACTCCCCGGTCGGTCATATTCGAGATCGTCTGTAAAACAGCTCCCAGGTGTTCTACAATTGATCGAGAATAGGTCGGGAAGTAGAAGGAACAAAGGCGCAATTGCGCAGGGCGGTTTTCGACAATTGTCGACCGCCCTTTTATTTTATAAAAAAATATGGTAAATTATTCTATATGAACCCATTATTTAAAAATTTTGTTTTTGTTATTTTAATACTCTTTATTGTTGGAGGGGTTTTCAGCATGCTTTATTTGCCTGCTACTGCTCCAAATGAAATATCTACCACGCAGCTGGTTTCGGATATAAATGCAGATAAAATTAAAAAAATTGTTGTAGCGGGAGATTTGCTACAAGTTACATATAACGATACAAAAACTGCTACCTCAATGAAAGAGGCCGGCACCGGATTGACCGAACTTTTAATAAATTTGGGGGTTAATAAAGATACTTTACAAAAAGTTGATATTTCGCAACAACCGGCCAAGCAAGATTTGTGGAGCTGGCTGACTCCCCTTTTGGTCTTTGGAATTTTACCTTTGCTTGTTTTTGGATTTTTCTTCTGGACAATGATAAGGCAAGCAAAAACAGGAGCAATGCAAGCATTTGATTTTACAAAAGCCAAAGCCAGACTTTTTGGAGCAGAAGGGCACGGAAAAGAAAGAATAACATTTAAAGACGTTGCTGGATTAAAAGAAGCAAAAGAAGAATTGGTGGAAATTGTAGACTTTTTAAAATTTCCAAAAAAATATTTGGCAATGGGAGCTAAAATTCCACGCGGAGTTTTGCTTGTTGGAGCAGCCGGAGTTGGAAAAACCTTGCTGGCCCGAGCTGTGGCCGGAGAAGCCAATGTTCCATTTATGTCTGTATCTGGTTCTGAGTTTGTGGAAATGTTTGTTGGAGTAGGTTCTGCCCGCGTTAGAGATTTATTTGCAACAGCAAAGAAAACTGCTCCGTCTATAATTTTTGTTGATGAATTAGACGCAATTGGACGCCACAGAGGATCTGGATATGGCGGAGGGCACGATGAAAGAGAACAAACCTTAAACCAAATTTTAGTGGAAATGGACGGTTTTGAAAAAGAAACCGGAGTTATAATTTTGGCTGCCACAAACAGACCAGATATTCTAGACCCTGCACTTTTGAGACCGGGAAGATTTGATAGAAAAATTGTTTTAGATCCACCAGATGTTCACGACAGAGAAGAAATTTTAAAAATTCATTCCAAAGACAAACCGCTTGCAAAAGATGTAAATTTTAAAGAAACCGCTGAAAGAACTCCTGGGTTTTCGGGAGCTGACTTAGCTAATGTTGCTAACGAAGCTGCCCTACTTGCTGCCAGACAAAACAAAACCGTAATTGACCAAAAAGAATTTTTAGAAGCAATAGAAAAAGTTTTACTTGGGCCGGAAAGAAAGTCACACATTTTGTCTAAAAAAGAAAAAGAAATTGCAGCTTACCATGAAGCCGGACACGCTTTGGTTTCTACTTTTATGCCAGAAACAGAACCTGTAAGAAAAATATCCATTATTGCCCGCGGAATGGCTGCCGGCTACACTTTACAAGTGGCATCTGAGGAAAGAAAGATGAAAACCAAAACTGCATTTGTTTCTGAAATTGCAACTTTTCTTGGCGGATGTACTGCTGAAAAAATAAAGTTTGGGGAAATGACAACAGGGGCCTCAAACGACTTACAAAGGGCTTCAGAAATGGCCAGACTTCTTTGGGTCTTATAGCTTTTGGCGAAAAAGATGAAATGGTATTTTTAGGTAAAGAAATTTCTGAACAGAGAAATTACTCCGAAAAAATTGCCGAAAGAATTGATGAAGAAATAGATATGATAATCAAAGGAGCTCAAAAACAAGCTGAAGTAATTCTAATAAAACACAGAATTTTGCTGGACAAGGTAGCCAAAGATTTGGTAGAAAAAGAGATAATAGAACGCGAAGAATTTGAGAGAATAATTAAAGGCAGCAAAAAATAATCTCCCTGAGCGAGATTACGGACGCGTAGCTCAGTTGGTAGAGCGGTCGTCTTATACACGACTGGTCCCAGGTTCGAGTCCTGGCGCGTCCACCAAATTGAAAATTAATTTGCGCGATTAGCTCAGTTGGTAGAGCGCCAAATTGACGTTTTGGATGTCGTAGGTTCGAGCCCTACATCGCGCACAAATTTAATAAAATGGACATAAAAATTATTTACGAGGATAAAGATTTGTTGGTGGTTGAAAAGCCAGCGGGAATTGTGGTTTTTCCAGAAGGACCCACGCTGAAAAGTGGTGAGAAAACTTTGATAGATTATTTAATAGAGCAATATCCTGAGTTAAAAAATGTGGGGGAGGCGCCACGTTATGGAGTAGTTCACAGGCTAGATAAAGACACTTCAGGAGTGTTATTGGTGGCAAAGAGCGCGGAGGGCTTGATTTTTTTGCAAAAACAGTTTAAAAATAGAGAGGTAGAGAAGAAATATGTTTGCCTGGTTGAGGGGACAATAAAAGAGGATAAAGGCAAAATAAAAACTTTAATGGCTAGGTCACCCAAAGATGGGAGAAAGCAAAAGGTTTATTTAGAAGCCGAACCACATCCCCTATCAGCCAGAGAAGCTATAACAGAGTATAAGGTTATAGATGACTTCAAAGACTATACGCTATTAGAAGTTCAAATCAAAACAGGCAGACGTCACCAGATAAGGTGCCATTTTTCTTATTTACAGCACCCAATTGCAGGAGATAAGCTATATGGATTTAAAAATTCCAAAAATCCAAGAGGTTCAGAGAGACAGTTCCTGCACGCACAAAAACTTAAAATCCAATTGCCCTTCGACGCGGCTCAGGGCAGGCCTACCGGTAAAACTGAAGAATTTATTTCTGATTTACCAGAAGACCTAAAAACAGTATTAAAAAATTTAGTAAAAGAATAACAAAAAATTATGACAACATTATTAGAAAAATTTAATAAAGAGCAGGAAAAAAAAATACCGCAATTAAGGCCGGGCGATACAGTTAAAGTACACCAAAAAATAAAAGACGGAGATAAAGAAAGAGTCCAAATTTTTGAGGGAATAATTATTGCCAAAAAACACGGCAAAGGTGTTTCTGCAATGATAACTGTAAGAAAAGTTATTGATGGAATTGGGGTAGAAAGAATTTTCCCAATACACTCCCCTGCTTTAGAAAAAATAGAAGTTATGGGACATGGAAAGGTAAGAAGGTCAAAGCTCAATTATTTGAGAACAGCAAAAGGAACAAAGTCCAGATTAAAGAAAAAAGAGTTTGCCGTAGCCATTGCGCCAGAAGAGCCGGTAATTTCTGAAACAACCGAACCAATAATAACAGAAGGAAAATAAGCATAGAAAAATGCGGATGTGGCGAAATGGCAGACGCACTACCTTGAGGTGGTAGCGCTCGCAAGGGCATGTGGGTTCGACTCCCACCATCCGCACCAGGACCCTTATGTGGTCCCGAGGGCGCTTAGCTCAGTTGGTAGAGCATCTCATTTACACTGAGAGGGTCATAGGTTCGAGTCCTATAGCGCCCACCAAAATTGACCACAGTAAGTTTTCGATGGGTAGGTTCGCCCAGTGATAAACACTGGTCGCCAGGTGTTAATCACCTGGCGAGTCCTGCATCGTCCACAATGAAATTTAGCCGGGATAGCTCAGTGGTAGAGCACTGCTCTGAAAAAGCAGTGGTCGAAGGTCCGATTCCTTTTCCCGGCACCCTTCACATTCGTTCAGGGTAAACTAAAAGGCCGGTTTACATTGAGGCCTATAGGCCGAAATGCGGGTATAGCACAATGGTAGTGCATTTGGTTGCCAATCAAAGCATGTGGGTCCGATTCCCATTACCCGCTCAAAACTAAAAATACTTCCGCCAGGAGGTATTTTTATTTTGATTGTATGGGAATCGGACCCACAAAAAGGGGTCGGGAAAAAGAATTTTTCCCGTGTAGGAAATTATTCAAAATGACCCAAAGGGTACCCCGGTTTTGAAGGAGCGAGGAACGAGCGACGGGTTCTATTCCCATTACCCGCTCCACGATAAAACTTTTTTCTTTTTTTCCTACGAATTCGCGGGCGGCGCAAAGCGCCGCCCATTGCGTTTTGAGAGGGGAATTCGTTTCGCTCGGCGCGCTGCGGCGCGCCTCGCGGTTTTGCAAAATGAGGTTCGAGCCGAAGATTTCTCTGGCAGCGACCTTTTTGCCAAAAAGGTCGCTGTTGTTTGCGATTTTGCCTATGGATTCCGCTGTTTTTATCCAATTTCTCATCGGTTCGAGCCAGCCAGTTTGCTTTTGTTCAAGGTTGGATATTTTCTCCTCCAGCGACTTTTTCTCGGAAAGCAGTTTTGCTTTTTCGGTTCGGTAAATTTCTCGCTCAATATCTTGCTCTAAATAGCCGTCTAAAAGTCGCTGGAGTTTGGTTTGGATTTCTGCAATTCTCTCTTTGTTTTCTTGAACAAAAGCAGTGAAAGATTGGGCGGATTTTGTTTTGTCTTTTTCTAGCATTTTGTTCAGTTCGTCCGCCCAATCTTTTTTCAAAGAAAATTTTTGAAGCAAAGAGGAAATTTGTTTATCTAAAATTTCTTGGCGAATACAAGGTTCGGTGCATTTTGTTATTTTTGATTTATGGGTGCAGTGATAGTAAGTGTAATAATGTTCGTTGCCATTTTTCTGTTTTTTTACCTTGTATTCGCCAGTTATTGCCATTCCGCATTTTCCGCACTTGAGAAGTCCGCAGAATGCTTGCGGTTCGTTCTTTTGTTTGTGGTGTGGTCTTCCTCTTTGCTTTAAAATTTCTTGAACTTTATCAAAAATTTTCTTTGAGATAACTGGCTGGTGTTTGCCTTCGTGTGTTTCGCCAGCGTAGCGAAACAAACCGACATAGAACGGATTTGAAAGGATAAAAGAAATTCTGTCTCGTTTTAATAGTTTTCCGCTTCTCGCGGTAATTCCTTGTTGCGCCAAAAAGTTAGAAACATCTTCAAGACGAGAATTATTTTCGGAATAAAGCTCGAACGCTTTTTTGATGATGATAGATTTCTTTTTGTCCACAACTACATTTTTAATTCTTGAATCGTTTAAGTATCCAATCGGCGCAAAGCCCGGATATTCGCCGCGTTTAACTTTTTGGCGCAATCCTCGTTTTGTGTTTTCCGAAAGGTTATCAACATAGTATTTGCTTTGCCCGAAAGCAATGTTTAACATGAATTTTCCCTGCGGTGTTGATTCAAACCAAAATGTTGGAAATTTTAACATTGCTAAATGCCCGCAGTCCAACAGATAGATTATTTTCCCTCCGTCCACAGAATTGCGCGCCAGACGGTCGGGGTGCCACGCCAAAATTCCATTGGCTTCGCCCTTCTCAATTCGTTTTATCATTTCGTTAAAAATTGGACGGCCCGGAATTTTGGCGCTTTGTTTTTCGATTAACTCCTCAATAATTTCCAAACCTTCCTCTTCGGCAAAAGCGCGCAATTCTGCGATTTGGTCTTCAATAGACCTTACTTGTTTGTCCTCAACATCTGTGGACTTGCGGGCATACAAAAAGAATTTTTGCATAGATTTATTTTGTTTAATTTTATTCAACTTAAATGGCCGCCCCAGTGCGCAAACCTAAGAAATCTTAGATAAGTCTGAGACGGCCATCAAAAAAGACTTCTGTTTGGTTTGCGCATTTTCATTATACCACGCCAAAACAAAAAGCAAAAATTCTTTTTATCGGGCAAAGCAAAAAAAACGAGACAGAATTAAAATCGTAACGACGAAACCTCATTTTGCAAAACTGCGAGGCGCGCCAGAGCGCGCCGAGCGAAACGAATTCCCCTCTCAAAACGCAATGGGCGGCGCTTTGCGCCGCCCGCGAATTCGTAGGAAAAAAAGAAAAAAGTTTTATCGTGGAGTATATTTACAACTACGCTCGAACTTACTTTATCAAAAATTCGTGAGAAAAACAATTGCCCGCCCCCGCTAAGCGGGGGCGGGCAGAAACGAAACGAAAAATCGGCTCGCGGGCAAAAAATTTCCTCCCCTAAAACCTTTTGAGAAATTGTATATATCGACTTGCATCCGACTAAATAATTGTATAAGATATAATTGACAACTAAATATGGATTGCCTAAACTTTGTTTTGCAAAGCATGGCAAAAAATTCCGAATCAACATACTGAACCCGTCGTTCAGACCTCTGTTGATTCGGTCGTATATCGAAAGATATGCGGGAACGCAAGTTCCGGTCTAGCGGCGGGCTTTGTGTTATACACCGCAGATAATTTAATAATTTTAACTAGCTTTGCAAAACAAATAATGCAAAGTAAAAAATATGCCAAGAAAAACGCCAGAAAAATTAGATAACCCAGCAGATGAATCAGGAGAAACTCCACAACAAAGAGAGATGTCTGACGCATTAAAAAATATGGCAAAGCAAGAAATAGGCAAGCCAGAATTGAGCGGTAAAGAGGCAGAGAGGATGCAAAATAAGATTGAACTTGATAAGCATTGGATGGAATGGCTTCTTGAATCAGCGAAAGACGGTACAGATAAAGCAGAATGGGAAAAGGTAATTCAAGAACTTCAGGCTACTGTAAAAGAAATGTCCGATAATGGTTTGGTTTATTCAAATGAAGATATTTCTGTTGAGTCGGGGCATGATCAAGAAGCACTGAATAAGGAAGCATTGAAGATAAGAGATAAATATCGTAAGGCTCAAGAAAAATTTGTAAAACTTTTTGACTCTGCCCGTTTCTACGAAAAACATCCTTCTTATGAGAATAAAAATAGGGAAATTGTAGATGCATTTGGTGCTGGCGATGTTGTTGTTGTCGGGAAATTACCAGAGTATGCTCATCCTAAGGGTCGTTCTGGGACAAATGAACGTCTTATCCGTGGTCCAATAGCCGAGGAAATGGGTATAACTAAAGTTGAGCCTTGGTTATACAGAGAAGACGGTCAACCTTCAGGTCGTACAATTAGGGAACAAGATTCTCAGAATATAATTTATCAGCTTACGCCCAACGGCGAAAGAGCTATTCGGGAGTTGTCAGACATGCCAAAGAATCCCCTAAAGTCCTTAACGAAACGAGAGCTGAAACGAATGGGAGAAGAAGCAAGGGATGCAGAAAGTATAAGACGAAAAAATTTTTCTGCATTTACGGATAAATTTCGTTTGTCAGAAAATGAATAAAAGATAATTTTAAAAATCCGTAGAATAAAATTTGCGGATTTTTATTTGAAAATTTTGAATTGTAAATTCATAAAAGAAGTATATTTTTCCCCAAAAATTTTTCCAGCTTCGGCGAGCGGGCAAAAAATGGAGGGGTTTTAGGGGAGGAAATTTTTTGCCCGCGAGCCGATTTTTCGTTTCGTTTCTGCCCGCCCCCGCTTAGCGGGGGCGGGCAATTGTTTTTCTCACGAATTTTTGATAAAGTAAGTTCGAAGTTGTAAATATACTCCAATAAAAACAGCCCAAAAAGATGGGCTGTTTTTTGATGACAAAGTATTGACAAGGGTGCCTTTTTGTGATAATATACATACATACTTCCGAAAGGGAGTTTTTCATTATGAACAACATTATAAACACAATTAGGAAGACTGCTTTTGGTGAATTTAGCCACTTAATTGGCTCTATGTTTGCCGTTATTGTCATAGGCGTTTGTTTGTTGGGGATATTAGTACCAAACAAAACAATTGCTGATTCTGACAGCGTGGTCAATGCTTCATACGTAGCCAAAAATACAAATGTAGGAGAAAGCACACAAAAAGTAGTCAAGACAATTCAGTCTGTTATGACAGCCTATTCTAGTACTCCAGACCAAACAGATGATACCCCATTTATAACTGCGTCTGGGAAAAGAGTAGCCGATGGCATAATTGCCAATAATGGACTGCCATTTGGTACAAAGGTAAGAATTCCTAAATTATTTGGAGATAAAATATTCATTGTCCAAGACAGAATGAACAGAAGAATGGGCAGCTCTAGATTTGACATTTGGATGCCAGACAGACAATCAGCCCTAAACTTTGGAGTCAAAAAAGTTGACATAGAGGTTATAGAAGAAATTTAAACAATATTAAAAAACACCGCACTTAACGCGGTGTTTTTTCTTGTGCCCAAGGCGGGAGTCCGCTTCGCTAGAACCCGTCGTCGCTCCGCTCCTCCTTCAAAACCCTCGGTTTTGAAAAATTCCTACACGGGAAGGAGTTCTCCTTCCCGACCCCTTCCTGGGTTCGACTCCCGTCCTAGTCATTAAAAAATACCCACAATAAATTGTGAGTATTTTCTAATGGTGCCCAAGGCGGGAGTCGAACCCGCATGAACTTTCGCTCAAAGGATTTTAAGTCCTTCGTGTATACCATTCCACCACTTGGGCATGGCTTATTAACTTTGAGGCGCGGGTGAGAATCGCACTCACGTATACTTCTTTTGCAGAGAAGTGCATTACTACTTTGCTACCGCGCCGTATTTTTTTATCTTACTAATTTTTTTCTTCTTTTTCAATGCTCTCGACTTTATTGGTTTCTTCGTTAGCCCTGTATATAAGCTCTTCTATTTTGGCGGCTTTGGCGATTTCGGTTTCTTTAACAAACTTTATTTTGGGAATTGGACGCATTCTAAGTGTTCTGTTTATTTTATACTGTATATCGTAAACTGATTTTTGTAAGGCGTTGATAATACCGTCAGCTTTGCTGTCCGGGAAAACAGAAATGTAACACTTTGCCTCAATTAAATTTCCGGTTGTTTCAACTCTTGTTAAAGTAACCAAGATTTCCGGTGAAAACGCAAAATCGCGAAGAAGTATCTTCCCCACTTCCTGCTGTAACAATGAATTTACTTTGTCTATTCTATCTGCCATGTTTTTAGAGCTCGCCTTTTTTATGAGCCTCGGTGTATGCCACTAAAATATCTTTTGGTTCTATTTTTACATTACCTTCAAAAAGTATCCCCGCTTCATCACCCTTTCTGAGTAAATCAATATCTTTTTTATCTCTTTGCAAGTTAATAATTCTACCGGAACCAATCTTTTTCTCATCTCTAAAAACCTCCAATTTTAATCCTTTTTTCAGTTCGCCTTCTGTGATTTTTCCACCAACAATCTGTCTGGCTTTTTCTCCCCAAAAAACCAAAATTGTTCTCAATTTACCCACATCGGTTCTTACGGTTTCGGCCTCTAATGTTTTTTCTAATCCGGCTCTTACGTCTTGAATTAATTCGTAAATAATATCAAAAGTTTTAATTCTTATTCTTTTCTCTAAATCATTTCTCATAAACCTAACCACCGACGGACTAATTTTCACTCTAAATCCTATTATTGCAGCTTTTGACATTTCAGCCAATTTTGCATCGGTTTCGTTTATCTCCCCCACTTCTGTTTTCAAAATTCTGATAATTGCTTTGTCTTGAGGTAAATTTTTTAACATACCCTCAATTGCTTCTAATGAGCCGAAAACATCTCCTTTTAGAATTATATTTAATGTTTTTTTAGTTGGGTCAGATTCTAAAACTGTTGAGCCCAAAGCTCTTTTAGGCTCTTCCATTTTTATTTGAGTAATTGCCTCTTCTGCTGTTTTATAGCTCTTAAATCTTTCCCCAACAGCAGGAACTTTATCAAAACCTAAAATAATAACCGGTTGTGAAGGAAAGGCCTGGTCAATTTGTTTTCCTTGAAAATCTTTTATTGATTTTACTTTTGCCATTGCCAAATCGGTTGCAATAATATCCTTGGATTTTAATATTCCTTTTGTTATTACTGCTGTAGCCACGGGACCTTGCGCCCCATCCATATATGACTCAATAATCAAACCTTCGGCGGGCACACTTATTTCAGATTTTAGTTCCTGCATATCGGCAACCAGTAAAATAACCTCTAACAATTCCTCAATGCCTATTTTTTCTTTAGCCGAGACTTCAACACTTGGAATTGTTCCGCCATAAGACTCTACCAAAACATCCACCTTGGAAAGTTCTCCTTTTATTTTTGTAGGATTTGCAGTTGGCAGGTCAATTTTATTCAGCACAACAATCATTGGGATTTCAGCTCTTTTAATAGCCATTATTGCCTCTTTTGTCTGAGGTTGTACGCTTTGAGCCGCATCAACAACTAAAAGCGCAATATCGGCCACTTCAGCACCTCTGGCACGCATTGCAGAAAAGGCTTCGTGCCCCGGAGTATCAATAAAAGTAATTTTCTTGCCTTTTTCCTCAACCTCATAAGCTCCAATATGCTGAGTAATCCCGCCTGATTCTTTTGAAGTAATCTTAAAATCTCTAATTGCTTCCAACAGCGAACTTTTTCCATGATCAACATGCCCCAAAACCACCACCACCGGAGGACGTGTTGCCAAATTTTGATTTGCTTGTTTCTGAACTTTCTTAGCCATACTTTAAATTATTCTAATTATTCTAATTGCTCTAATTATTCTAAATAATTTCTAATTTCTAATTCCTAAATGCAATTAGACATTTTATTTTTGGGATTTAATTAGGTTAATTAGAATAATTAGGTTAATTAGAATAATTCGATTTCATTGCTTGATCTATTGCTTCAAGCTCTTCTTTAGACAGAGTATACTCTGATTTTCCATTTTTAACCGGCTTTGCAAAAACTCTGTTTCCTTCATTCACAAACAAACTGGAAATTACAAAACCATCATTTTTATCATCTAAAACAGCCACTGCAAAACTTTGTTTCCCCCCCGTTCCATTAACCGAGTCAAATCTAACAACCCCTATTTTCTGAACTGTTCTCTCTGAAATTTTGTCTAACTTATCTATTCTCAAAAATGCTTCTTTTAGTTGCTTTACCAAATCGTCATTTCTTTCCTTTTGATTCAAAAAAATATCTTTAAAATCCTTCACTTTCCCATTTTCCAGAAGCTTGTCTATTTTTTTATTAGCCTTTCGCGAATAAACAAACAAAAATACATTTATTACAACCAAAACCAGTCCAACAACCCCCACACATAAAAAAATAATCGCCTGATTAGACATACGACTATAATACAACAAATTAGATAAATTTTCAACCTTTGCTTTTACTTGGCAGTTTTGCTAAGCGTGCTCCATATTTGGGGGTCTTCTACGCCTAGGACCCAGGCGGAAAAGCCTCGGAAATTATTTTGGTTTACAATATCCAATTTTCCTTCAAAAGTTTGTTTGTCTTGGTGCCAAACCTTGTATTCTTTATTTTCCCAAAAATATGAAAGCCAGGCTGATCCAAGGGCGCTGTCAAAACCTTCTTTGCAATTGTAATTAGACTTAATATATAAAAGCCCGTCATATGTTCCGCTGGCTGTTACCTTTTTTGAAGTATCAGCGCACCAGCCCCAATTGTAAAGCGGTATTCCAAAAGACAGTTTTTCCGCCGGAATTTTATCTTTTACATAGTTAAGAACATCTGTAACAAATGGCACAGACGCAACCGGTCCGGTTGAATTTGGGTCGTCGTAAGTCATTAAACTAATAAAATCTACTGCTTTGGCCAGTCTGGCATAATCAAAAGCCCCCGACCAATTTTTATAAATATCTGTATCTTCAAAATCAACACTTCGCGATACTGCTGCCACGCTTAAAATTAAATTATTTTTATGAAGCAACTCTGCTGTTTTTTCAACAAACGCCGAATACAAATCTTTGTCCAAATAATTTATATTTTCAAAATCAAACTGCCAGCCAATATAATTTTCTTTTTTGCCTTCAGCAACAAGCGCTGTTATAATTTCATTTTGGGCTTTGTTAGAAACCAGCAAATTATGCATTATATCCTGTCTAAAAGCATAGTTTGCGACCAACGGCATAACTTTAATATTTTTCTCTTTTATTATGGTTTTTAGTTTATTGTCGAGTCCACCGGTCAATTTTAATTTGGCTGAAACCCCATAAAATTGCGGAGCCAAAATATCAATTTTAGCTACATTTTCCTTCAAACTTTCAATACCCTCTTTTTCTTTTAATTCTGACATATAAAATATTTTCTCAACGCCCTGCTTATTTTCTACAGCCAAAACCGGGTATCCCAACGGATGCCCCAAAACAGCTGACAAATAAAAAAGCGCTACCAAAATATTTAACATTTATTTATTATAACAAAAAATCGCGGTTTACGCGATTTTTATTTTAGGAACTTTTCTATAACAGCTTTTGTTTCTGCGGTATTTTTTACTTTCATAAGTTCATCTCTAAGTTCTTTGGCTCCCCGAAAATCTTTTGCGTAAGCATGAAAATGTTTTTTAATGCTGGCAAATTTTTTATGATAATTTTTTTCTTTCCTTTCTTCCTTGTGGCATTTATCAAATATTTTGGCGTGTTCTACAATTGCTTTTAGCTTTTCTGTAACGCTGGGAACTTTACCGCCAAAAAACCACGGATCTCCCACAACTGCCCTGCCAACCATTATGCCATCTAATCCTTTTTCTTCTGCCAATTTTTTAGCCTCCTCTAAAGATTTAACATCACCATTTCCCAAAAGCAAAGTTTTAGGAGAAATTTTATTTCTAAGTTCTACAATTTCTCTTGCCAGCTCCCAATGAGCTTTAGAAAAATACAATTCATCTCTAGTTCTAAAATGCACAGTAATTACAGCCGGCTCTTCTTCTAAGATTACACCAATCCATTCTTTGACTTGAATTTTGTTATATCCAATTCTAGTTTTTACAGATACCGGCAATTTACCGGCCCCTTTTTTTGTTGCCCGAATAATTTCTTTTGCCAGCTGAAAATTTTTAATTAATGCCGCTCCCCCGCCCTTTTTTTCTATATTTATATCGGGGCATCCCATATTTATATCTATCCCATCAAAACCAAGTTCTGCCATAAGTTTTGCCGATCTTTCAAAATCAGCAAAAGTTGCCCCAAAAAGCTGAGCAACTATTGGTTTCTCTTTTGGTGAATGTTCTAAAATTTTAAGACAAAATTTTCTACCTCGTGAAAATAATCCTTCTGCAGAAACAAACTCTGTCCAAAAAACATCTGGTTGCCCGTATTTCAAAAACATGAGTCTAAACGCCTCATCCGTAACCCCCGACATTGGAGCTAAGGCCATAATTGGCTTTTTTAATTTTCCCCAAAACCCTAGTTGTATCATATAGAAAATTTTCCTACCTTTGTTCGTTTAATAGAAAAGGCTAGCGCTGGCACTTTTATCTTTTCTCCTAATGAATTTGCCAACCCGCGCACATACGTACCGCTTGTGCATTTTACCACAAAGTCGGCAATATAAAACACCTGAGATTTGTTTTTGCCTAACAACTTTTCCTCCCAAATTTTTAAAATTTCTTTTTGTCTAAAATCCCCGCCTGCAGCGCTATGCGCAGCATTGCGGGCAGACCCGCTGACCAGCCCAATTCTCTTCTCAATATTTAAAAATAACTTGTCGCCTTTAATCTTTTTAATCTTCCCCAAAGTCAATCTCTTCACTAGAATATCTCTTTCTGGAATTTCCACGCTCTCCCCACTTCTTGCATAACTAAATAATGGTTTACCCTTTACCATTTTTGAAGAATAAATAGGATATTTTTGTTTTAACTTACCCCTAAAATATTTTAAATTCTTTTTTATCATCTCCGCAATAAACTCAAAGCGAGGCAGTGTATCCGTAGCGTACCCTGCAGGCAATTTCGCATGGTCCCGCGAAGCGGGGAAATTGCCGAAGCCTGAGTGAGCCCGCGCTGGCGGGCGAACGCTAGCGAAGGATACACTGCCGAGCGAAGCATCAATGACTTTTCCTAAAATATCATACGTGTCCGTGCTAAATCCAAATAGTATGCTAAACTCGTACTCCTTATCTAGCGCCAAATACTTTTCTTTATTTTTTATTTCTGGCCCAGCCAACACAACTAAAACCCCAGATGCCATTGGATCTAATCTACCCGCATATGTCATAGGCACATTCAAATATTCAGGATTTTTTACCTTAAACCCCTCCACCGCACAAAGTGGAGTTTCCCCTTCCCTTTTATTGAGTACAATTACTTTTTTCACAGATTTGCGGAGGAGGTGAGACTCGAACTCACGAATCCTGTAAAGGATTACGGTTTTCGAAACCGTTGCAATAGCCACTATGCGACTCCTCCAATAAATTTATATTATCACACTTTTATACTCTTTTACTAAAAAACACCGCTTGGAGCGATGCTTTCTGAATTATAAAATTACGATTTGGCTTCGTTTTTTATTAGAATCTTGTGCCAGTCGTTGAAGTCGTAAATGTCGTGGGCAATTATTCCGCAAACTACTCCCACAAAAAACCTTGGTAAATAAAAGAAATCTATAAACCAAACAAGCAATAACAACAATGCCCCTAAAATCCAGTGATGAAAGTGAATCTTATATTTACCGCAATCTATGAAAATACAGTCCACTTTGCCATTTTCAATCAAATATTTTGAAAATATTTTAGACCCTATATATCCAATAGCCAAACCAAGAGTCAAAAGAAAAGAGTAATAAAAACCAACCACCAGCACGAATGCCGGCAGATATCTTCTTACTTTTGTTTTATTACTTTTTGCGAGCTCTATATCTATTAATTTGCTGTTAATGTCGTTTGGTTCTATATTTTCCATATTCCACTATTTTACCATCTACAGACCCCCCTGTCCAGACCTAAGCCCCATTTCCATCCCCAGCTAAAAAATGCAAAAAAAGACCGAGAGTAGCATTGTGCCTACTCCCGGTATAACTGTCCCCTCAAGAAGGTTCAGTCCATTCAGCCGCCGCCACCGACGGCTACGCTGGTACTGGCGGGTACCCATGTCTGCCGCACCTTGCCGGTCGAATCGGTGTAAACGACTCGGATGTTGCAGCTATTCTTGTCGAACCATCTATTTTGCCCCAGGGGAGCAAGGATGGACTGTTCATCCACGTGAGTGGAATAACTGTAATATTCGACCTCGCCCAGGCTGCTATCCCAGTAGCTGAAGAAAACGACTACGCTTGTCCCGTTGGGTAGCGCGGTGTCTAGCTTGATGGAATAATTATCTTGAACTGGGTCGTATGCCCACCCGTCGAAGGTTACCGTGTCGTATGCCCAGGAGTTGTCCCCCGGATACGACATCGCCGACATATGAGACACCGAGTTTTGGCTCGGATCCATACTGCCTGCCGGCAGGATCAACACATTCCCGAATGGAAATGAGGGATCCACGCTTACATTCCAGCCACCATGCCCATTCCAGGTAATATTCAATTCGTCCACCAACCAGGGCTGGTTGATACACACAATCCAGTAACCCGCGCTGAATTGCGCTTGGTTACCATTTACCCAGACGCCGTCAGTGGAAGCAGGTCCGTCAATTTTCAGACGTATATACCTGCTCTGGTATAAAGTTACCGGGAAGTCTTTCATGTTCATCCCCGGTTGGAACTGAGACACTTTCCAGTCATAGGAATAAAACAATGGAAATCCGTTCCCATCGTTCCAGTACGCATACCCGCGGTACAGCCCCGGGCCAGGCGCGATGTCCATATTGAGGGACGCCACGCCGTCGGTAAAGTTAGCCGTACTGCTGTACGACCACGAACCGTCCTGGCTGTACATTTTAACCTGCAGTTTCTGAACTGCCAGGAGCGCGTTCAGCTCGTAAAGCTGTTTGCGCAAGTCGACACTAGGTGTTCCGGCCGCAAAGACCGGCTGTACCGAATTGAAGACCATCATCATCGTCGCCACCATCAGCATCATCATAATCCGTTTCATCTGAATCTCTCCTTGGTTTGTTTTTCCTACTGTTACTGGTTCGCCATCGCTTGCGCGATTTTCCTTCTGAGCTCCTCCTCCCGGTGCTTTTTGTTCGCAACGGTTGACATCACTGTCTTCTTCTCGTCAACTGCCTCCTTTCCTACATTGTTGGTTGTTTCAACGACATTGTTGACTGCGACCACCACATCCTGTGTGGTAACCTCGCTCGGCAACGCCATAGCACTCTCACCCGTGGTCACCACCTCTTCAGTGACAACCTCGGCTGACGGCTTCGCCGTTTTGGTAACGGCGACATCCGGCGCGAACGAATCCGCCTCCGGAGCCTTGGCAAAGTGGTCCAACCACCAGCCACCTACCACGATGAGCAATACAACAAACCCAATCATGACCAACACGGTCATTGTGTCTCTCGTCTTTTTTCCAATTTTCATCTGCGTGTCCCTTTCGTTGTGTAACGTTGTGTAACCTAACTAAAACCAATTGTGAATGTACAACCCAAACCTAGACAAGGCTGGATTAAACAAAAGCGCGGTTTGCACCACACTTTTAATTCTCGCTAATTATAGCACTATTACGCCCTAGTGTCAAGACTTTGTCAGCTAGACAAAGCGAAGTGTGCCCTCAGTAGGAATCGGACCTACATCTGCTCGTTAGGAGTGAGCTGCTCTATCCATTGAGCTATGAGGGCAATATATGATATAATAACATAATAATCTTAATAAATAAATATATTACTATACAAAAACATGAAATCTCCTATAATAGAAATAGCTAAAAAGGTTTGCCCGGCGGTAATTACGGTTATTGTTTCTAAGGATTTGCCAACAGCAGAAAATTTTTATGCTTTCCCATATGAAGGCAAAGAATTTATGATGCCAAAAAGTGGAAAAGGAAAAGGTAAAATAGAAAAAACTAAAATTGGCGGGGGCTCGGGATTTATTGTTTCAGAAAATGGTTATGTTTTTACTTCAAACCATGTAGTGTCTGACACAAGCGCCGATTACACTGTAGTTTTAGATCCAAAACATAAATACCCTGTTAAAGTTTTGTCCCGCAACCCAATTAACGACACTGCTGTCTTAAAAATTGAGGGCGAGAGATTCCCCTACTTAGAAATGGCAGACTCAAATAAAATAGAACTTGGAGAAGAAGTGGTTGCAGTTGGAAATGCGCTTGGAGAGTTTACAGATACTTTGTCAGCAGGAATTGTTTCTGGACTTTCAAGATTTATTACAGCTTTTGGAGGAATAGAAAACCAAATGCAAAACTTGCGTGGGTTAATTCAAACAGATGCCGCCATTAACCCAGGAAACTCTGGTGGGCCATTAATTAACATGGAAGGAAAAGTTATTGGAATAAACACTGCCATGATTGCAGGAGCTCAAAATATTGGTTTTGCAATTCCTATAAACTACGCCAAAAAAGATTTGGAAGAAGTCAAAAAATACGGAAAAATAATGATGCCATTTTTGGGAGTAAAATATGTTTTAGTTTCCAAAGACATGGCAAGCGCAAATAAACTACCCGTAAATGACGGCGCAATTGTTGTACGTGAGGCGCTGGGTGAACCACCAGTTGTAAAAGGTTCAGCTGCAGATAGAGCCGGAGTTAAAGAGTGGGATATAATCACAGAATGCAACGGAGAAAAAATTACATCCAAAAACCCTCTAGCCAACATTTTGCAAAAATGCAAAATAGGAAGTTTCACTCCCCTAACCGTCCTCCGCGACAACAAAGAAATAAAATTAGCCGTAAAACTCGAAGAAAAAATCTAAAACCGCATTAAAGTAGAGAACAGCCCTAAATGGCTGTTTTTACTTGACATTACATTTGTTATATGCTATAATGAATTATAATAAAGAATTAATACAAATTGGCCCTACCGGGTCGATTTGCAAATATCACATGAAAAGTTCTACTCGTGTTTTGTTAGCTGGAGCCATAATTTTAGGTGTTTTAACTGTTTTAGTTCCTTTTGCTGCCAATGCGGCCGACTTGAAAACTGCTTCCAGAAAAGCACCTGTAGCAAAAATTAACCTAACTTCCCCAAACGGAGGTGAAAAATGGCAAATTGGAACAACAGAAAAAATTAAATGGTCCACATCAAATGTTCCATCAAATGCATCAATATCAATTGGTGCTACAGGTTTTGGTAGCTTTACCGTAATTGGTGAAGATGGCTTGCCTCATATTGTAAACCAAATGGATTTTAACTTAACCGAAAACGAAGTTGCTAATAGTGGTTCAGTTAGCATTCCTGTAACTCTTAACCCAGGTATATATAAAATATTCGTAAAAACAATTGTTAACGGCACAATTATATATGATATTAGTAAAAACTATTTTACTGTTGTTGCCCCAAAATCTTGGCCTCATATTTTTTTATTGTCAGTAAACTCTGGAAAACCGGGCACTAAAGTTACTATTTATGGTAACAATCTTTACTCCCCTTCTGCTCCCTTTGTAGCAACATTTAATAATGCTACTCATGACAACGCAGTCAGTGGAGTTGCTTCTCGCAATGGCCATAGTTTTGTTTTTACAATTCCAACAGATCCTGTTTCTTCAGGAATTGGCGCTGGTAATTACACTATCACCCTTGAAAATACTTTAGGTCAACATAGCAACAGCGTTCCCTTCACCGTAATTGCACCGGCTCAACCGGTAGTGCCCGTAGTTTCGCAAAACGCGGGTTTTGCAAATCAGAATATTAGTCCGAATAGTTCTAATGTAAAAATTGGCTCATACGTTATCCAAAATCAAAGCACATCTGAATCAATTCGTTTAACATCACTAAATGTTCAAATGATTCCTGAAGTAGGAATATTTATAACAAACTTCTCATCTTTGAGAACTTCCGATACAACAGGATCAGGATCAACTCCTATCCAGCCAACTGGAAACGACAACTTCTCAGTTAACGATACATTGGCTCCAGGTGCTTCAATAACCATTGATATCTTCGCCAACACGGGCGCAAGCACAACCGGAACGATTCAGACAGCGCTTCAAGTTACATCAATTAGCACAGCTGATAATATTACATCCACAAGCTCAACTATCACAGGCCAAACAATGAGCATTGTGCAGATCACCCTTAATACACCAACCCGGGTTGCTTCTTTGACAACACCTTCGCAATATATTGCTTCGCCAGACGGTGCACAAAATGCAACACAAGTAACATATAACTTTACTGCAACCAATGGTGCTGCAACAATTACAGAACTTAGGTTTAATGTTACAGGCAATGATACTGTTACAGCTATTTGCGCTGGTTTAATGTGCGCTCAGCCAATTAATGGAGTTGCCTATTTAACAGGACTTAACATAACTGTTCCCGCGGGAATGAGCGGAATTAACCAAAGAATGTTAGTTTCATATTCTCCAGTTGGTGCTGGCGGAATAGATTCAGGATTGACTTCAAATATTGCTTTAACTTATGTTAAATACGTAGCTGGCGGAACAACATCAACTATTACACCAAACGTGACTGCTCCAACAATGGTCTTGGTTGGTTCTAAACCAACAGTCAGCGTTGCTTCAACAAATGTTGGAGGGCTTGTAATTGGTGCAGAAAACAAAATTGGAGAAGTTACAATTACAGCTACTCAGGGTGCTATAAAAATAAATACAATTACTTTTAATCTTGGAGCCAACGGGTTCTCAATTGCTCCAATGTTAACATCTATGCGTATTACCGATGGATTAGAAACTATAGCTGACAGTTCTTGCAGCCAAAAATTTGGTTCAGTTTTAACCTGTATTCTAGGGAATGGATACTCAACAGACTATCCAATTCCAGCAGGTCAATCAATAACATTCAACTTATTTGCCACAGTTGACGCCGTAGTTGCTCCAGGAATGACAGCAAGCCTTTCTACTTCAGTAACACCAGACCATTTTATCTGGGACGACACATCCGCAAATGGTTTATCTGGCACTGGACTAAACGGTTTGTTAATTTACGGTTTCCCAACAGCCAGCTACTCAGTCCACCAATAATTTAAAAGATTGTAAACAAAAACTGCCCAGATGTAATGTCGGGGCAGTTTTTTTGATTACTATACTTGGATTTTGGAAAATTTTTTTATGACTGGGCAATTGTTGAAAGATTAGATATAATAATGTTATATGCTTAATAAAAGGTCAAAATATTTGCAGATAGCTTTTAACCGCTCTCTTACTGAAGTAAGAAGTATGATTGCATTACTGCCAAGCTCAGAAAAAATTCTTATTGAAGCCGGGACACCTTTTATTAAAAGGTACGGGCAGAACGGAGTTTCATTATTAAAAGGTTGGTGGAGTGCTAAATTAGGCAAAGAAGGATATATTGTTGCCGATTTAAAATGCATGGATAGAGGGTCTAAAGAAGTTGAATCAATGGCCATGGCCGGCGCTTCGGCAATTACATGTTTGGGGTTGGCGCCAATTGATACAATAAATCAATTTATTGCAGAATGCGAAAAATTTGGCATTGACTCAATGATTGATATGATGAACGTAGAATTCCCATTTGAAATTTTGCAAAAGCTAAAAAAACTTCCTGCTGTAGTTGTTCTGCATCGTGGAGTAGATGAGAATGAAAAAAATAGAGAAAAACAACTCCCCCACAATCAAATACGCAGAATAAAAGGAACATACAATAATGTTTTAATATCTGTTGCCGGAGGGGAAAAAACACGAGATGTTATCAGAACTTATTTTAATGATGCTGACATAGCAGTTATTTGGAAATCTTTTTACGAAGCGCCAAATAACACCGCCGCTTTAGCGAAGGAATTCTTAAAGCTAGTTAAATGATTACGAATAAAAAAAGCTTATATATAATAATAGGACTAATTATTATAATTGCCTTTATAATTAACCCGGCATTTGGTTTTTTTGCCGTGTGGATTCTTATAGCTATTTTATCTAAAATAAAAAAACTAAAATCTTCACAAACACCCGCAACGCTCACTGACTTAATACAAAATTTACAAAGAACTACTAATGAAGAGGCTCAGCCTTTGCTTGATAACACAGCACAAATTGTTTTACCGCAACAAATATTACTGGCTCCCGTTGCACAAATAAAATTAGATAAAAGAAAAAAGTATCTTCATATAGCGCTTAATAGCACCCTAGAAGAAGCACAAAATATAATATCTATTCTACCAACTTCTGATAGAATTTTAATTGAAGCCGGAACACCACTCATAAAAACATATGGAACTGATGCCGTCTCAAGTATTAGAAGTATGGCTCCCGTTGGAACATATATTGTTGCTGACAACAAATGCTGTGATTTAGCCTCACGCGAGGTGGAAATGATGGCCAATGCGGGAGCTAATGCCTCTACATGCCTTGGAGTGGCTCCCATAGAAACAATAGACAGCTTTATAGAAGAATGCTCAAAGTTTGGCATTGACTCAATAGTTGATATGATGAATGTTGCAGATGCTCTTTCGGTTTTAAAAAAACTAAAAAAAATCCCCGATGTTGTTATGTTACATAGAGGCGTTGACGAAAGTGAATTCTCTAAAGAAAAACAAATCCCCTACTACCAAATTAAACAAATAAAAGGTAGTTATGATGTTTTGGTGGCTGTGGCCGGAGGAGACACAATTAAAGAAATACAAAGCGCCATTTTTAATGACGCTGATATTGTTGTAGTTTGGAAAAACTTCTACCAAGCCGACGAGGACACCGCCCAACTAGCCCAATCCTTCCTAAAAGAAATTTAATAAAAAATTATTTTTTAAAGCTTTGACCCAAGGCTTTGATGCCTTCCATTACTTCTACAGGTAAGGCAAAAATAACTGTTTTAGATGGGTCTGGGTTTATTTTCTCAATTGTCTGCAAAGTTCTCATTGAAAGACCTCCAGGAATAGCGCTAAGAACACTGGCAGCTTGAGCCAACTTTTCTGATGCTTGGAATTCTCCTTCGGCTCTTATAATAATAGCTCTTCTCTCTCTTTCAGACTCGGCCTGTTTGGCCATAACTCTTTTCATGTCTGCAGGAAGCTCAATGTCTTGTATCTTAATGTCAGTTACTGAAACACCCCAAGATTGTGTGGCGCCAGCAACTATTTTTTGTATTTCTTCGGCAATTTTTTCTCTTTCTGAAAGTAACGAATCAAGCTCAACTCCTCCAATTACGTCTCTCAGTGCTGCCTGAGCATATTGAGATACGGCTGTTGTATAGTCTTTAATATTTAAAATTGCAATCTCTGCATTTTCAACTTTAAAATAAACTACGGCGTTAATTCCTACTGGCACGTTATCTTTTGTAATAACTTCCTGTTGAGGAATATCGGTAGTTGTAATACGCATATCAATTTTTATCAATCTCTGAAACCCAATAAAAATCCAATTTAATCCCGGCTGTTTGGTCCCGGTGTATTTACCAAGTGTTAAAACAACTGCCCTATCATATTGATCTATAACTCGCAATCCGGCAATTATAATAAATAAAACAACGGCTAACAAAATAATAAGCAAATTCATATTTTTTATTAATTTAATTTATAATATATATTAATTAATCATACCACTATACTTGAATTTTGGAAAATAGATAATTATTTCAGGATGGCTTCTTGGGTGTAAATATTAGATGGGTTCCACAACATAAAACCATTGTAATTATTTTTCAAGGCATCTTGTGTTGCTTGTATTTCTAATTTTACCATATCTGCGGTATAATTTGCACCCATGTTAAAATCTTGTAGCCATGGTCGAAAGCGCGCTAGAGGACTTGCAACCAAGGCGGGCACTTGCGACTTTATCAAAACAGCATTTTCCCTGGCTAAGGCTACATATAGAGAATAGTTTACAATTTCATAAGGGTGGTCGGCCGGGTTATCAAAATTCATAAAACCGTTTACATAATGCGAAGGATAAACCATTGGGCAAACATAATCAAAATTTTCAAAAGCGTTTTCAATTATCTGGCCAATACCCATGTCGTCTGTGTTGGTTGTTGTCTGACCAAATAAATCTACCGATATTTTTCCGGCCAAATTAGTTCTTAAATATTGGAAAAAACTTTTTATTACTTCTGCTTTAGGAGTCTTACCATCATAAACAGGAAAACCCGCGTCGCCTGTAGCTCCGTCAGACGGAAACCTTACATAATCAAAATTTATTTCATCAAATCCGTGCCCCAAAGCATCTCTTGCAAGAGAAACTGTCCGGTCCCAAACATCTTTAGACGCCGGGTCAAGCCAACCTAATTTATTATTATCCTCCCATAAAATGGGTTTTGAAACGTCAGTCGTCAAAGTTTTGTTATAAATAGCCAAAGCAGGATTGGCCTTAGAATAAACAGGGTCTTCAAAAACAGCTATTCTGCCAATTACATAAATGTTTTTGTCGTGAAAGAATTTAATTAGCTCATCTATATTTTTAATTCTCCCTGGGTAAGAAACATTCCCGTCGCTTCCTTTAATATCAACTACAACTGCATTAATTTCTGTTGTTTTGAAAAGAGTGTTTAAATAATCTAAATATTTTTTGCTTCCTGCCGAATATCCCGTCACAAAAACTGCCCTTATTATTTCTGGCGGGTTATTCAATTTGTTATGTATTGGCACCTCGGGTGTTTTTACCGTGTCTGACAAAACATTTTGCGTTGCACTTTCTTTCACACCCAAAAGCTCGTCACTGCTTTGTAAAAACATAAAAACACTTGTTGCCGCAACAACAATTGCCAGTAGAACAACTACAATGCCTGCTACGCTAGGAAATTTCATGATTATCTAGTATATAATATTAACAAACAAAATAAAACAGCTCATTTTTGAAACTGTTTTATTCGTGATTTGTGTAAATCCGTAGTCAATCTGTAAAAATCCGTCTATTCCGTAGTCTTACCGTCAAATTCTGGGCCATCGGCTTCGGCTTCGGCTTTGGATGCTCTTTGTATACCGTCTCTGTGATGAGCAGGAGAATAAATGGTGTAAAGTTTTAAGCTCTCTGCCATTGAGACGTTAATTACGTTGTGTTGCGCTCCAGCTGGAACCAACACCGCTGAACCATCTTCAATTTCATGCTCAACTCCATCAATTATTACTTTGCCACGCCCTTTTTCAAACCTAAAAAATTGGTCGTTATCTGCATGAACCTCCATCCCAATTTCTTCATTTGGCTTTAACGACATCAAAACCAACTGGCAATGCTTTGCCGTGTAAACAACCTTCCTAAAGTTCTCATTCTCCAACGTATCCTTCTCAATATTAGAACAAAATCCTTTCATATATTTTTTTCTATTTAATAATATACTTTATCATAACAAAAAAGCCTTGCCCTGTCGAATGACGGGGGCCCTAATTAAAAGCGCTTTTTTGAAAATGGGGCGACTAACGGGACTTGCACCCGTGATAACGCTGCCACAGAGCGTTGTGTTACTGCTACACCATAGCCGCCATAAGTTTCTCTTTGGTTTCTTTGTCGTGATGTGCCAAAAAATGGCAATTCCAACATAACCAAATAAGATTTTTTAATTCAACGTTTTTCCTGTTTTTATCAAGATGGTGGACTGTCAATATTCTTTCGTCTTTATTTTTACATAAAACACAATGTTTTTTCCTACCACTTTTTCCTAAAATACTCCTATAATTTCTTTCTCCATTTTTCCAATTAGGATGATTCTCCCCAATAAATACCATTGTATTCCTCCATACGGTCTGGCAGGATTTCCCACAAAAATACTTTCCACTCTTAGAATGTTTTAGTGCCTTAGGTGCCTTCCAGACTTCTTTTTTACATATAAAACATTTTACTAATTTTCCTCTTAGTTGACCTTCATGCTGGCATTTTGGAGAACAATATTTCCCCCAACCTTTTTTTAACCAGTTAGGCTTTGCATAAAATTCCTTATTACATTTTTCACAATTAACTATTGGCATGAGTTAATTATATCACTAAAATTTGGGAAGGGCAAGTAATCAATCTGTGGATATCAATTTGGTGTCCCCGGTAGGAATCGGACCTACATCCAGAACTTAGAAGGCTCTTGTTCTATCCATTGAACTACGGGGACTCAATTAATTAGTATATTATCATAAAAATTACCCTTTGACAAGATAGATATTTTGCTATAATATACATATATATTAATTACGGGGTGTTGTGTAATGGTAGCACGAACGCTTTGGGAGCGTTTAGTCTGGGTTCGAATCCCAGCACCCCGACATACCATAGAAAAAAGTTTACACTGAGCGACAAAATCGCGAAGTGCAGGTATCGTATATCGGTATTACCTTAGCTTTCCAAGCTAATGAGAGGGGTTCGACTCCCCTTACCTGCTCATTCAAAACATAATCTGTCATTTTAGATTATTTTTTTATTATATGAACCATTCTACTAAAACAAAAATTATAGCAACAATTGGGCCATCGTCAGAAAGTGAACAAATTTTAGAAAAACTAATATCTCTCGGTATTGGTTGCGTACGTCTTAATTTTTCTCATGGAAGCCACAACAAACATGGAGAAGTTATAAGATTAGTAAAAAAGATAGAAAAGAAATTAAACAAGCAAGTTTACATAATTGCCGACATACAGGGGCCAAAAATAAGAATAGGAAATTTACCAGATGAAGGATTTGAATTGAAAAATGGCCAAGAAATTTCTATAGACACCGGTACAAGAGAATTTTATGAAAATAAAATTCCCCTTCCCTCTTTATTATTCAGAGATGGGACAAAAGAAGGGCATATTGTTTTCCTTGACGATGGAATTATACAAATTAAAATAATTAGCAAATATGCTGGAATCTTTAAAGCCATAGTCTTAAAGGGTGGCATATTGTTCTCTAAAAAAGGTGTTAATGTGCCCTCACTAGAAATTAGCTCATCAATAATAAATGCTAAAGACAAAGCCGATATAGAGTTTGCTGTAAAAGCCAAAGCTGATTACATTGCTTTATCTTTTTTAAGGAACGCAGAAGATGTAAAAGAAGCAAGAAGATTTTTGGGTAAATCAAAAATAAAAATAATTGCCAAAATAGAAAGACATGAGGCTTTGATAAACTTAGAAGAAATAACCGCAGAAGCTGATGCGGTTATGATAGCCAGAGGTGACTTGGGAATTGAAACTCCGCTTTGGGAACTTCCAATAAGGCAAAAAGAAATAATTGAGCATGTGAAGAACAAATCAAAACCCGTTATTGTGGCAACACAAATGTTAGACTCCATGATTAGAAACCCAATTCCTACAAGAGCCGAGGTTTCCGATGTCGCAAACGCGGTGTTTGAAGAAGCCAACTATGTTATGCTTTCCGGTGAAACAGCTCTTGGGAAATATCCCGTAGAGGCAGTAGAGATGATGGCTAAAATTATAGAGGCGACAGAAAAACCAGTTTGTACTATCCGCGCCCATATCTAAAACTGTCTTTTTATCTATCTTGCTCTTTATCTTGATTTAGATAAATATTTGCCGTACAATAAATCTACAATTATTTAACATAAAAAATATGCACAAATATTTAGATTTATACGACTTTATAGATTTTGCAAAAGGCAATAGAAAGTACCCGGAGAATACGGCAAATGGCTTAAAATCTGCTTTAAAAATTTTTGAAAAAGTTCTTAATTTAGACGAACTTAACTCTATAGATTTGGTTGAAGACAACATAGAAGAGATATTTATAAACGTTGTTGGCAAAAACAAAGACAAAAATATTGGCTCGCTAAACACTTATAAGGCCCGTGTACTTAAGGTAATAAAAGATTACCAAAGATATGGCGCTAACCCAAGCAAAATACAGGGCTGGAGCATCCCCCTTCGGGGGATGTCCCGTAGGGACACAAAACCCAATAAATTTATAAGAAAAGATACACCAGATAAAGAACAAGATAAAACCCAGACAGCCTTATCTGACCATATTAACACCCCTGTGCATAAGATTGAGCTCTCGCTAAGAGACAACATGAAGTCTATGGTAGTTGTTCCCAAAGACATTACTGCCAAAGAAATTAAAATGTTCAAAGACATCCTTGATTCTCTGTCCGTTGAGGAGTAAAATGATATTATAATAAAAAATAAACATGCCAATAGCTATATTTTTATCAATTGCAGCTTTTCTCGCCACCATCTTGGGGGGATATTTTGCCCTAAAATTCAAAGATAAACTCCACTACATAATGGCTCTCGCAGCGGGGGTGTTGCTTGGGATAGTCGCTTTTGATATCTTTCCAGAGATAATCGAACAAGTCAAAATTTATAATTTTGATACCACGGCAATTATGGTAGCCCTGGTCTTTGGGTTTTTAATATTCCACATATTAGAAAAGAGCATCTTAATACAACACTGCCATGAAGCAGATTGCTCCCTGCACCACAAACATCCACACATTGGGGTTGCTTCAGCTTCGGCTTTAATCGGACACATTTTTTTAGATGGTGTAAGTATAGGTCTTGCCTTTCAAATAAGTAACTCTATTGGAATGCTGGTTGCTATGGCAGTAATTTCTCACGACTTTACAGACGGCATGAACATAGTCGCCTTAATGATTAGCAACAAAAACTCTGTAAAAAAATCTGCATTATTTTTGGTATTAGGTGCGGTTGCCCCAGTATTAGGAGCTGCCTCAACATTGTTATTCCAAATACCTCCCTACTTTCTAACTTTGTATCTTGGTTTTTTTGCAGGATTTTTACTCTACATTGGAGCCTCAGACATTTTACCAGAAGCCCATTCAGAAAAAAGCTCATATAAACTCATTGGCCTCACCATCCTGGGCACCCTTTTCATCTTTTCTATCACTAACCTTATTTAAAACACATGATAGATAATATAAGCTTATTGGGAGCTATTTTTATTTTAATTACTCTAGCAGGTTTTTATTTGGCTTATTTATATGGTCGAAAAACCAAAAAATTTCGCTGGAGTGAATACGTTGCCATTGTGATTTGGCCGATTTTAGCTATTATAGTTCTCTCAATTATTGTAGATATTAAAATATTTTCTCTCTTTATTATCAGTTGCGCAGTCGGTTTCATTCTGGAATATATAGTTGGTCTTGCTTATCATAAAACCTTAAACAAACGATTATGGGAGTACAAGCGCCTCAGCGTTAACGGATATACCAGCCTGTTGACCATTCCCATTTGGGGCGTTGCCGGTTGTGTATTTTGGTTTATTGGGAAAATGGTCGGCCTATAAAACGAATAAAATATGATTTTTCTCGATATAGTTGGCATATTTATTTTGGGCTTAGCTGGAGGCGCAAACCCTGGTCCATTAATTGCATCAGCTTTTGCTGAATCTTTAAGGAATGGCTTTGTAAAAAGTCTTCGTATCATTTTTTATGGATTAGTCGCTGAAACTATTGTAGCGGCTTTTATTTTGTTTTTATTTTTCTCTATAAATATCCCTACAATAGTTTTTTACATAATTTCTTTTGTTGGGGCTACTGTTTTAATCTGGCTTGCTGTCCAGGTTTGGAAGATCAAAGAAATCGGTGAGGGAAAAGAAATTTTCACTTTTAAAAAAATATTCTTGCTTACAGTATTCAACGGCCCATTCTGGATTTTTTGGATAGCGGTCTGCCTGCCCCAAGCATATTTACTAAAAGAACAAATCCCTGCAGGAAACTTTATGTTTTTGTTGATATTCGAACTAGGTTGGTTGGTTGCAACAATGTTGTTAGTCTATATATTCTCACGCTTCCGCGGATTGCTGACGAATACAAATCGCTTCCAGATGGTCATGAAAATAATCGCCGTTATACTTTTATTTTTCGCCGCCAAACTAATTTTCCAAAGCATAATGTTTCTAATATCTTAACTAAAAACCGTCCACGAGAAATCGGGACGGTTTTTTAGTAGAGCGAGGCGGTAAGTTTCCAGCGAGGAAATAGATTTTAAAGGCACCTTCGGAGCCCTGCCAGCATGGTTTCCGCAACAGCGGAATGGCAGGGCGAGAATGAGGCGCGTCCCGCCGCTGGGCGGGATGACGCCGGTGCCGACTAAAATTTATTTCCGAGCGAGCGTTATCGGGCGTACTCAATCACTCTATTCTCTCTAATAACTACTACTTTAATTTCGCCTGGGTATTTTAGTTCTTCTTCAATTTCTGCGGCAATTGCTTTGGCAATTTTGGCAGCCTGTAAATCATCTACTCTATCAGATTTTACAAACACTCTTATTTCTCTACCTGCCTGAATGGCATAAGTTTTTTCAACGCCTTCAAATTTATTAGCAATATCTTCCAAGTCCTTCAATCTTTGTAGATAGTTTTCCATTGTATCTTTTCTAGCACCTGGGCGAGAGCTTGAAATTGCGTCAGCAACAGTAACAATAGACGCCTCCAAACTTTCTGCAGGATAATCTCCATGGTGAGACCGCATTGCTTTTATTATAGCTTCACTCTCTCCAAATTTCTCCAAAATCTTAATACCAATCTCAATGTGAGATCCTTGAATTTGTTGGTCAATTGCTTTTCCAATATCGTGCAAAAGCCCTGCTCTCTTTGCAATTTGAGTATTAACTCCCAATTCTGCTGCAATTGCTTCAGATATTAAAGCCACTTCCATTGAGTGCAATAAAACATTTTGGCCATAAGACGTTCTGTAAAACAATCTGCCCAAAATTTGAACCAATTTTTCATTTAGCCCAATAACTCCAACATCAAAAGTTGCTTTGTCTCCTGCTTCTTTTATTTTTACAGATATTTCTGCTTTGGCTTCCTCAACTTTCTCTTCAATTTTGGCTGGCTGAATTCTGCCGTCCTGAATTAATTTATCCAAGGCAACCTTAGCAATTTGCCTTCTAATTGGGTTAAAACAAGAAATAACAACCGAGTCTGGAGTTTCATCTACAATAAGCTCAACACCAGTCAATTTCTCAAAGGTTCTTATGTTTCTGCCCTCTTTACCAATAATACGTCCCTTTAGCTCTTCATTGGCCAAAATAACGCTGGTAGTGGTCAACTCTTGCGTTTGTGGAACGGCACATTTCTGAATTGCCAAAGCCACAATTTCTTTTGCCCTAAGTTGTAATTTATCTTGATTACCTTCTTCCAACTTCTTCATTCTTTCTAATATTTCTTTTTCTTTTTCTACTTCAACCAAGGCCAACAATTCCTTTTTGGCATCTTCACGTGAAAGTGAAGCAACTTTTTCTAATTTACCTTCAGCCTCAAGCCTTAATTGCTCTAAGTTTTCTTTTAAAACCTTAAGTTTTTCTACCTTGTCTGTCACTTCCTTTTCTTTTTCCTCAAAAGAAGCAATTCTATCACTAAGCAATTTTTCTCTGCCCAACAAAAGCTCTTGAGCTTTTACAAACTCTTTTCTTCTTTCATCTATATCCTTCTGAGTCCGCTCCAAAAGCTCAGAAGACTTTTTCTCCGCATTTTTTACTAAGTTTGATGTTTCTTCTTTTACATCAATAACTCTTTTTTGAAGCTTTGCTTCAAGCGACCCTGCCCTCTTTTTGGCTAAATTTTGCCGGATGTAATATCCAATAGCTATTCCCAAACCCAAAACAACCACCAAAATCACAATAAATATTATTATAGCTTGATCCATTTGTTTATTTTTAAGCGAGGCAATTAACTGTAGTGAGGCAGTAAGTTTCCAGAGCGAGGCAATAAACTTTTTGTAGGCCCAGGTCGACTTGCCCGAAGAGGCAAAGCGAGTTCCTGCTTGCCGAAAAAAGTTTGTTGCCGAGCGGCGATTACTGCCGAACGAAATTTGTTGCCAAGCGATTATTTATTAAAACAACTCACTTACTCAGTGAGCTTGCATAAGATATATTCGTAAATTCGTAAGAGATTCGTTATTCGCTGATACTGGTTATTTGCCGCCTATTACTTCGTCAATAAGGCCGTACTTTAGGGCCTCTTCGGCGGTCAAATAAAAATCTCGGTCAGTGTCGCTTGTTACCTTAGCCATGGCCTGTCCTGTATGAGAAGCTATAATTTTGTTTAACTTCTCTTTCATGTGCAAAATCTGCTTGGCAGTAATTTCAATATCTGCTGCCTGACCTTGCATGCCTCCTGCAACTTGGTGAAGCAATATTTCAGCATTAGGCAAGGCAAATCTCTTGCCTTTAGCTCCCGCTGCCAAAATAACTGCAGCCATACTGGCTGTAAGGCCTATACAAATGGTTGACACCGGACATTTTAAATACTGCATTGTGTCGTATATGGCTAACCCCGCTGTAACCGAACCTCCTGGGCTGTTTATATAAAGCTTTATATCTCTTTTTGAGTCCTTAGATGCTAAATAAAGCATCTGGGCAATAACCACGTTTGCATTCATGTCTGTTACTGGCCCAGCCAAAAAAATTATACGCTCTTCTAAAAGCCTTGAAAATATATCGTATGCGCGCTCACCGCGCTGTGTTCTTTCTACAATAGTTGGTACTATTGGCATTTGAATTTATGAGCAAAGCGAACTAAATTCATCCTGAGCCCTTCGTGGGCGAAGGATATACCTTGCTCTCATCTATTGTTAATTTTTTAATTTATTTTTCTACATTTTCACCCCTGAGGACACCCATGTCACCTTGAAAAACTTTCAAATCTGCTCTTGTTTGATTCAGCTCCCTTTCAAGTGCCTCAATTTTTCTTTTTAAATAATCTTCTTGATCTACATCTGTCTCAAAAGTTCTAGGTTCCCGCGAGAACCAATCTTCTGCTTGACCTGGGCCTTTTTCTGCTCTGTTTGCCATGATTTTAAAATTTAATGATTAATTTTTATTTTAGTAATTTTATGAATTCTTCTACGGTTAGCCCAGCTTGGTCTATGATTGATTTTAATGTCTTTGGGCTCAAATCCTTCCTATGAAATGGAATTGTTACTCTCTTAGTTTTGTCTGAAACGTGTCGCAATTGGATATGACTACCGGAACAATGATATTCAAAATAGCCTGCTCTTTTCAATGCTTTTATAGCTAATACAGAAGGTATTCTGGGGAGTTTTGGCACAAAATTAAATTGCTACTTTTAATTTTTCTATAGTGCATTTGCTGACCGACTTTTCTTTTAGCAAGGCTTCAATATAACAGCGGATAGCATCTTTTGCCATTTCTTTTGCTTCTTTTAAGTTATTTCCTTCGGTAACTAAACCGGGAAGTTTTGGAACTGTAACAGTATATCCCTGACCGTTTGGGTCAAAAACAGCCTCAAAATCATAAATTGTATCTTTTATTTTTGCCATATTTTTATTGTGATAATTTCTCCAAAATTTGGAAGATTTTCTCGTTGTGAACTACACCCTTAGTATACTCTCGAAATTGATTAATGTCAATTTCGCCCTGAGCGGAGTCGAAGGGTTTACCCTTTAACGCTTTTGTCACTTCTGCTTCAACCTCCTCATCAGAAACTTCTATCTTTTCTAATTTGCCCAATTCTCTAAGTACCAAGAACCCTTTCAGCCTCTTTTCGGCCTCTTTTCTGTAGGTTTCCTTTATTTCTGCCTCTGTTTTCTTCACCGAAGCCAGATATTCCTCAAAACTAATTCCGGCAGTTTGCTTAATTTTGTTCTGCAGATCTTCCATTAACCTTTCTTGCTCATATTCTACCATTGCCTCGGGCATCTCAAATTTTGCTTTCTCAGCAATTTTCTGTAAAATTTCTCCGCGCACCTTCTGCTTTTCGGCTTCTTTTTTCTCGGCTGTCATCCCCTCTTTCATACCCTTCTTCAAAGACACCAAACCGTCAAAAGCTCCCAGTTGTTTTGCAAACTCATCATTTATTTCCGGCAACTCCATTTTCTGCACAGAAATCATTTTAATTTTGAAAACACTTTCTTTTCCGGCCAAATCCTTTCTTGGCAAATCCGCTGGAAATGTAACAGTAATTTCTTTTTCCTCGCCAGCCTTCATTTTTATAATGCCGTCTTCAAAACCTTTCATAAATCCGGCCTCACCCAAAATAAACCGGTCATCTATCTCTTTTTCATTTTCTATATCCTTGCTTGAATATTTTATCTCTACAAAATCCCCCTTCTCTGCAACATCATTTTTCAAAGTCATTTTTGCGCGAGACTTTTGCAAATAATTCAAAGTATCCTGAACCTCTTCTTCAGTCACCTCAACATCTTTGCCCTTCACGGCCTTTGCAATCTCCTTATAATCTGGCAACTCAACTTCCGGTAATACTGTAATAACTGCCGTAAAAGCAAACTCGCCCCCTTGAGATACCTTCAAAATCTTTACCTCCGGGTTTCCAACCGGTTCTAATTTAGATTCTTTTATGTAATCTACATAAGTGTGCTGAACTGCATGGTCACCAGCCTCCATTAACAAAGCTTCCGGTTTTATTTTATCCTCCACCATTGAGGCAGGCGCCTTTCCGGGTCTGAAACCATCCACCTTAACGTGATGTTTCATATGTTCTAAAGCATGTTTGGTATGCTCTTTAAACTCCTCCTCCGTCAACTCAAACGTTATTTCTAGCTGACTCTTGGGTAACTTTTTAATCTCTGTTTTCACTGTTTTGTAAGCGAGGCGATAGATTAATAGCGAGGTAGTAAGTTTTCAGCGTATTTCAGGACACAAAGTGCCTGACCTAGTGAGTTTTCCCGCGAAGCGGGACAACGAACGTTAGCAGAAAACTTACTGCCGAGCGATATCTGATTGCCGAGCGTTAAATTACTATAAATATTATTTATAATTATATAATTTACCATTTTTTTTCTAATAAATCAAGTAAAAAAAATCACCCGCAAGCTCAAAGCTTTTGGGTGTTATAGAAAAAACGAATTGCTCTTTGCGGTTACGGGCGTACCCACAACCCAAGATTCAATTTCCTGACGTGGCAGTCTTTCCGGTAGGTCTCCGGAGGCAGAAGAATCATAACGTAGATTGGCCAGTTATTATCTGGAGCCATCGAAACCGGCGCCCAGTGCCACATTCCCTTGGGAAGAGAAACAAAAGTACCGTAGGGCACGCGAAATGCCAGCACGTCTTCCCGTTTGGGCGGATCCTGCGTACCGGCCTTGGCCAACAGCAGAACAATATCGTCACTCGCGTTGAAATTGAAGACACCTTCGCCGGTGGCTTCATGAAACTCGAGAGGGTCGTGTGTTGTATTGCGAGGCAACACCCGGCAGACGCTGATTGAAGCCACGTTGTTAGGCGTGCCGTCTGGGGCGCTACCCAAGTTGACCCCAACCAAGTCTGCGTAAAAACGCACACCGCGCCGCCGGCTTTTGCCTGTTGGTTTCCGATGAGGCCAACACAAATTGGCGTAAGTTCCGCCCATTGCGGCAAACGCCGGGTCACTCAAACTTCTCACTTTCAAACGCTGATCCATTGGTCACGTCCCTTCTGTCTTTTACTGCTCCCTGAACCATTCAAGGTGCTGAGATATTTTTACTACAAAAGTATATTTTAGTCAACCAAAAAGCCCCGTGAGGGGCTTAAATAGTTTTTACTTTTTTGTTTTAAAATATCCTACAAGTAATGGGAGTACAAAAGTTGTAGCGTAATAAATATATATATCTAACTTATAATATCCTGCGCCTATATCAAAAAGCAAAACATTGAATAAATAATCACATACCACGGCAATTATAGTCCAAGCAATTGCTATTTTCAAATAATAATTTAAATTTTCCCCTTTTATCACTTTAATCAACACCCAAAGCGTTATCAAAATACCAATTGGTGAAACCACCCACCCAATCATATTTGGGGCAACTACCATAAACGCAATAATCCCCAACACCCACCCCACAAACCACAACCCCGCTCCCCACCCAATTGTATCTTTAAAAAATTGTTTTTTGTTTTCCATTTTTTTTGATATATCCATAAGAATTTTATTTAATAATTGGGATTTCGTTAATATGTAAAATAATCTGTGCTTTTTGACCTATACTAATTTCTTTGTCTAACCTTGGATAAAGATTTAACTCTTCAATTTTACGATGGCTTTCTAACAGGTTGTGGAAATTCTCCAAACTTATTATATTTACAGCCTCAAAATTATTTTCAAATGATTCCAATTCTTCAAGCATAGTGTCATGTTCGGCTTTAAGCTGGGTTACAACAGTTAAAAGTCCCATAGCTTTTATTTGTGGAAGATCAAATATTGAACTTTCTTCAGCAAAAAAATGCTTTTTTACCTCCCACCTAAGGTTAACAAGAATGGCCAATGCATCTGCATTTTTGCTATCTACCTTCTCTTTAAAGGTTGCAAACAAGGCCTCTAAAAATTTATGATGAGCCACCATTAACCCCAATATATTATCTGTTTCCATAAGTTTATTCTATTAAATTATTTTTTAGTTGCACTTGTTTTCACAGTCGAACAATTTTATGTTGTCGTTTTTATTGGCATCTATACATGATTGAACGCATGACTTACAATTTGTAAATTGAGAATTTTCTATTTGCTGACACTTACCGTTTTCAATGCCACATTTAGCATATTTTAAGCACTTGTCTCCAATCATATAAATTTCTGTGCATACCTCCGGAGGGTTAGGCCCACATTTTATATCCAAACTATGACAATTTTCTATCGCACAAGTTGAGCTTACGTTATTTTCAACCAATGTGCAGTCTTTTGCAGAAAACTCACCGACAAAAATATCGTCTCGTTGAATATATTCTTTCTGAAATAGTTTTCCATTGTCTTTTACCCAGTAACATTGTGCATCAATAACAATCACGCCCGAACCTTCCTGCACAAAAGCCAAATACCATCCGTTGTCAGCCTTTTCCGCCTTAATGGATTTTGGAGGCAAATTATCGCTTGGGTAGTCTCTCAATTCAGGAAATCTATTTTTTACTATTTCAATTGCTTTAACCTGGCTAATTGCTCCCGCTTTAAGGTTTGCATATTCCCCAAAATACCAATACCCAACCCCCAAACAAACCAGAACAATAATAACCCCCAAAATTATCAATTTTTTTGTCATAAACTTTTATTATTTAATTGGACAGGCGCCGGCTTTTATATTTCCCAGACTGTCCCAACTACCTCCATTATATACCTTTTCAAAATTATTTTCTTTCAAAACAGTTACAGCAGCCGCACTCCTTGTCCCCGAAGCGCAAACCAAAACAGTAGGCACATCTTTCTGCAACCACTCTACCGCCTTGCCAATTTCATTTAAAGGAATATTCAGTGACCCTTCAATATGCCCCTCTTCATATTCCCCCTTGGTCCGCACATCCACAATCAACGCCCCCTTCTCAATTATCTCTTTTATTTCCTCATTCATAATATTTATTTTTTGTTTATAGTCTCGTTGAGTATTCTGAAGATTTCGACCATTACGAAGGTGTCTTGTTTGCAGTAGGCTAAAAGTAACTGCAGTTTTTTGGCCCGCTCGGCTGGGTCTTTTCCCTGGTTCACAATATCCTGCCACCAGACATAGCCTACGGCGTTTCCGGTATAAGGCATGTCGTCGTAACTCATTTCTGGCAACAACACATTCATTACTTTTTCAATAGAGGCTTTTCCTCTGAAATCTTTGTGAACATAATGCTGTTTAGAGAAAATATCCATCAAGTCCTGCATTTGCCCGCAAATTCTGGTTAAAACCGATGCATACTGAGGCAACCTATCACCAATTTCTTTTGTAACGCCTTTTTCAAATTTATCATTCCAGGCAATAACCGTTCCGGCCGGGTCAATATACTCTTCCAGCTTCTTGGCAACAGTTTCAGACGGGTCGGAGTTTTCCTGGTGCAGGTATTCTAAATGCCTTAATTCCCCACCCTTTTTATCTATAACGTGCAAAGAAAATTGTATTGGAATTTTTTCATATGGTTTGTACCCTTTGTATATTGGTACCGCAGGAGCAAAAGTTTCATAATCAAAAAAGTATAACGGATATGTATAACCATCCAAAATTTTGGCAATCTCTTTTACGTCAATTATTGTCTCATTGGTTTTGTGCGTATGAATTTGGTTTTGCTGTGTAGGTGTAAGGTCTGAGGTGTCATCAATCTCATGCAATAAATAAGTTTTCTTTTTTACCAACGCAGTAAGTATATTTGGGCTTAACCCAATGCGCGACAAATCGTGCACAGAATACTCGGGTATCTCAGGGTGTGAGTGCCTAAACGTTTTGCAGTGCCTGCTCCTCCCAAAAAAATGGCACCTGCATCCATCTTCCGGCTCTTCTTCCTGATTTAGATACTCCTTAGCCTTCTCCATTTTGTCGGCAGTAATTTCTTTTTTGGCGGCCACTTGGTCTGTAACATCTTCAACAACAAACAACTTTTCAATATCAAGCTCTTCGCCCCTGACATATTCACTATTCAAATGAACAACATATTTATTCCCAACCTCAACTCCACTTTTCTCCAACACAATTGTTTGAAAAGCCAAATCAGAAATATGGTCATGCGGCCTGTCTTTATCCTTCAAAGAATTTGTGGCTTTTACCTCATACAAATCATACTTATCATTCTCTGTATTAAAAACCAAAAAATCACACCTGATTATAAACCCATCGGCCGTAAACGTCTCCTGATATTTAACATTAGGCCCTGAGAATATTTTCAGTTTTGTCGCATACCCTTCCACAATATTCCCTTGCTCCATCATTTCCCCCGTCGCAAAATCCACCTTAAACTCCTCCATCCCCGGCCTATGCAACCTAAACCACCCATCCTTCGGACACACAAGATATTCAAGAAACCTAGATTTAGATATTAACGCCATAAAATTACTTGCCCGTCAAAATAGGTTTTACCTTTTTGTCGGGTTATTTATTTTAAAAACTCTTCCCAATGGTCCCATTTTTCTTCGCGCTCTAAGCAAAATATCTCCCAAACGGTTTCAGCGGGAAGAAAAACAAAAACATCACCATCTTTATCTTTAGGGCCATACTTCCTCATAATGGCAATAACTTTATCGTGTTCATATCTAGTCATTTCCCTGCCAAGCAAACCTTCAAAATCTTCGAGTATTCCCATAAGCTCTTCATCGGCCTCCTCGCACTCTTCTTTATATCCAGGATTATTCTTAAACTCAATAAATTCTTCTATAACATCCTTCGGCAAAAAATCAGCAAGCGTGTGCTGGCATTTTTTATTATTCTTTGTAATTTTCCGCTTACTTTTCTTCTCCATAAATTTATTTTTTTTAATACTAAGGGATTATATTTCAGCATATTCCTAAAAAAGAACATTTTCAAGTTTTATTTAATAACTATTTCAAACTTCTCGGCATTCGGAACAGGGTTTGCCTTAAAATACTTCTTAAAATCCCTCATTACTTCAGAAGTGATTTTTCTAGGCTTTTTCTCTAAAATATATTTTACCGCAGCAATTGTATAGCCATGGCTAAATAATACAATAAAGTTTTCTTTTTTCCTCTTTATTTTTTCTATCGCCTTACGAACCCTATCCATAAAATCAATAAAACTCTCCGCTCCTTCGCCATCATTATGCTTAGGATTGCTGTTACTCCAATATTCGGCCTTCCAAGGATCTCTCTCTATAAATGTAGTATTAAAGCACCTTTTGCCCGAAAGATAGGTAAACTCGTGAATGGGCCACTCTTCGTGCTTAGTGTGCGGATGTTTATTCAGTAAGGGCTTTGCGGTTTCTTTTGTCCGCACATAAGGCGAAGTGATAATCAAATCCGGTGCATTCTCAAAATGCTTTAACAATTCCTCGGCCTGTTTTTTGCCTTTCTCTGAAAGCGGGATAGACCATCCGCAAAAATCGTCAGATTTTACGCTTTCATCAGCATTCGCTGCGCTTTCCGCATGCCTTATAAACCAAATTTTCTTTTTCATAATGTTGTTATTTTAATAATATTACTTTTCTGGCAATTTTTCATGCGCCGCATAAACACAGGCCATATTAGCATCATAAACCCTTACATCGTATCCCGAATCCCATTTTATCCAATCTTCTTGAGTTTTGGCAGACGGGTTAAACGCCCAGAACAATCTATCGGCCAACTTAATCAGTGTATCGCATTCTGCATATTTTGCATATTTTTGCCAACCAATCCAGGCATATCTTTCTTGGTCAAAAACATCCGCGTAGTGATAGACATCAATTAAGTCTATAATTGCTAATACAAATGGCGATTGTGCTTTTTCTTTTTCTATTTTTTGCATATTTTTTTCTTTTTTACTCCCAGCTGTAATTCTGTGCCGACCAACGAAAAAGCGGCTAAGAGAATTAATCCAGTTCGACAACTGAATGAAATCTCCCAACCGCCTTGGCGATCAGTCGCTTATTTCTTGTGGCTCCCCGCAGATTTCCCAGGTCGCCTACCCTCTAAAAAGAGGGAGAAACAAACGGTTTGTTTAAAACAAACAACTTTATATTTTCAATCTACATCTTTATTATAGCATAGAAAACAGAAGTAAGCAAATCTCCTCTAAATTTATTTCTTATTCTTGATTTTTCCCAATGACCAAATAATAAAATCTAATACTTTCGTGTCTGACATCTCGTTCTTATCTTCTACATTAAAATCAGATCTAAATTTCAATATTATTTTTTTTATTTTTTCATCCTGCAATAAATCCGAATATGCGCTCTTTAAAAATTCATAAATGCTCACGCAGGATTTAATTTTTTCGTCTTTAGTTTTTCCTTGTCTAGATTTATGAAAAACCCTTGAAACTTCTGCATCGAAAATCGGCTTACTGTTATCTAAAGTATGCAACAATTTAGTAGCAAAACTAAATTGAATCGTTTTTTGATTCTTGCTGTTTTTAAATTCATATAATTCTAAAAGAATATCCTCTAAATTATTTTTGCCTTCTGCCATTAACTCAAAATAGTGATTCTTTATTTCGTCACTTAAGCCAGCATTATCCAATCTATAAAAAGACCTAAAAACAAACTGAAATAAAGTATTATTTTTGATATTGCCTTTTTTGTATTCGTTTTTTAAGAACAAATAAACATCAACGCTTTCCTGTGTTATCTTTAATAAAATTTCATCCTGCTTTTTAATAATTTCTTGAATTATCTGATCTCTCATAAATTTATTTTTAAATTATAGAACCCTACAACTCTGTCATTTCTATTTTTAATTTATACAACATTATAGAAACAGGAAAACGTAAGGCCTTAGCTGAAAGAGAAAGCGAGTTTTTCGCGCTATGTGCAATAATAATACCTCGAACTGTCTTGCCCATTTTTTGTGCAAGATTTCCTTCTACCCACTGCATATATCTTCCTAATTGGCCCGCGACAGCATCCGCTGCTGAATTTCTTTTTAACTCAATAACAACAAAGTTGCCCTCTTTATCTATGGCTAAAATATCAATTGTTCCCACATCCTTAATATTATAATACTGTCCAGATCTACCATCCGAGTCATTATACAACTCTAGCTCGCCGCCAAGTGATATTTTACCCATATTTTCAAATATAAAATTTTGAAGATCCTCCTCGTAAGTAAATCTCTCACCAGTTGTAAGGCTTTCCTTCTCACCAGAATCATCTACCCCTTCCGGCGCCGTAGTATCAGAATCTATTGCTTCAACATCAACTCCTACGACATCTTCTTTCTGCATAATCTGTGCTACAACATAAATAACATCTTGAGTTATCCATCTAAATTCATCGTCCTGAAAGGTAAGCCCACTCGTTAATGCATCCTTGATAGCTGAAATTTCATTATTTTGCTTCAAATACTCTCTCATATCTTCAATTTTTGGTAAATATGCTTCGTATCTTTCTCCATCGGAAGTGTGGCCTGGAATTGAGAAATCGTTGTCTAGGAACTTACAGAAAATATTCCATTCCCGTGGCTTCAAGGCATTATGTAACATCGGATATCGATAACTCAGCAAAAGACTAAGGAATCTAATTCCAATAAAACTATGAGAGCTTTCGCCCAATCGTTTATTTCGTAACAACATAAGCTCATCAAATGATTTTTTTGTTTCGTTTATTCTCTTAGAAACTTTTTTATTATCGTCAAATAGATTTCTTAGGATTTGGCGCGTTTCATCAGGGTTTTCTGTGGCAAAAATCAATAACATTTTTCTAGGAAAATACCAGCTACCAGCCACAAGATTATTATTAACTATGGATGACTCAAGCATTGATACCAAATCATCAGCTTCTATGTTGAAGTTACGCATAAAAGTATCCACGGCCTTAAATTTATAACCCTCCTGATTTTTTACGTGCTCTTCAACTCCAATATCGGAAACATGTTTAAGAAATATCTTTACCCATTCTTGAATTTTTTCTTGATTAATCATATATTTTTATTTCTCGATTAATTTTTTTATTTAATTTTTAAAATCGCTTTCGTCGGGCGTTAAAACATCCAAAAAAATTATCGCTAGAATAGAGAATACAATCCCCATTGGCAAAAAACCATACTTTTTCAGCACAAACGCGCAAGCCACCGCCCCCACTATTTCTATTATAATCCTAAACCTAAAAGCTATCTCCATTTTTACAATCAATTAATTTTTATCTTTATGAGTCGGAATAAAGGTTACCTCGCACTCTACTTTTTGGTCTTCCTTATCTGCGGTATCATCTTCATCAACATCATCCTCGCAATAGTGACCAGCAAACTTTTTGCCCCATTCCCAACGGCATTTTTTGCAATGCCATTCAGGGTCTTCACCCGTAATACAACACCCACCCCAATAAATATCTATTCTTTCATTAAGCTCTACGCTATGTTCACCATACTCAATTTTTAAAACTTCGGCCGATCCACACTTTGGACACTTTTTAGGATTTAATTTTAAAATTTCAATTTTTTTCATCCAATTATCCAGCTCCTCTTTCATAAGAACTATTTCATCATACTCATATTCATCAACCCCCTCTAAAAAATCCGTAAATTTTTCAAATACAATATCCGTAAGATCTTCACTAATATACTTATCTATTTCTTCCCGCGTTACCTCATTTTTTGTTTCCATAATTTTATTTTTCATATTTATCAATATAATTTTTTACGACCTTAGCGACGGCAGAATAATTTATATTTTTTTCTTTACAATAATCTTTTTTAAACCAATCCCGTAAGCTTTGGTCTTTTCTATTTGTATTGCAATCCCAACAACAAATCGCAGTAATTTCACAGACCGGTTTGCCCTTGTTAACATAATCCCTTATGCTAACCCAATTTTTTTTATGATTAAGATGTTCAAATGTAGCACAATTCCTTATATTATTTGGGTCCCAGGAAAAAAGCATTTTTTTATGACAATATACACAATTAGTGTCTCTCTTTTTAATTTCTTCAAAATCATTTACTGGAATCCCATATTTATTTTTATAATACTGGCTATTCTGCATTTTTATTTCTCAATTAATTTTTGTTTTTTAAACTCTTGTAAACTAAAATTTACTTTATACAAATAAACTTCTGTATCTTTTATTTTCTTCAAAGCATAATACAACCTCTCATCATACTTAGCCGAAATTATAATTCCCTTTACCTGCTCACCATCAGCTTTATTTTCTTCTATCCAACCCATATAACGCGCCAGTTGCCCAACAGTGTCATCACTTGTTTGGTTCTTTTTTAACTCGATTACTACATACTGTTTAGTTTTCTTATCTTTAACAAGAATGTCTATTCTACCAACATTGGTTTGATATTGTTGGCTAACTAATTCTCCGCCCTCTTCAATTAAATCATATTTTTTTCCTAATTCTGTTTTATCCCAATTCTCAATCAGAAAATCCTCTAATTGGCTCTCCATATAAAACAAACTTGGGTCAGAAGATTCTTCCACCTCTAATGTCCCGATACTTTCATTTCCTATATCTTGCTTTTTTAAACCACCCCAAGGAGCTGGATCATCTTCCGCTTGAACCTTCCAAGATGAAACAATTAGATAAGAGTATAGAAAACAAGATAAGGTTCGTGGAGAGCACTTTAAACCAGCGTTTCTAAATCCGTTTATTATGGCTTCATTACTTTTAATTATTTTTTGTCCTATTAATTCCCCCTCAAAAAGATTTTCAGAAGGAATATTAAAATATTCAATAACTTTCTTGCGGTCATTCAGAGATATCACACTTATAAATGATTTCGGATCCCAAGCAAAGAGCATGGCATTAATTGCATTCCCACTTTGTCCAGTTAAATTATTGTGCCTCCCCTGATTTAATTTATATAAATCATCGATTAGCGCAGCAATTTCTTCTTTTGAAAAATTGAATATCTGATTAAGTTTCTCTTTTAATTTTGGCTCCCTCTTTATCTCATTAAACATTCTCCTCCACGCTCCTTGTGGTATCATTGCCTTTGCAACAGCCTCACTATTCTTATTGTTTCCCTTGCCATTTCTGTCTAATATTCTAACCACTTCATCTATTTCCGCATCATCTAACTCTTTATCGTTATCTACCAATATTTTATTGTTCCAAAAATTACGAAATAGAGCACTCTGTTTTGCCCATATAGCATCCTTCTCCTCCGTATTATAATCTGCTATAAATTTATTGAATAAAGATAAAATTTCTTCTTTTTCCATATTTTTATTTCTCAATTAATTTATTATTTATAAGTTCCACAAACATTATAACTTTATTCTTGTTCCAATCCATAATTTTGACATACTTTCCATTGTGCTTATTCGGTCGGTTATATTTACAACCCTCACACTCATATTTCTCAACAGTGTCTGGTGTCTCTCCGAAGAGTGTTAACTTACCAGGAATAACCTTATTTTCATGATGGCAACTCATAGGAACAACATACTTTAGACCATCCATTTGAAAAATATTCCAGCTTATGATTTCGGCAAATTCTTCTTGTACTCTGAGGTCTGGTGATCGCTTAAACTTATCCTTGTAATAATCAATAAGCGTGTATAGCAAATTCTCGCGTGCAAGTAACACATTATCACCCTGCCACTCATAGCCGTAACTTGCCATAAATGCAACTTTTGCCCAGAATAACCACCCACCCTTTTTATGACAATGTTTAGATACTATTTTCAATTTTTTATCTAAAAAACCAACCCGACTATCTAATTTGATAAGTTTGCCAGTATGCGCAGTTGGATTATAACGACTCGCAATGAATGGTGCTTCACCACATGTAATCTCTAGCTTCAACTCGCGCACATACTCTTGCCAATTGTTTTTATCAGACATGAAATTTTTCCCCGACATATCTGTCTCTTTGTTGATCTGGTCAATAATTTTCAGTGGTGTAAAAACTTCAGCCTTGTCTTTAGTCCGTTTCTTCTGCTCCTCTAAGCTTTTGGATGCCCGCGGCTGTATGAGTAATCCGTATTTACCGGTCACTAAATTTGGTGTGATACACAATTCAGGCAAAAACCCCTGACCGTATTTTTCATATGAATCAGTCGCCCAGATAATATTCTTTTTTGTTGTGCGATCAATAAGTAAAATATCGAGCAAATTACCAATTCGTCGCAATGTATTTTCTAGTATGTCGATATTTAGCTTAGACATAAGAATTATTCAAAACAACCAATGATATTTTTTTCAGATTTTTCCTGAATATTCGCCATTACAAAATTATTTATTTTTTCAGGTATTTTATATTTTTCCATTAACTTGATATCAATTTCCTTAACTGATTTTTTCCACCATGCTTCAGAATAATTCTGAATGGGAACTGCTCCCCAAGCTGTGGTTGAATGTTGGGAGTGCTTATTAAAATACAAAAGTGCTCGAGCAAATTTTGTCATTAAAAATTTTGCATGTTTTTTTGCCTCAGTAATATTACTAAAAGGCCCTTGCTCTTGGTAAGTTTCTGTAACTATTTCATATGGTTTAGCTATGATGATATCAGAATATGCACCACCAAGACCCGCCTGCTCTGACATGTTTCCCCAAGCATAGGGAACAAATACTTTAAATTTATCAAACGCTTTGGTTTTTCTTGGTATTGGATATTCTTTTCCTAGATAATAAACTTTACCAGAGAGAGCATATAATTTAACATCGTCTGCATTCCGTTGTTTTGTGTGTATTGGTGGCAAACCATATTTAGCTGGATCCTTGATCACGTCAGTACGTAGACCATATGGTTTAAGAACTGACGTAATAGATTGCATAGGAACAAAATCTTCGAATGCTGTAACTATTTTTGCCATTTCCCGAATTTCTTTAGGTTTTCTATCATGATTTTGTTCAGTTGGTAGCAGTATTATTTGTGGATCTTTTCCGTTAGTAAATATTTTTTGACTACCGTTTAAACCATTATTATATCCGTGTTTCCATAAAACTATATTTGTCCACTCTGCTCCGGCGATACCAGGAAAGACATTTTGCCGGTTGTCTACAAAGACTACCTGAGGATCTTCTTTGATGTCTTTATTGTTAAGTAGTCTTAAATTATTGCCATTCTTAGGGTCCTGCCATCCAATTGGAAAAATGAGTGAAACAAATTCACCAAGCTCACGACTCGCTAAATAAAAATAGGGATAAATCTGTTGATGATTTTCTCCTTGATATGGCGGATTTCCTACGATGGCTGTAAATTTCATATTTTTTCCAAAATTAATTTTAATTTTATCAGATAAGGCATTGCGATTTTCAACCATTTGTGTATCCTCGTCCTCAAAATATACAAAATTCTTTTCTACTTTATACTTAACTTTTTTTAATTCTGGTCGTCTATGCATAAAGCCAAAAATAGTATCGCTAGATATTAAGTGTAAAATCTTACTCGGTGCAAAGCCGTATACTTGGTGCGTTAATATATGTTCTAGGCGTTTATTCTTATCGGGTATTTGGCGCTGTAAGTTATTATACAACCTTTTAACTATTTCAGTTATAAACAACCCCGATTTCATATATGGGTCAAGAAATGTATTCTCTTTTGATTTGAATATACCAGGATTCTGCTTTTCGAGGGTATCGATTATCATTTTAACAACAGCTTTAGGGGTATATATCTGATTAGTTTGCTGTGGAGGAATGTAGTCAAATATATCTGAATCGCTGTCATTTTCATAATAGTCCGCCAACTTCTCCTTACGGCTTAAAAATTCGACAATTGAGGCATTAAAAACTTCTTCATTGAATAATTTATACTTATCACGCAATTCCTGGAATTGTTCTTTAGTAATACCGACAAGCTCTTGAAAGGTTATAGAGTCTATATACTTTTCAAAATTATCGAGTCTAGTGTCTGGTTTACCATATGCCATCAAAATCATTGGAACAGCACGAGCAAAGTAACGTAAGTGATCATGAATTGCATTTTCTTGTTCAGCCTCTTCCTTTTCAGCCTGTTTTTCCAGCTTGGTTTTTATATCAGAAGGAGGCAAGTCATCAACGGTTGGTGGCTGATCTGTTGGCAAGTCTGGGTTGTCTTGTATCAATTCTTCGTATTTTTTCTTACCAAGGTTTGATTTATTGAGTATCAGATTGCCATCATTATCGTACTCAAGTTGAGGCTCGGAAATAGGGTTTTTGTTTTTGTCATGCTCTATGCGCCCTTTTTTTATAGTACCCATTTCATTCAATATATCTCGTGCGCTGGCAGGCAGGTGAAAGATGTTACCAATGTTGAAAAGCTTATTTGAGGTAATAAATTTACCGTCAACGATCTCCTGCGTCATGAGTTTGAGGGGCATAGTAACGACTTCATTGGCATCAAGCTCTTTCATCTCGCCGTATTCATCTTCAGCAACTACAGTCAAAAAGTTAAGTAATTTTTTTACCTTATCTTTGGCTCCCTCCCCGCCCCCAATAACACTCTTGGCATAATCTTGAAATATAAGCAACAATCTATCGGGCGCAAAATCAAACACATAACAGTTTTCTTTTACCATGTCGTTGCCACTTTTGTCCGTATAGCGCCATGGATTCTGTCCTCGAAAAGCAGCCTGAAGATATTTGGTAGCGGAGGTCTTGCCACCTTCAGCCCCGTAAAGCATCAACACCGCAGTCCATGGTTTTACAGTTACACCAGTTGTTAATTGCCCACATGAAAGGGTAATAGTCTTAGTTGTAAGTGGTTTATTGTCTTCACCAATAATATTCTTAACTTTCTCTAGTGCAGTTTTTCCTTCGTGCTCAGTGTCACCTTTAGCAGCAGCATCAATAATTTCATAATCAGCAAAAATCTTCCGAGAAGGAGAGTTTCTCGCCTGCTCTTGCATAAGTTTCTTTAGTGCTTTGACGGCAGATACACCTGGCAGTAGCCAAAATGTATGCTTAAGTTCATCACGAATCTCTTTGTCCGCGAATGGAAATGGTCGAGCATTTTGGTCATTTTTGCTATTAATACCGAACATATTATCTAGAAACTTCAGCACCATCTCTTCATATACAAACTTGGCTTGTGTGGTCTTAAATAGCTCGTTAAGATCAAAAGCGTATTCACCATCTGCGACAGTAGCATTAAGAGTGTTAGAAAGTCTGTATGCAAACATATTCAGACGGGGCAGTTCATAATAAGGATTTTCGCCGTCGGTCGGGTCCCAGTTTTCCTTAGCAGATTGCTCATCCTCGTAAGTCCAGTTAAAGATTTGTTTAATATTAAATTTTTTGCTTGTTAGTGCCTTGAATGGTGTCCCCGAGAGATGAAGGGTAAAGTTAGTCCGTAGATTTTTAAAAAGTTTGTAAGCATTCTCAGTTTCGGTCGCTTCATGACTTTCGTCTATTATAAAAAGATCCCATGATTCATTGAAAATCCATTGATTCTTTTGCTTAAAAGACTCTAGATTATTCGTATCTCTACCTTTAATATCCTGCAATGATATAAAAAAGATCGTTGACTCTCCATTCTTAATGGCGGTCTTAGTTTCACTAACGGTTAGCGCACGACCCTGTAAATGACCTGCGGTGGTAATATGTTTGTTGTCTTTTGTAGAACCAAATTTAAAGATTCCTTTAGGTTGAATAAACTGCCGGTAATCAGTATACCAAGAATCAGAAATAGCCGGACGATTTGTAACAATAAGTACTTTTTTAGCCTTAATTTTTTCTATGAACCAGTAACTGGTCAAAGTTTTGCCGAAGCGAGGTTTGGCGTTCCATAGAAATTCACGCTTTCCCTGTTGTGAGTTATTCCAATATGCATAGGTTTGATCAATGGCATACTGCTGTTCATCACGAAGTGTAATGCCTAGATTAATTTTTTTAAGAATATCCGTGTCAAAACCGCTCAGATTTTTGCGTGCTTCTATGGCTGCAATGGCCTCGTTTTTGGTCATTTTATACCATTCTGCAAAACGACCACTTTTAGAATTTTTCTTTTTCTCACGCTCATACTTTCCAGTAGCGTCAATAATTGCATGAACTTCAAAATCACGGAATGGCTTGCCATTCTTATCAATAGCATCGGTCATATAGAGCGTTTCTGCCTTAATATTATCGGCTTCATTTTGCTCTTTGATACGACCGGAGTTAAAACCAGTCTGATCACCAATTTTTAGCCAACCTAAATGTTCTTGGCTCTCGGGGTGATGATAGACATAAATTACCTTTTTTTCTTTGCCTGTTGCTTTGATATTATTCATAATAACCATTATTATCTCCAGTTTAGTCCTAAATCGGGTTGGGTTCAATACTTCGACTCGTTTTCACTCGCTCACCACAGTGCCACAAAATAAAAAAAGCCCCACGAGTTATCGCGGGGTTGAATGCATTATGAAACAGTTTTGATTCTCATTGCCTGGGGAATACCCGACGCTCCAACCATAATTCGTTTGGGTTGATGGGGCGACCTATTGGACCTTGAGAAACGCAAACCCATATAAATATCGCCACCGCTATGGCCAACATTATCTTAGCTATAGTTTCTGATATTACCATCAAAAGAAACAGGAAAAGGCCGGCACCTATAAATCCTAAACTACCCATAATCGCCCTCACCCACCACGGCCAAAGTTTCATTACCAGTGTAATGTAGGGAATGAAAAGCGTGAATGCGCACAGGGCAAAGACGCTAGCCCAAAACAAAGACAACCACAACCATTTCTTTTCAGTCAGTTTGTTGTCCCTGTCTGATTCGTGAAAACAAAACGCTATGAAAAATGCAGCTCCCAGTATTATCTCAACAACTGCAACGAAGCAGTAACCACCCAAAGATAAAATGCTCATTTGATATTCCTTTCTTGTCAAAGAGCAACCCATTTGCTCCTTTATTCTCCTTAATTTAAGCTTACTACTAACCATGGGTTTGTCAATCCTTCGACTCCCTTCGACTACGCTCAGGGCAGGCGCTCAGGACAGGTAATTTCTCTGGCAAACAAAATCGGCTCAGCGCACCCAAGGGGTACCCGGCCGATGAGCCGATTGGGGAGATTAATTAATTTGATAATTTTAATAAGGCCAAAAGGGCTTCGGGGAATTTGGTTATGCCGGAAGAACCGCTGAAGTGATCGCGGTTTTCTAAAATAATTATTTCTGAACCAAGTTTATCTTTGTAGTCTTCGGCGTTATCTAAAGAAACATATTTGTCGTTGGTAGAAAAAATGGCAACGCTTTTGTTTATGTGCTTTTTTACTTTGGCAAAATCAATTGGTGTTTTATTCCATTCCCTATCAACATCAATAGCGTCTGGCTCTCGCTCTAAATTGGTGATTGGTCTAAAAAATCCGGCAACAAAAACCGCACCTCCAATTTTTACATTTTCGGGCAAACTCTCAAGATATCTTACTATTGTTTGGCATCCCATGCTGTGACCTACAAAATAAGTTTCGGAGTCCGGGACTCCGACAACCTTTGATAAAGCAGGCACCCATTTATTTATCCGCGGAACATCGGCGTCTGGCAATTGCGGAACAAAAACTGCAAAGCCATTTTTTTCTAATTCTTCTTTAATCCAAGGAAACCATCCCTCTTCAGGATTTCCACTCCATCCGTGTATAATGTAAACTTTCTTCGCCATAATTTTTTTATTACCTTTAGTTTATTCCTAAATCGGGTTGGGTTCAAGGGTGGTGGGGTGTAATTTTTTTGGGGACGGGGGTTTCGGGGCTGCGGACGAGAGAGCAGATTTGCGCTGAACTCATTGTCCAATAATCTTTTAAACACCACCTCAACTCCCTCAAGTTAACATTATGTTAACTTGCGCATTTTTGGGTCATTAAAAAATAAAACCTTGCTCTTGACAAGGGGGTATAATCTGCTAATATTATAGTATAACTACAAAAAAGACCCTAATGAGGTTCGTCCTCGTCGGGGGCTTTTTTATTTATACGACAGAATTGAACGCTGATCATTTATGTAAGATATTTTAGCACCAGTTCTCTTCAGCAATATAGAACATTTCTCTTTATCGCTTGGAGATAACACCGAAATAAGTTTTTTCCTTTCTGACAAAAACTTTACTAAACTAGCATAATCTCCATCGCTAGTTATAATAATCGCATTATCAAATTTTTTTTCGTAGAAATCGCTAGTGACTTGAAAAACTAAATCGGCATCACAATTACCTTTCGCTTTGCCTTCGCCATCATAAACCACCTCTTTAAAAACGAGCATAAAACCAGCTTCCTGGAGATATCTATAAATTTCTTTATGCTTTGGAATCAGACCGATAAATAGATAAGCAGTTTTTACGCTATATTTTTCAGAAAGCCAAACTCTAAATCTTTTGTAATCCAAACTCCACCCCAAACTCTTAATGCCTCTGTGCAAATTTGCTCCATCAATATACGCGTAATTATTTTCTTTTTTATCCATATTCTATATATCCATTTTATCCCTAAACCAACTCATTTTCAAGGTTCAACTGTAATCTCCCCCGCCCCAGGTTAATGAGTATTGACCTGGCCATTCCACTTTCACCAAGCCATAAAGGAATCCAAATAATCTTTTATGCACGTAAAAATCAAACAAAAAAAAGACGCTTATTTGATTCAGCGTCATGCTTGCAGAACAAGCAATTGCGCCTGATCTACCTTGTCCGTCTATAAGCCCAACGAATGAAGCTTCTCCATGATTGGCTGTTCTTGTCTCTTCCCGCTTTTAGCCACTCGTTGTAGTAAGTGTACTCACCCGCTGTCAGCTGGACTTTGTACTTTTCAATGAGAGGCGCAAGGGTATTTTCGCACGTAAGCGCCCATACGTTAGCCTCCTCGTTAACCAGCTGGTCAAGGGGTTCAGGCTTATCGCCCTCCTTTGCTATGGTACCAAAAGCAAGATGGTCGAGTTCGTGCATAAAACCTATCACCAGCACAAATCTCATCCGCTCTCGCCAGCCCGAGGGATTCTTCCGCTGTTCGTCCTTACAGATGTCCAGCAGTTTGGGAATTATTATATCAACCGTTGGATGACCATTAGTGAAATAATTCCCACACAGCACCTCCGTGCTCGCCCTACAATATGCAGTAACCATGTTTATTGCCAAGGTCGAACCGTAGCGCTGATAAATCAATTGTAAAGTTGAGTTGTACCTATCCTGTATCTCAAAGATAGGATACTTGTTTAGAAGCAACTCTTGGTCAAACACTTGCTGAAAGTCGTTCGACCATGCGCACTGCATTTCTAAAACAGAATATGCATGACGCGTAGACCTCCCCAGCGCAACGGCCGCGATCACAATAAAAATTGCAACCAACAAAGCCGTCCATCTCCACCGCCTTGCCGGCTTTACTGGGGTTGCAATCACCTTGCGTCTCCGGTCTCTCTTTTTCATTGTCTTTCTCCTGTTGGAAAATTAAATACACTAAAGCCTAGTTTGGAAAGAGCATATCATTAATACCATATTTACGCACCAATGTCAACACCAATCACAACCCCACTGAATTGACAAGATTGGGGTTTTATTGTAGGTTGATTAGTGTAGCATGGGGCTACTGATCATTCACAAACAACCAACAAAGGGACAAAGCAATGAATAGGCTGTCATATCTTTGCGCTACTGCAATCATCGCCATTTCAATGGTGGGCTGCAGAAATAAGGAAGAAATTATCACGGTAAATTGCACCGGTAAGTACTCTAGCGCAGATGTTCAAAGAGCGCTGCGTGTAGCATACAGGGTAAAATCAATGCCCATTAGCAAAGTCCAAGTAGGTGTAGTCAACACCCATATTGGCGCGTTAAAACAACCCTACTTCCCCGGCGCAGTTGGAACCGAAGGCGCGATTGTGACTTTTGACGAAAAGGACAACCCTATCGTCGGAATTACAACGCGCGTTTTCATCCGTGAAACCGGCGAGCACTGCCAAGTACGGGAACTCACTTCTGCTGAATTGGCGGAGGCGTCAAAAGAGCTGAAGAAATTCTACCACACTACTTTAGATGGCAAAAGTCGACAAAGAATCAAGACAGTCGTCATCTTTAGCGATAACTTCAGGACAGCAGCCTGCGAATCACTGCTAAACCTTCGAGAAGATTGTGACTATTATATGCAAGCGAGTTTAAAAACCAAAAACGCGAGCATCTTTAAGGAGCACGCGGGAGGGCAAACCCTTATTGCCGAAGAAAAGATTTACTACTCGGGATATTCACGTTAAAACAAATTGCAAAAGCAACACCAACCCGGAAGTATAAATATACAACCGGGCTTTTTTTTACAAAAAAAAGACGCTTATTTGATTCAGCGTCATGTTTGTTTCTTCTTTCTCGATAAACTATCGAGAGATTCTGTCACTGGAGGCGGTGAACACGCCGTTTGTTTTTGCGTAGCCATCAATGGCCACAATGGCGTTGCGGGCTTCATCGAGGGAAACCAGCTTGTCCCACATAATTATTGCTCGGGCAAGCGTCTTAAAAAGAATCATCCCTTGAGGAGCAGCAAATATGCTGGGTATGCTGGGATATTCTCTGCAGATGAAAATCCCAACATTACTTGGCCCCAACTTCCACGAGTGGGCAGCAATTATCATCTTGCCCTTCCCGTCAGTGAAAGTACAGCCAATCATACACCCTTTATCTACGAGTGTGCCCCATTTGACTGCGATGTCAAAAAGATCGAACAGATCCTTTGGGGTCAGCCCTACAAGCTCAAGTGGAACTTCCACTGGCTTAAAACTGAAAGAACTTACCGTTAAGTCGTGATTCATACAGTCCTCCTTTTCGAGTTACCACACATGCAATCAGGTTTATTTACACATTATAACTTTAACAATTTTTAGTCAATTAGTTTTGCAAAAAAAAGACGCTTATTTAATTCAGCGTCATATCAAACTAGATTAAAAATTGCTTGAAGGTTGTTTACTACGTGCGTCGGCTTTTGTTGGTCATTTGTTGGCTCTACTAAACCAAATTTCCCTTGCTTTACCCATATGGTAACAGTTCCGGCAAGATTCCCCGCAAGTATTTCTTCTTCCACCCTGTCGCCAACCACCGCAACTTCATGAGCTTCAAGTTGCATTCGTTTAAGGCAATGCTGAATGTGAAGTGTTTGCTTGTTGCCCTCAATCAGCAGAATGTGTGGAAATAATTTATCCAAGCCCAATGAATTCACCAGTTCAATTCTGTCGGAAGCTGACTTTTTGCACAAAAGCGTCAGCTTATATCCCGATGACTTTAACGCCTCCAACAATCCCAACGCGCCAGGAATCAATTTCCCGCTGTCTGGATCATAAAGAGTTCTGTTAAAGTCAAAAATTACGCCTTTCAACTTCACACGTCTTAATTCTTCTGCAAAGAATTCCTTGAAGGCTTCCACAATTTCTGAGGGTTCTTTTTCAAGATCTTGAGAGACCTTGATCCCTGTCTCGCGTTCATAAATTATGGCCAGTTTTGGTAAAAACCAAGCATAGTAATCTCTGATTTCAGATGGGCGGAATTTCAACGTGCGCATAATTCTACGCTTGATTTCGAGATCATCCAGCCCACTATTCACCCGTTGCACTATCCAAGTTTTGAAGTTTTGGTCCATTGCTAGTCCCCCTTTGTAAATGAGCGTTTTGTTCAAGAAAACGGTTTGTTCACTCACTGTTTATATTACTAATAACTACGCTTTTGTCAATCAAAATTTTGCAAAAAAAAGACGCTTACTTTATTCAGCGCCATACTTGTGCAAAAAAACTTTGTGTTTACAGGCTACTGCTTGTCCACCCAGACTTTGTTGACCCACGAGCCACAACGGTCTTGGGGATTTGCATGTCCCGGACAGTCGTGCGCTTGGCAATGGTAAATGCGCTTTACCTTGGGCCGAGCAGGCGCTGGCTGAGTTGAGCCTTTGTCGCCAGTGCCGGCGCATCCGGCAACCACAACTGCCACGCAACCCGCCATCAAAAAGACCACTAGCCTTTTCATTGTTTTTTCCCTTTCTTGTTTGTCAAAGAGCAAGTGTTTGTTCCTTGCCCACATCTTGTGGATTAATTTCTCCAACAAAAGCCAGATTATCGCACTTCGGGCAAATTGCTAAGCACCCGTCACCAAAGGGTTCTAGTTTCACCACAACGGTTTTGTGACAAATCAGACATTCCACTTCCTTCATCATCTCAATTCTCCTCCTTACCTGCCAAATCCCTACCCGTCAAAGAACACCGTGCTCTCTGTAATTTAAGCCTACTCCTAACTAGCACTTTGTCAACTCTGCCGGCAGACAGGCCAAAACCGCCACACTCCTAAACCACAGGGTTTCCAAGGAAGGGGTTTGGGGGATAAAAAAATATGAAAATAACTTCAATAGACTGGGTCGCGCTTGTACTGACAATTATCGGCGGACTCAACTGGGGCTTGGTAGGATTGTTCAATTACAATTTGGTTGATGGAATTTTTGGCGTTGCGTCTGTAATTTCAAACATAATTTACATACTGGTTGGACTTTCTGCAATCTGGCTTATTTACGTGGTAACAAAAATGTCCAAACAATAATCTGCGACATATTTTGTCCCCAAAAAACCGCCTCCAGCCTAGCTCGGGACGGTTTTTTGTATTTGACATTAGCGTTTGTTATTGATAAAGTAGAAATATGAATTACAAAAATACATTAAAAAGCGGAAGGGTAAGACATATAATTTTTAAAGATGGCGATACCTGGTATGGCGTGGCTTTAGAATTTAATATTGTGGAAGAGGGAGATAGTCCGCAAGAAGTAATTAATTTATTATTTGAGGCAATACAAGGATATGTAGAAACCGCCCAAAAATTGAAGATGCGACCAATGCCATTGAACCAAAAACCCGATAAAGAATACCAGGAATTATGGGATAAAATAGAAAAATCAGAGAGAGAAAAAACTGAAGCTCCAAAAAACGTATTTAATTTCGGATATACCCCAATTAAGCCCTGCGCTATGGCTTACTAAATATGGCAAAAAGTGTATTTAATTGGACATTCAGTGATGTAGAAAAATTATTAAGAGAAAACCACTTCTCTCTTTCTAATATCAAAGGAAGCCATTATTATTACACTGGAAATTATGGTCATCAGCCAAGAATCGTACAAGTTCCACGCCATAGTTCAAAATCGTTAAAACCAAGAACATTCAAGGCAATAGTGAAACAATCAGGAATACCCCTCAAAATCTGGTTGGAGTAACATAAAACTTAACTCAAACAAAAAAACCGCCTCCAGCCTAGCTCGGGACGGTTTTTTAGTTTACCAACAAAAATTTTGCAAAAAAAATCCGCCGGGAGAAGTACACTTCTAACGGCGGTCTATGAAATTAGTTTAGAACAACTGTGTCTATTCGACCAATTCCTTATTCGGGAACATTGCCAGCGCTTCTGCTGTTGTGCTGGCCATACCGGCTCGGCGCAAGGCTTCGGCAGCTGCGCCAGCCTGTGTAGCCAGTCCGGCAAAAGGCGGTACAACCGCAGTAATGCCGTGCATTTTCAGCGCCTTCAAGATGGCTATATTTTCCGCAAATCCGCCGACAATAGCCACCTCGCTCGGCATAGGCACACCAAGCGCCGTCGCCGCCTTAGTTAAACCATCTTTGCATTTAGTTGCGATGGTGTTGACCATACCAGCTAATGCCTGAGTTTCTAATCCTTTGGCCATCCCCAATGCCGATTTAGCGAAAAGCTCAGGTTCCAGCTTCAACATTTCATCATCAAAAACAAGCCTGGTTTCCACAATTTCGCTAATACTGGTAAGTGCTAACCTTGCCGCCCGCTCGTAGCTAATCTCGCCGTTGGCGTTCATTAACGCTTTGTACAGCGGCCCGTGCCTACCAATGTTAGAAATGGCCGACAGTCCATTGTTGGGCATGGCCTCAAAGACCAACCCGGCGTTAAAAGTTTTCTCGCCCGGTACAATTCCGTCGCCAGCTGTCACCTTGCGAAAAACTCCATACCAGCTTCCAGTCCACAAACCCCACGTGGCAAAATCTCGCGCCAGCGGAGAGTCGTGAGTGCAGGGAACAACATATGCGCCATTCCCAATTTCCAAAAGCTGGTCATGACCAAACAACGGCCAAATCGGCGCGAACTGACCATGATGGCCACAGTCAAAATAAAGGTTCACCAACTTAGAAGTTGGAGCTTTTGCACCCTGGTCATGCAACATTGCTTGGTCGTGACCCTGTTGGCCACTCAATTGCAAAGTAATCCAATCGGCCAAAGGAACTACTGCCAACGGGTACCTATTACAAGTACTATTTCGCCAAAAATGGCTACTAAATATCATCTGATAAAACTCCGGATGAACATGGCCCATTAACCGCGACCATTCATGAGCGGGAATTCCAGATTCTTGGATTAACCTCTTGGCAAAATCATCCGGTACCGACCGATAGTGCGCCACCGGACCAATAATTCTACCCGCCCACAAATGCACTACGTCGGCGCCCCACATTGCTGGAGCAATAACCGTTCCGGGTGTTGCCATTGCTTTGACCTCGGCCAAAAGGTTCTTGAGCCAATCCATTGGCCACACATATTTAGCCCAACCGTTTTTTTCCCACGGAACATCCTTATTCCAGATGAGCCGATATCCATTTCCCACCACAAACTCATAAAGTGCAACACCCCCCTTACCGAGTGGACCACCACTGGCACCAAACACTAGCACCAAAACTCGCACAACTTGTACTGACATGACTGTTCCCCTTTTCTTTTTCTTATGTCAAAGAGCACCTTACTCTTTGTAATTGTATATTACTAATAATCGCAGTTTTGTCAACTCTGCCTACGGCAGACAGGCAAAAACCCCGCGAGAGCGAGGTCTTTGATTACGAAAATATTTTAGTTCTGTTTCCGAACGTTAGATTAAGAATGCCACGATTAAAAGTGCAACAATATTAAGCACTTTGATCATTGGGTTAATGGCTGGGCCGGCGGTGTCTTTGTAAGGGTCGCCAACGGTGTCACCGGTGACGGCGGCGGCGTGGGCAAAACTGCCTTTACCTCCAAAGGCACCACCCTCAATATATTTCTTAGCGTTGTCCCAAGCGGCTCCTCCGGTTGTCATAGAAATTCCAACAAATATTCCTGTAACAATTGCTCCAATTAACATTCCACCCAAAGCTTCCACTCCCAAAATTTTACCAACCAAGATTGGAGCCAAAACTGGGATAAGGGCAGGCAATAACATTTCTTTAATTGCAGCCGCTGTTACTATATCTACGCATTTTCCATATTCTGGTTTGGCGGTTCCTTCCATTAAACCTGCAATATTTTTAAATTGTCTTCTTACTTCTTCAACAACCTTTCCGGCTGTTTTCCCAACTGCTCCCATTAAGAATGAGGCAAACAAATAAGGAAGCAAACCTCCAATTAACAAACCAGCAATAACATAAGAGTTTGTTAATGAAAAGTTGATTGCTCCGTTTACGCTGACCTCTTCAACATATGCAGAGAACAAAACCAAAGCGGCCAATCCTGCAGAAGCAATGGCATATCCTTTGGTAACTGCTTTTGTTGTATTTCCAACGGCGTCCAAGGCGTCTGTAATTTTTCTGACGTCTTCTGGCATTCCAGACATTTCGGCAATTCCACCGGCGTTGTCTGTAATTGGGCCATAAGCATCAACTCCCACAACAATTCCGGCAATTGAAAGCATTGCCACAACAGCTAAGGCTACTCCATAAATTCCTGCCAACCAAAAGCTTAAAATTGTTCCCAAGGCAATTAACAAAACCGGGTAAGCGGTAGATTGCATTCCAATCCCCAACCCCCTAATAATGTTTGTAGCATGTCCTGTTTCTGAAGCCTTGGCAATTGATTTTACTGGAGAAAAATCTTTTGATGTGTACCACTCTGTAATAACAAACATTCCAACGGCAATTACCAATCCAACCAATGTTGCAAAGTACAGTCTGACTGCCGGAATTGCTTGTCCTGCCATTAATTTTATAATAACAGGGTAGAAAGCAATTGCCGACAAAATTACTGTAGCCGCCAATCCTTTATACATAGAACCCATTATATTTTGCTTCTTTCCAAGTCTTACAAAGAAGCTTCCAACAATAGATGTTAAAACCGAAATGCTTCCCAAAATTAATGGCAATAATACAAACTGAATAGAGGTTGGAAATAGCAAAGCTCCCAAAATCATAGCTGCCACTGTTGAAACTGCGTATGTCTCAAAAATGTCAGCTGCCATACCGGCGCAATCCCCCACGTTGTCTCCAACTTGGTCTGCAATAACTGCCGGATTTCTTGGGTCGTCCTCAGGAATACCTTTTTCAACTTTACCAACAAGGTCAGCTCCCACGTCTGCTGCCTTTGTGTAAATTCCTCCACCAATTCTGGCAAATACAGAAATTAAGCTAGCTCCAAATCCAAGAGCTACCAAGCCTTCAATTCCTGTTAATAAATAATATCCTGAGACTGCCAATAGTCCCAAAGAAACTACCATTAAACCTGTAATTAATCCACCTTTAAATGAAATATCCAATGCTTTTGCCAAACCTTTTTTTGCGGCTTCAGCCACTCTTGTGTTTGCTTGTGTAGAAACAATCATTCCAATAAATCCCGACACTCCGCTCAAAATTGCTCCAATGGCAAAACCAATGGCAATTTTCCAGCCCATAATAAATAACAAAAGAAAAATAACAACTCCAACCATGGCAATTGTCTTATACTGTCTTTTTAAGTAAGACATTGCTCCTTCTTGTACTGCTGCTGTAATTGCCAAAGCTTTGTCCCCGGCAACTGGCGCCTTTTTAATTTGCGAAACCATATACCACACAAACGCTATCGCAAACAACGACACTATTATCGGATAATATATTAACTGCATTTTTGCTGATTTTCACGGATTTCATAACGGATTTTCACGGATCACAGATTTTATTTATCCGTGATATTGTGTAAATCCATAATTAATCTGTGTAAATCTGTTAATTAACTATTAATTATTTAATTTCTATGGGTTTTTCTTCGGCTTCGGCATCTACTTGGGTTGGAGTTTCTTCTACTGCTTCGCCGTCTGTGCCAACTTTTTCTTTCTTACTTTTCTTTGTTTTCTTTTCTTTTTTTGGCTTTGAATCCGCAGATTCATCCGCCGATGAGGCGGGCTCCCCTTCAACTGGTTCTGCCACAACTTCTGTTGGTTTAATATCAATTTTCCAGCCGGTTAATTGAGCGGCAAGTCTTACATTTCTACCATCTTTTCCAATAGCCAAGCTAAGCTGATCTTCTGGCACAAAAACAGTTGCTGTATTTTTATCTTCAACTTTTACACTAACAATTTTGGCAGGAGACAAAGCGTTGGCAATAAATTTCTCCGGTTTTTCCTCCCAAGAAATAACGTCAATTTTTTCTCCTCCCAATTCATTTATAACTGCCATAATTCTGGTACCCCTTTGTCCAACGCAAGCTCCAATTGGGTCAACTCCCTGCTCATTTGAGACAACTGCAATTTTTGTGCGGAAACCCGGCTCTCTGGCAATGGCCTTTACCACAACTGTTCCCGAAGCAACCTCCGGCACTTCCAATTCAAATAATTTAGAAACCAATTTTGGATAAGCGCGTGACAGCAAAATAACACTCCCCTTTGGAGAATCTTCCACCTTCAATATATAAAGCTTTAATCTTTGACTTGGTCTATAAAACTCTCCCGGAATTTGCTCTTCCCTATTCAAAAGCCCAAGAGTTTTTCCAATGTCCACAAAAACCGTATGGCCCTCAACTCTCTGTACAATTCCCGAAACAATTTCCCCTTCTTTAGATTTATATTCTATTGAAATTGTCTCTTTTTCGGCTTCCCTGATTTTTTGCAAAATAACCTGTTTGGCAGTTTGAGCTGCAATTCTTCCGTAGTCTTGCTTTGAAACCAAAGGAATTTCAATTTCTTCCCCAGCTTTAATTTTAGGATAATCTTTTTTAGCATCGGCCACCATAATATGTTTTTCCTCGTTGAAAACATATTTTTTGGGTGCTTCCTCTCCAGCCCTTACCTCGTCCTGCGGAATTATTTTGTTTTCCTGCATTTCTTCAATTTCCTCGTCAGTATAAAGCATACTTTGGTCTACAACCAATTTTATCTGCCAAAACTGAACATCACCCGATATTGGGTTAAATTTGGCCTTAATCTTTTGCCCCTTCTCGCCATAATCTTTTTTGTACGCAGTAGCAATAGCGGCTTCTATAGTCTCTATTACCCTTTCTGGGCTTATTCCCCTCTCCTCCGCAATTTGAGCCAATGCTCCCTTAAAATTTTTAATATCCATAATTATGTACGGATTTTCACTGATAAATTACGGATTTCCACTAATCACGAATTTATAATATCTGTGATCTGTGCAAATCTGTTTTTAATCTGTGCAAATTTGTTTAATATTTTTTGAAAAAAAATATCCGTGGTCAGACGGACAAATAATCTTTCTTATCTTACTTCCAGTTTAGCAAACCCAAGTGTTGTTGTCAACTGTTGCAAAATTCAATACTGCATGTTAATTTATACCTAACAACACAAAAGGAGTTTTCTTATGGCTGCGCTCAAAAGTTGCATTTACGAATTAAAATGCAAATGTGGCGAAACTATAGTACTTGAGGTACCGGTCGATCCAAATATTGGTTCGCAAGAACGCCTCCGCGCCATGGCTCTTACTCAGGGCTGGGATGCGGGCCTTGACCCGTGCGGCAGTGAGCCAACCGATATTTGCCCCAAATGCATTGGCGCAAGTGACTAGGAAGCAATTTTTTGTGGAGAGGGGTTTCGCATCGCGAACCCCATTTTTTTTTACAAAAAAAGAAGCACTCGTGAGAGTGCCTGGGCGAAGATGGTTTGAGTGGGTTGTGTTGTTGGGGGGGGATGACAGCAATGCTGTCGGTGTTGGGGTCGTTTGGTGATCGAACTCTCAATGTTCTGGTGAGTTAAGTATATTTTAATTAAAGAACCTTGTCAATGAGCCCAACTGTGGATAACTTTTCTGCACTAAGCATGGCAGAAAATAAAGAAGAAGGTTGACATTGGTTCTTGGCGTTGATAGAATTAAGTAATAAAACCGCTTAAGCGCTACCGCTTAAGCGCCCCCCCACCGCTTAAGCGGTACAGCTTAAGCGGTACCCCAAACCGCTTAAGCGGTATACTAGCTAAAACCAAAAAAAATGACTACAAATGAGTTTCTAACAATCCAAGAATTTATCCAAAAATATGATGTTGCTGACATCAGAATTAGAAGAAGAATCAGAAAGTATAGATTAGTTGATCCCCAGAAATTAGAGGGGAATTTGAGTGAAAGGCATGATAAGGGGGTTGGAAATATTATTCTTTTAAAAGAAGATTTTTGGGTAAAAGAATTGGAGATATCGGCTCAAGAAACCGCCTATGCGGTACCGCTTAAGCGGTCGGACGAAAATGACCAAAACCGCTTAAGCGGTACCCCCGAACCGCTTAAGCGGTCCGAGGAAATTGAGCCAAACCGCTTAAGCGCTACCGCCTATGCGCCCGCTCCAGGACAGGTGACTGTTGACCAAGAATTCCTAGAAATACTAAAAGAAGACCGGGCTGAAAAAAAGGACTGGATTAAAAAATACGAGTCCCTACTTGTTGACTACAAAGATAAAGATAAAGAATTAGTAGAAAGAGAAAAGTTCATGCACGGTTTAATTGAAAAAATAATAACCGATGCAAGAAACACAAAACAACTATTAGCTTCACAAATCAACCATCTCCAAAAACAACTCCATGCCCCCAAAAAAAACCCGCCTTTCAGCGAAGCAGGGGAGGAGTCTGAACCCGAAGATGGCAATTTTACAGAAACCGAAAAATCCGACAAAAGCGCTTAGCGCATTTTGACGGACCCGTCACAATTCCCGCAAAGCGGGATTTGGTCGGGGACAAAAAACCCGCTTAATGCGGGTTTTTTTAGTGAGACAATAAGCTTTCCAAGAGCGAGGAAATGAATTTTAAAGGCACCTTCGGAGCATCGCCAGCATGGTTTTCGCAACAGCGAAATGGCGAGGCGAGAATGAGGCGCGTCCCGCCGCTGGGCGGGACGACGCCGGTGCCGACTAAAATTTATTTCCGAGCGATGTTAGCTGGAAATTTACTGCCGAGCGTCAGCTAAGAGACTATATTCTCGTGGTGGGTGAGGCGAGAGACAGAGAAATCAGGTTCAAGTACAATGCAGATGGCATCTATTCTCTGTGGACCCTCCCACTTTTTAAAGCCTGCGTAGCTTTTGGCGTTTTGCAAAACCTTCCAAAGCTTGGCCCTATTTATTGTGTCCTCGGGCGTACCCCATTGTTCACCCACTTTTGTCCTCACCTCAACAAACACCAACGTTTCTTTGCCAAAAACCCTACCCAGTTTACCCTGAGCCGGGCGAAGGGCCACCAAATCAATCTCCGCATACTTAGTCTTATAATTCTGTTCCAAAATCTTCCACCCTTCTTTCTCTAAGTATTTGCGCGCCAAATCCTCCCCAATTTTCCCCACATAATTATGCTCCGCCATAAATTTAATTATTATTTTATTCTATTATAACAAAAAGACCCGTTAGTTAGCAGGTCTTCGTTACGGGATCATTATTTTCCTTTTAGTGGATGTTAGGATAGTAAACTTTCTCAATCATGAACAAACCAATAAGAGACAGAACAATTAAGATAAAAACAATCGTAAGTATAATCCCTATAATTTTTCCTACCCTCGATGACTGTTTAATATCAAAAAAACTCCAAATAATATAGATTGGAATAAAAAAACAAAAAAATCCGACAATAATTCCAGTTATCAAACTTTGCGTGGCAATATCCGAGGAACAGTCAAAACACATCCACCAGCCAGCGCTTGAAGACAAAATAATCCCACCAATTACACTGATAATAAGTGTGGCCATCCCCTTTATTTTCGTGATACCAAAATTCATATTTTTTTTAACTTAATTATATTATTAAATTTTATATTATTCTCACAGAATGGCGAAGTCAACCGCTTAAGCGGTGGCGACTAGGCGGTTTCGAAGTTGCGGGGGGAGTACTGTAGGGCTTCGGCCATGTGGGGGACTGTGATTTCTTCGGAGCCGGCTAGGTCGGCAATGGTGCGGGAAACTTTAATCATTTTCATATAACTTCTGGCCGACAAGTTGAATTTCAAACTTGCCTGTCTTAAAATTTCCTCAACATCTTTTGCCAGTTTGCAATACTTTTTAATATGACTGTTTTTCATTTGGCTGTTGGCGCAAATTATTTCGTCTGCAAAGCGGACTTCTTGTTTTTCCCTTGCCTGCATAACTCTCTGCCGTATTTTTTCCGATGACTCCAAAAACTCAGAACCTGCTTGATTGTCCTTAAAATCTGAAGCATCAACTGGCATAATAGAAATATGCAAATCTATTCTATCTAAAATTGGGCCAGAAATTCTTTTTTGATATTTTGCAATTTGGTTTGGTCCACAAGTGCAACTTTTTTTAGGATGCATTGCATAACCGCAAGGGCAGGGGTTGGCACTAGCAACAAGCATAAAATCAGCAGGATAAGTAATACGTTGTTTACTTCTTGAAATTGTTAAATAACCATCTTCTAATGGTTGGCGAAGTGCCTCCATAATTGCTCGTGGAAATTCATTAAATTCATCTAAAAATAATACACCTCTGTGAGCCAAACTTATTTCACCGGGCTGTGGCTTGCTTCCTCCGCCAACCAATCCTGCCAAACTGGCTGTGTGGTGGGGAGCTCTAAATTGTCTGGCTGTAATTAAACTTCCACCCGGTGGAATTCCACCAGAAGCAGAAAATATTTTTGTAACTTCCAAAGATTCCGGTTCATTTAAAGGTGGTAAAATTCCTGGCAATGCGCGAGCCAACATTGTTTTACCAGACCCTGGACTGCCTACCATAATTATATTGTGGCCACCGGCTGCCGCAATTTCCATGGCTCTTTTGGCTTGCTCTTGGCCCAAAACTTCTTTCATATCAAACTCAACATGCGTTGTTTTTTCTTCTTTACCCTGTTTGTAAACAATTGGAATAATTTCTTCTTGCCCCAAAAAGTGTCTGCAAAGTTGGCCAATATCTGTAACAGGAAAAACTTTTATTCCTTTTATGGCGGCGGCCTCATTGGCTGAATCTTTTGGCACATACAAATTTGTATATCCTGACTCTTTCGCAAAAAGCGCCATTAGAAAAGCTCCTTTAGTGTGACGCAAACTTCCATCAAATGACAGCTCTCCCAAAAACAAAGACTTCTCAGGAATTTTAAATTCAAGCACACTACTCAAAATTCCCAAAGCAATTGGCAAGTCATACATAGACCCTTCTTTTGGCACATCGGCCGGCGCCATGTTTACAGTAATTTTTTTCTGTGGAAAATCCACATCCGAACTTTGTATTGCGGTCCTCACTCTTTCTTTACTTTCATCCACCGCCTTCCCAGCCAGCCCCACAATCTCAAACCCCGGCAACCCCTTATTAGCCAAATTAATTTCAATATCAACCTTTATTGTTTCCAACCCCAAATTAACCACACTCGGCACTTTAATTAACATATTATTTATTTCTTAGATTTAATTTTAAAAAAACACTCAAATTTTAGGAATGAGCTTCTTTTGTAAAAAATCCTTTAATTAAATTGAACCAGGCGACAAGAACACAAATAAACCAAATAAAAATCGGGACAGCCATCACAATAAGTGGAGCTATGCTGGGTGAATTATTATCTGATAAACTCCCTTCTACAAGAATGGCCCATACAATGCCAAATAATGAGACATAAGAAAATATAAAACTATTTTTATATTCTTTTTTATTAAATTCTTTTCCTGCTATTAAAATCAATACCTGCGATAGAAACAGAATAACAAAGCAAATAGTAAAAACCATTGCCGGCACATTGAGGTTGAAAATCAAAAGATCGTAAATATAGCTATTGAACACTAGCACTCCAAAACCAATATTAACTAGAAAAATTATTATAGAATTAAGCAAAAAATTTATTCTAGAAATTTTCATTTTGTTTTAACGCCTTGAGATACCGCTTAAGCGGTCCCGCATAAGCGCTTATTAATTTTATTTATTATTTAATTTTAACTAATTAATATAATATTTACCACCTTCTAAATTTATAAAACCCTTCAACTGCATTAGCGATAGGGAAGTGCCCAGCTGGGCGACGGGGACAGCAAAGAGACGCGCCATTTCATCGGCTTTGAGTGGTTCGCGCCTTAACTGATTAATTATTTTTTCTTCGAGAGTGCCAGTCGGTGGGATGTCCGACATCCCACCATTTGATGCTGACGGTTTTTTTGCTGACGGCAAAATTTTGAAAAAATCTAAAATTTGTTTGGCTTCGGTGATTGGCTCGGCGCCCTCTTTGATTAGTTTTATTGTGCCTTTGGAAAGTTCACTGGTTATGGGGCCGGGGATAGCAAAAATTTTTCTGCCAAATTTTTTGGCATAACTGGCGGTAATTAGACTTCCAGACTCTAGGGCGGCTTCTGTAACTAAAACAGCTTTGCATAATCCGGCTACAATTCTATCGCGTTGAACATAAGTCCACTGTTGCGGTTGGTCTAAGTCTGGGTATTCTGAAATAATTAAACCACCTTTTTCTAAAATTTCTTGATAAAGTTTTTTTTGGGTTTCAGGATGTATTCTGTCTATTCCACAAGGCATAACTGCAATTGTTTTGCCTGCCCGGCCAGGGCCCCCGCATTTTACAGCAGCTGAGTGGGCTGCTTCATCACCTCCATACATAAACCCAGAAACAATTGTAATACCGGCAGCCGCACATTCTGTTACCAATTGCTCAGTAGCTTTTCTGCCGTAATAAGTTAAGTGCCGTGATCCCACCACCGCTAAGCAATTTTCAAAAATCTCGGGGCTCCAATTTCCCTTATAATACAATTTTTTTGGACCCAAACTTCCAGTAAGATTTTTGAGAGCCTCTTTTAACCGCTGAGGATATTTTTTATCGTCAATTTCTACAGTTTCTGCCATCTTTATTTACAGGGTTATACACACTTACTTCACAGTATTTAGCGGTCGATAAATCTGTTTGTCTATTGTGCGTTCAAAACAAGTCCTGCCAACCTGGTGGTCCCAGTTTTGACTTATATCTGAACCTACAGGATATGGATATGCCATTTTGGGATTATTTGCTTGGCTTGGTTTGTTAAACACGGCGCACAATTCAAAAGATAAAGTTGTGGCATTTAATATGTTGTATTCATAAGCAACGTTAGTTTGTGGGTCATTTGGAACGGTATAGCCAGAAATTTTATCATTTAAGTCTGTTAAGTTTGTCGGCAATTTTTCTTTACCCTGCCAATACTTAACAACTTCCCATTGTACTCCAGTTAAATCACTTATTTTTTGCTGGTCAAACTGTACAAGCCTTGCTGTGGCAGGCGATCCAATTATAAAGAATGACCCAACTATGGCAATTAAAACTAACGCACTGGTTGCCCACGCAAATGGCTTGGCTAACTTTGTAGGAGTATCTTTTCTGACGTCATCTAAATAATATCCAAAAATAATTCCTGCTACCAAAATTATAGACAAAGCTTTTAAAATAAACCTTATTGTTATCTCACCGGTCAAAAGTGTGTTTATGGTACTAACCAAATCTCCAATAATTACCAATGACGCAATAAACAAAGTTAAATAAATTAACCATTTTCTTATTTTAGATTCTCTGACCACTGCCTCTCTACTATATAGTTTATTTAAATACCATGAGACACAAATAAATACCGGGAAAACAATTACCAAAGAAGAAACTGCCATTCTTATTGTTCCGTTAAAACCTTCGTAATAAAAATTAAGCGCGTCCGGGAAAAAATAATTTATAAACTGCCACATCAACATTATAAAAGTCACTGCCGACCAGTACAACGTCACCACCGCCAAAAGATGTAAAAACAAATCTCTCGGAATATTTCTTTTAATTTCTTCCATTTTACGGATTACAACAAATTTCAAAACGGATTTTCGCGAATCACAGATTTTTCATATCCGTGATCTGTGTGAATCCGTTATTTATCTGTGTAAATCTGTTTTAATAAATAATTCTTTATCATTTTGGCGCTGGGCAAAAACATGTTGTGGGGGAGACTGTCTAAATTATACCATTTCCATTCACTTATTTCCTCGGGCTCCATTGCCTTTAGCTCACCGGTAAAATCTTTGCACAAAAATCCAGCTGTCACATAATGTGTGTCTGGTCTTATTTCATCTGTGATGCTCAACAAAATTGTTTTACTTTTGTCTGCTGTTAAATTGGTTTCTTCTTTTAGCTCTCTTATAGCTCCGTCTATTATAGTTTCTCCAAACTCCAATTTTCCTCCGGGAAAAGTCCAACAACCCTCGCCATGCAAATCACTGCTAGCTTTAATGGGGTCGTCAATCCTGTGCCCAAGCAAAACCTCCCCCTTATTATTAAGAACCATCATACCTACTCCAACTTTAGCCTGCCCGGCCAGGGGTTTTAGATTTTCCATATATTTTATTATACAGCTTCTGAGGAAAAGCGCGAGATAGCGCCGGTTTTTAGGTTTTTTTTGTAAACTCCCAAAAAGAAAAGATAAGTTATAAAAAGATAAATTATTGCCAAAATAAATCCATATAAAAGGTTAGCGCCAACGTTAAAGTTGCCAGATAAAATCATTCTTATAGAATCAAAAACATAAGTTGGTGGCAACATCCATGAAACAACTTGTAGATAACTTGGCAACATAGAAACGGGATAAAAAACTCCAACAAAAATAGACATTAAAGCCGGAATTGGCCAACCAAGCCATTCTGCCATGGGACCCAATTTAAAAACAATAGCAGTAATAAAGATTCCCATTGCCACTCCAAAAATAAAAAGTACTAACAAAAAAGGTAAAATATATAACCCAATAATAAAAAAACTATATCCAAAAATTAAGCCTGCAACTAATACCATAATAATTATGCCTGTAACGCTTATGGCCAAGCTTGTCAAAATAAGGCCCAATAAATATTCTTTAACTTTTAATGGGGAGGCAAAAAAATTAATAAAATTACTTGTCCATATATCTTCTAAAAAAGAAACCATTATGCCAGTTTGTATTCTACCCATAAACTGCCACAAAATTATAGCTCCCAATATAAAAGTAGTAAAACTAAATACAGCTCCGCCAAAATGTCCTAAATATTTTGTGATAAATCCCCACTGAAAAATTTCAATTATTTGCCACATAAAAAGGCTTAACAATCTTATGGGATTAGATTTTACTAAATACAGTTGTCTTAAAAATATTGCGTAAATTCTGCTAAATTTCATTGTTTAAAGATAATGGCTCTCTGGCCACAGTTATAAATAATTCTTCTAAATCTTTTTTGCCGTATTCTTTGGCTAAGGTTTTTGGATTACCTTGCAAAATTATTTTTCCGTGTACCAAAAACATAACCCTATCACATACTTCTTCTATCTCTTTCATGTTGTGCGAAGTCCAAAGTACAGAAGATTTTGTTGTATTAACATAATTTTTAATTTTATCTCTTATATGTTTTGAAACGCTAGGATCCAAAGAAGCCGTTGGTTCATCCAATAAAACGAGCTTTGGTTTGTTTATTAAGGCTTTTGCTAGGTTGACCCTGCTTAGTTCTCCAGAGGACAGAGAACCTGTTTTATGATTTTTAAATTTTTCTAAATCAAATTCTTTTAAAAGTTCCTTGACTCTGTTATTTAAGTCTTTTACTCCATACAAGTGCCCAAAAACTTTTAAATTATGTTCAACTTTCAGGTTAGCGGGGAGGTGGGCATAGACTGCTGCAAAATTGGCTTGTTCTAATATTTCTGTTTTATGATATTTTAAGTCTTTGCCAAAAATATTTATTTGCCCAGAAGTTGGTTCTAACACTCCAAGTATCATATTTATAGTAGTTGTTTTGCCCGCGCCATTTGGACCCAAAAGCCCCACAATCTCTCCTTCTTGTATTTCAAAAGAAATATTGTCTACAGCAACAAATTTATCATACTTTTTTACCAAATTTTTTACTTCAATTACCGCCATTTTATTTTGAACTGATTTTAAATTTCATTGCTAGGTATGTTCCTGTAGCAACTCCCAAACAATATATAATAATTGCCGGAATTCCGTTTGCTGGATCTAGTTGTGTGACAATATTATAAAGCGCCAACATGCTTACTACCACAGTCAAAAAAGAAGTAAACACGGACAAAAATATTTTGTCCTTTGAAACATACCTAAGATTTATAGTAAACAAAAAATCCTGCAAAACCCCCGCAAAAAAATAAACCACAAAAAGTAAAATAATATTCATAAATTTTTGTTTTGTGGACTTAGCGAGAGTCGAACTCGCGTCTCCGCAATGCGAATGCGGCGTACTACCACTGTACTATAAGCCCGAAGCCCTGTGTTTATCACGGGGCAAAACTATTTTTTGAACATGAAGAAAATTTTCATAATACGCGTGGCTACAAAAACTCCAAGCACCTGCAATGTTACAAAAGCAGCATCTGCCACAGTACTTATCTCATTTCCCTCCTTTGAGTGGTCAAAGTAACCATTGCTGAAAAAACTGACCATATATAAAATAGTTGTTAAAACTACCCAAGCATATACAAAATACTCTCCATTTTTATTTTCATTTTTCTGTCCAAGCCATCTGAGAAATTCTTTATGAAAAGAGTATATAAGAACAACTGCCAAATAGAAAAACCCAATTCGTGTTGGTAAAAATCCACCCCTAGCGAAAAAGTTTGCAACCATTAATGTCATAGTCGCCAAAGTAACAATTGCACACAAAATAAAAAGATTTTCATTAATAGCCTTTTCAATTTTTCTGGCCTCTTTTATTTTATTATTGTCGGTATCCATTTTTTTATTTTTAATATTTTTACTTGTCGGGGCGCCGAGATTTGTGTCCCTACGGGACATCTCCCGAAGGGAGACACTCAACGCTCTTAACAACTCTGTCGGGCTATTGGGATTTGAACCCAAGCTAAATCGTCCCGAACGACTCGTGCTACCACTACACTATAGCCCGTCTTCCTATTTTACCCAATATTTTTGTTTAACAACTTGGTCTTCTTGGCTTTGCATTTCTGATTTGTCTTCTTTAGATTTTTCTGACAAGGCCTGCAATTCTTTGTCCGGTAATTTACCCAATTTCTTAGCCTCTTTTCCCAAAAATTCTTTTGTATTTTTCTTTGGGTCATCTAAAACCACTCCTAAAAGCGCATCCAAAATTTGCCCAATTTTTGGGCCGGGTTTTATAGATAGAGTTTGCATTAAATCATTCCCATTTATTTTTAACATCTTAACAGAAATTGGGTCTTTGGAAACTTTATCAACCAAATACTTAAAGTGTCGCAATTTATATGGCTCGGCTTTTGGTACGCCACTTCCAATTCTATCAGCCATTCTTACCTGCAAAAGTTCTTCTATACTTTCAGGACCAACATTTTTAATAAGACGTCTTACAGAAGACTCTTTTACCTCATCAACATTATAATAAAACTGATGATACCTTACTAACTTAGTAATTTTTTCAATTTCATTATTAGAAAATTTTAGACGATTTAAAATTTGGAAAACCATTTTGGCTCCAATCATTTCGTGGTTATAAAAAGTTGCCTCATTTCCTGCGCCAACTTTTGACTTAGCCTTTCCAACATCGTGGAGTAGGGAAGCGACTCTAACATACATATTAAATTTTTTCTTCGCTGCGTATTCCAATGACTTCACGTTGTGCCAATAACAGTCATATATATGATGCTTGTTTTGTGCTACTCCATAATTTTCCACCAATTCTGGTAAAATATATTTTAACAGTCCCAGCTCGCGCAACAACTCAATACCGTCTGCAGCCTTATCTGCCATAATTATTTTTACAAATTCATCTCTTATTCTTTCTTTAGAAATTGCTTCCAACCAAATACTATTTTTCTTAATTGCTTCCGCTGTTTTTTCTTCAATGTCAAAACCCAAGGTTGTTGCAAACCTCACCGCTCTTAACATTCTAAGCGCATCTTCATTAAATCTTTCCTCGGGGTTTCCAACTGTTCTAATTATTTTCTTATCTAAATCTTTCTGCCCATCATATAAATCAATTACTTCTTTTTTGGCCTGCCCTGAGCGAAGTCGAAGGGCCATAGCATTTACAGTAAAATCCCTACGGCTTAAGTCATCTTCAAGCTTTTCTGCATATTTAACTTCATCGGGATGCCTTTTGTCTGAATATTTTGCTTCTGATCTATAAGTAGTAACTTCTACTTCAGACAAGCTAGGATCTTTTGAGCCAGTTAAAATGGTTACTGTGAAAAAATCATTTTTATAAAAGCTGCCTGCCCGCCCAATTTTTTCTTCAGAAAATTTTGGCGGATCCGGAAATACTTTTTGGATTTCTTCGGGTTTAGCATTGGTTGTCACATCCCAGTCCTTTGCCTGCCTGCCGGCAGGCAGGGCTCTTTCCAATAAAAAATCACGAACGCATCCGCCCACAATATACGCCTCAAAACCCGCTTTTTGTAGTTTTGAAAGAATAGATTTTACTTCTTTTGGTATCGTCATGACTATAATACTAATCTACAAATCTTATGCTAATGATGCGAAAATGCGAATTCGTATTTTAGTAGATTAGCATATTGTCCGTAGATTAGCATTATGTTACCTTAAAAATTGATTTTTTTCAATAAATTTGGTATAATTTATTTAATTTAATGCCCTCGTGGTGAAACTGGATATCATTACTGGCTTCGAACCAGTCGGTCCGGGTTCGAGTCCTGGCGAGGGCACACTTCGACAAGCTCAGTGTAAACATAAATATATGGAGATAAAAATAGACAAGAAAAAAGTTGAGTCATACGGAATAAAATTTTTTATAAATGATGGTGGCAAAGAAATTGCGCGCGCCTTTCTATATATAATGTATAATGGGTTGAAAAAAGAACCGTTTGGATTGTTAGAAGATTTGTTTGTAGATGAGCAACTTCGCGGGCAGGGGATTGGTACAAAACTTTTAAATATGGTTATTGAGGAAGCCAGAAAACAAGGCTGTTATAAACTTGTGGCCACCAGCAGACATGGGAAAGACAATATTCATGACTGGTATAAAAGAACAGGTTTTGAAGATTTTGGCGTTGAATTTAAAATGTATCTAAAATAAAAAACCATGAAAAAAATATTTTTATCAGTAACATTATTCTGTTTATTATCAATAATTTTTGTCCCATTCCTGGCAACAGCCGCCTTTGTGCAATGCGGAAATGGTACACCGATATATGACGCTAGTGGAAGTTGTACCAGTAATTGTCCCTGCGGTATTTGTGATTTTTTTAAAATGCTTTCAACCATATATAGTTTTATTGTTTGGGACATAGCAATGCCGTTAGCAATAATTGCTATAGTAATTGGAGGAATTATGATGATGATTTCTGCCGGCAATCCTGACTTAATGGGCAAGGGAAAAACAATGTTAAAAACAGCAATTATTGGTTTGGTTTTAGTTTTGGGCTCGTGGATAATAATTAACCTTGTTTTAACCGCCATTGGGTACAAAGACATAAGCACCTGGTCATCATTTAGTATAAACTGCACAACCCCATAAATAAATTATGCGCCCATAGCTCATCTGGTAGAGCAGTTGACTCTTAATCAACTGGTGGCAGGTTCGAGTCCTGCTGGGCGCACACGACTTTACAAACGAGTAAAAATAGAGTATATTACATATATAAATTAACCTAAGGCGCCGGAAGCGCTTTTACACTAAACAAACATGGCATTGACCACAAAAGAGAAGGCAAAAATAATAAAAGACGTCAGTGAAGATGAAAAAGACACAGGCTCAACTGATGTACAAATAGCTTTATTGTCCAAAGCAATAGATAAGCTGGTTTTACATTTGAAAAATCACCCGCAAGATGTTCACTCAAAGAGAGGTTTAATAACAATGGTTATTAGAAGAAAAAAAATGTTGTCTTTCTTAAAGAAAACATCAGAGAAAAAATATTCGGCCATCATCAAAAAGATTGGCATGAAGAAATAACCTATATATAGAAGGATGCAACCAAAACCAAAAGAGCAGAGAGTAGAGGTGCTAATAGATGTGCAAAATTTGTACTATTCGGCAAAAAACCTTTACCACTCAAAAGTTAATTTCAGCGAAGTTTTAAAGCAGGCAGTGGCCGGTAGAAAGTTTATTAGAGCTTTTGGTTATGTTGTGCGCACAAAAACTGGCGAAGAAGCGCCATTTTTTGATGCCTTGAGCAAAATTGGAATTGAAACAAGAGTAAAAGATTTACAAGAATTCTACGGCGGAGCCAAAAAAGCCGACTGGGATGTAGGAATTGTTATAGACGCAATTAGAACAGCTCCTGGAGTAGACGTAATTGTCTTGTGCTCGGGTGATGGGGACTTTATAGCCTTAGTAGAATACCTAAAAAATATGGGCAAACGCGTGGAAGTAGTAGCCTTCGGCCGTTCCACCTCAGGAAAATTAAAAGAATCCGCCGACGAATTTATCGACCTAGACGAAG
>JAPLZC010000008.1 GCA_026395215.1 Candidatus Staskawiczbacteria bacterium
CTGGCAGGGGCGCTGGGAATCGAACCCAGACCAGAGATTTTGGAGATCCCTATGATACCATTTCACCACGCCCCTATATGCTATAATATACCACAAAAAATAATTTTTTCAAATAAAAACCCAAACCAGGCAGTTCGGGGTTATTCGCCTTAATTTATTTACGTATTAAAAGCCTAGCCGAACTATTCCCTTGCTTGCAACTCGGTGAGAACGTTCTGGTAAGCTTTGGTGTCAAATTTTATGACAGTTCCGGTGACTTTGGGCTCTTGCTTCTCGGCTAGGTACACATAGTTGTAGAATACAAAAAAACCAAAAATTAAATCAATAAGAATTAATAATAGAATAAAGGAAAAAGCATGCAGACCAAAAAACCAGATTACTTTTTGAACCTTTGCCCCCAGACTTTTTAAAATATCTGTTGTTGGTTTCATTTTTTTGTAAAAACTTTTATTACAAAACTAGCGCTCACATTTTTATCTAAATTTTGGATATTCATATTCTCAATCTCAAGCAAATAAGGGCCAGCTTCCAATATTTCCGAAAATTTTAAGAAACCAGAAAAAGATCCTTTAGATGAAATCTGAAAAATAATAAATTGATTCGCTTTGTCGGCAGGTGACATTGAAATTTGTGAGGTGATCTGCGCTTCTTGATCAGCACTTTCCAGAAATTCAATAAAATCAACAGGATTATTTGGGTCAACAAACATTTGGCTAATTTTATTTAGGTTTGCATTGTAATTTTGATAATCCTTCCCAAATTTTCCAGTTTCAACAGTTTGGGCTTTTAGCGAGGCTATATTATCTTTTGCTGAAATCAAATCTTCTGACTCTTTTTCTATCCCACTAAACAAGGGCCAAATAATAAATATTACAAAAAGCAAAGCTACCCCTGCAAAAATTGAAAAATTTATATAAATTTTGTTATTATTTATCATTTTTATCTATTTCAAAAGTTAAAGTAAATTGGGCATTTTTAGAACTAACCCAGCTTCCAGGAGAAAAATATGGATTAACAATTCTCCCATCTTCATTAATATTTTTTTTGAAAGCAAGCAAATCATCTCTGGTATCACTTATACCAGACACGCTCGCCTGGATTCCACCACTGATTTTTCTATTCAAAGAAAGGCCTGTAATATGCAAGGCTTTAGAACCGGAAACATCTGTAATAATTTTAGAAACCTTACTAAAATATATCTCATTTTTATAGAAAGAATCTATCTGGGTCAATATTAAGTTATTCTTTTGAATGATACTGTTAAATTTTTTGAAATCTGCGGTTTGGACATCTTTTTCTATCTGCGACAAAATATTTTTTTGGTAATCAGTTTCTGCAAGGATATAAAACCTTATTGAAAGCAAAATAAGAGTCAAACAAATTAAAGCAACAAAAATTACTATCCCCCAAATTATGGACAATTTTTCTCTGCTCTTTGCAATCATTCCTTGCTTTTCTTCTTGTGGTAGAAGATTTATCATATATTATTCGTCATATAACTTTCTTTGGGCCAAACCTATGGCTGTTGTGAAAGACATTAAATCCTTTTTTATAATATTTTTTACCCGGACATTTTTTGTTGGAAAATTTAACAATGGATTTCCGAGTTCCACGGGAATTTCTAATTTTTGAGATATAAAATCAGCAAATCCTTTTAGTTCTGCCCCACCGCCACAAAGCAAAACCCTTTCTTTTTTGCCATCGGGAAGAAAATACTCAAAAGAGGAATGATCTCGGTAAAAATTCAAATATTTTTTAATCTGACAAACCATTTCCTCCAAAATTGGTTTTATAACCTGAGCAACTTTCTCGGCGTTAACTGAGCTGGTAGATGACCGGCCGGCTTTTTTACCTAATAAACCATACTCTAATTTAAGCCTTTCGGCCTCATAGAAATCTACTTTGAGCGCTTTTGATATAGCTTTTGTAAGTATTTCCGAAGAAACGAGTATAGAGGCGCTAAATCGTATAGATTTCCCGGAATATACAACAAGGTTTGTGTTATTTCCGCCAAAATCAATCAGCAGTGAAACAGAAGGATTATTATCTCCCCTTACTAACGCCCTTACAATTGCCTCTGATTCTGTCTCCATTGCCACAGCAGTAAGACCAGCTTTTTTTATGCAGGAAACATATGAATCAACTATCCTTTTTGGCATTGCAACTATCTGTACTTCAGTATGTTTTGAATATTGCTTAATCGGAGGAATAACCTGAAAATCCAGATAGACTTCTGCAATTGGCAAAGGAATATAATTTTCGGCTTCAAGCGGTACGGCAGTTTTAAGCTCTTCCTCATTCATTTCTGGTATTTGTATAACCTGAGAAAATGATTTCTCTTCTGGTAAGGAAACAACAACATTTTTGGTTTTCAATTTTTTCCCTTTTATGGTGGCACATGCATACCTGATAATTTTTGCCAATGAATTCTCATCTTTGATTACTCCACTTTCAACTACTCCGGGAGCTATTTTAACGTCATTATAAGAAACCAAACTAAAACCCTTGCGCCCCTTTTTGAGCTTTACAATTTTTAACGAAAAATCATTTATATCCAATCCGAAGGCGTCATATTTTATATCTAAAATTCCCATATCTTTACTTAATTATATAACTTATTAATCCTTATGTAAAATTAGTACTCCTGCCAACTTGAAATTTTCCACCCACCTGCTTGTCCTGACGTAAAGTAAATGTTGACCGCCCCTGCACTATTTTGAATTTTAGAACCAGAGGCCATTGTGATTTTCTTTCCTGTAATTTCTACAGGAGACACAATTGTTCCTACATAAATCCCCCCCGTAGTCGTATAAAAAACTCCACCACTTGAAATAGCCCATAATGCAATTGCATCATCGGCCGTGCTATTTGAAATTAATAGCACATAACTTCCCGGCGACCCTGAACCTGCAAGCGAAGTAAATAAACCCATGTTTATCTTTCCATCTGCTATAATAACTCCGCCTAATGGACCAAAAGATTGATCCACCTTTATTTTATTAACACCAATAAAACTTGGGACTATATCCCCCGTAACATATACTGGACCTGTCAAATTAAGCGTTGAAAAAAAACCTATTTCCAAATTTCCGTTAATTTTAACATTTCCAAGAGAAAATGTTGACCAATCTCTTACCTTCACGTTACCATTGATTACGCCGGGGCCAGACATAGAACCGCCACCAGATGGCGAAGTATAATTTCCGTTATAGATAATATTCCCTGCTCCTGTTGCTGAATCTTCCCAAGCCTGAATTTGGCTCTCTGGTATTGGCATAGGTTGTTCTAAAATTTCCTGGGTCTGAGAAGTAATTGTTCCACTTACCGTACATGTATTAGTCCCTCCACTTACACATTGATGACTGCTATTACACCCAGATGTATTACAATCATTATTACTTGTACAAGAACCAAAACCACCACCTTGAACACATTGATTACTAGAGTTGCAACTCAAAGTGGTTTTACTGCAATCACCGTTTGAAGAGCATGTACCCAATGTCCCCCCAACAACACATTTATAACTACTATTGCAACCAGAATTATTACAGTTTTTACTACTTGTACAAGAACCAAAACCACCTCCATTTACACACTGCTTGCTAGAGTTACAACTCAAGGTTGATTTAACACAGTCAGCATCTACCGAGCATGGGCCCAACCCACCCCCACTTACACATTGATTACTACTATTGCAACCTAATTCCGTACAATCTCTATAACCGGCACAAGAACCAAAACCACCTCCTTGTATACACTGTTGGACAGAATTACAGCTCACAGAAGAAGAGGAGCAATCGGCGTCTGATGAACATGGCCCAAAAATTCCCGCGTTTACATATGTTAGGTCTCCACCAACTGTCGCACCTGAACAGCTATGAGCTTTAACATTTCCCAAAACATGCACCCCTGAAATAGAATTCCCAGCTCCAGAAATTATTGCATCGTTATTAATTGTTCCAGAGCCCGTAATATTGCCATTAGAAAATACATTACCCGCAACTATGCTATTACCTTGCATAGAGAGTCCACCAGAACCAGCCATAATTCCATAATAAAAAGAAGCTCCATAGCTATCACTTATATTAACAACAACTTCTAACTTTTTTATTATTTCATTATCAATCACTTGCGAAGTAATAGCTCTTGACCCACCAATAGCAATAGGGATATAAACAGAAGTTGTTATGCCACTGACATCTAAATTATATGTAAGGGTTGCAATTGCCGGAGTTTTTTTCAAACGTAATAACGCATCTTCTATTCCAGATTCCGAAGCATAATAGGCTTGAGTTGCTTTTACTGAGTTGGTGGCATTTTTTTGAGAATTTGCAACCAAAAAGCTCATGCTTATGGCAATACTGGTCATAATTATTAAGGTAAAAAATGTCATCATTAAAATTATATACCCCCGTTGGTTTTTCATATTTTAGTAACTTCTTATAGAAGCTGTTGATGTTAATGTGACTGAGCCCACTGTCATACTTACAGAAACCGATGGCGTGGTTCCTGTAGAAATTTGTGAAAACGTAAGATTTGTCACCTGTACAGAGTCTGAAGTTATGGCAACAGGATCTTGCCCCTCTTTTCTCAAACAAACTGCTGTTCCGCACAAGAAAAAATCTATATAAGTATCAGTTTCTCCGACCGGTATATATTTTGATGTTTCCAAAGAAAGCTGGCTGGCCGTTGTGGTAGGAACATAAATACTTTTAGCTGACCTTATCTCATAAGTTATTGCATCTAAAGCTCTTTGCGCGTTTTGAGTGGCTTCCCTTTTTGCTGTTGTCATTGAATTGGAGGCGTTCATAGACAGAAAAAATGTAACTACAGCCCCCATAACAATAATCATTATTGTAATAGAAAGTAAAAGCTCTAAAAGTGAAAATCCTTTGTTATTTATCATTGTTTCCAATTTGTAAAATACGACATATCTTGAATTGTTTTTCCCGTGTAAGAAACAGTTACCGTTACTTTTATTGTGTCTGCGTCCAAGGTACCGGATGTACTGATATTCCCACTGCCGTCCCTATAGACCTTGTCAATAACAACGCTTCTGGTAAAAATGCCTGTTGTCTCAACTCCCGCAACTAAAGTCCATTTATTTGCATTTATAACTGCATGATAAGGATTGGCTGAACCGGTGTTAATAATGCCCAAGCCATTTGTAGCCCAAGTTGTGCCGTCTCTAAAATTTCTCACCGCTTCAAATTCCTCACGAACCAAAGAGTCTGCTTGCGTTTGTTTTTGCACAGAGCTGGAGGTGTTTATTGCTAAAAATGCCACACCAATCAAAGAAACAAAAGCTATAACAATAATTGCTATAGAAATTATTATTTCTAAAAGTAAAAATCCTGAATTATTTTTATTGTTTTGCAAGACTTGAAACATAAATAGATGAAAATGTTGGATCTGACCCGTCAGTTGCATATTGGGCCAAATATCCTGTATTATCTCCGGAAATTGTTATTTTAAGAGTTTTATTGTTATACCTCATATCTCTCCTAATGCTAAACACAGAAATATTATTGCCAGTACCGCTGTTTAACGAATGCGTATTAATTTCTATTATCTGATTGCTTCCTGCAACACTGGTTGTGCCCAACCACTCAAACTGACCGTTAGACATAGAAGTACTTATTGGTATTGTCACGGGCTGACTGCCGTTAAAAGTTAAAACTATATTCTCTGATGCAGTATCTATATATCTATTATAAGTAAGCCAAACTTGTCTTGAATCTTTAGTTCTGTTTGCGTCCAAATTACTGGCTGCGGGACTCAAACTTACTGCCCCCGAACTTGCCACATAAATAGTTTTGCTTGTTCCCGTGTCTGATTTTACTCTTATGCCAACGCTCCCTAATTCATCTGCTGCACCGGTCAACTTATCAAAAGTTATTTCAGACCCACCACCCAAACTAATATTATAAAACTCCAAAGATTTGTCTAAAGTATATGTTCCCAAAATAGCCCCTCCAGCATAAGTTGCACCGCGAAATAATATATATTGGTTTGGCGTGACTCCGGTATTTATATAAACTCCATGTTTATTATAATTCTCCGAGGCAAGAGTTTTACTTTGCGCCAATCTTAAAGTGCTTATAAATTCCTGCGTGTTGTTATTTAAGGAATAACTTTTGTTAAAATATGGAAAATTAGCAATAGCTATTGTCAACAAAATAATTAAAATCGCAATAACTATTATTATTTCCACTAACGTAAACCCAAAGTTGTTTTTTTGGATATTCAAAGATTTAGATATTTCCTAAGACTGAATATAAAGGACCAATAATGGAAACGGCAAAGACTCCAACTGCCAAGCCAATACCAACTATCATCACCGGCTCAATTATTGCCGACAAGTTTTCCGCGACATTTGTAACCTCCTCCTCATAAAATTCCGCCAGTTTTTTTAAAATTACAGAGGTTTTTCCCGTTTCCTCTCCAATTTCAATCATTTCTAACGCTCCATACGGAAAAATATCTTTTGATTGCTCAAATCCAGCAAATAATTTTTTCCCTTTTTTGACTCCTTCTGCCGCCTGGCCTAAGGCTTTTTTAAAATAAAAATTTGTAACAATTCCATTTGTAATTTCCAAGGACTTTATCAGCGGAACCCCAGCCGACAGAAGTGAGCTTAAAGATCTTATCAAGGCAGCCGTGTTGCTTTTTTTAATAAGCGAAGAAACAAGCGGTATCTTCAGCGAAGCTGTATCAATAAAAAACCTTCCCACTACTGTTTTGACCATGGCCATAAAACCAAAAACCATAGCAATAATTACCGCCAAAATAATATACCAATATTTCATAAAAAAATCTCCCGAGCCCAAAATTATTTTGGTAGTCATAGGCAAATCGGCGTGCAAACTTGAAAAGAAAACATTTAATTTAGGAAGCACAAAAACCGCCAAACCAACAGCAACAATTGCCATAACTATTATTAAAATTGCAGGATAAATCAATGCCTTCTGTATTTTAGAATTCATTTCCTTTTCTTTTTCCAACTGCAAAGCTAAAACTCCCAAAACATCTTCAAGCGTACCTGACTCCTCCCCTGCCTGAATCATACTTTGAAAAAGTTCAGAAAAAATATCCGGGTATTTTTTAAAACAATCAGCTAAACTTTTCCCTTTACTAACTTCCTGACCAATATCAAGCAAAGCCTCTTTCATCCTGTTACTTTTTGCTTGCGCAGCTAAAATTGAAAAACCTCTTATAAGAGGGAGACCAGTGGAGACCATTACCGCCAGGTTTCTTGTCATAAGCATTTTTTCAGATATAGAAACTTTGCTGTGAAAAAATGAAAAGTTCAATCCTTTTTTTTGTTTTTCTACTCTTGAATCGGCCTTAACTAAAAATAAACCTTCACCCCGCAAAATTTGCGCCAGTTCTTTAATGTCTTTTGCGTCATACGTGCCTGTTTTTATCTGGCCGTTTAGCGATTTTGCTGTGTAGAAAAAAATTGCCATATTAATCCATAATAACCCTGAGAACTTCCTCTATTGAGGTTAATCCCATGGCTGCTTTAATAAATCCGTCTTCTGCCATTGTCCTCATTCCATCTTGGACTGCCTGCCTTGTAATTTCCGTGGTTGAGGCTTTTTGATTGATTAAACTTTTTATTGCGTTATCAACTGACAAAACTTCAAAAATTCCAATTCTCCCCTTATACCCAGAAGAAGAATCTTTGGACGGCTTTGGCCTATATAAATCCAAATCATTTATTGTATCTTTTGGTTTTAATAGTTTTTCTTCTTTTAGTAATTTTACAATTCTATCAATGTCACAATATTTTTTAAGGTTATCAATGTCAACATCTTTTAATTTATATTTTTCTTTACCGCCGGAAAATTTTCTTACCAACCTTTGTCCTATAATTATATTTAAGGTTGAGGACAATAAAAACGGCTCAGTTCCCATATCTATAAGCCTAGGTATAGCTCCACCCGCCTCTGTTGTGTGCAAAGTAGACAAAACCAAGTGTCCAGTTAAAGCCGCGTTAACAGCCAGGTCAGCTGTTTCACCGTCTCTTATTTCTCCAACCATAATAACATTAGGGTCTTGCCTTACTAAAGATCTTAATCCCGAAGCAAAAGTCAGATCTATTTTTGTGTTGACCTGCGTTTGATTTATTCTTGGCATTCTGTACTCAACCGGATCTTCAATAGTGGATATATTAATGCTGGGAGTATTTATAATTTGCATCATTGCATAAAGCGTGGTTGTTTTTCCCGAACCAGTAGGCCCGGTAATTAGCACCATTCCTGTTGTTTTTAACAAGCTATGCCTTACTTTCTCCAATGATTTTCCCATAAAACCCAAATCTTCCAAGGTATAAACATCTGTATTTTCAGCCAGCAACCTCATTACTATTTTTTCCCCGTCCATAACCGGTAAAACAGAAACTCTTATGGAATATTTAAAATCTTCAGTTTCAATTTTAAATCTGCCGTCTTGCGGTAGCCTGTGCTCGTCAAGTTTTAAATTTGAAAGGACTTTTATTCTGGCAACAATACCTGAGGCTGTGCTTATGGGCAAAGACATAACATTGTGCAAAATGCCGTCAATTCTGTATCTTACAGCAACTTCTTTTTCCAAGGGTTCAATATGCACATCAGAGGCTCCCTGCAAAATAGCGTGCTTTAACAATGAATCTACAACTCTTATAATTGAAACTTCTTCTGCCGCTTTCTCTAGTTCCTCTTTTCCACTGAAGGATTTTTCATCTTTAATGTGTCTGATTTCTCCTGTCTCTCCCTTCATAATGTCGCCAAATTCAATTTCCAGCGTTTCCTGATATTGGGCCAGCGCATTTTTTATACCTTCGGTAGTAGTCAGCCTTGCTAAAATATTCAGCGAAGGAACCGTCCTCTTAATAAATTCAATAATTCTCAAATCTTCGGGGTCTAGCATTGCTACCTCAAGATTGTTCCCTTTTTTACTAAAAGCAACTATATTGTGCGCCCTGGCAATAGATTCGGGAATTATTTTTAAAACATCAGGCGGAATAGTTTCATCTTCTAAATTAATAAAAGTAATTCCCAAAAGATATGCTTCAATTTTTACTAATTCTTTTTCCGAAACAAAACCAGCGGAAACTAAAATATCTCCAATCCATTTCTTGGATTTTTCGCTTTCTTTCTTCACTTCCACAAGCTTTTTTTCATCAATCAGCCCTGCATCCAAAATAAATTTTTCTAACTTTTGGCTTTCAACTTTCATTTTTTATTTTATGCCCAATTTAACTTTTACTTTGCCGACTATATCGTTAATTCTCAATTCAGATTTGATTAAATAATCAAACTCTACTGATTTTTCTATATTTTTAGTATAATCAACGTCTTGAATGTTGGTCAGAATTAAAATTAGTACATTTTTATTTGCCTCTCTTATTTTTTTGGCCATTTCAATGCCGTCCATTATTGGCATTAAAACATCGGTGATAATCAAATCTGGTTTTTCTCTTTCTGCAACTTCCAAACCCTCCTGCCCATCTCCTGCAGTAACAACAACAAATCCTTCTGTTGTGAATTTGGTTTTAAGTATGGAAGCAAAATCTTTATCATCTTCAACTACTAAAATCTTTTTACCAACATTTATATTTTTTTTCATATTATTAGTAACAATTAATTATTTGTGTTCAACGGGGAGCTCTATACTAAATGTTGAGCCCTTGCCCTCACCTTCCGATTCCGCCCATATTCTGCCATTGTGGGCTTTTATTATTTGGCTAGATAAATAAAGGCCAATCCCCCTGCCAGCGGTAAAATTCTTTTTGGCGGCATCTGAACGCTCAAATGTTATATCAAAAAGTTTCGCCAGTTTTTCCTTTGGAATTCCAATTCCAGTATCTTTAATCTCAATTGTTACCTTTTTAAATTTATTCCCCACACATCCTTCCGGAGAATCTTCAAGTTTTAGCCTTATTGTTATACCCCCTTCTTTGGTGTATTTTACAGCGTTGTCAAAAATATTCATCAAAGCTGCCTTTAACTTTTCTCCATCAGCTTTTACAAAACAAATCCCGTCGGGTTTTTCAAGCTTCAAAAAAATTCCTTTCTTTTTGGCTTCCAACTCAATATCCTTAAAAATATCCATAAAAATGGGGCACAGATTTATATCATCTTTCAAATGAATCACTTCCTTGCCCAATTGAAATTGCGTTATATCCAGAAATTCATTCACCATTTTTATTAAACTGGCCGTAGATGCTTCAAATCTTTTTACAACTTCGCCAATTTTTTTAGGCAATTTGCCAAAGGTGCCGTCTAATAGTAAATCTGTATATCCCATCATAGAGGTCAATGGCGTCCTCAAATGATGCTGAACAGTCATTAAAAATTGATTTTTTACATTTCCTAGCGCCTCCAATTGTTCCTTAGCAACCTTTTCTACTTCATAAGCTCTCCTTATTTCTTTTGTCTGCTCATCAACTTTTTGCTGAAGGTGTTTATACAAATCTTCTAACTCCTCTGCCGCTTTTTTCTGAGCAAAATTTGCTTCAATAATTTTTTCTGTACTTTTATCAAAATAATATCCGTAAATTATTATTATTGTGAAAACAGAAATAATTAATAATCTAGAAACACCACCGTTTACAAAAAAAGCGACTGTAAAAATAATGGCAACCAAAGCCAAGCTTATTGCCGAATATCTAAAAAATAAACAATCATTAAACTTTAATTGGCAAAATTGACAATGTTTTGTGGGCGGATAACCTAAATTTCTGGCCAACCAACAATTTTGGTTAATATATCCTGCCTCACCAACTTTTGCTTGTTTTTTAGAAATAATTTCTGCCATTTATTTTTCTATTGTTATTTAGCCAACACTTTTTTAAACATAACATACATCAAAGAAGCTAAACAAAGATTTGCAAAACTTGCTAAAAGCGTTAAAAATGCAACCAATAGATCTAGCCCCCAAGCAATATCAACATATTTGCCATAATAAATAAGAAAAAAGGAAGTAAGAAAACAAACTGCTGTGAAGCCATAAACAAATTTTATTTCTCCAGAATCCTTTTGGATAGGCTCAAAAACATAATTCCCTATTTTATTAGAAATTAACCTATGAAGTTGATAAATAAAATTTAGCTTCATAGAAAAAACTCCCAGAAGAAATAAGAGACCTGTTATTAAAACCAACCATTCGTTCTGGATTAAGAAAGCTATCAAAGCTAAAAAACCACAGACAGCCCTGAAGAAGTTAAGAGACCTATTATCATAAATTTGACACTGATTCATAAAATAATTATTTTAATTATTACTTACTTATTATAGAACAAATTTTCTTTACAGCCAAGCAGGCTTTTTGCACATCCCTAAGGTTGTTATATATATAGAAGCTTAATCGACAGCTGGCAGGAGGATCTAATTGGTAATAATGGTGCGCCAAGGTTGCGCAATGGCAACCGGCTCGAGATTCCACGCCCAACTTTTTAAGTCCTTCGGCAATTTCAAACGGGCTTATATGCTTATAATTAAAAGCCACTAAAGATGTTCTACCTCCTGGATCTTTAGGTCCGTAAATATCTAATTCAGGGATCATACTCAATATATTTAGTGCTTCACTAATCAACATTTTTTCATGACCTTCTATGTTTTTCATAGCAGTTTCCACGTCTGCTCTCTCAAATTTTTTTCCTGTCATGAAATATTTATATTTTCCAAAAATAGAAGGATATCCCAAAGCAAAATCTACCAACAGCCTTAGACCCTCTGCCGATAAAATTGTTCCTAGAATATTTGGAGTTCCGGCTGTAAATTTCCAAGGGAGGACATTATATTCCACTTTTTCTGGACTAACTTTTCCTTCTGCAATCATATCTCCTCCGTAAAGAAATGGCCTCATTCTGCTGAGCAATTCTTCCTTAGCATATAAGGCTCCCACTCCAAAAGGAGCAACTATTTTGTGAAAAGACCAAGCAAGAAAATCCACATCCAAATCTTCAACATCTACAAAAATATTAGGCACTACCTGAGCGCCATCTATTAGAAGATATGACTTTTTTTGGCCATCTGGTTGTACATAACCTGAGGCATTAGCAATTTCTCTTATTTTTTTTATTGGAGTTTTTGTTCCCAAAAAGTTTGATGCTCCGGTACAACATACCAATTTAGTTTTTTCATCTACTAAAGATTTCAAATGATCTAAATCAAGTTCGCCTGTTTCCTTATTAAACCTTGCAATTCTGCACTCAACATTAATTCCAAACTTTGATAATATTTCTTTAGACAAACCATACCATGGCACATAATTTGAATTGTGCTCCATAAATGTTGTGACAACATTGTCGCCATCATTAAATTCGGTCATTAAAGAATACATAACCGCATTAATTGCCTCGGTATCATTTCTAAATAAAATAATATTTCTCCTTGAAGGAGCACCTATGAACTGCGCAATTGTATCGTAGGAAGCTTCAAATTTTTCAGTTGTTATTAAAGAAGCTTCAGATTGTCCCCTATGAACATTGTCATATTGTACAACAAGTTTTTTAAACAAATCCAACAGCTGAACCGGAATTTGAGTGCTGGCAGCATTGTTAGTAATAGTTCTTCCTGCTTGTATGGCCGGGAAAAATTTCCTTATCTTTTTAGTATTAATCATATCTAATAAATTATTATGCTATATTTAAAGTATACCCAGCCTTTCCTTAACTCTTAAAATAATCTGGTCAACATGCATATCAGACTTTACAATATAATCAGTTTCCTTGGCTACGCCAATTGCCTGACTAATGTGTTCGGCATCTCCAAAATTAGTTAGGAAAATAATCTGCGAGGTAATTCCCTTCTCCTTCAAATTTCTAGCCATTTCTATGCCGTCCATTTTCGGCATCATAATATCTAGAAGAATTAAATCAGGTTTTTCCTCTATAGTCATATCTAGCCCTTCTTGCCCATCTTGGGCAAAAACAATTGAGAACCCTTCCGTCTCAAAACGTTGCCGTAAAATCCAAAGAAACTCTTTATCGTCTTCAACTATTAGAATTTTTTTATTAATTTTTCCCATATATTTTAATTAATTTTTCTTTAACTTTAATAATAATATCTTCTACGCTTGTGTCGGCTTTGACAATGTAATCTGTTGAGGTTTCCATTGCCTCACTTACGTGTTTTAAGTCACTCATATTTGTTAAGAATATAATAGGAATCTTGCTCCCGGATTCTTTCAATTTTTTTGAAACAGTTATGCCGTCCATTTTTGGCATTGTAATGTCTAAAAGAATTAAATCTGGCTTTTCAGTTGCCACGGCGTCTAAACCTTCTTGTCCATCTCCGGCGGTAGCCACAACAAAACCAGCCCCCCTAAGTGTTTCTGAAAGTACAAAAAGATAGCTTTTTGAATCCTCAACCACAAGAATTTTTTTTGCGTCTGTCATTTTTTTGCTTAATTAATTTTATATTGGCAAGGTAAAATAAAATGTTGATCCTTTGCCCTCAATTGATTCTGCGCCTACTGTGCCTCCATGCGATTCAACAATGCTTTTAACTATGGCCAGTCCCAAACCAGTTCCGCTTTTTTCTACAAAAGTACTTTTGGCCTGTATAAATTTATTAAAAAGTCTATTTATTTGGTCGGGAGCTATGCCGGCTCCGTTATCTGTCACCGCAACAAATAAGGAGTCAGGAATATTAGAAATGTCTGCCTTTATAAACCAGTTTATTCCTGCGACTTTAGCCTCTTTCTCAAGACTCTCGCCATTTTTATGCAACAAAGTCTGAACTGTCACAGCGCCATTTTCCTTGGTAAATTTTAAGGCGTTGGAAATAAGGTTATTTAAAACTTCGGAAATTGTACGAGGATCAAACTCAACTGTTTCTGGTATGTTATCTGCAAATTGACTTGTTAAGTTAACTTTAACATCTTTTGCGGCTATATTAAAGAACAAAACACGACTTTCAATAATTTTTTTAATGCTAGATTTTTGCTTCATTACTTCAAATTTCCCGGCTTCAATTTTCGCAATATTCAAAAGATTATTAATAAGCTCAAGCATATCTGAAGAATTGCTGTATATCATTTGAAGGCAACTTTCTCTGTTTGCCTTTTTGACGTTTGCTTGTCTCATTAATTCTGCCATTTTTTTAATGGAATCTAGTGGACTTCGCAACTCGTGTACAATCATAGCGGTAAAATCTTCTTTAATTTGTTCAACTTCCTTTTCGTGGGTCATATCACGCAAAACCACAACGCACCCCAAATTTTTCCACCTGTCTCTTACCGGAGAAATTATAATCTGAAAAAACCCGTTACCAAGCGAAATTTCTTCAGAAACAAAAACTTTTTCCAACCTTACGCTCTCGTCAATTTTATCTTTTATATCAAGTTTTTCTTTCAAGCCCTTTGCAATATCTAAAACAGAAATTTCTATTTTAGTTTCAAGGCCTAAAGCTTTTTTGGCAGCTGGGTTTACAACAAGAACTCGCTCATCCATATCTGTCATAACTATCCCATCGGTCATGCTGGCGACCATTGCATTTAGTTTGCTGTTTTCCGACTCAACAACCTCCTGTAATTTGGTAACAGCTTGAGTTGCCTGTTGCACTATTCCGTTAACAATATTTATTTCTTTTTCTTTATACAAATTGGCTCTTTTGTCAGCCACACTTATAAACCCCACAACTTTCCCAGATATTGTTAGCGGAATACAAAAAAATGACCCTACTTTGTCATCTAATTCTCCATCAAAAACAGAACCCCACGAGGTTTCTTCTACTGGTATATTTTTAAAATCTGTCTTTAGCGTTGTTGATATATAATCTACCATTCTTGTTTTTACATCTGCAATAAACTTCTTGGACGCAGGTTTCTCAGCATATGCTCTAAAAACTAATTTCTCCTGAGATAACAACATATAAGACACAACATTATATTCCACAATATCTCGCAAAGATTTGATGATTATTTCAATAACATTCTGTGCCCCAAGCGAATACCCAATTTTATCACCAAGCTCCCGTAAAATCTCCATTTCATACATTTTGCGCTTAGACTCTTCTTCTCGTTTGGCCAAGGCGGCGTTAATTTTCCTGCTTTTTATAAAAACAAAAAACTCAGCAATGCCAATTGCAATAAAAAATAAAACCGTAATAAAAAATCCAACTGTCATATAATTACTATATTATACCACAAATAAAAAGCCCCAAGCAAAGCCCCGGGCCCTTTTATTACAAAGCAAATTTATTTCTTGCCTTCTTTGTGCTTTGTGTGTGCCAAAACGCAAGGTAAATTTTACATAAAAAAAAGAGAGCTATTACACTCTCACTCTCCGTCTTGTTTCTCGGTTGTCGCAGGATGCGTCGAGAATTTAGGACAGACTTGAAGATGAATGCCATCACCAATCTTTAACTTACACTCGGGAACAACGTTTTCTTCTCTGCACCAAATTGTCAGAGAACCACAGTCCTCGCAAACAGTCAGCCACGAACCATGTTTGCCTCCATCTACATCAGCCCAGTTCTTTGATCTGCAATTGGGACAATCGCCGTTAAAACGATATAAACAAGCAAACTGCTGAAACTTTCCAGGACAATTCCTGAGGCAGCCTCGTGGAAATCCATCGACTTGAATGTTCTGGCAAACCTGGCTACATGCCGAGAATGCCACCAAGGACAGATCTTCTTTCGGTTGGAATACGCTAGACTTGGTAGATATGTCGCCAAAAGTCCCCGCGGCCAATTGCAGGAATTTCTTGTAACCCTTAACAGCGAAGACCTCTGTGGAGTCATCCAGTTTGAACAATGCCAAGATGAACGCTCCCCAGAAATTCGGGCAACCGTTAACCTGGCTCATAGCTTTGGGATGCGCGAAATCAAGTCTAGGATAACCAGGACGACCTTCGTCGGTCCAATAGATGGACTCGAGTCTGATAACGGCAGTTCCAATGTTGCGCTTACCATAGCCCTGAAAACATAAAGCTACAGTAGCAGGCAATTTGAGTCCGCTCAAGAACTCTGTCACGCAGGGATTCATAAACTCCGAATCCCCACATGTGTTCCAATTCTTCAACGGTCTTGGTGCGTTAACCATCTGCGAATTACAGATCACTCTTGGCTCGCGCCAAGAAAGTTCAAAAACTGCTTTCGGAATTGCAGCAAGCTCTACCGGAAGTTTTGACGTTGGCATGACTACTTTCCTCCTTATTTGTATTCAATTCTCAAGTTGCAGCTTGCCAGATTCCTGTTCTGGCTAAGTATAATTACATTACAACATAATTATAAAAAAGGCAAGCAACCAAAAAACCACCTTAATTAAAAGGTGGCTTTTTAATTTCCTATCACCTACCTATTTCTTGCCTTCTTTGTGCTTGGTGTGCTTTCGGCAGGTTGAACAAAACTTGCTCAGCTCGAGTTTTTTCTCAGCTGTTTTTTTTGATTTCTTTGTAAAGTAGTTTGTTGTCTTACAACCCGAACACTGTACTTTTAAAAACGGTTTTTTGACTGCCATGTTTAGTGACTGATTTACACGGATAAATAACGGATTTTCACAGATCACAGATTTTTATATCCGTGATTTGTGTTAATACGTCTGTCAATCTGTGTTAATCTGTTAATTATCTGAGCCGATGCGCAGATTTGCACTGCGGACCTCGTCATTACCAATGACGTGCTCTACTACCTGAGCTACATCGGCATACGTGCCCTTCGACTTTGCTCAGGGCATTTTTTGCTTAGCAAAAAATGTGGGCGCGGTAGGACTTGCACCTACGAAGGGTTACCCCGACAGATTTACAGTCTGTTGCCTTTGCTGCTCAGCCACACGCCCATATAAATAGATTTATAACACAAAAAATATAATTATTCAATGATTTTACCGTGCGCTTTTTTCCATTCGTCTATTTTTTTGTGATCGCCCGATAATAATACCGGCGGGACCTTCCACTTGCTCCCCTTTTTTGGTTCAAAAACTTCCGGTCTGGTATATTGCGCATACTCTAAAAATCCACCAGTTTTTGAAACTCTTTCTTGCAACAATTTTTCTTTACCAATTACTCCTGGCACCAATCTTGAAATTGTTTCAATAGCCACCATAGCCGGCAATTCCCCACCCATTAAATCATAATCTCCAATTGAAATTTCCATATCGGCAATTTTTTCTGCCACCCTTTCATCAACCCCTTCATATCTCCCACAAATAAAAATAATTTGCTCTAGCTTTGATAATTTATAAGCCACTTTTTGCGTAAATTTTTCTCCCCGTGGCGTGAAAAGTATTATCTTAGTTTTTTTACTTTTAACTTTTAACTTTATAAACTTAACCGCCTTATATATCGGCTCTACTTTTAAAACCATGCCCAATCCCCCGCCAAACGGCCGGCCATCAACTGTCTGGTGCCTGTCTTTTGTCCACTTTCTCAAATTATGCAAATTAACTTTTATAAACTTTTTCCCAATTGCCCGTGCAATCAAACTCTCATTCAAGTACGACTTGAACATATCTGGGAATATAGTTATAACGTCAAATTTAATCATGTAAAATAATATAGAGCGAGGCAGTAGGTTTCCAGCGTATTTCAGGACACGAAGTGCCTGACCTAGTGAGTTTTCTCGCGAAGCGAGACAACGAACGTTAGCTGGAAATTTACTGCCGAGCGTAATTTAAACAAAAACTGTGCTTATTTTAGCACAGTTTTTGATTCTTGTAAATTTAAATTACAGAGAAATATTGTCGATATCGTCGGCTGGAGAAACTTCTTTTCTCTCTGGCCTTGGAGCACGTCCGCCTTCTGGTTCCTCAATTTTGAGGTTCACTCTGGCGTGGTTCTTTAGTCCAACAATTCGGACCAAATTCCTGATTGCCTTGGCTGTTGATCCTTCTCTTCCAATGATTTGCCCCATATCTTCTGGGTTTACTTTCAATGAAAGCAATACTCCCATTTCGTCAACTTTTCTTTCTGCTTTGACGTCTTTAGGATTATCAACTAATGCCTTAACAATGTACTCAAGAAACTCTAAATCAAATTCTTTTGCCATGTTTTCTTAAAGTGTTAATCATTATTCGTTCTGCGACCTTTATTTATATTTTACTCCCTTTTTATCCAATGTCAACATTCTCTCCATTTTTCAAAACGTTATCACTAACATTCTCATATTCTCGAGAATATAAGAACAGTTTTAATATTCTGAAAAATAAAGGGGAGTTTTGCCTCTCCCCAAAGGCCACGACCGTCCGCTATTTAGCAAGCAGTTTCATGTACACGCGACGGCGATTGGAGCCCAACGCGATAACAGAAACCAGTTCCCACCCTGGAAACTCCTCCATAAGCGTGTTGAACACCTCCTGCTCATTTTGCCACGGTGCGCAATATGGAATTTCCACATCTCGCACCAAAACTTCGTTCTTTTTCATGCCCTTCTCCTTTTCTGTCCCCGCCGAAGCGAGGATCTAACACCAATCCCCTATACACATGTTCCGTAGTCCTCTCAGACTCAAGAACACAAATACGAAAATGGCCACGGCGCCAACCAACTCGCACCCGTATGCGGCCGACTGCACACATGTCACGCAGGCCCTGACCCAAAACGGCCCAACCACCCCCGTGTTTGCTGTGTACAATAACCTGACCGTCGCCACTAGCAAAATGGCAACCGCTCCCGCCAACACGACAACTAGTAGGGTGAACAAAGCGTTAACTAACGCCTTTGAAACAACCTTCTTCACCGTATTCATCTCTTCCTCCTCTGGGCTGTTGCCCGTTTGTTGTTACACTTATCCCTTCTCTCAAACCGTCAAACCCCTCATCCTTCGCGGAGGCGGTTCGGGACGGTCCAAAGAAACATGAGTTTTGTGCGACCAGTGGACCTTGCCGTCGGATGTTCTCACGCCAAGAAGATCCTTCGCGTTGTCAGAACCAGCAAGAGTTCCTCGAGTCACCTTGCCCTCAAAGCAAATCTTGACTGGAGTTCCCACGGCATGATAACCGCCTCCTACAAGTATGTGATCCATTTCATTTCTCCTTCTGTTTGTTGTTACACTTATCCCTTCTCGCAAACCACTAAAAATAAAACATAATGATTTGGAAGAAAGGATAAGATTTTTAAAAAGAACTGTTTTTGTTTTAAATTGACTACATCATATTTACCACGGCCGTGGATATTATGATGTAATCTCCATTTTTCAAAACATAAATAATTATGTTCTAAAGTTTGGAGGAGGGATATATGCCTCCCTCCAAAGGCCTCCTTTCTTACTAGCCATAGTTGGCCTCACTCCTGCAATAGGTGTCACAGTAAACTCGGCCACTTACTTCGACGACTTCTCGTCCAATCGGAATGTCCTTCCTGTGAAAAGGGCAATCATCGTAAGCGCACCGTTCGCCAGGCTTTACCGCACGGACTATTAAACCACTTTGGATCTGACAAAGAGCAACGGCCTCATCTTTCACAATGCACCTCCTTGATTATGTTTCCTATCTCCTACCCACCTGAGCAAGACTCGGAGTATATGAAAGATGGTCAGATAGGTATTAGCAATGAATGTTATCGCGAAGAACGCGAATACATATCCTTGCCATCCGATATCAACCAGTTTCACAGGGTGTAAAAATAGTGCTACAAGCGCGACCCAATGTGAGAAACAAATGTAGCAAGTTGGAAAGTACGTGACCTTTCGGCAGATCAAGTGCCTCCAGCCAGTTTGCCTCTTGCTATTCTCACACCACCGCTCACACCATTCTCTTATCTCCCTAAAAACCTCTTCCTTGGTCACTGTCCATGCGACACTCGCGACCGGAATCGCGAGAAGAAGAATTATAACAAATTCACTCATGCCCCATCCTCCTTCTGCTTGTTGTTACACTTATCCCTTCTCTCAAACCACTAACGATAAAACATAATGATTTGAAAGAAAGGATAAGATTAATTAAAAGAACTACCTGCCCGTCAAAATGCGCAAAGCGCTTTTGTCGGGTCTCCATTTTTCAAAACACTAATTTCCTATTCGATAAGTTTGTTCAACGTCGGACATCGAACAATTTAATTTAATATTCTGAAAATTGGAGAGGGAGCGGGACTAAACCACAACTCCCCCATACCTTGCCTCGCCGAAGCGAGAACCTACTGTTATGCCAGAAGCTTAATGCCGCCGGCGATAATGAAAAATACCAACCCCAAAAATCCGGGGCCAGGTCTCTTCCTAGGGCCGTCATCTGTATCAAAAACACCCATCGGGGTATTGTAGGTCATGATACCTACCAGTGTGAAAATGCCCCCGACAACTATGAGAATCCACATGATCGTATGCATGATTCGTCCACTTTTCTCTACAGCGTCTGTTAATCAGGCGCTTGGGTGATTTCCTTGCGGATTCTATTTAGCGAGATTCGCAGTCGGAACCGCGAAATCGTTTTGTAGAATGTGACCCGCCTCCCCCGACGTAACGTCGGGATTCGACGAGGCAATGGAAATCGCCTAAACGCCCATTTGATTATATGTATTAATTATAGCACTATTATGCAACCTTGTCAATAGGTGGGAACTAAAAAGGCGCTTGGGTGATTTCTTCCGTTTGATGACTCTATCGCTCGATATTTCCAGTCGGAACCAGAAAGTCGGTTGATAACGCCTAATATAGAAGAAGAAATCGCCTAAACGCCCTTTGTATTATTAACTAAAAACTCCTTGATTTCAAGGAGCTGTGCCCTCTACTTTCTTTTACACTTACATTGCAAACATTTCACGCAAATCCTTCACTTCTGATTCCAGTCTTTCAATTCTCTTTTTATGATCTGCTAAAATCAGGTTTTCGATTTTATCAAATCTCTTATCTACTTCGTCAAACCTCAAATCCATATCTGCCTTCTTGGCTGTTTCTGCAAAACCTTTTTGCACCATCACTGCCAAATCATCAATTGTTATATTTTTCTTTGCCATGGATTTATTCTACTACTTTACCAAATCCTGTGTCAAATTGTTATGTTGCCCGCCCTTTCTGGGCGAGGCTCGCCTGCCTTCTGGCTAGGCGGCTGGCTTTGCCTCTTCGGCTGGTTTTGCTTCAACGGGTGCGGCTACTGGCTTGTCCGCTATAGCCTTTGCGGAGGCGGAAGCTGCGGCGATTTCAGCGGATTTTTTCTTGCTGATATTTGTAAGCTTTATTTTTTTAGCGTCAATAATTTTTTCTGAAACCAAATAGTTGTGAATTGTTGCACTAGGCTTTGCTCCTTTTGAAATCCAGTACAAAATTCTGTCTTTCTTAAAGTTTCTCTTTTTGGTCAAAGGGTCAACATAACCCAAATCTTCAACTGCCCTTCCTCCGCTGGCAGTTCTTCTTTTATCAATTACAACCACTCTAAAAAATGGCTGATTCTTTTTTCCTTTTCTTGTAAGTCTAATTGTAAGCATTTGTTTATACTGATTTTCACGGATTTTCAAACGGATTTCCACGGATCACAGATTTTTATATCCGTGATTTGTGTAAATCCGTAATTTATCTGTGTAAATCTGTTTATTTATTACCACTTTTTTACTCCAAGGGCCAGCTCTGCGGCTGCTTCTTCGGCTTCTCTTTTTGATGTGCCTTCGCCTTCGGCAACCAATACATCTCCCAGATACACCCCAACAATAAAACTTTTTTCGTGGTCAGGGCCTGATTCTTTTATGACCTTGTAACTTGGCGTTATAGAAACTCTTTCTTGTGCCTCTTCCTGAAACTTTGATTTTGAATCTTTATACGAACCGTCTTTTATTATTCCTGCTAGATTTTTCAATAAATTCTTTTTTATAAATTCATCACACGGCTTATACCCTTGGTCTAAATAAAGCGCTCCCAGAAATGCTTCAAACGCATTTGCCAAAATATATGCCCTTGCCTTGCCCAATTCCTTAGACTCTCCCTTTGAAAGCAAAAGAAAATCATTAAACTCTAATTCCTCGGCAACACTTGTAAGCATTTTGGCATTTACCAAGGCCGCTCGCCAATTGGTCAAATCTCCTTCTGCCTTTTCCGGAAAATCTTTAAATAAATGTTCTGTGACAATTAATTCAATAACCGCGTCTCCCAAAAATTCTAATCTTTCATTATGGTCTAATTTAAAATCTTGGTTCTCATTTAAATAAGATCTGTGCGTAAACGCTTGTTTAAGCAAATCTTTATTCTTAAACCTTACCTCAAGTTTTTTTTCTAAAATTTCAAACTCCATACGCTTCGCTTCATCGGCGAATTACGAATCTGTGCGAATGTACGAATTCGTATATTCGTAAATTATTCGTTATTCGTTGATGTTTCTAGTTGTTTATATACTGTTCCTAAAACTCCATTTATAAATTTACCTGATGTTGGGCCTGCAAATGTTTTTGCCAATTCAATTGATTCATTAATAGCTACCTTTGGCGGAACTTCTTCTTTGTTGGCGTACAAAAGTTCAAACAATCCAATTCTCAAAACATTTCTATCAATCATTGCTATCTGGGCAATTGGCCATTCCGGCGCTGCTGTTTCAATAATTTTATCAAGCTCGGTCATATGCTTTTGAATTCCTTCAATCAACTGCCAGATAAAATCTAACTCTTCCAATCCCGGCCCAAAATCCTTTATGTTTCTCTCAACAATATTTTTTAAAACAGGCTTCTTATCGTAAAAATCCCACTCGTACAGAGATTGTAAAACAATTGAACGTGATAAGTGCCTACTTGCCATTATAATTACGGATTAGCACGGATTTTAAAACGGATTTCCGCGGATCACAGATTTTTATATCCGTGATTTGTGTAAATCCGTTATTTATCTGTGTAAATCTGTTTACTTCTGGGACATTTCTTCCATTGTCAACGGCTTCTCCTGCTTGGTCTCTTTTTCCACTTCTTTCATTTCCTTCTCTTTAGCCTTTTTTTCCTTTTTGGTTAAATCTGCTAAAACGTTTATAACTTCTTTTCCCTTGTAAAATCCGCAATTCAAACAAACAGTATGAGATCTAACCGGTTTTTTACATTTTGGACAAACGCTCAAATACACCTTTTTGATATATTTGTGCATTCGGGACTTGCCCACCTTCGCTCTTGTATGCCCTTGTTTTGGTACTGCCATATTTGTGACTGATTTACACGGATAAATTACGGATTTTCACAGATCACAAATTTTTATTATTCATGATTTGTGCAGATCCGTTCGTCAATCTGTGCTTATCTGTTTACTTTCTTTACATTGTATACCAAAAAACAAAAACTTGCAATACCTGTCTGTAGGAAGGTAGGGTTATTGCTTAAAACGGAGTGATTTCTTTCCACTCGGGCACATTTGACGGCTTTTTGACTTTAACAGTAGCAGTACCATCAGAAATGCAGAAACCAATATCATCAGTAATTTTTAATGTTGGACTATATGTATCTACTACAGTATAAGAATGACAAACATTTGGAGATGTGCAAGCATTAGTATTATTAGTATCATCAAAATCCCATGAATAACTATTAACCACATCTGTTTTACAGTCGTAAGAAGATAAATTTCCTCCGCTATATGTATAACATGTTGATTTGTCGGTGAAATTAACCAAGGCAGAACCGCCGGCGGGCAGGGCAGCTATTAATGGCGTTACTTCAAAACTAGGTCTTGGCGCGGGATGTGCAAAAGAATATTGATATTGTATAGCACTACTCTGCGTTATAGTACCTGCACCCCCATCATAATAAACCCAACAACTTGATGTGCAACCTGACAGAATTGTTAAAGTGTATGTAAGTTTTGTATTTGTTGCTGATGTGTCTTTGTTTCCTGCAGGATAATCTGCGCAGGAAATATATATGTTCTTTGTTCCGGCAGAACCAAGGTTTAATGAAGCAAAATTACAAATATGAGTTGTCCCCGGACCATCTTCTGCGCAATCAACATGAGTATTGGTATACATTTGGTCATAGCCCCAATCAGTTGTAGTAGCATAACAATCACCTCTTTCGTTTGTGTTAAGAGTGACAATTGGAGTGGCAGTGGTGATAACAGAATTATTGGCCGGACTCCAGCCCTGTTGAGATGGCAGAGTAGCATCAATTGTATAATTTAAAGTGTATGACGAGGTGGCTTTGTTGCCGGCGCTGTCAGCGCATCTCATATATATAGTCTTGGATCCTTCACCTGAAAGGTTGAGAGTACAGCTGGAGGTTGAAGCACAAGTGTTGGACATTGAATCATAAGCTACGTCTGTGGCGTTCCATTTGCAGACGGTGGCATCAGCAACTGTGTAAACAACGACAGTGCTACTGTTGTCGGTAGTGTCATAATATGGATCTGATGCGTCTCCAGCCACGCTGGTGATTCCAGTGATAACTGGAACGATAGTTTTAACTGTGAGAGTGGTGCTTACGTTACTGGCGGCGCCTAAATTGTCATTGCCGTTATAAGAATAAGTAATTGTGTAAGGAGCGGCAGAAGAAGGAATGGTAGAAGTTGGAAAAACTACTGAAAATCCGCCTGCACCGCCGGCTATTGTGGCATTTTGTGTTGATCCATTTATTGTAACTGTCACAAACTCTCCATTTGCGGGATAAACTGGTCCGGTTACACTAACCGTACCGCCAAGAGTTATACTTACTGTACCAGGTGGAATGGTTTGACTGGCGGTCACGCCGGATATTGTTGGCGTTGGTCCTGTGGCAACATTAAGTTTTCCGGTTGTTGAGTAAAAATAAGTTGAGTTTATGTGTGTTGCGCCAGAACCTGTTCCTCCCCATGTCCCCGAAGCTTTATTTATTCCTCCAAGCGTTAAACTATTCGCGCTGACAACAGCACTAGCGGCTAAATAGACTTTAGCCCCACTGGCAACAGCAAATAGATTTGAAACAGCAGTGCCAGAAGGAATAGATATCCCGCCAATACCAGAACTAGAAAGCGTAAGATTATAAAATCTAGGATTAGTTGCTGAAATAAATTGATTTCCCCCCGCGCCAAAGTTTACAGTTCCTGTGCCGGGGTCAAATAACAATCCGTTACCATTCCATGCCGAAGCGCTTATTGCATTTTCTTTGAGGGTGCTGGAACCGCCATTTAGTGTGCCTGCTGTAAGGGTTACAATGCCGGTAAAGGTATGAATTAATCCGGCTCCAAGGTTAAGTGTTCCCCCCGAACCATTAATTGTCAGCCCTGCGCCATTTACATTGCCTGTAAAGGTTGCTACACCTGCGGCCTTTGTCATTGAAACAGTACCAGTTGTTGTAAATCCAGCAATACTTTGAGTTCCTGTTCCTCCAATTGTAATTGCAGAAGCGCCAGCAGTAAATGTCCCATTGTTTGTGAAATTTCCATTCAAGGTAAGCGCATAATTATTCACGCTAGTACTTAATTTAGAACCACTATTAATTGTCAAACCTGCGATCGTCGTCGCAACGCCAAGAGTAACACTATTAGCTCCGGTAGTTGCAATTATAGCTGAGTCTGTAGTTGCCGGTGCCACTCCGCCAACCCACGTACTGCCCGTAGCCCAAACACCTCCAGTTGCAGTACTAGTGATAGTCGCAGCAAAAACTGCGCTAGAATTAAAAATAAAAAATCCGCAGAACATAAAGAACAACAGGGCTGAGAAAATTATGAATGATGATTTTTTATTTATAAGCATAAATGTTTTATTTTAAAATCTACTACTTCCAAATTTGAACTCTCCAATAATATGGGACGCCATAATTTATGAAATCACAGCTATGAGACCCTCTGCACGAATCCATAGAATCTGTTTTAAGTAAAAATCTCCTTTCGGTATTGCCGGAGTTTACTGGTCCACTGTCAAATGTCATATTATCATCAAAGTTGGTTTTGTCTGTGCTTATCTGCAACTGATAACTTGTCTGCCCTGGTGCATCCCAACTAAATGTTGTCAAATTTGTACAATAATTATCGCTTTTATCAAGATTTGTAGCATAACCAATAGTTGGCGGCGTACATTTGGTTTGTGTCATGGTCAAAGGCAGACAATTGGCAGAATCTGTGCAGGTTGTTGTCAGCCAGCTGTTAACACAGCCACTATTTCTACACGTTGCTGACGGAATACAAGCTGGTGGTGTTGTACAACTAGTTCTGGTTATAATGTCGGGGCCACAACTTCTGGTATCGTGGCAAGTAGTTGTTATAAAACCGCCGGTACAAGGACTATTAGAACAAGCAATTGATGGAATACAAACCGGTGGTATTGTGCAACTGGTTTTGGTTATGCTTTGAGGAATACAACCGTTAGCATCGGTGCAGGTAGTTGTTATCTGATCGCCAACGCAAGCGCTACTGGCACACGTTACTGAAGGAGTGCAGGAACAAGATTGAGATATAGTTTCTGTGTAGCCGCATTTTGGCTCAGTGCAAGTTGCTGTTTGTACGCCATTAACGCAATCGCCGTATGGACCACAGGTCCAAGCATCATTTGGAATGCAAGTGCAGTTGCCTGTTGTGGTTATTGTTTGACCACATTTTGAATCAGTGCAGGTGTAAGTTTCTATTCCATCAACACAAGGGCTTGTTGTGCATGTCCATGTGTCAAAAGCATCCGGAGTGCAGGGGCAAGGAGTTTCAGTTATAATATTAGGACCGCAGTTGTTATCATCGTGACAAGTGGTTGTTATAAATCCATCAGTACAAGAACTGTCAGAGCAAACAATTGAAGGAATACAAATGTTTGTTCTCGTTGCAATACAGTGTTCGCTATCACGTCCTCCGGTGTTTAAGCCTCCGCAGGTCCAAATTGTAGAATTACCTGGATCTGGGAAAAGAGTGTTGACATATGGAGAAACCGGACTTGCTATTCCGTTTCCGTTTCCACACATTGCTCCTATATAAGCTAAGTTAGAATACAAATATGGTATTGCAGCCGGACCGCAAGTGCCATCAACTGCAGCGGCTTCTTTTGTTGCGGTACAAGTCTGGGTTGTACATCCTGCGCCGATACAGTTGCAGGTCCAATTTAATGGATTGTTGGATGTAAGAGATGTAAATGCGGGCGAGGAGCTGGGTGTACCGGTGGCACAATAAGTAGACGCTCCTA
>JAPLZC010000001.1 GCA_026395215.1 Candidatus Staskawiczbacteria bacterium
ACCATTTGCCGTCAGTGAATCTACTTGGTCCTTCATTAGTGAAATAAGCGGAGAAATAACAATTGCAACGCCTTCCAAAATTAAAGCGGGCAACTGAAAACACAACGACTTGCCTCCACCCGTAGGCATTAAAACCAAAGAGTCTTCCCCCGTTAACACCCGCTCAATAATTTCTTTTTGCAACGGCCGAAAAGTTTCATACCCAAAATATTTTTTCAGTATATTTTCCATATTCCCATTGTACCCGTTATTTCAAAAAAATAAAATCCTCACTAAAAAATCGCCTTTGTTAAAAAGCGATTTATCTGGCAAGGCATCGTGAAGAATGTCGGAACTAAAATTAGAAATAGAGAAGCAGTAGTTTCGGTGCCTGATTTAGATTTTATATAAAAAAAGCCCCACGAGGTTATCGCAGAGCTTTCGTTAAATTATTATTCTGCCTCTTTTTTCTTTTCAGGAATTTTAATTTCAACTCCATATTGTTTGCCTATTTCAACTATCTTATCTCTCAATTCCGGTGTTTCATCGATAATTTCTCCAAAAATTCTTTCGTGAAAATTATCTAGATTATTAAAGGCACCTATTGTACTATACTTTAAAAGATTATTACTGATTATAGATATATCTGCTGGTGGGAAATCAAGCCTTAACCCCAAATCCCCCTTGTGCTTCTTCATTGCATCAAGATATCTGACCATTATAACCCCGGGCAGACGCGGTGTATCGTGTACTTTCTTCTTCAGCCCCCTTGTCTCTTCTTCTGTACCAACTTCACTTGCTACTGGATTAGCCAAAGCTTTCACGCAATATCTAAATAATTGTCCCGTAGGGGCCCTTTTCTGCATCCACTCTTTTTTCTCATCATCCGATACGCAACTTTTTAAAAAAAGACCTACACACTCAGGAATGTATTCTCCTAGTTCACTATTTTTAATCATATATTCTCTAGCCTTTTGATACATCTGCTCTTCAAATTCCCTCAATTTTTCTGGTTCATCAACTGTAGGTCTTGTTTTTAACATATCAACTAATTCATGAATAAAAACGGCATCACCCAATTCCATCTTCCTATCCTTAATCGTTTGGTCAGCCATAAAATGCACTGCGTCAACAACAAGTTCATCATTCGCCTCTTGTCCAATAGTATTTTTCATAGCCTCAAACGAGGCCGGCACATAGGTACCTAAACTTTCTCTCGTTTCTGGCTTGCGCAACATTTCTAAAGCCTTTTCAAGCTCTGGGTTTAATGATGATTCTGTTCTCGCTGTTTCTGCCATAATTTTTTTAGTTAATTATTTAATTACTTTATCCTACCAAAAAACCACTCCTTTTGGAAGTGGCTTCTTAAAAAGATTTGACTATGCGGAGAGGGTGGGATTTGAACCCACGAGCCCCATAACAGGGCGCAGGTTAGCAACCTGCTCTTTTAAACCACTCAAGCACCTCTCCCAATCAACTTATTCTCATAATGCCTTATTTCCGGTATCTTTTCAAGTGTTTAGGATTACTTGTGCCAATAACTTTAAAATATTTTTTAATATTTTCTATATCTTCTATCTGCACACACCTATTACCTTTAAGCCTAGGCGACAAACCATTTTTTTCCCAAATTTCAAAAATTGATTTTCTCAACTGCGGTGATGCGCTCACAATACATAATTTTTTATAACTATATTTTTTGTTTTTAATATTATGCACTTCATCAAATATACACCCGTCCGTGTCCATAATTCCCCTAACACACCTTTTTTCATATTCAAAATTTTTCCTAACCCATTTTGGAATATCTAAACCTTGTTTCAGTTTATTACCTATATGCAATCCTAATTTTTTATTACAAAATTCAACTAATTTTTTCCTGGCAACTGCTATGGTCATCACTTTAACGCCTTCAACATAATAGATTGAGGCATCCAGGTCAAATAGTTTTCGCCTTCAACATAATAGATTGAGGCATCCAGGTCAAATAGTTTTTTAATCAATCTTCTGACAAAATATCCATATTGCTTGTCATCTACACTGTTTGTAGAAACCGTTATTTGCTTTTGAGTAATCCCACCATCTCCCAACATAATCCCCGTGAATTCGGCCAAATTCCTAGAAAAGCGAGGAGTTTTTATCGCTAAAGGCTTTATTATACAACCGAATTTATGGTTTTTGCCTTTTTTATTCCACCATTCATACCATTTCTTTTTTTGATATATCTGATTGCCACCCACTCTTCCATATTTTTTTATTGAAGCCGCCGCCCCCAACCTAGCACCCTTGAAAATATACCAAAACGGATCTTTTAGTTTAATATTTTTAGGTATTTTAGAACCAGAAAGCCTACAAATCTTTTCTAATTTATCAATTGGTATTGAATACTGCTCTCTTTTCCAATCGTTCAATGTTCTTTTATGAATACTAATTTTATCCGCTAACTCAGCCCAAGGTAAATCAAGCATATTTATTTGAGCAAACAAAAATTCCGTTTGCTTACCTTTTGGGAATATTGCTCTTTTTTCATATATCCTATCTGCCATTATTCCATTATACCAGGAAATCTAAAAAATAAAAGGGTTGTTTTTTTACTAGTCTTATGCTAAAATAATCTCGGAGAAGTCGCATAGTGGCCATTGCAATAGTCTTGAAAACTATAACCCCTCTGGGGTTCGTGGGTTCGAGTCCCACCTTCTCCGCCAACATTCCCAACGAGCATATTTGGGCGGTTCAAGAGGGCTTCAAAGCCCTCTTTTGCCTTGTAACTTTGCAACTTTCTGCCATAAATGACAAGTTCAGAAAATACATTTGACGCAAGTTCCTGCTTTTCCGCGTCCAACGCGTGCTTGTAGTACAAATATGCGTTTTTAACCAGTTCGGAAAACGAAATCACGTAATCCAGCATTGCTTCCGCAGATTCGGCTTGGGCCCGTATCTTTACATCGATCTCGGAGAGCTTTGAGCTGATCCTGTTCTCCTCGGTCCTAATGGCATCTACGTCCATTGTGTTCGTTCTCAACAGTGTCAGCTTGTTAGTTGCAAGGTAGTCCATATCAGCCAGCCATTTCTTTTGTTGGACGTGCAGGTCATCGAGCTCCTTGTTTCTGTTCACCGCAATCACGCCCAGCTCGGCTTTTGCTTCAACTTCGATTTCTTTTAATTCCTCATCGGTAAAATACATTTTTGAGAACAGATTCAAAACAGCATCGTCAATGTCGCTTTCCCGGATATTCTTGTTTTGATTCTGACATCCGGGCTTACACTTGGTCAAATAGTAAACGATTCCTTTTTGCAGATAGGGGCAGTATCCTCTGCCGCATGTGCAGTGAACCATTTTCCGGTAAGTGTAAAATGGCTTGTCGATGTAATATACGCCCACCCTGCGTTCTTTTAACAGGTTCTGAACTTTGTTGTATAGCGCCACGTCGATTAGCGGCTGGTGGACTCTGCTGGTCATGTATCCATATTCTGTTTTTACTTTACCTATGTAAAACGGATTGTGCAGAATATGTTCAACTACTTTGCGATCAACAGTACGGGTGCTCTTTGGAATTTTATCGGGCGAGACGTTGTTTGAAATTTCCTCTTTGGTTCTTTTTCTCCGCACTGGCTTTGTAGTCAGCCCCTGTTTTGCGGCCCATTTACCTAGTTGGGCAAAACTCCAGTCGCCAGTTGAGTAGAGTTCAAAAACCCTTTTAACAATCGGCGCACGTTCCGGATCCAAGGGCTTGTTGTCAGAACCCTTGTCAAGATATCCTATCGGAGTAAAATATATGCACTTTCCTTCGAGCTGTAGTTTATGTTGGGCGTTTTTAACTTTTTCACTTATCACGCGCGAGTAGTGCGCGGCAAACATCCCATCAATATCCATGTGCAACTCTCCGGAGCTTGTTTTATCATAAGTTGCTTCGCTAAATCTGACGTCGCTTCCTAATGAAATCAATTTCTTTAAGATTACGTCGTCTTGCTTATTCCGGCTGGATCTGTCCCAACACAAGAATATGACGCCTTTGATTTCCTTGTTTTTTAACATCTGAACCAACTTAAGAAATTTCGGCCTCAGAATATTGTACTGCACCGAACCGCCTTTGTTGATTGTAAAATTCTCATCCTCTTTAAATCCGGAATGGCTTTCATTGACTATGCCGGCCTCGCAGAATCCTTGAACAGTCAAACCTTCCGCTATCGGAAGGTTATTTCTTTTTGCAAAATCAATGTTTCTCAGAAGCTGGTATGCCAGCGAGTTTTTCTGGTTGTCAGCATCGTCCGTGCTTTTACGGTTGTATATCAAATATTGGTTGGCAAACGGCGTATTTTTCATGGTAATTTATGTGAGGACACATTACCGCTTTTCTGGGATTTATCCAGAGCGACCTTTGGTTTCTCTATCTTGCCATCCTTTATTGTGTAACCTTCACTGATTAGCCTGATATGGATTCTTTTTAACGTATCCTGAAAACGAGAGATGTTTTTGATTCCCTCATCGGTGAAAATTCTTTTTTCAGATGTTGTATTTTCACTTTTTAATAATTCATTGTTCAAATATTTACGAGGACTCTATCATCCCTTTGTACCGTCTTTTCCTGTATTCAAGATTCAGGCATTTCCTGCAACCGACCTTGCTGTTTAAGGGATGGATAAACAGCACGCCGGCCCGGCTTTGGCAGAGAGGACACTTGAACCAAAACCTTGTTCCCCCGTAACACGTTTTTGTGATTCCCAGCTCGACGTTAATTCCCTGCAATTCCAGTTCAGACTTTATCAGGTTTTCCTTGCTTCGCATCCTGTATTTTCTCAGGAAATCTGAGATTTTCACCTTCGGACAGTTCTCGACTAACAATCCTAAATCATTTTGGTTCATTGTTTTCAATGTTTTCATTTTTGTTTAAGTTAAACTGCTGGTTCTGGGCGACGAAGGCGTTGCCGGCGCTTATCTTTACATTTAGGCCCGGCTGTTTCATTTCTTTCAAAAGCAGAATGCTGGTGGTCAGCTGTCTGCTGGCGGACTCCAAACTCTTACTCAATTCTTTGATAATATTTACCCTTAACTGACTGAAAGGATAGTCATCGTTCCATTCAATGTAAGGACAAAGCAGAGTTTCAATTCTCATCGCTCTCCAGTAGTTTGCCACAATCCTATCAACCAACATCAACTCAAGAGATGTTTTGCAGTTAAATTCCTTCACTAGGCTGGCTCGGGTGGTGTAGATAAAGTTGCGGTACTTTTTGTAAGTGGCGGCTCCGGCCCATAATCCATTTTTTAATCCGTGGATCTCTGTAACTTCCTGCGAAAGCTGGTTCAGTCTTTTTGTTTCCTGCTCGGTCAACTTTTCTTTGTTTACTAAACTCAGTATTTCCTCAATGCCGACGGAGTCGGTAGACATACTTTTGTCAAAAACTCCGGTGATCCGGTCCAGCTCGGCCTTCCTGTCCTGTTTTTTAATTAGCTTTTGATTTTGTTTTTTCATGTTTTTTATCGCCACTCAATTTTTGACTCTTTGTCGGCATATTCAAGCCACTCGCCGTATTTTGAAATCACAAACCATTTCCTTTTTTCTTCGACCCACCTCATACGGTTTTCCTGATAAAATGGCCGGTACTTCCTCTCCCCGTTCTTATATCCCGCCGCCACATTTTTAAAAAACTCATCGTTATTATTATCTATCTTATTATTAATCTTCTTTGTGTCCGTTTTACGTCCACTTTCGGGGATAATACTTCCACTTTCACGATTTAAACTTCCACTTTCAGGGGTGGTGATTTGGCGTCCACTTTCGTAATTATCCATATTCAGTTTCCATAAATCGATTATGACAAAAGTCCTTACACTGCCGCCACGAACCTTTGTTTTTTCAGTTTCCACTATCCATTTTCTCGCCAAAAGTTTGGTTATTGTTTTTGCCACGCTCTTTTTATCAACTCCCATTTTCTTTGCCAGGAAATTCATTGATGCAAAACATTGTCCGCCTTCTCCGGCTAATCTTTTCATTATCAGGTAGAGCGACTGCTCATAAGCGGTGGAATGATTAACAATAATATTCGGAATCTGCGTGAAATACTTTTTATCTCCGCTTTCATTTTTTAGGTTAAAGTTTTTTGTTGTCATGTTTTTCAATTTGCGGGCCATACACGGCCCGGTACAAATTCAACAGGCGCCGCGCTAAAACACGGGCCGTCGCTTCGTCGATGTCCTCGTGGAACTTTTTCTTGTATATTTCCTTGAATTGTTTGATTGATTCTTTTGATAATTCCATAAAAAAGCCTCAAGATTGTGTTTCTTGAGGTTATTGTAGCAACGGTGAAATTATGGAAAGTTATAAAGTTGGGTATCCCAATTAAAAAGGCGGCTTTGACCTTTTCTTTTGCTGATGTCTGATTTGTTTTATTCTGTTTCCGGCTTTCAGCTCCTCTTTTTTGCCAAAAGGGACATCGTCGTAAACTTTTAAGGCCTTATCAATATCAGTCATTTTTGTTTCGATTGGCTTTTTGGAAAGCGGATCAAAATATGTTTCTGTTTTTTGTTTGTCCAGCTCTGCCACCTTTTCTGCGATTTCTTGATTCTTAACAGGATGGAATCTTTTGATGCCTTTTTCTATTCTTAATAACTTTTGAATTTTATCAATAATTTTCCAGTGTTTTCCAAAATCTTGCTTTAAGGTCGTGTTAGGCAAAAATTCAACCACCAATTTTTTCTCGCCGGTTGCGGAATTAGTTTCAATCTTTGGGATGAAATTTAAGTCTTGCGGCGCGTGGATTATCTCATCTTTTGAGAGATAGCCGCTTAAACCAGCGGTTAAAAAGAAATCTGGCGGGTTTAATTGGCCTAAGACCGCATAAGTCCGTATTTGAGGTAGCCAAATATCGATTGGAGACAATCTGTGCTTTTTGCAAATTTCAATTATATCATTCGTTAAATCTCTATTGGCCAAAGTAAGCAAATATTTTTCATAATGAACAGCAATTTGTTTTTGCTCTTTTTGGGTTAAATTTTTCATCCGGTTTGCTAAATCAGCGAACACGGGATCAGCATCTTCTACCTTTTCTATTTTCGGCAAGGTTATTTTGTTGAATGTAAATTTAACTATTGTTTCTTGCGCTTCGGCAAAGTGGATATTAGCTTTTTTTATTATGCTATCCCACTTTTTACGAAGCCCGGAAACATCTTTTTGGAAAAATTCGTCAGATTCTAAATCCCTCAAGGTTTTCTTGGTCGTCTTGTGGCTGTTTTGCCTCATTATCTCCTCTGCAATTTTACCCGCTTCCTCTATTTCCATTTTTTTGATTTATTGTAATTTTCGCTTTTATTCTTACATAATTCCTGCCCTTTTTCAATTACCCCATGTAAAAATCAAAAGACGAGCAAATGCCCGTCTTTTCTATGAAAAACCCCACAAAACCCCTAAAAATTGCTTAAAAGTCCTCTATTTTTTGTTTCTCCTTATTTTTTTAAAAAATAATTTCCATACAACAACAAGTACCACAACTATACCCAGTCCAATGCCGACATTTATAATAAGACCAGAATTAACCCACGGTGACGGGTGTAATTTTTGTTCAACGCTTTTAACATACACAGGATTAACAATAAGCCGCGTTGCTCCATTTTTGGTTACATAATAGGGAACAGTCACGGTTGTATTTCCAGATGATGCTGTAATATCGTATTTTGTGGCGGTTCCAAGCTTGAATTGAACTTCTCCGGCATTGTTGGTTGTGCCAGACGCATCCGATGGTGTAATGGAAACACGGGCACCCGAGGCAGGTTGCCCTTTTGCATCAATCACAACCACAGTAATAGTAATTGGGTTACTTGTTATATTTGTTGCAGTAGAATCTTTCACCGTTGTAGAATTAGCCATATATTTTATTATACCATAATTATTTATTATAATTAATAGGATAATTTTATTCTTGTTTATTTTTACTACGACGTATGACGATAAAGAAGATAATTAGAGTGGCAAGGACAAGGACGATAAATATAGAGATTAATAACCATAATATCCAATAACCACTCTTTTGGACTATTAATGTCGGAGTTGCGGGAGGAGCCGTTGGAACAGCAGATATTTTATTTCCTGGTATTTTTACATTTGGCGCGGGTACGGTAATGACTGGCGGCACTTTATTTGTTTCCGTGCTCGGCACTGTTGGAGTTATTTTATTAACCTTTGGCGGAGCAGGTTTTTTTGTTGGAGTTGTTGGGATAATTGTTGGAGTTGTAATTATCGATGAGAAAGTTGCTGAAATTGTGTGCCCTCCAGTAATGTTATTAAATGCGTAGGTAGTTATTGCTCCTTGAGAAGTACCGTCAACTAATACATCGGCAACCTGATAACCAGTGGCTGGTGTAATGGTGTATATTTGACTGCCTCCATAAGTTAGGGATCTTGGACCGTTTGGACTAATAGAACCATTGGCTCCGGCAGATGCATTGATAGTGTAATATGTTATATAACTTCCGCCACCGCCTCCTCCGCCACTCTGTGGTGGAGTGGTTGTACCCGCCGGTGATCCGGAAGCTGAATTTACTCCGCTTCGTCCAAAACTATTTACTGCGCTGACCCTGAAATCATAACTTGAATTATTTGTGAGGTTAGTGACCGTTGCGGTTGTTGCTGTTGAAACGGCGTCAAGAAACGTGGCCCAATCAGAATCGGAGGCAGAACTAAGTTTGTATTCAATAATGTAATCGGTTATTGGCAATCCTCCAGTATTTGTCGGGGCTGTCCACGACAAAATGACTTGCGCATTTCCAGGCGTGGCTGAAATGGAGGTTGGAGGATCGGGTATTGTAACCGGCATAACACTAGCAGATGAGTCTGACGCTACGCCGGTTCCCACCGAGTTAGTTGCATTAACTTTGAATGTATAAGTAGTTCCGTTTGTTAAACCCGTAACAGTAATTGGCGAAGCGCTTCCATTGCCAGTTATGCCTCCAGGGCTTGAGGTGACAGTGTATCCTGTTATGGCTGATCCGCCGTCGGAAGCTGGCGGTGTAAAAGTGATTGTGGCTTGTGTGTTTCCGGCCACAGCTGAAACTGAAGTTGGCGCATCAGGATAAGTGGCAACCACAGTAATTGATTGATATGATGTGGACGTGTGCGAACCGTAGGTAACACCTACATGAAACCAGTAATTGCCCGGAGTTAATACAGTTGAATTTAGAGTTGTGCTGAAATCTTGGTGCGATTCAATTCTTTTTGCGTTTTGCGCGCTGAATATATCGTCGTTGCCACCGCAAAGATTATCTGCTGAATCGGTGATGCACCAAGTATATTGATATTCATACCAAGTGTCGCCTTCGTTGGTTATAATAATATCTGTGCTGATAGTTGTTGCGGTTAAATCAGGAAAACCCATAATGCGCACCTGCGCCGGCTCACCTGGGGTTGCAGAAACAGGACTGCTTGCTTCGCCCGGGCCGACAATATTTTTTGCCCTCACTCTAAAATCATAAGAAGTGTCGTTTGTTAATCCGGTAACTGTTGCCTCTGTACTTACACTTTCGCCATCGGCGAAAGCCGCCCATTCTCCGTTTGTTGTTTTTTGATATTCAACAACATAATCAGTCACATCTGCGCCACCGTTGTTTTCCGGCGCTACCGCAGACCATGTTAGCTTAACGCTTCCTCCCAAAACTTCTGCGGCCAGATTAGATGGCGCGCCGGGTTCGGTGGGCAAAGTTACGGGGTCTGAGTGCCCGGCTTCTCCGGTTCCAATATCATTAGTTGCGGTAACCGCAAATGTGTAGGTGGCTCCCTTTGTCAAACCGGTAACAAGGTGAGAAAGGTCCATTGACCCTGCATTTGAATCAACGCCTGCGGAAGTGGTAACCGTGTATCCAGTAATTGGAAGTCCGCCGGTGTCAGGAGCCGCAAAAGAAACTGTTGCTTGTTGGTTGCCCGGGGTTACCACAATAGCGCTTGGCGCGCTTGGCACAGTTGCGGGTTTTATTGCCGGATTTGACGCGTCAGATTCCGGTCCACTTCCCTGAATATTTCTTGCGTGCACTGTAAAAGTGTAGTCAGCTCCATTTGTCAAACCCGAAACAGTAATTGGCGAAGAACTGGCCGTGCTGGTGTGGCCTTCGGGAATGCTTGTGGCGGTGTAATCAAGTATATCCGAACCGCCGGTGTCTGCCGGGGCCGTAAAATAAACTTTTATTTCGTTGGAGCCGCCTCGTGTTGGCGTGCCAATTGTTGGCGCGCCGGGAATTGTTGCGGGTGTTGCGTTTGCTGTTGAACTTGGACTTCCCGGGCCAATATCGTTATCGTTTATCGCCGAAACACGAAATTCATACTGCGTGCCATTAATAAGATTTATTACTGTTATTGATGTTGCAGGATCGGGAGTGTGGCCAAACTGCTGCCAAGTATCGGGCGCGCTGACCGGCTCATACTCAACTAAATAATTTATAATTTCTAGGCCTCCTTTGTTTTCGGGCGCGGCCCAGGTTAAATCAACTTTACCGGAACTATTGCCACGCACGGCGTTTAGACCGGTTGGCGCGTCGGGAGCAGTTGCAGGAATTATGGAATCTGAAGCAGTTGATGCCGGCCCTTGGCCCGCTATGTTTCGTGCCTTTACCGTAAATTTATAAGAAGTTCCATTTGTTAAACCTAAAACAGTAATTGGCGAACCGCTTGCCGTGGCAGTATTGGAATCAACATTATTATAAACAGTATAATCAATAATTGGCGAGCCGCCATCATTTGGCGGAGTAAGCGGAATGAAAGAAACAGCAACTTTTTGCGAACCGCCGCGAGCTACGCCGGTAATTGTTGGCGCGGAAGGAGTAGTTCTTGGAGTGCTTTGCACCACGGGCGAACTGAAGTCGCCAGGTCCTACATCATTTAACGCGCGAACTTGGAAATCGTATTGCGAACCATTAAGAAGATTTATGATTGTTTGATTTGTTGTTGGCGATGGGTCGTGGAGAGAAGTTGACCATATTGTCGGCTCGCTTGTAAGCTTATATTCAACAATATAATCGGTAATGTCTGAACCTCCGGTAGAACCCGGTGCATTCCACGATAAATCAACATGCGTGTCGCCGGGCGTGGCTATCATTGTTGTTGGCGCGCCGGGCACAGTCGCCGGAATTATGGAATCAGAGGCAGTTGATGTTGGCCCGTCTCCAACATCATTCGTTGCTTTTACGGTGAAGGTGTATGCAGTTCCATTTGTTAAACTCGTCGCATTTATTGGCGACGAAGTTCCTGTCCAAGTGCTACCATTAACGCTGTTATAAACAGTGTAGCCGGTAATTGTGGAGCCGCCATCACTCGCAGAAAAAGTAATTGAAATTGTTTGTGAGCCATTGCGAGTCACGCCGGTAATTGTCGGTTTGCCTGGCGTGGTGGCAGGTATCGCGCTGGCTGTTGTGCTATAATCTCCCCAGTCAACTCCATTTTGGGCTTTTACCCTAAAATCATATTCAGAACCGTTAACAAGTCCGACACCGGTAACGGTTGTAGTTGTTGCGGTTGACGCCGGAGTATGAGGAAAGTTTGTCCAGTCGGAATCAGAATGGAGCTTGAAGTCAATCATATAGTCGGTAATTGTCGAACCACCGTCGCTTGGCACAGACCAATTCAAGACAATCTCCTGCGAACCGCCCCGGACCGCGCTGGTTATTGTTGGAGCTCCGGGCACCGTTGCCGGAGTAATTGAGCTTGACGCGTCAGATGCCGGGCCTTGGCCGACACCATTGGTTGCTTTTACTGTAAACGTATACGAAGTTCCGTTAGTTAAACCGGTTGCATTTATTGGTGAAGTCGTTCCCGTCCAGGTACTACCATCAACGCTGTTGTAGACAGTGTATCCTGTGATCGCCGAACCGCCGTCGCTTGGCGCGCTGAAAGAAACTGCAATTGTTTGCGAACCTCCGCGCGCAACTCCGGTAATTGTTGGTTTGCCAGGTAAAGTAATCACGGTGAATCCGTTGGTTAAAGTTCCATTGCCCGTATCAGTGTTAGTGACAACAACATTCCAAGTTCCAATTGTTGCTCCAGTGATAGGACAAGTGCCGGATGATAAGGTAGTTGAATTAGTAAAGTTAAAACCCGTGCAATTTATTGTACTTTGGCCGGATTTTGTAAGAGAAACTGTAGCTCCGGAAGCAAAATTAGTTCCGGTTACGGAAGTTATAGATGATGAGCCAGTGTTGGCTCCAGTAGTTGGAGAGATGGCCGTGACTGTTGGAGTGGAAATTGTTGTGAACGAATCGTAGGAAGAATATCCTATTCCAACGCTATTGATGGCGTAACCTTCGTAGTAAATGAGAGTGCCTGCTGGCAATCCTGTAATCGACATCGTATAAACTCCGGTTGAAAAGTTTCCGCCTTCGGCGTTGCAATTAGGCATAGATGAGGATGACAGACCCCAGCATATTCCCACCTCCATTAAACTGGCTCCGCCATCGGAAGTCACATTCGCGCCTAATGTTGCGCTGGTGGTCGCGATAGCGGTGGCAGTCGGAGAAGTTACGGTTGGGACGGTTGGCGCAGTTTCCGGGCCCGTAACTGAATAAAATGTTAAGGTAGCATTTTGGTTGTTGTATTCTGTTTTTATCCAATTCGCCGAGCGTGCAGTGGAAGAAATCCTCAGTTCATCTACCTTGCCATTTAAAAATTCACCGATACTGTTATATGGACTGTCTTGTCCGATCGCTAAATCCTTTGATGTTCCATAATCAATGTTGCCTGAAGTCACGGCACTCGTTCCCTTTAGGACGGAATCTACATAAAGATATACATAAGAGCCATCATATACTCCTACCAAATGATGCCAAGCTCCTGTCGTAATGGTATCCGAGGAGATTGCTGTGCGTTGAGTAGCACCCGTGTTTACAATTGCTTCTGGTTTATTCGTGCCGTTATAGCTCGTATTTAATTCTATGACATCATAAGGAGGTGTCCATGATCCGTCTGCCCGATAGTCCCAAGCAAAAACTTTCGACCAACTTGCATTAGCTGTAATGTTCACCCAGGCAGAAAAAGTTATGGCAGCTACTGAACTTTTTAGTGACGAAGACGTGGGAATCCTAATATATTTAGACCCACTGCTTGTTGTTGTCGCTCCGCCATCAATTTGCCCTGCAGTAGCTACGGCTGAAATCGGAGTAGATGCATTGTTGCCATTTGACGTAGAATCTAAACCCGAAAGAGTTGAACCGTTTGGTAGGTGGTACACGGCTTTGTAATAATTACTTCCTCCATCATCCCAAACATGCTGTGAACCATCAGCATCAGTAGCGGCGGGTTCAGAGCCAGAGGGTCCTGAATTACCGTAATAAATATAGTAAGATGATCCAACAGAAATACTATCTGCTTTAAACCAAAGTTCTCCGGTTTTAGCGCCGGTATCGATTACTACCACTTGTCTTGCCAGTTCTACAGGGTTGCTGGCATCACTGTTCGTTACCCTAATGTCCCTGCCATCAGATTGAACATTGCTAAAAAATGCCGCGGGCAAGTCATAGAGGTTAACATAAACTGGAAAAGAGGTTTGGGTCGATGGAACTTGAGAGGACTTAATTGTAATTTTTATTCTGTAACCCCATGAGGAATTCCACCAGGCATCAGTAGTAGCGTGCACTGTTTTTACGTTAAAACCAAAAAAGTTAACAACGATAAATACAAAAAGCAAAAAGATTGAGAAAGCTTTTTTTGTATTTCTTTTTTTATTTAAGTTGAGAATAGGCACTTTGTTTTAGCTTGTATGCCAAAGAACACAAAACCCGCCATTAGGCTGAGTCTTGAGACCCACATACTCCTTTCGGAATACGACCGAACAAACAGTTGCCTAAACGACGGGTTTAGTATGTTTGTTCGGAATTTTTTGCCATGCCCAAAAATAAATTTTCGAGTTTAGGCAATCCATATTAAATTGTTAATTTATTTTACTATAAAAAAAGTAGATAAACAACCGCACAAACTGTGCGGTTTTCCCTTTGCGTTATCCCTTGAAATGTTTTATCCCATCCAACTGCCCCATTTTGAACCCACGCTTGCCATTTTTCAACTGTCTGTCAAAAGGTTGTCGGAAACCTTTTGCCAAGTCAAGGCGAATCTCGGATTTCTATCCATTTTTGCCTAAAACATCTATATTAACCACCGGCGAGGCCGGCGCCTCAGGCCCTGGCGGGCTATAAATATAATCCCAGATCTGCATTATCATCTCCTCGTTTCCATCCACCACGGCCTGCTTTATAATCCGGTTAACCAAGAGCTCAAGGTATGTTTTCTGCTGGCCCTCGGGAATCTCGTGGAGTTTTCGTTTGATTTCCGCTGTAATCGAAATTGTTTTTTGTTCTGCCATAGTATTAATTGATTTTTGCTGTTTCTTGTGATAATCTTGAGAAAAAGGTCATTCTCTCCATTCGTTCCATGCTTAATTTAGCTAACGGATAGATTCTCAATAGTTCAGTAATGGGGGAATGTGCACCGCACCCATGTCCCCATAGCTCAATGGATAGAGCGCAACCCTGCGAAGGTTGAAATGCAGGTTCAACTCCTACTGGGGACACATGAAAAAAATTCTAATAATTATACTGATAATTTTAATTGCCGTTGTCGCGGTTGGAGTTTTTGTATTACTGCACTCTCATATTCTCGAGAATATAAGCACGTCTTTAACTATTCAAGATAAACAAATAGCTGACAACACGAATCCATTTGTTATTAAAATTGCTTACCCACAAATAAATGGGCTGGATGATTTTAATAAAAAAGTTGAAGATATAATAGATAAAGAAATAAAAGATTTCAAAACTAATTCTTTAGAAAATGATGCAGCTGTAAAACAGGTTGACCCAGAAAGCTACGCAAAATATCCGAGAACTTATGAATTAGATATTGGATATGACAAAGGCCAAGTAGATAACAACATTGTCAGCGTAGTTTTCAACATTTATAAGTTTGAGGGCGGAGCACACGGCAACAGTTATTTTGTCCCACTGAATTACGACGTAAAAAATAAAAAAGAAATCGCGCTGGCTGACTTATTCCCAAACCAAACTGACTATTTACAAAAAATTTCCGCTTTTTGCATTGCCGATTTAACAAAACAAATAACCACATCTTTGGGTAGCACCGACGGCACATGGATTAAAGACGGCGCCGGCCCCAACCCCGACAACTTCCAATTTTTCTTAATCAACCCTTCGACAAGCTCAGGGCAGGCAACCATAACCTTCTACTTCCCCCAATACCAAGTAGCCTTCGGCGCCGCCGGCGACTTTACAGTCACCATGCCAAGATAAAATGAGCCAGACTTTATTAAAATTCCTAGTTATACTTTTTCTGTTTATTGGAGAGTCTTTTTATTTATATTCAGAAATGTTTGTTGCTAAAAATTCTGTGGCGGGCTCATCTAAAACTTTTTTCATCCCTGCTATTTTAATGGTTATTATGGGTGGGATATTATTTTTGGGCTCGGTCTATTTTGGAATGCACTTATTTAAAAACATTTGGATTATTGCTGTTATGTCAGTAGCGGCAATAGTTATTATGGAACCCTTGCTTGCTTTTGTATTTTTTAAACAACTTCCAACAATCAAAACCTCCATTGGCTTCATTCTTGGAATTTTAGGCCTAATAATAGCCCTCTAGCCAAGTTAACATAATGTTAACCTGATGTTCTAAACTAATTCGTGCTGGTTACCCTACGGTAACCAGAAACTTGTTATATGTGGTTTTTTGGCTCGAGCCAAAAAACCACACTACACCATATTTCCCGCGATAGCGTAGATTATGATGTGGTTGACAAAACGCTCCGCCGGCGACTTCAAAGTCACAATGCCAAGATAATAAAAAGTTTGCTACACAAAAAAATCCGCGACTTATATCCGCAGATTTTTTTATAAATTATTATTTTTGTTTCCTATTATCCTTTTCCTTTCTATTAAGCGTCTCTTCAATTATAAGCCGAAGTTTCTTTAGACGAGCTAATTCTCGTTTTGCATCCTTCATTTCTCCTGAACCAGAATCAGAAAAACGCGCAGCTATATCCACATCTAATTTTGCTCGCCTTACGTGTTCGTTATAAGAAGACAAAAGATCTCTCAGTTCACCAATGGTAAGATTTTCATACTCATTTTCTTCATGTTCTTTATCTGGTGATGGTTCTTGACCTTCTATACTCATCGCCATTCTTTTAAGCGCATCAGAAACATCCGAAACCTCTTTTGGCTCTGCAGATTCTTGCGAACTTCCTTCTTCTTTTTCTTTTTTGTTTTTTGCCATAATTTTATTATTTCAATAATTTTATCTTGCCTTTAGTTTACCCCCCCCTAGCGGGCAGTTGTCAAACCTTAAACGGCTCAGACGGTGTGTGAGCCGATTGTTGTTTTAATCACGGGGGTTTGATAAGATATCTATATATGGAAGTAATCACTCTTCAAACATCTGTCGAGAAAATTCCGCGGATTGGGGTAACTTATGCTAAGAGGTTGAAGAAGTTCGGCATAAAGACTGTGCAGGACCTGCTTTTTTATTTCCCGGCTAGATATGACGACTTTTCGGAAATAGTAAATATTAGCCAAGCTCGGCAGAAACTTGGGGAGACTGTTTGCGTACAGGGAGAAATTATTGAAATAGATACTGCCCCATCGCTTTATGGAAGAATGGCTATAACAAAGGCAACGGTGCAAGACAGAACGGGCCAAATAAATGTAATGTGGTTTAATCAGCCGTATTTGGAAAAGTCGCTTAAGGAAAATGATTTTATATGCCTTGCGGGAAAAATTGGTTTGGGGAAAGAAGGATTATTTTTTAACTCACCCGCTTACGAAAGAATAAATGAAATTGGGGAAAACGAAGAACTAACTCATACCGGAAGAATTGTGCCGGTTTACTCTGAAACACGTGGCATAACTTCACGCTGGCTAAGATACATTATAAAACCTTTGCTTTACAGATTTTGTGATCAAATAAAAGAAAGTTTGCCTGAAGAAATAATTAAAAAATATAAATTCTTACCAATACAAGAAGCTGTTTGGCAATTACACTTTCCCGAATCATTTGAACATGCTGACGCAGCCAAAAACCGTTTTTCTTTTGAGGAAATATTTTTAATACAACTAAATGTTTTAAAAGAAAAAATAAGGTTAATGCAAAAGAAAGCGCATGCCTGCCCAATGGATGCCGACTTAATGAAAAAATTTACAGACTCCCTGCCATTCCAACTGACTGATTCACAAAAAAAATGCGCGTATGCCATTTTAAAAGATTTGGAAAAAACAGTACCAATGTCGCGATTATTAGAGGGAGATGTTGGTTCTGGAAAAACAGTTGTTGGCACAATGGCGGCGCTGAATGTAGTGAAGGGCAAAGCAAGCCTGCCTGCCGGCAGGCAGGTTGCTTTTATGGCTCCAACAGAAATTTTAGCAAAACAACATTTTAAAACAGTTTCAGAAGTATTGAAAAATTTTGATGTAAAAATTGGTCTAATGACCGGCAAAGACGCCCGAATCTGTTCAACGTCGGACATCGAACAAACTTATGAAGTCTCTAAGAAAAGTTTACTTGGAGACTTAGAAAATGGACAGATAGATATTATTATAGGCACCCACTCACTTATACAAAAAGGCGTTGAATTCAAAGATTTGGCCTTGGTTATTTTAGATGAACAGCATAGATTTGGAGTTGAACAAAGAGACCATTTAATAAAAAATAAAAAACTTGTTCCCCACTTGCTTTCTATGACAGCAACTCCAATCCCGAGAACTTTAGCCTTAACTGTTTATGGAGATTTAGATTTATCTTTAATAGATGAAATGCCGGCAAACAGGAAAAAAATAAAAACAATTATTGTAGAACCCGCTCAAAGAAAAGAAGCTTACGATTTTATCAGAAAAGAAGTTGCCGGAGGAAAAGGAGTTTTTGTAATTTTCCCAAAAATAGATTCTGCCGCCACCAAGGCCAAGGAGGCCCTAGCAAAAGTCGGTGGGGTGTCGGACATCCCACCGACTGGGTCATTTATGCCACAGAACTATAAATTTAACTCTCTGGCATCTTTAGCTATAAATGAAGTTAAGGCCCTAAAAGAAGAATATGAGAGATTGTCTAAAGAAGTTTTTCCGGATTTGCGAATTACAATGTTACATGGAAAAATGAAAGCTCCGGAAAAAGAAAGAATAATGTTGGACTTTAAAAAAGGAGAAATAGATATTTTGCTTTCTACTTCTGTTGTTGAAGTCGGAGTTGATGTTCCACGGGCAACTATAATGATGATTGAGGGCGCAGAACGCTTTGGGCTCTCCCAGCTTCACCAGTTTCGTGGTCGCGTTGGTCGAAACGACATGCAATCTTATTGCTTTTTATTTACCACAGACCCAAGTATGCTAAATCGCCGAAGATTAAAAGCTTTGGTAGATTCAAACAATGGTTTTGAACTGGCTGAAAAAGATTTGGAAATAAGGGGCCCAGGCAGTTTATACGGCACAATGCAATCAGGCATTCCCGATATGGCCATGCAAGGTTTAAGCAACATATTCTTAGTAGAAAAGACGAGAGCCGCCGCCAAAGAACTCCTAGAAAAAGACCCAACCCTAAAAGATTATCCCGAACTGAAAGAGCGTCTAAAAGAGTTCCAAACCAAAATCCACTTCGAATAAAAAAACCGGCGAAAGCCGGCTTTTTTATTTATCTTAATGCAAATTCTGGATAATCTTTACCGGTGAATTTTTTATACTCTTGCTTTAATCTATCTAATTCATCAAGTAATGGTTGTATAGGCTCTCTAACTTTTTTTATTGTAGCTTCCAGTTCAGCTAACCTTGCTTCATCTTCCGGCGTTTTCTCCGTAACGGCAGTAAGGTATTTCATCTCAATAATATCGACCTCTCTTTTTGCATTCTTTATTTCTTGATTCCCTTTTTCAAACGCCCATCTTTGTTCAAGAATTTCATTGATTCGCCTGTCTATATATACCTGCCTTTCTCTAACCATTTTTAAGTCCATTCCTGGCGGAATTTCAAAATGATGCTTTTTTTCCTTATGCCATGTTTTACCTCCATCTTCGGAAATTTTGACACGGCCTTTATCATCGATACCCATTTGATGTCTGCTAAGATCATCGAGCTCTTTTTGTATCCTAACGGATTCTCTATCCTCGGACATCCTCTTACCGAGATTACCTTTTCCCACTGCTGGTTTTACTTCTGGTTTTTCGGGAGATTGGCTGAGATCCGAAGGTTGACTGGGATCTGTTAGCGATCCTAATTCCTCAAAACTTTTAAATTCTCTTTTAAACTCACCCATAATTTTTATATTTAATTATTTCTTTTAGTCTACTACTTACAATGGTTATTCGTCAATCTATTTCCTCACTTTTTCGGTGACCCAGAAGCCCATGTAACGGCCTAGCATTAGGCGGATTTGGGCGTCTAGGCTTGGCAGAGAACCGAATAAAATTAAGGTTATTGGCAAAAGCACCCATTGCAGAAATACAGTGGATTTTTTGTATATTTTTATGTACCATTTGAATTTTTTTGGCACAGGAGGCAAAAGCATTGTGCTTAGAATTGCAGAAACAAACATACCCACCATAGAAACTGTCATTATTTGACTGGTCAAAATTGGTAAGTTAAAAGATAAAACAGAAAAATTAAAATTATGTCCGCCTAAAAGTATTGGCAACCAACCCAACAAAAATAGCAAAAGGGCTGCAGTTGCCCAAGACCAAAATCCGTCTAAAATTGTATAAAGATGCCCAATTTTTTGCCAAACAGATATTTTTTTATTATTTAAAAATCCAAACATCATATAAGGAATTTCTGCACAACCCCATGCCCATCTTTTTTGTTGTTTGTATTGGTTTACAATAGTTCGCCAAAAATTACTTGCCATTACAGCGTCCATAGAAACCAAGTAATAAATAGGAACTACCCGGTAATTTCCATCATATTGCAAATAGGCTTTCCAAAAAATTCGTGAGTCGTCTGACACAACATTTGCGGGATAACCAACATCAAAAAAAACTTTGGCGGGAGTTGTGTGCGAAGAATAAGTTGTAAGCTTTTCCGATCTTTCCTGCTGAATCATCTGCCAAAAAGTATTTGAAGTGGAAACAACTCTGGAAAAAAAAGATGCTGACCAAATGTTATTATTGTAAACTGGCACAGGCTGATAACTTGCATATATTGGATTTGGTTCCGTCAAATAATGCCAAGTCAGGCAAGAAAAATACTGAGAGAAAGCTTTTGTATCAATATCAAAAGTTGAGATTAAAACATTCTCATAAGGAATTTTTAATTCATCAATAATTTTCCCCTTAACCTCCTTTCCTGCATATGAAGTATTAGAACCTTTGCCGCTGATTTCACCTGCCACCCCATCTGGATGTGCTGTAACCAAAAATTTATAAAAACTCCCCGAATATTTTTTGGCGATTTCTTTTGCCTGGTCCTCAAAAGCTTTGCCGGCTCTTTGTTCAACAGATAAAACAACAATCATTTTTTCCTTTGGATAATCGGCTTTTAACAAAGTACCCATACTCTCTTCAATAATTTCTCTACTCTCTTTATATGCTGGGAAAATAATAATATGGTAAATGTCTTTCCAATTTGGTTTGCCCTCTTGCCCTTTTATCTTTTTCAACTCCCTCAACCAATCTCTCTTCATGTTACTTCTCACTTTAAAATAGCCGAATATTTGGTGTAAAGAAAAATAAAATATTCTAAACAAATAATAAAAACAAAAACATATTATAAAAACAGCCACCCACGAAGGAATTAGCCAAGACAAAACAAGCACACCAAAAAGTGTGCCCAAACTTAAAATTCCCGGAATCATTTCAAAAAATCTATACAGCCCCCTCTCTGTTGGATTTTTAATATCCGAAGCCTTTGAGATATCTAAATAATCTTTCTTCTCCATGTGGCCTTACCGGGATTTGAACCCGGGTTTAATCCTTGAAAAGGATGCGTCCTAGACCAGGCTAGACGATAAGGCCGAATATGATAATATATTAACCCAAAAATAAGAAAAAAGCAATAAAAAACTCCCATTGGGAGTTATATGTTTATTGTTCACCTTCAGAACTTTTGCGAAGCGCATTTGGTTCTCTGCGAAAAACGCGAAACCAAAGCCAAACCTTAATAACCATCCAAATGGCGTAAATAATTGCACCAACAGCAAAAGTAAGGAAAATGCCTGCTATAAAGGTGGCTACTAAGAAAATTCCAAATTGCATAGTCCGAGGACACTCATACCAAAATTCCTTAGGAGTAACTTTAGCCGTGTTTTTCCTTTTAATTTCACGGTATTTGCCCAAGACATCTTTGATATAGAGGCCAATAACCGGAGAATAAAACAACATTGCAATTGTGTCCCACTGGTATCTTGAAATTCCCAAAAAAGTGGGAACCTGGCCAAAATACCTCGGCCAGATGTACTTCCACCAGACAATAGAAAGCGTAACCCCAATTGCCGCACAAGCTAATCTTATGATAAGAGACAAAATGACCCGCCAGACCAAATCGTTTCTTTTTTTCTCTACCTGTTTCATGGTTTCACCGTACCTTTCAAAGTGAGTGTTGTGAAGGAAGCTGTTTTCTTTATACTATAATATTGAAAAGATACAAGTTTTCGGGTATAAATACCATATGAGAATTTTAGCAATAGAAACATCTTGTGATGATACAGGAATTGCCATTTTAGAAGTAACGGGAACAAAAAACCCGTCTTTTAAAGTGTTATCAAACATAATTGCTTCACAGGTTGAACTTGGAGAAAAATATGGCGGAGTTTATCCAATAATGGCAAAAAGAGCGCATGAAGAAAATTTGCCTTTAACCTTAGAAACTGCTTTAAGCCAAGCAAAAATTTCGTTAAAAAATATCGATTTAATAGCTGTTACAAATGGCCCGGGATTAGAGCCGTGTTTATGGGTTGGAGTTAATTTTGCAAAAAATCTTTCTTCTTCTTGGAATATCCCCATTGTCCCGGTAAATCACATAGAGTCCCATATACTCGTGAATTGGTTACCAACTCACGAAAATCCGAAATCCGAAAATCGAAATCCGAAAATCGAATTTCCGGCAATTGCGCTTGTCGTAAGTGGTGGACACACACAAATTATTTTAGTTAAAAAAATAGGCCAATATAAAATTTTAGGGGAAACGCGAGACGACGCAGCCGGAGAATGTTTTGACAAATGCGCCAAAATCCTCGGCCTTGGCTACCCAGGCGGTCCAATAATCTCCCAATTGGCAACTAAGTTGGTGGGATGTCCGACACCCCACCAACTGCCTCGGCCAATGATAAATACAAAAGACTATGACTTTAGTTTTTCCGGTTTAAAAACTGCTGTTTTATATGCTTGGCCCACCTTCGCAAAAAGCTTCGGCGAGGCAATGCAAAAAAACGCACAAGCCACCATGGCCGCCGAAATACAACAAGCAATTATAGATGTGCTAATTAAGAAAACTATAAAAGCAATAAAAGATTATAAAGCAAAATCTTTAATTTTGGGCGGAGGAGTTTCGGCAAACCAAGAACTAAGAAAACAGTTTAAAAATAAACTGGAAGAAGAATTACCACATGTAGAACTTATTGTGCCAAAACCAGCCTTGTCCACTGACAACGGCTTAATGGTAGCTGTGGCAGGATATTTTAATAAAAAAAATACCGTAAGCTGGAAAAAAATCCAAGCCAACGGCAATCTACGCATTTCCAAATAGAAAAGGGTGTCAAATAACTTTGTGCGGGTTGGTGCGTTCTTCAAAACCACAATGGGAACACGTCGTCTTTGATACCATAAAAAATATCTGGGGCGTAGTTTTGATAATAATATCGCTAATCACCACTGGTTTATGACCGCATTTTGGACAAGCCGGTTTCTTCCTGTCTTTTGATTCGCACACCGCAGCGACCCAAGACAAAACAAAAAACACACAAAAACTGGCAAGGCCAGCACCGACTACCAGTTTACACCAGTAATATGTGCCGATGTTCGAAATGAGGAGTGATATTATTGCCAACAAAAAGAACATTAAAGATTTCATGACTTCCCTTTCTTTGAGCTGAGTTGACAAGGTGCTGAGCACCTTTACTTTTGAACACCTTTTGATGCGTTTTATTTATACACCTTATATATTGATTCGTCAATAATTTACTCTTTAAAACAACTCTGATAGAATAGATTAAATAAACATGGAATTACCATCGCAGTACAACGCTAAAGAGGTTGAGGATAAGATTTACCGGCTTTGGGAGGAAAGCGGTTTTTTTAATCCTGATAAACTCCCCTCTCGTCATAAAAAACCTTTTACTATAATAATGCCACCAGCCAACGCCAACGGGAATTTGCATGCTGGCCACGCTTTAGTTATGACAATTGAAGACATTATGACTAGGTACAAAAGAATGCGAGGATTCAAAGCACTTTGGCTACCAGGATTAGACCACGCTGGATTTGAAACGCAGGTTGTTTACGAAAAAAAATTAGAAAAAGAGGGGCGCTCGAGATTCCAAATACCAAAAGAGGAACTTTATAAAGAGATCTGGGATTTTACGCAAAGCAACAAAAAAAATATTGAAAGCCAGACAAGAAAAATGGGCGCCTCATGTGATTGGTCGCGAGAAAAATTTACGCTAGATCAAGATATTATAAAAATTGTTTACGCAACTTTTGAAAAACTTTATAAAGATAATTTAGTCTACAAGGGCAAAAAAATAGCAAACTGGTGTCCAAAACACCAAACTTCCCTATCGGATTTAGAAACTTTAGATACAGAAAAAGTTGATAAGTTTTATTATTTAAAATATGGTCCTTTTACCATTGCAACTGCTAGGCCAGAAACTAAATTTGGTGACAAATATGTTGTAATGCATCCAAAAGATAAAAGATACAAAGATTACAAAGAAGGACAAAAAATAGAATTAGAATGGATAAACGGTCCAATTACAGCAACCATAATAAAAGACGACTTTATTGATATGGATTTTGGAACTGGTGTTATGACAATAACTCCATGGCACGACGCGATAGACTTTGGAATTGCAGAAAGACACAATCTAGAAAAAGAACAGATTATTGATTTTTATGGAAAACTTTTGCCTATTGCCGGGGAATTTTCTGGAATGAAAATTTCAGAAGCTAGACCAAAAATAATTGAAAAATTGCAATCGAAGGGATTGGTTGAAAAAATCGAAGAAAACTATAAACACATTGTAAAAACCTGTTACAAATGTGGCTCATCAATTGAACCACAAATTAAAGACCAATGGTTTTTGAAAATGAAACCTTTGGCAGAGCCTGCAATAAAAGCAATAGAAAAAAACCAGATTCAATTCATTCCCGAACACTACAAAAAAATATCATTACATTGGCTCAAAAACATTATCGATTGGAATATCTCTCGGCAAATTGTTTGGGGCATACCAATACCCGCAAAAAACTGTGAAAAATGTCAACATATAATAGTTGATACTGAGGACAAAATAAATTCTTGTCCAAAGTGCGGAGGTTCAGTAATCAAAGAAACAGACACATTTGATACATGGTTCTCTTCTGGTCAGTGGCCGTATGCAACATTAGGATATCCAAAATCTAAAGATTTTAAAACTTTTTATCCAACAGATGTAATGGAAACAGCTGGAGAAATTATATTTTTTTGGGTAGCCAGAATGATTATGTTTGGACTTTACAACACAAAAAAAGTGCCTTTTAAAAATGTCTATTTGCATGGACTTGTACTAGATGCCAAGGGCCAAAAAATGTCAAAATCTAAGGGAAATGTTATAAACCCTCTCGACTTAACTGAAAAATACGGCACCGACGCTTTAAGAATTGCCTTAGTAGTTGGCAACACCCCGGGGACTTCTTTGGCCTTAGATGAAAATAGAATAAAAGGATACAGAAATTTTGCCACAAAAATATGGAATGCATCAAGATTTGTTCTAATGAATTTAGAGGGATATGATCCAAAAAGTAAAATTAGCTTAAATGCAAAGGAGAAAAAAATACTAAAAGATTTTCAAAAACAAGCCAAGGATATAACGAAGGACATGGATAATTTCAAGTTTTATACAGCAGCTGAAAAAATATACCATTATTTTTGGCACACGCTTTGTGATAAGATAATTGAAGAGCAAAAGCCATTGCTTTATGGCACTGATATTAAAAAGAAAAATGCCAGCCAGTATCTTTTGATTACACTTCTCTTTGACTCGCTAAAATTATTACATCCATTTATGCCTTTTATTACTGAAGAAATCTACCAGCAATTACCCATAAAAAACAAAAAAAGGTGTATAATGATAGAAGACTGGTCCCGCCACTAAGCGGGCAGACAAAATAAAATATGGATTACAGCATAATAATATATATAATCTTAGGTTTACTTCCCAGTTTGACTTGGCTTTTTTATTATTTGACGAAAGATTTGCACCCAGAGCCAAAGAGAATGATAATTAAAGTATTTTTGTGGGGCGCTTTCATAACTTTGCCGGTCTTCTTTGTACAAATTGGCCTGACAAAGTTACTAGATATGGCAAATGTTGGACATACAACGCTGGTCTGGGGCATAATTTACTGGTTTATTATAATATCTTTCAGCGAAGAGATTTTCAAATATCTGGTAATCAGAGTAAAAGTAGTTGATAGCCACCACTTAGATGAACCGGTAGATGTAATGCTTTATATGGTGGTTTCTGCCTTAGGTTTTGCCGCCGTAGAAAACATTCTTTATTTGTTCGCCCCAATGGGACAAATGTCAATTGACGAGCTTATTGGCAGGGCCTTGCTGGTGACTTTTATAAGGTTTATTGGCGCAACATTCCTACACACTTTGTGTTCGGCTGTTATAGGTTATTTTTTGGCTATTTCTTTCTGTCACGTAAAAAGCAGACATATAGTTATTGTTGCTGGTATAATAATGGCAACGGTCTTGCATGGTTTGTATGATTTCTTTATAATAAAGTTGCCAGACCCTTCTGGATATATCGTTCCGGCAATTACAATTTTAATTTTAGCAGTTCTAGTCTTTGTTGGTTTTGAAAAATTAAAAAAAATGAAAAGTATTTGTAAGATTTAAACAAATAAACACAGATTGATGGACGGATTTACACAAATCACGGATACAAAAATCTGTGATCCGCGAAAATCCGTTAAAAAATCCGTTAAAATCTGTTTTAAGAAAATGGCAAGAAAAACAAAACAAATAGAATTGGCAAAAGAGCCAGAAAATATTATTGAAAACAAATTAGAAGAAACCCCAAAAGCTGTTGCGCCAGCTGAAGAAATATTCGGCGAGGTTGGAGAGCTTGTGGTAGATGTTTTTGAGACGGGCGCTGAATTTGTGGTTTTGGCCGCAATTGCCGGAGTGCAGATAAAAGACTTAGATATTTCCCTAGAAAAAGACATGATGGTTATTAAAGGAAACAGGTGCGACCCACACAACCACCCCGACAAAAAATATTTTTACCAAGAGTGCTATTGGGGCCCATTTTCCAGAAAAGTTATTTTGCCCGAAAACATAGACATAGATAATGCCGATGCCCAAATTGACAAAGGCATTTTAACCATTAAAATCCCCAAAAACGAAGCCGGCGCAGGCAAAGCCAACGTAAAAATATCCTAACCCTTCGATTTCACTCAGGGCAAAACAAAAACCGCTTGAAGCGGTTTTTGTTTTGTGTGCGGGTAGGAGGATTTGCACCTCCACAGGATTTCTCCCACCAGCTCCTAAGGCTGGCGCGTCTGCTGTTTCGCCATACCCGCGTATTCCAATTCCCTGCCTGCCGGCAGGCAGGCGCCACGCCGGCATAGTAACATTGTAACAAAAAATGGCCCTAAAGACCAGCTTTGCGCCATTTTTTAATTTGAATTTAAGTAAATTTAAGGGGTAGTAGTAAACACTTTCGTTACAATTGCAGGAACTGAGTATGCTACAATGCCGATTATAAGCCCTACAACAACCCAAATAATAGCAGCTTTTGCTGTTTTAATCTTTTCGGGTTCTCCCTGTGCAGTAATAAATAAAATCCCGGCATAACAAAGCATAATAACCGTAAAGCCAGTAAGAATTGGCCAAACGATAAAAGTCAGCGCATTTGTTACAACTTGGGCGATGGTAGTCATTATCTTTTATATTTAATATTTAAAAAGTAAGTATTCAATTAACCTCCTATACCTGTTGTAACAATAGCCGGTATTGACCACGCAAGTATAGCTACAACTATTCCAATAACAGCCCATATTAAGGATGTCCTTGCTGTTTTAATCTTTTCCGGGTCTCCATTGGCTGTTATAAATACTATGCCTGCTACCACTATCATTACAGCGGCAAGACCGCCTACAATAGGCCAGATAAGTTTTAGAATATTTGTAAAAATTTTATCAAAACTATCTATGTTTCCTATTGTTGGCTGGTTTGGTGCGGTAAATGCAAAAACTAAAACTGGCAATGCTAACATTGCGGTTGTGGCTGATATAATTTTTTTAATGCTTTTCATTAAATAACAAAACTCAGTTTGTTGGGAGCCAAGTTGTGTCGGCCCCCAACAAAACCTCGTTTTAATTAACCTGCGATAATCGATGAAATAATGGCTGGTATTGACCACGCGAGTATAGCTACAACTATTCCGATGATAGCCCATATTAAGGCTGTCCTTGCTGTCTGAATTTTTTCCGGGTCTCCATTAGCGGTTATAAATATTATGCCCGAGACTACTATCATTATAGCAGCAAGACCACCCACGATAGGCCAAAGTAGGCCCAAAACCTTTCCAAAAATTGCCGAGAAACCTGATGCTCCTTGCCCTGCAAAGGTTCCTGTTGGTTCGCTTCCTGGGGTAAATGCAAGAGCCAAAAATGGCAATGCTAACATTGCAGTTGTGGCTGATATAATTTTTTTGATGATTTTCATTTTTGTGTTTCTGTTTTTTAAAACAGAATAATTTTTTAATTTTTAAGTTCGACCTTTGTATTTTAAACTGTCGTTATTATATTCCTAAAACTTTCTTTATTAACTCAAGAATTAATTCTGCTGCCAGCGCAACTGCCAATCCGATAATAGCATATGTTAAGGCAGTTTTGGCTGTTTGTAGCTTTTGTGGATCTCCAGCAGATATAAGGAAAAGTATACCAGATATTACAAGCATTAATACTGCTATAGAAGCTACTGCCGCTGATACTGCCGGGAGAATGCTGGTTGTGAGGAGCTCGCCGAAGGTATTGGAGCTTAATGGGTTGCAAATTTGGCCGGGAGGACAAACAGCTGCAGTTGCAAGAGCAACAGAAGAAACCGCCAAGCTAGATAAACTGACAAAAGTTGTTACTAAAGCAGTCTTTTTATTCATTAACATATTATACAACTTTATATAAAATATATGCAAGTGGATAAGTAAAACTTAGTCTTTTACGCAAACGCCCGAGGCAACTTTGTCACCTTCCTCTAGTCTCATTATGCGCACCCCCTGAGTGGCTCTACCTAGCAAAGATATAGACTTTACACCAGTTCTTATAACCTGCCCCTTTCTGGAAATTACAATTAAGTCTTCCGTAGCCTCGCCGGAGCTTCCAGCGGAGGCGGGTTCTTCTACTAAAACAGTAGACATTATAACGGGCCCAGTCTTGCTGGTTATTTTAGCGGTTTTAATTCCAGAACCTCCTCTGCCCTGAACTTTATATTGGCCAATGTCGGTACGCTTACCATAACCGTTTTCCATAACAATCATAAAGTATTGTTTTGCAGGTTTGCCCTTTTCGTCAACAGGCAAATCTTTTTTGACAACATCCATTCCAATAATTTCGTCTGCGCCCTTTAGCCGTATACCTTTAACTCCAGCGGCTCCCCTGCCCATAGGCCTAATATCTTTTTCTTTAAATCTTATAGAAATTCCATTTTTGGTTGCCAAAATTATATCGTCCTCACCCGTTGTTTTCACAACTTTTCTAAGTGTGTCGCCCTTTTCCAGTTTTATAGCAATAATTCCAGACTTTCTGACATTTTCAAATTCCTCCAAAGCGGTTTTCTTTATTCTGCCATTTTTGGTAATCATCACCAAAAACTTGTCTTTTGAAGTGCTTTCTTTACCAGGGACAGATTTCTGCATAGGCACAAGCGACAAAACCTTTTCTTCTGTTGTTATTTCCAAAAAGTTTTGCACTCCCCTGCCTCTGGCAACCCTTGTGCCCTCAGGAATTTCGTAAACCTGGGTCTGGAAAACTTTACCAGCATCTGTAAAGAACATCAGGTTGTCATGCGTTGAGGCGCACAAAAAGTGTTCTACAATGTCATCTTGCATTGTTGTCATACCAATAATTCCTTTGCCACCGCGTTTTTGAATTTTGTAAGTGGCAGGATTTATTCTCTTTATGTATCCGCCGGTAGTCAAAGTAACAATTGTTTCTTCCAATGGTACCAAATCAACTTCTGTAATTTCTCCCAATTTTCCTTTAACAACTTTTGTCCTGCGCGCATCTCCAAATCTTTCCTTCAAATCTAAAAACTCTTTTTTGATAATTGTTTTTAACCTTTCAGGGCTCTTCAAAATTGCCATTAAGTCTTTGATTGTTTCCAAAATTGCTTTTAATTCATCTTCTATCTTTTGTCTTTCTAGCCCGGCAAGGGTTTGTAAACGCATTTCCAAAATAGCCACTGCCTGCTTTTCTGATAATTTGAATTTTTTAATTAAATTAATTCTAGCCTCATCTTTATCTGAAGATTTTTTGATTGTCTGAATTACTGCATCAATATTTTTTAGAGCAATCATTAGGCCCTCCAATATATGAGCTCTGTCTTTGGCCTTTTCCAAATCAAACTTTGTTCTGCGGGTTACAACCTCCTCTCTATGCTTGATAAAATATGCCAAAACCTCCGATAAAGACAAAATTTCCGGTTGTATTCCATCTACTAGCGCAAGTAAGTTTAAGTGAAAAGTCTTTTGAAGGTTAGTATGAACATACAATCTATTTAAAATTCTCTGGGGTTGGAAACTTTTTTTTACATCAATAACAATTCGCATTCCCTCTCTGTCAGACAAGTCCCTGATATCTTTTATACCTTCAACTTTCTTTTCTGTAACTAAGTTGGCCAAATCCTCCACCAAAGTTGATTTTAAAACCTGATAAGGTATTTCTGTAATAATAATTTGTTCAGCTCCGTCTTTTTTCTCCACAACATCGGCTTTCCCACGCATTAAAATAGAACCTTTACCCTGTGAATAAGCAGAAATAACTTCTTTTTGGTCATAAATTATTCCACCGGTTGGAAAATCTGGCCCCTGAATAAACTGGAACAAATCTTCTGTTTCAGCTTTAGGATGGTCTAACATATAAACTAACGCATCGGCAACTTCTGTTAAGTTGTGCGGAGGAATATTTGTTGCCATTCCAACAGCAATTCCCAAACTGCCGTTTAAAAGCAACTGGGGCATAGGCGAAGGTAAAACTGTTGGCTCTTGAGTTGTGCCGTCGTAGTTATCAATAAATTTGACTGTGTCTTTTTCAATATCTGTTAAAGTTTCATCTCCAATTTTAGACAATCTACATTCTGTGTACCTTGCTGCAGCAGCGCCGTCTCCATCTATTGAGCCAAAGTTTCCTTGACCATCTACCAGTGTATATCGCATGTTAAAATCTTGGGCCATTCTAACCAAAGATTCGTAGACAGCTGTGTCTCCGTGAGGGTGATAGCTTTTTAGCACTTCTCCAACTACCGCCATAGATTTTCTGTGTTTTGTATTAGATCTTAACCCCGATTTCATCATTGCATACAAAATCCTGCGGTGGACCGGTTTTAAACCATCTCTAACGTCTGGAAGCGCGCGAGCCACAATAACCGACATTGCGTAATCAATGTATGATTCTTTAAGCTCGGTCACCATTTCCCTCTGGGCTACATTTCCCCTCACACTTGCCCCAGACTTGTCATCTTCCTGAGCCCTAGTCTTTGATTTTTTTTCCTTTGCCTCGCCAAAGCCTTCTGAGTCGGCGGGTTCGTCATCCTCAATTATTTCGTCTGCCATACTATTTTATATTTTCTAAATTTATTGATTTTACCGACTCTCCAATTTTTGAAAAATTAGTTACAGCCCCTCTAATCCAGAAAATTCCCATTATAACTGCTAGGACAGCAACAATTGTCCATAGGACAATCTTCTTTTTCTGCTCGGGCAAACCTCTCATTTTTTCTAAAAATTTTCTATTTCTATCTGCAAAATTCATTATAATTTTATGGCTGTAAAACTACTATTTCCATTCCATTTTCTGACAACGCACTTTTTTTAACCACAAATTTTTCAATTGGAGTAATAGACGGTTTGCCCATTGTCTTTAAAAACTTTGAAACATTATCATAATCCATTGGAATTACTGTTTTAGGCTCAATTTGTCCAATTATTTTTTGTGCCTCTTCTAATGCAGAAATCATCAAAACATCAATTTGACCAATTTTTTCTAACTGTTCATCTGTTAACAACTTCTGACCTAAATCTCCCAAATGGCAAAACCTCATTTCTTCTGCTTCAAAAACGTAAATTGTATTTTTAGAAGATGGAATTCCCTGAACGAAAACTTCTTTTATTTCACACTCGCCAGGACCATCAATTACAAATGATTCCCCTTTTGTCGTTTTTACTTTATTTTCATTCTTGGTAAGCAATAAAATATCTGCCTTATCTTCCTTAAGGGGATCTATTACAATATCTGCTGAATGGTCTTTCCCATTAGAAACTGAAATTTGAAAGCAAGATTGCCCTGCCCAATATAACTTAGCCACAATTTTTAATTTTTAATTTTAAATTTTTAATTATTGTCTAATTTTATCACAACCCGTTTTCTACTTCAAGCCCCCAAATATCCACTGCAAGTCGGTGGGATGTCGGACACCCCACCGCTCTCACTGTTATTCTAACCCCGGTTCTTCGAAATCCAGCTTATTTTTGGTTTTTATCCAATTGTCAATTCCAGCTCTGCACCCTTCTGAACCACCCATAAATTCTAAGAAAAAGTCTCTCTGCGTCACCGAAGGAAAGGCATTCTTGCCAATATAATCCATATAACTGTGACGCTTGTTATTTTCTAAAAATTTTATAACTTTTTTATAATTTTTTATTCCTTTTTCTTTCCAACCGGGCTCAACCATGGAAATTAAATTAGCATGTACATATAAAAATGCACTTCTCAACTGATCATCATCCTCAATATGTACAGCTCGAAATTTGTTAAAAAGATGCCCCATACGCTTATATTTTTTATTAAAATAGTTTGCGTATCCGCCATTAACTTTTTTCATAAATTCAGTTATGCCATTGTCCTTTAACTGCCTTAAAATCAAGTGTAAATGATTAGGCATAAACGAAAACGCAAGAACCTCTACCAATTTTTCTCTTCCATCTAAATATTCAGACTGATGGGATGTCCGACATCCCACCGACTCTTTTTCTTGATTCTTAAATCTTTTGCGGGCTCTTCTGCGCTCCCAGATTTCTACTTTTTTACTATTGTTAAATTCATAAATAGAAAAAATCCCGCGGTAAAAATCGCTTTCATCAACATAGACCACCGTATCCCCAACTGCGCGACTAACAACATGATAAATTTCATCATTAGCAAAAGTAGGTTTTATGTAACTCATTTTTTTATTGTTTATTATTTTTATTTATTATACCAGAAATATTCAGTCGGTGGGATGTCCGACACCCCACCGACTTTTAAGAGTTGCATAAATTTGTGAGATAGTGTATATTAAACACATTATAAATAATACTGCTGAGCGGCAGCAGAATGCTGAGCCTAATGGCGAAGTAGAGAAAAATAAACCGTTATTTTTTTATGGAAAAAGATATAATCAAAAATTCAAACAATCCCCTTCAGATTGGAGCTACTATTGAAGGAAAGGTTGTAGCCAGAGATAGATCCTCTCTATATATAGACTTGGGACTTTACGGAACCGGTATTATATATGGTAGGGAGTTTTATGCTGTAAAGGATATTGTAAAAAGCCTTGAAATTGGCGACAAAGTTCATGGTAAAATTGTTGAGTTAGAAAACGAACAAGGTTATAGAGAACTTTCTCTACAAGATGCCACAAAAGAAATCAGCTGGAAGAGATTAAAAGACTTGAGAGATTCTGGCACAATAGTAACTGTAAGAGTTACCGGCGTAAACAAAGGAGGACTTTTAACAACATTAGATGGAATACAAGCTTTCTTGCCAGTTTCCCAATTGGCAGCAGAGCACTACCCAAGAGTAGCTGACGCTGACAAAGCAAAAATTTTAAAAGAATTACAAAAATTTATTGGCAAAACTTTGGAAGTAAAAGTTTTGGATTTGTTAGCTGAAGAAAATAAATTAATTCTTTCAGAAAAAGCAAAGTCAGAGGAAAAAACCAAAGAAGTTTTAAAGAGCTACACGAAAAATGATATTGTAGACGGACAAATTACAGGTATAGCTGACTTTGGAGCTTTTATAAAATTTCCAGCAGATGCAAAAGATGAAAACGAGCAGATAGAGGGATTAATTCACATTTCAGAACTTGACTGGCAGTTGGTAGAAAATCCTGCCGAAGTTGTAAAAGTTGGAGAAGTTATTAAAGCCCAAATTATCAACATAAACAACAATCAAGTCTTTTTGTCACTAAAATCGCTGAAGACCAATCCATGGGAAGAAATTGAGAAACAATATAAAAAAGGTGATGCTATAAAAGGTAAAGTGACCAAGTTCTCAACCTTTGGAGCTTTTGTAGAAGTAGCCCCAAAAATCCGTGGTCTCTGCCACATATCCGAGCTTGAATCAAAAGAAAAAATGGAAGAGCAAATGAAAATCGGCGAAACCTACGAATTTACGGTTCTCTCGATAGAACCAAAAGAACACAGAATGAGCTTGAAGTTAACAACTAACAAATAATCGCTAACTTCTAACAAAAAAACAACCTTGCAAAACAGGGTTGTTTTTTGTTGTCCTTGTTTTAACCACGGACATTTTGCACTCAGATTCTGAGGGCTTGATTGGGTGTTCTACCGTTTAATCCGCAATGTTTTGTATCGTTGTAAAACATATTCCACAATCTTAATTTGTATTTTAATTCTTCAAACGATTTGAAT
>JAPLZC010000011.1 GCA_026395215.1 Candidatus Staskawiczbacteria bacterium
TTCCCTTTTTTGAGTTGTGAACCTTCTTCTTGCAATTTTCATAACATTATATTACCATAATAATATATTCCGACGTAGCTCAATGGTAGAGCAAATCCCTGTTAAGGATAAGGTTGTAGGTTCGAGTCCTACCGTCGGAGCATGAAAATTTGGAAATGGTTGCTATATATAACTAATAATGAGGAAACATCTCGGCATGAACAGCAATTTGATGCTATCTTTTTTATTGTTAACACAATAGCATTAGTCTTGGGTATTATTATGTTTATTATCTACGGAAGCCCGGAATGGATACCGGTGTTGGTTATTGAATACACTTGGGCGTTTGATAATATGAGAAATAACAGAAGTTAACAAATTACAAACATAAAAAAATACCCGCCGAAACGGGTATTTTTGTTTTATATTTAGTTTAACGATTCACAAAAGCCGAAGGAAAAGATTGCAATGCAGGTGGCAACGTTGCTGTTCCACTGCAAGTTGTAATACTATAACCTGTTGGCACAAGGAAAGTGGCAACCTGAGTTGCATTTTGGTCAACTCCACCCGTGGCTATGTCTGTCTTCCAAGTTCCGTTTGATTGGATAGTGGTTAATGGCGCAGTAAGATATGGCTTTGTCCACCAGCCACTATTTACATAAATATAAACTGCAACTTTATATTTGGAATAATTTGCAGAGAGAACCCCAACTATTTTTCCATTTGCATACCCGGCTGTTCCATATGCCGGTACACTAGTAATTTGTATTGTTGGACTTACAACTGTGATAACAGAAGCATTGCTGACCACGCCTCCGCTCGAGGCTGTTATATTAGCCGTACCAACTGAAATTGGTTTCACAAGACCGGTAGAACTGACAGTTGCAACAGCAGTGTTATCAGACGCCCATATTAGGGTTGCTATAATCGGATTACCTTGTTGGTCGAGTTTTGTTGCGGTGAGTTGCTGGGTTACTCCGTTGGCAATTAAATTTGCAGAAATTGGAGTAATGCTAATAGTTGTCAAAGCTGGTTTTACAACAGTGATTATTGCTGGATCACTTGTAACTGTTCCGCTGGAAGCTGTAATGTTGGCAGTGCCCGGCGCAATCGGAGTGACTAAGCCGGTGGAACTGACAGTAGCAACAGATGTTTTATCAGATGCCCATGTAACTGTAGCTGTAATTGGCTGATTAAATTGATCGCGCGTTGAGGCAGTCATTTGCTGAGTAGTTTTTCCTACAACTAATGTTGCAAAAAAGGGTGATATTCTGATAATAGTTAAATTTGGCTTAATAACTGTAATAACTACCGGTTGACTGACTGCTGTGCCGCTTGAAGCTGTAACATTTGCGGTGCCTGGCGCAACGGCGGTTACTAATCCTGTAGAGCTGACGGTGGCAACGGCGGTGTTATCTGATGTCCATGTAAGTGGAGTATCAATAACGTTACAATTTTGGTCAACAGCAGTGGCCGTTATCTGTTGAGACTGTCCGCCAACTATTAAAGTAGAACCCAATTGGTTAACTATAATAATTAAAGAAGATGATCTACTGACACTGGCCATTGGAAATGAAGATAAAGAAGAAGGCAAAGATGCTGTTCCGCTACAAGCCGGGGCGCTGTATCCGGCTGGTACAAGATATGCAACAATTTGATTAGAAAAAATATCACTGCCACCTGTTGTAACACTGCCAGACCAAGTTCCGTCTGGTTGAATTGCTGTAAGTGGCGCACTTAAAAATGGTTTGGTCCACCATCCGCCATAAACATTTACATATAATGCAACTGCATACCGAGAATAATTAGAAGGAGAAATTCCAGTTACTCTACCAACGGCATTTCCACTATATCCTAATGCCGGCACACTTGTAATATTAATGTTTGCATTACTTGTAATTGTTGTTACTGAAATTACCGACGGCGTGGTACTTGTTACAGAGCCTGAAGTTGCTGTAATGTTGGCAGTGCCCGGCGCAATCGGAGTGACTAAGCCAGTGGAACTGACGGTGGCAACGGCAGTATTGCTTGAAGCCCAAGTTAAAGCTGAATTAATAGGACTTCCATTTTGATCAAATGTAGTTGCAGTAATTTGTTGAGTTAAGCCTCCAAATGTTAAATTAGCTGTTGCAGGAGAAAGCGTAATAGTATTCGAAACCGGATTAGAAACAATAGACTGCACGCTCACCGAATCAACGCTCATAGAATAAACTACATTGGCGCTTGCCAAAGTTGTATAATTTAAATCTGAGCTATAAGCCGTTGCCCACCCTGAATCTGGTACCCACAAATTTAAATGGAAATTCATTGGGCTTGTAGGCAAATTGCTAGTTTCTGTTCTGACAACATTTCCGTCGACAATCCAAACCACCTGAGTTGGCAACCATTTTATTTCATAGGTGTGATAATCATTTATTGAACCGGAAGCATAGGATATATATTGCGGAATTCCATCTATGTTTGTCGGCTGATTGCTGAAGATGTTAGTATTAAATTTGTTTGGTAAATTGGTAAGAAGCTCAAAATCAATTTCATCGCGGTAAACTGTGCTCCCCGGCTTAAGGGCGTACAAGAATATTCCGCCGACAATTCCGGGTTTTGTTGCATTCATTTTAGCCCGTACAGTAACGTGAATTCCCTGACCTTGTGTAAATTGCTGGTTGCTAATTAAATCTGTTCCATAAAAAGAAGTTCCTGTTGGGTTATAGGTTTGCATTGTAATAACCGCGTTACTGCTGTTTAACACAGGAAGCGAAGCATTTTGAGTGCACATAAATTGTGTCCTTCCTATAAATGTTCCATCATTTGTAGAAGACCATGTTGGAATGTGCCAATTTGCAGAACTTACTACGTTTCCGGTAAAGTCATCACTAAGAAGAGTTGCGGCATAAACCGTTAAAAAAGATGACGTAAAAAAACTAACTAGTAAAAAACTAATTAATAGTAAACGAGAGATTATTTTTTTCATATTATATTATATAATTTTAATAATATTACTAATAAGTTTACGTTACTCTTTCCAGCCAGCTTGTCAATAACACTACGAAACTGCCGAATTTATTTCATAAAAAAACTGCTTGCGGGGCAGTTATATTATACTTTGTGTTTATTTGTCCTTATACAGGGCGCATTCGCGGATAGCTCCGCCGTTTCCACAGCGGACAAAAATTCGGAATTTTAATCTCATGCTTTTCCGGCTTTTCCAAAAAGCGCTACGGATGTGAGACGAACATCTCCACAAATTATGGCGTGTGCCATCTTTGCACAGAAGATTGTCCCAAAAGTTCTCGCTTGAAATTCCCATTGAAAATGCTTTATTAGTATCAGCATCCAACGGCTCAAGATACCAGTGGTATGTCCGCTTCTGTTTTTGTTCTGACTTTTCCATAACGATTCTCCATGCTTAGTGGTCAGTTGTGAACGAGCAAGTATAGCATACAAATTTTTTGTTTATTAGTCAATTGTATCGTAATGGTTCAGTAGCTTGTAACCACTTTGTGGTATATATTATGTATATGTCATACACAAACAATCCTAATCTGCCCCACGTTCGCACGGAGGCAGTTCGCTTAGTAAAACAAGGCTGGTCAATTCGAAAGGCAGCCAAAGTTCGCACGGAGGCAGTTCGCTTAGTAAAACAAGGCTGGTCAATTCGAAAGGCAGCCAAACACTTTGGATTTAGTCACTGCTCTGTACGTCTGTGGCTAAAAAAGAAACCTGTTTACGGCTGGCACGGAAGAATGGAAATCCCCACTCTTTCGTCCCGGCCTAAACATCATCCAAAGCAATTAAGCGATGAAAAAATATCGGCAATCGTTCAGCAAAGATTAAAACGAAACCGATGCGCTGAGATTGTTCATCGGGAATTACTAAATCAAGGAATTGAAATTAGTTTGTCGTCAGTTAAAAGAACGTTGAAACGGCAAGGGTTGATTCGCCACCGCAGTCCGTGGAAGCGCTGGCACTTCGCAGAAGCTCGTCCAATGGCTGTTTTAGCTGGGGATTTGGTGCAAATTGACACAATACACTTTGTCATCGGAGACAGACGATTCTACGTTTACACGCTCGTTGACTTGGCTTCGCGATGGGCATACGCTAAAGTTAGTTTAAGAATCAACACATGGGAAAGTCTGAATTTCGTGAAAGAGGCGTTGCAACATTCGGGATTTAGTTTTAAAATGATGCAATCTGATCACGGTTCGGAATTCTCAGCATGGTTTACAGAGAATCTCAGAAAACTCGGAATTAACCACAGACATATCCGTGTCAGAAAAAGTAACGACAACGGACACATCGAAAGGTTTAACCGCACTTTACAGGAAGAATGCTTGAATAAAGTTAATCAAAACCCAAAGTCGTTTCAGAAAGCAATCAATGAATACATGCCTTACTACAACAACGAAAGATTGCACCTCGGATTAAAATTCTTAGCACCACTCGAGTGGTTAAAAGCTATTGGTTAGAGAACGTTGTATTATGCCGGACTTGTATTCAATAAAAAACAGTGCTATAATACTATTGTAAGTTTCTATTAGGTTTCTTTCTTGAGGTTTTACTAAAAGTAAGCCAGAGAAGTGAACTAGAGGGTCGGCTTACTTTTTATTAACCAAGCAAAAAAAATATAGATCGCAAGATCTAAAAAAATATGGCAAAGAAATTATACGTTGGAGGATTATCCTACAACACAACCGAAGCTACTTTGAAAGATACATTTGCAGCAGTCGGAGCCGTTGAAACAGCCGTCATCATAATGGATAAGATGACAGGTAGATCAAAAGGTTTCGGATTCGTTGAAATGGCAACTGAAGAAGAAGCCAAGGCAGCTATTGAGAAAATCAATGGCACAGAGTTGGACGGAAGAACTCTTACAGTCAACGAAGCCAAACCAATGGAACCAAGAGCCCCAAGAACAGGCGGAGGATTCGGAGGTGGAAGCAGAGGTGGCTTTGGAGGAGGAAACAGATACTAATAATATCAATCAAAAAATCTTTCTTAACCGAGAGATTTTTTGTTGTATAAAAATATTGACTAATAATTTATTAAATGATATAAGAAAAATATCTTTGACAAGTGATTCACCACCAAACCTAGAGGAGATACAATGAAAAGTAAACTCAAAAAAGCACTGGTTACTATAATATCCAACAATGCGTCAGCCATCGTAAAATCAGTCATCGCGGTGATAATATTCATGGCCTACGTTTACCTACCGATCATCGATAATCCAAATGAAAAAAGCAGAGGGGTGTATAGTATGTTTGGGTGGCTTATCTTTTTTGTACTCCTTTTCTGGGTAATTGCAGAAGATGGCGTAGACTACAATCGAGATGAAGATCAAGATTAGTTCTCACCTTTGTGAGAAAGCATACCGACCGTATGATTCACCCAGCGGTCTTTTTTTTACAATAAAAAAGAGTGCTGTATAGGCACTCTATGTTGCTAGGGCGGGATGCCCTTGGCAATTCTCTCGTCAACGAGTTGGCGCAGTTTTCGCAACGCCCTCATTGTAGCCATTTGAATTGCCTCCTCATTTTTCCCAAGTTTGACGGCGATTTCCTTATGCTTTAAGTCATCAAAATATCGCAAAGTCAGCAATTGTCTAGATCCCTGATCCATTTGGTCAAAGCACGGCTTGATGTGTTGCAGTCGTTGATCAATTTCATCGGCTTGTTCAAGCGCGGTGTCGGCAAGCAAGTCTATTATTTCCGGAGACAAAACCTCCCTTGACCTTGCTTTTTCCTGACGCCATTTCCGAATTTCCATTTTGGCTATTCCAAATACCCAAGGCCTAAAAGGACGAGTCTCAACATATGAATCGTACCTTTTTATTGCGGCCTCCCAAACATTCTGCATAACATCATCTGCTTTAGAATGATTGCCAATAGCAGCTAAGATAAAGGCCCTAAGGACCCGATCTCCTGCCATCTCGGCAATCAGGTTAGAAACCTTTTCCTTACTGCTCATTTGCCACCTCCTGTAAATGAACTTGACTTATTATAAAATCATAGCACATTTGTAAACCATATAAAAGCTTGACGGACGAATTTTGATATGCTATAAATAAAACATCACCTTTGACAATTTTCACTGATTCAAACGGCACGGCAAGCCACAACCAAAAGGAGAAATTGCCATGGATAAAAACCTATTCGTTCGTGCTCCGCAGGGAATCGATAACCCTAAGGACATCAAACGTATTGACCGTGAGCTACAGACGATTACCCCCGCGTGCTTTTTCACTCCCCCCTTCGGTACCGAACCAACCAGGGAGAACGATGGCACGTGGAAGGTGATTATTCTTGATAAGAACGCCATGGACTGGGTCAAAAGACTCCTCAAAAAATACAACATCGAAGTTGTCCGCGAAGAGTAAGATCTCGTCCAGGTGGTATAGGGCCTAGTGCTCAGTCAAAAGAACACAAACAGAGACCGCGTGGATCTAATCCATTCGGTCTGTTTTTTTGCTAAAAATTAAAATAGTCTGTTTTTTTGCTCGAGCCAAAAAACAGACTATTTCGCGCTGGTTGCCGTACGACAACCTGAAGCTTTGACAAAAATAAATTGATGTTATAATATTATGGCAATGTCGGACTGTGTCCGATTAACTAAGCCATAGAGTTACTGTGGCAACAGCATTTTGACAAGGAGAATCGCCATGAGTCTTCGAGCTGGCTTGAATGTAATAATGCGCGAAGATGCCTTAATCTACCAGCCCCAAGGTGATAACTTGATAGCAAAAAAGGTATACGCCAGGAACGCCGGAATTACTACTGGGAACGAAGAACCTGCGATTCTTCAAACCGGAGAACTTGTTCCTGGTATCACAATAAATTTCTATACCAAAAAGGGTCATCGGGAGTCTATAACAGTACCACTCAGCGCAGTAAAACTGCTTATAACCTGATGTTACTGAGCATCGCAATAGACAGAGACCGCGTGGATCTAATCCATTCGGTCTGTTTTTTTGCTCGAGCCAAAAATCAGACTATTTCGCGCTGGTTGCCGTACGACAACCTGAAGCTTCAATTTTTTTTGACATATAATTTATAATATGTTAAAAATATTTGTGCACGGTGAGGATATTGTTTCCCCACTTTTGATAACCCAAAGAAGGAGAATTACCATGGCACGGAAAGTATTCGCAGTGATAAAAAAAGGGGGAAACGGAAATTCCTCACGCTTTGGTGAGCTATTCACAGGTCCTTACGGTAAACAAGCTGAAGTGGAAATTGAGATTACAAGCGAATCATCCACCTGGCATGTCCCCGTCAACGAGGAATTACGGAAAAAATATGCCAATATTATGAAGGACGAAGTGGATCGCTACATAATTCGATATTAACCAAAAAGCCTGATGCTGGCAGAGCGTCGCAGACAGAGACCGCGTGGATCTAATCCACTCGGTCTGTTTTTTTAAGGGAGCGAAGCGAACACTTATCCCGCTCAGCGGGATTGCTACCGTTTGACTTATGTGATTTTTTAGCGTATAATTATGGCTTATACAATACAAAACAAAATACAAATGGAAAATATAAGAAATATTGCTATTATTGCTCACGTTGACCATGGGAAGACTACACTGGTGGACGCGCTTTTGAGGCAGTCGCATACTCATTTGAATAAGGATGTTATTGGACAGGAAATGATTATGGATAGCAATGAATTAGAAAGAGAACGCGGAATTACTATCTTTTCTAAAAATGCATCTGTGCAATATGGTGAAACAAAAATAAATATAATTGACACTCCGGGTCACGCGGATTTTGGCGGAGAGGTGGAAAGAGTTTTAAATATGGCAGACGGATGTTTGCTTTTAATTGATGCAAAAGAAGGGCCAATGCCTCAAACAAGATTTGTTTTGAAAAAGGCTTTAGAAATGGGCCACAAAATTATTGTGGTTGTAAACAAAATAGATAAACCAGGCGCCAGAGTAGATTTTGCTTTGGAAGCTACAATGGAATTATTTTTGGAATTGGGCGCCGGAGACCACAGTTTAGACTTTCCGGTAATTTATGCTTCGGGCCGTGAAGGAAAAGCAGGACTTGAACCAGACTTGGCAAAAATGACAGACATAACTCCAATTTTTGACGCAGTTTTGCAACACATTCCCTCCCCTATTGCCGATATAAATAAACCATTGCAAATTTTAGTAACAACAATAGCTCCAGATGATTTTAAAGGAAGAATTGCAATTGGCAGAATTTATAATGGAGTAATAAAAGCCGGACAAGAAATAATGCATATAGATAGAAATGGCGTACAAAAAAAATATAAAGTCACCAGCTTAATGACTTTTATTGGATTAGGAAAAGCCGAGGTTGCAGAATCTAGGGCCGGAGATATTGTGGCGGTTGCCGGAATTCCCGAGGTTACAATTGGAGAAACAATTGCTGACTCGGAAAATCCAAGTGCTTTACCTTTAATTAACATTGACCAGCCAACCGTAAAAATGACTTTTATGGTTAACACTTCCCCATTTGCCGGAAAAGAAGGAGAGTTTTCTACAACAAGACAAATGAGAGAAAGATTGTTTAAAGAATTAGAAACCGACGTTTCTTTGCGAGTTACTGAAGATGACAAAAACAATTGGACTGTTTCAGGCAGAGGTGAACTTCACTTAGCTATTTTAATTGAAAGAATGCGTAGAGAAGGATTTGAGTTCCAAGTTTCAAGACCTCAGGTTATTACCCGCGAGGTTGATGGAAAAATGATGACTCCATATGAAAAAATATTTATTGAAGTGCCAGAAAAATATCAAGGCGTTGTAATGGAAAAAATGGGGGGCAGAAAAGGTGAACTGAAAGAAATGAGATTTAACAATGGAACTGCTTTTATGGAGTTTATTATTCCTACAAGAGGTTTGTTTGGATACAGAAATGAATTTTTGACCGATACCAAAGGCCTTGGGATAATGAATACTGTGTTTTTTCAATACATTTTAGACCCGGGAAACTGGAAAGAAAGAGATCATGGTTCGCTTGTTTCTAGTGATACGGGAAAAACCAATCTTTACGGCCTTGTAAACTTACAAGAAAGAGGAGTTTTGTTCCTTGGACCTGCTATTGAAGTCTATGAAGGACAAGTTGTTGGACAAAACGCAAGATCAAATGATATTAGAATAAACGTTTGTAAAGAAAAAGCGCTATCTAACTGCAGATCGGTTGGAGACGCCAGCCTTGATTACTTTAGAGTTCCAAAAACAATGGAATTGGAAGACGCCCTAGAATATATTGGCGACGATGAATTAGTAGAAATAACCCCAAAAAACGTCCGCATAAGAAAATTGCACTTAAAAGAAGTCGACCAAAAACGCGCCGAGCGCTCCGCCGAAGGAGTCAAGTTTGACTACTAAGGGAAAATATGGTAGGATTAATTACTTTTAACCAAAGCAAAAATATGGCAACTTTCATTAGTAAAGAACAATTTTTGCAGGAACATAATAAGTTATCGCCTTCAAATTTGCAGGCCACTTTGGCTATGCTTAATAGGTTTAGGGAAGAAAAAAAACCGCTTATGAAGGATGACAACTGGTGCTTAGACAAACTCAGAATCCCCTTTATCTCGTGGCTTACCGCAATGCAAGAAAAACAAAACAAAAAAGGACAACTTTCACGCAAAAAAGAAATCTATAGAAACTATCCCGAAACCCACTACGAAGGCTAATAATAATTACAAATAAAAAACCACTTTAACTCAAAGTGGTTTTTTGATATAATAAGTTATTAAATTATGCTTTCATACATTACGGCGACAATTTTGGGAATAGTGGAGGGGTTTACGGAATTTTTGCCAATTTCTTCAACTGGGCATTTAATTTTGGTTAACCAATGGATAACTTTTGATAAAGAGTTTACTTTGCTTTTTGATATTGTTATACAACTTGGAGCAATCTTGGCGGTTGTAGTTTTTTTCTTTAAAAAATTGTGGCCGTTTACCAGCGACAAAGTAAAAAACAAAGATACTTGGACAATTTGGTTTAAGACATTGGTTGGGGTCTCCCCCGCTATTGTTTTAGGATTTTTGTTTGCTAGCAAAATTGAAGAGTTGTTGTTTAATCCCTGGGCCGTTGCAATAACTTTACTTGTTGGTGGAATTATTATATTGCTTGTTGAAGCACGCCAAAAGCACACTACAAACATGCCTATGCAAATAACATCAATAAAAGATTTAAGCTACAAAACAGCATTTTTTGTAGGACTGGTGCAATGTTTATCTATGGTTCCTGGCGTATCAAGGTCTGGAGCTACAATAATTGGAGGCATGATATTTGGAGCTTCACGCGTAGTTGCCACAGAGTTTTCATTTTTTTTAGCCGTTCCAACAATGGTTGCAGCCACTGCATGGAGCTTACTAAAATACCGCACAATTCTAGATATTAACCAGTTTTTGGTGCTTGCCATTGGCTTTATTGTCTCTTTTGTTGTAGCATTAGTTGTAATAAAGTTTTTGATAAATTATGTCCAAAAAAACAACTTCAAAATCTTCGGCTGGTACCGAATAATTTTAGGTATTATAATAATCGCCTATTTCTTAATTAAATAATTAAATAAAATTAAATAAACAATACATGACACATATAGAGCTCACAGACGCAAATTTTGAGAAAGAGGTTAATTCTACAGACAAATTTGTTTTAGTGGATTTTTTTGCAACATGGTGCGGGCCATGCCAAGTTTTAGGGCCTATTTTAGAAAAAATAAGCGAACATTTTAAAGACAAGGTTGTGGTGCTAAAAGCCAATGTTGATGGAGCTCCAATAAGTGCTCAAAAATTTGGCGTTGAAAAAATTCCCACAATTGTTTTATTTAAAAATGGAAAACCAGTTAACGGTTTTGTAGGTTTAATACCCGAGAATGAAATCAAAAATTGGTTAAAAAATATTATTGAGAATAATAAATAACACAATGAAAATCAATCCTGATAAAAAAGTAGTTGAAGAGGTGTTGGCTGGTTTGGCAGCAAACCAAAAAAAATATGGGAAAAGATATTGCCCGTGCAGAATTGTCTCGGGAAACGTCGAGGAAGACGCAAAAAAAATATGCCCATGTGTTTGGTGTAAAGAAGAAGTTGAAAGAGACGGACACTGTCTTTGTAATTTGTACGTAAAGTAAAAAATATGATTGTTGACGAAGTAAAAATAAATGTAGAAGGTGGACACGGCGGAAAGGGCCTGGCTACTTTTAGTAAAGTAAAATGGGCTTTAGGACCCACAGGAGGAAACGGCGGAATTGGTGGCGATGTTTTTATTGAGGGAGTGGCAGATTTAAGTGCTTTAAAAAAATTCCGCTTTAAAAAAGACTACAAGGCAGATAAAGGAGAAAATGGAAAATCAGGGCTCCATGACGGCAGAAAAGCAGACTGCCTAACCTTATTTGTTCCGGTAGGCACAGTTTGCCACATTCTAAACCGCGCCGAGGAAATAGAAATTACTAAAATTGGCCAGCGCGAATTAATTGCCAAAGGCGGAAAAGGCGGAAGAGGAAATTTTCTTTTCAGGTCTGCAACCAACACCAGTCCAATGCAATTTCAAGAAGGAAAACCCGGAGAATATTTTGACTTAAAACTAGAACTTAAATTAATTGCCGACGTTGGCTTTATTGGACTTCCAAACGTAGGAAAATCAAGCCTACTCAACGAACTGACAAATGCAAAAAGCAAAGTTGCTAATTACGCATTTACTACCTTAGAACCTAATTTGGGCGCGTATTATGACTTAATTTTAGCCGACATCCCCGGACTTATTGAAGGCGCTTCGCTAGGCAAAGGCCTTGGTACCAAATTTTTACGTCATATAGAGCGCACAAAGGTTTTGTTTCATTTAATTTCAGCAGAATCCCCTACACCCATAAAAGATTACAATGATGTAAGGTCGGAATTGTTGTCATACAAAAAATCTTTAACAGAAAAGCCGGAATATATATTTCTTACAAAAAGCGATTCTGTTGATAAAAAAGTAATTTCAGGAATAAAAAAAGACTTCAAGAAAATAAAAAAAGAGATAATTTCTATCTCAATAATTGACCCCGAAAGTATAAACACTATCAAAAAAATCCTCAATGGGATAATTGCAGAAAAAGTGGTATAATTAGACAATAGTCCTAATTAATAAAAATATGGACACAACCTCTCTGATAGAAATAGTGGTTGCGATAATCGTGGCATATTTCTTAATAAAATTTATTATAAGCCCGATTATCAAAATCATTGTCGGAATTATAATTTTATTTGTCTTAATTTATCTGCTTCAAAAATTTTTTGGAGTCAATTTAAACCAAATTTTAACTCCTTTTGGAATATCATTTGACATAAACAACGAGAGCTCTTGGATAAGCTGGATTTTAAACCCATTTAAATATTTTATAGACCAAGCAAAAATATTATTAAACTTCATCTCATGACATTAGGCACTGCGCTCTTAGCGATAATTAACTTTTTATCGGTTCCAACGTGGCATTTAGTGGTTTTCTTAATAATTCTCTTTTTGCTTGTTGCTTACACAATGGCAAAAGAATGGGGCTTCACCAGACCGTAAAATTTGTTTTAGTAGTAATCTCTGACTTTTTTGAGTTCTTTATGCTTGCGTAATTTTTCTAAAGCTTTTGCTTGAATCTGACGGATTCTTTCGCGGGTTACACCAAATTCCTCCCCTGTTTCTTCTAAGGTATGCATTACGCCATCATCTAGTCCAAATCTCATTCCAAGAATTTTTAATTCACGCGGAGTGAGTTCACTGGAAATTTCTTTTAATCTTTCTTTTAAAAGTTTCCTGGCAGCCTCGGTGTTTGGTGCAATTGTTTTGTCATCTTTTATAAACTCTGCTAAAACAGAGTCTTGTTTGTCTTTGTCCTCGCCAACGGGAGTTTCTAAAGACACTGCTTTCTGAGCAATTTTTCTTATGTGGTGTACTTTATCAACTTCAATACCCATTTCAGCAGCAATTTCTTCAGCCAAAGGCTCTCTACCAAGTTCCTGTAGCAAATTTTTCCTAACCTTCGTATATTTTGAAATAGTCTCAATCATATGCACCGGAATTCTAATAGTTCTGGCTTGGTCGGCCAATGCCCTTGTAATAGACTGCCTAATCCACCAGGTTGCATAAGTAGAAAATTTATAACCCTTTCTCCAATCAAACTTTTTAACTGCTTTAAATAGGCCCAAGTTTCCTTCTTGTATTAAATCAAGCAATGTTAAGTTTGGAGACCTGCCTACATATTTTTTAGCAATAGAAACAACCAATCTTAGGTTTGCCAAAGCCAGCCTATTTTTAGCATCCTCGTCATCCATTTCTATTTTCTTTGCTAACTCTTTTTCCTCTTTTGCTGACAAGAAACTAGATTTTCCAATCTCTTTTAAATATATTTGTATTGGGTCAATTTTTCCAATTAGCGCTTTTTTTGGCTTTGGCCCCTTTGCACCTTTTTTTGGTTTTACTTCTAGAAACTCCTGCATTTCTTTTATCTGCACCCCGCGCTCTTTAAAATCATCGTATACTTCCTCAAAAGCGGCAATGTTGTGCTCAATTTTTGGAAATGAATACAAAATCTCCGAGGTTGTAATAAAACCCCTTTCCTCCCCTTTTTTAATTAAAGCGGCCAGTTGTGCCGGATCTATAACAGACTTCTTATGCACCCTTTCTGTTTTATGAGAAATCTTTTTAACTTTTTTGGCTTTTTTATTTTTTTTCTTCATATGTTTTTTATTTTTTTTGATGCAACTCTTTAGCGTTCTTTGTAAACTCTTTTATTAGTTCATTTCTTTTTCCCTCATCGTTTTCATTTTTTACTTCACCAGTAAGCTGACTTAACTTATTCCTCAATTCTATATCTTTTAGCCCGGATATGCAAAGCTTAATCTCGTCAGCGCCGTCTTCTTCATAGTCAGCCTCGGCTTTAAGCGACAAATCATCTAGTACATTCTTGTGCTCGGTTATAGAAATATCGGCAAAAATAGCCACTGAATCATTGCCTCTTTTCATTGCACTGGCCTTAATCTCCTGTATTAAATTTTTTGTTTTCTCACAAAAAAGGCAATGATGAGTTTCTTCAATTAAATTGAGGCTTTCGGGATTTTTTAAAACCAGGGCGATAATTTTGTCTTCCAAAAGTTTTTTTCTACCTAACGGAATCGGACTTTTTGCCACTGCGTTAACTTCTGTTAATGCCTGATTTATATTATCAATTTTAGTTGTTCTTAATTCATCTAATACCGCCTCATTACTCACTCCCAACTTTTCTGCCAGCTTTGAAACCCAGTGCGACTGCTCAATTTTATTTTGAATTCTTTTTATTGCCGGCAAAATAATTCTGCCGATTTCTTTTTTCCCTTTCGGATCATTTTTATCAAATTTAGAAAAAGCAGAGTCAAAGTAAAAGTCCATTATGGTTCGCGCGCTCACCACAGACATTTTCCAGTTTTCCGGATTTTCTAAAATTATTTCCGCCGGATCTTTTGCGCCAGAATAAGTATCTACAACCTTTATATTAAAACCTTGTGATTCTGCCAAATTTATACCTCTTTTTGTAGCAGTATCTCCGGCTACATCCATATCAAAAGATAAAAGCAAATTATCTGTATATCTCTTTAAGGTAGTTAAATGACGTGGGGTTAATGCAGTGCCAGATACCGCCACTGTATTGTCAAAACCCGCCTGATGGCACATTATTGTATCTGTTTGTCCCTCTGTCAAAACACACTGATTATTTTTTCTAATGGCCACTTTGGCATAATTTAAGCCATATAAAACATTACTTTTATCGTACAATATTGTTTGAGGAGTATTAATGTACTTAGCTGTTTCTTTCTTATCGGCGTCCTTAAATACTCTGGCGGTAAAGCCAATTACCTGAGAATTTAAATCCATTAGTGGAAAAATAATTCTACCTCTAAATCTGTCGTAGGGATTGTTGCCTTTTTCTGATTGTACTGCCAAACCGGCTTTTACAATTTCATCTCTGGTGTATCCCCTACCAACAAGGAAATCTGATAGCCCCTGCCAGGTATCGGGCGAATATCCCAGTCTCCATTTTTTAATACTTTCCTCGGTAATTCCCCTTTTAAGTAAGTATTCTTTTGCTTCCTTGCCATAAGCAGAGTTTCCCAGTTGTTTTTCAAAAAAAGCACAAGCTAAATCACAAATTTCATAAAGTCTTTTCCTTTCACTTACAACCTGGGGATTTTCTCTTTTTAATTCAACTCCGGCTTTAGCGGCCAAAAGCCTTAAAGCATCACCAAATTCAACTCCTTCAATCTCCTTTATAAATTCAAAAATATCTCCACCCTTTCCACATCCAAAACATTTCCACATTTGCCTGCTTGGTGAAACAAAGAAAGACGGCCCCTTCTCCGAATGAAAAGGACAAAGCCCGCGGTAATTAACCCCGGTTTTTGAAAGTTTTACATAACTTCCAACAATATCTAAAACGTTGAGTTTATTTTTGATTTCCTCTATTTGAGAATCCATAGTCGAGTTTATCTTACCACAAATTGCTTAGAACGCAATTCTTATCTGTTCAGCTATTTTCTCTAATCTTTCTCTTGTATTTGGGTCACAATAACCCGCTGGATATTTATGTTCATAACCATCTTCAGAAAACCTGGGAATTAGATGTAAGTGCACATGGGGAACTTCTTGGCCAGCCGTCTTTCCATCAAATATTTCAAAATTCATGCCTTCACATTTTATACCAGATTTCCTAATGGCTGATCCAATTTTTTCGGCCAATGGCATTATCTTAGACAAAATATTTTTATCCAACCCGGACACTAATTCTGAATGTTTCTTGGGTATAACCAAAACATGTCCATTATTAATTGGATTTATATCCATAAAAGCTATAAAATCTTCGTCCTCATAAACTTTATAACAAGGAATCTCCCCTTTTACAATTTTGCAAAAAATACAATCCATTTTACCTTACCTGATAGGTTAGATTTATTGTGACGTTTATTTCTTGCTGGCCGGGCTGAATAGTTGGAACAGGAGCAGATTCTGCAATTCCGCCCCCCATTGCTTTTGCTGAATTATACATTACCGGATAAGAATTATAACCTTCATAAACATTAATTAGTTTGCCCAGTCTTAGCCCAGATTCTTTAGCTAAATTTTGTGCATTAGCTTTTGCTTTTGCAATTGCTTCTGCCCTTGCCTGTTCTTTAAACTTCTCCGGATTATCAATTGTAAAACTAAGATCATTAACTAAGTTAGCACCATTTAGCGTTGCTTTAGATAAAATATCTCCAATTTTTGTGAAATCTCTAATTTTAACTTGAATATTTTGGCTCAATGTATATCCTTGAAAAACTTGCCCTTGGGCCTCTGTCCAGTTGTATCTTGGCATTAAATTATAATATGTTGTTTTAATGTCTTTTTCATCAACTCCCAAAGCTTTTACAGCCTCAATAACAGCATTCATTTTGTCTGTGCTACTTTTTGTCACCTCTGCAACAGTTAAACCTTCCTTTTTTACTCCAAAATCAATAACGGCAATATCCGGCTTTGCATAAATTTTTCCTTCGCCGGAAACTGTAATTTGATTTTGATTTTGAACATCAATTGCCCTGTTCTGCAAAACAATCTGCCCCACAAAAAATACCAGCACTCCCACCACCAAAATTGCCGCAAGCATAAATGACTTATTTAATAAATTTTTTATTGTGTCTTCCATATTTTTTTCCGCCAGCTGGCGGATTAATTAATAATAATCTCAATTTAAGTTTACCACTTTTCATTTTTCTATTCAAATGAATAAAAAAAAGCAGAGGTTAGTCTGCTATACGATATCCACATCATTTTCTGTTTCTGTATGAAGTGGTTTTCGATATGTGAAAAATCCACGCCTAATTCTTTCCCATGCACCTAATCTGATATACGCCTTCAAGCTGAAAAAACCTTCCAGTGAAGATGCCTTTAGGCTCATTTGGTATGAAGGACAGACCGAGCCTGCTCTTGCCTTGTCTATTTCGCCCCATGTTAGCGTGCGGTTGCCCTGATCATTACAAATTACAGGGACAAGCTTGTTATCACGGTATCTTGACCCACATGCATAGACACAAAATGGATGCCTCAGCAAGTCTGAATGCTTGATATATGCAATTGTTTGCCCAAGATCAGGGCAAAAGAATTTAGCGGCCTCTATTTGTGCAATAACATCTTTGGGAGAAAACCCATCTGTTAGACGTCCTTCGTTGACGTTAATCATGAAATGCGAGAAACGCTTAGACCTAGGTTTGCCTTGCTTTACGTCAAACACCTGTTCGAAATTAAGCGCCGGCTCCAACCTTTCTCCGGGCCTAGAGAGACTCATGACCATCTTAAAAGTGGTTAACACTTCATCTCTGCCGGCTATAGGAACTGCGACAAACGGAAAAAGTCCTGGTACACCTATTTTCACCAACAGGTTAAGAAGCTTGTGCTGTGTTTTTGCTAGCCTTTGTACTATCCTGGAATCAAATCCTTCTCTTTCCGGGAAGGCGCAATTAGCACGAAGCGATTCCAGCCATTTCAGCTCATACTTAAGCAATTCCCTAAGCACTTCGTACTTTTCCTCACGCTTTTCCGGCGTAAACAGCTCCGGATTTTCCCACTTTTTCCGCCAAGAAGCCATATCAAAAGTTTCGTTCATGGGATTTAACCCCTTTCTTGTAAAGTCAAAGAGCTGATTTGCCACCATGGCAAATCTTTCCTGTAATTCTACAGTTTTTGTTTTTCAAAATTTTTAAAGAAACAAAAACTGCAGAATTACTATAATGTTTTTTGTATTAGTAATCCAAGCAAAGCTTTTGCTTGAAGAGTTGCATCAACTTTAGTCTGACTGTTTGAGAATTTTTCCCATTGGTTCAAAATTTCAGCATCATTTAAACTTCTAACCGCTGTCTCCAATGAAAGTCTTGTGGCAAAATCGACTGGCTGGTCAGACAGTAAAACTTTTTCTTCAAACATATTTCTGAAATCAGAAATCTTTGTTTTTTCTTGCTGTTGTTGATAAATTGGAGAATTTTTGACAAGCATAAAAACCAAAACCCCGTTAAACGCTAAAGAAATACAGAAAACCAAGCAAGCCACAGATATAATAATTTTATTTTTATTTAGCATATTATTTATTATAATTAGTTTTTCTTCCTTTAATATAATTTAAAATAAAAACCAAAACTATAATTGCCAGCAATATCATAACAACCAATGACCAGTTAAGCCAGTCGGGCAACCAGCTCTTCTTTTTTAGTTCAATGTCCATATTTACTCCATTATCTTTTTGCACCAAAAATACATCACTCTTATAATCGCGGTAATTTGGAGCAGATGCTGTCATATAATATGTTCCCTCGGGAACCAAGAAAGAATATTTCCCGGTGTCATTAGTAATTATTGGATTATTTTGCATAAACTTATCAGCCGGCCAGAGTTCATATACTTTTGTTTCAGAATTTAGCTGGTAAATGGAAACCGTTGCATTTTGTATTCTCAGTTTTCCATCGGACATTTGCCTATAAACATAACCTTCCGGGTCAACAACTGCTATTAGCTGAGATTGTGTTGGAGTTATAGAAGCATCCTTATATTCCACAATAGTGGTAATTTCATATTCTCCTTCAGTTACAGGGGCGCTAATATCTGCCGTAAATATTCCCGGCCTTGTTTCTACGTATGCAAACTTCTGCACCAAAAGCCCGCTCTTTGCATTTGTCTGGGCAGGCGAGGAACTTTGAGGATTGGCAACTGCTAAAGCAGCACTGAATAATTTTGAAATAGCATTTTGTCCCCCTTCAGAAGATTGCGCTAAACTCTTTACAATTACAAGACCTGTCACATTGCTTGCAGGCTTATCCGGCCTGATTGTTAAATGTATAGGCTTGCCGGAAATAGTTTTTATTTTTTCTTCAGTAGCACCCTTTGTGTCTATTGCTAAAAGAGGACTAAAATCAATCAAGCCTCCTGCTGTACTGGCAAAAACAAGATTGGTAGGTATTCTTGCAAGAGCATTTGCGCTTAACTCTGCCAAAGGAATTCCTTGGGTTCCAGTATTATTCTCTTGTGAAATTTCCGTTGAAGGTAATATAGTTTGTGTCAATCCCGGCAAATACAAATCTGTCTGACTTAATTTTTTAACATCTGACAAATTATTAATATCAATAGATAAAGCATCTAATGTTTTTCTAACACTAGGCAGTTTGTCGGCAAAAAAACCAATGTCAGTTCCAATTGGAGATAAAGCAAACCCGCTCAAAGGATTTACACTCAAAACATCTACATCTATAAATGCCGATGGAGTTTCTTCGGGCACCGTTACAGTTGGTGGTTTTTGATTTCCAAAAAAATCAGCTATCTGTTGAGTAATTTGTCCGATTTGCTGGGTGATGTTAGTTATTTGTTGTGCTATGGTCTCTGGCGTTGCTTGTTCTTCCGTAGTCGGAGACGAAGGAGGGGTTACTGGTTCTGTCGGAGTTGGGTTGACTACAACTTCACCACCTCCTGCGCTACCGGTGATAATTCCAGCAATGTTGGCAGACATGGTGTAGGTTGTATTACCAGCTGTGTCTACTGCCCTGTAACAAACCTTTGAGCCGTTGTCTGAGCCGTCTGTAAATGTTTGGTCAGCATAAGTAGTAAATGTGAGTGTGCCATCGCAGGTTGAGTTTGCAATATTGCTCATTGTCAGAGTGCCTTCACTAGTTGAAGCTGTGATTGTCTTGCTTCTAGTCCAAGCGGTGTCTGGGTTGACTATGGTGATTTCCGGGGCGACGGTGTCTTTGGTTTTTGTATCGGTGGCGTTTGAGCCTTGGTTGCCGGCGGTGTCAGTCAAATATGCGGTAAGGGTTACTGTACCATCTCCAAGACCCGAGAGGTCAATGCCGGTGAATTGCTGGCTGGCTGAGGAAATAGTGCCAGAGCTTGAGACAGGAGTGTATGGAACCAATGTGAAAGAATAATTATATGTTGTTCCTACTTCGGCTCCTATGAATGCAAATGAGATAGCAGTTTTGTTTGCGTTGTTAATATATGCCTGGTCAATTAAAACCGAGTAACCTATTGGAGCCACGTTATCAATTCCAAAGGCGGTGGTGGTAGCCCAAGCATCTGCATTCACTGTGCCGTCATTTGGTCTTACTCTTATATATACCGTAGAGTCTTCTGTTGTTCCCAAATCTGTGGCGCTAGCCCAGACAAATACGTGATCT
>JAPLZC010000007.1 GCA_026395215.1 Candidatus Staskawiczbacteria bacterium
AATTCAAATCGTTTGAAGAATTAAAATACAAATTAAGATTGTGGAATATGTTTTACAACGATACAAAACATTGCGGATTAAACGGTAGAACACCCAATCAAGCCCTCAGAATCTGAGTGCAAAATGTCCGTGGTTAAAACATTTTATTCTATTACTCCTCCGCCGAGCAATTCTGATTTTCTGTAAAACACTGCGGACTGGCCGGGAGTAATTGCTTTCTGCGGTTTTTGAAATACAACCTTTACTCTAACACCCGGCAGCTTAAATATTTTGGCTTTAGCTAGTTTGCTTTTATAGCGTATTTTCACTTCTGCGTTTAACGGAAATTTCTGTGGAGCTATCCAATTAACATTTTTTGCCGTCAAATCTTTAAAATTTAAATCCTTTATGTTTTTAGAAACAACTAAAATATTTTTCCTAAAATCTTTACCAGCAACATACCATGGCCCCTGTTGCAATTCTAACCCCTTGCGCTGACCTATTGTGTAAAACCACAACCCATTGTGTTGGCCCAAGGTTTTCCCCTTAATATCAATAATTTTCCCGAGTTTTATTTTAAGATATTTTTTCAGAAAATCATTTGTTTGGCCCGAAATAAAACAAACCTCCTGCGACTCCGGAGTTTCTGCTGTGGGCAAATTAAACTTCTTAGCCAGTTTTCTAACTTCCGGCTTTGTATACCCGCCAACCGGAAACAAAACATGGCCCAACTGTTTTTGATTTAACTGCCACAAAAAATAGCTCTGATCCTTCTCCGCGCTCTTTGCGCGCATCAACGAATATCGAATTTTTCCCGAATTTACGAATTCGTTCATTCGTACGGATTTGTTATTCGTTGATGTTCTCGCGTAGTGCCCACTGGCAACAAAATCTGCGCCAAGTGATAAAGCTTTGTTTATTAAAAAACCAAATTTTATTTCTTTATTGCAAACAACGCAAGGGTTTGGAGTACGTCCGGCTTTATATTCAGCCAAAAAATAATCAACAACCTTTTTCTTAAACTCTTTTTCCACGTTAATTATATAAAACGGAATACCAATTTTCTTAGCCACAAGTCTAGCCAGTTTTTCGCTTTCTGGACTGCAACACCTATTGCCATCTTTTTTATCCGTCACAATGCACGAAGTGCTTTGGTCGGACCAAAATTTTAACATTATACCAACAACATCAAATCCAGCCTGCTTTAACAAAGCTGCTGCAACAGAGCTATCAACTCCGCCCGACATTGCTACCACCACTTTTATTTTTTTATTAGAGCCCTTCGTATCTTTTTTCAATAACATCTTTTGATTTTTGAATTATATAGTGCTTTTTTTGTAAATCAGCCGGAATAACCTGTTTTGTTTTAGTGTAATAATCATAAACCGCCTCAATCAAAGCATCTACAGCCAAAACCGAACAATGATATTTTATTTTTGGTAAACCTCCCAAAGACTCTATTACATTATCTTTTGTAATCTTCAAGGCTTCTTTTATTGTTTTTCCTTTAACCAAATCTGTAATAATTGAACTAGTTGAAATTGCTGCTACGCACCCAAAAGTTTCAAACTTTATATCTTTTATAACTTCTTTTTTATCAACCTTAATATAAAGCCACATTACGTCGCCACAAACAATATTGCCCACTTTGCCTATTCCCGAGGCATCTTTAATTTTCCCGTAATTATGCGGGCTTTTAAAAGTCTCCATAACTTTTTCTGTGTACAATGACCCACAAGTTTTTGCGCTATTCTTTTTCATATTTTTTCTTAAACGGGGACATTAATTCTAATTGTTTTACAATTTTTGGTAAAACTTTCAGTAAATGATTAATTTCTTTTTCTGTTGTAAATCGGCCCAAGGAAATTCGCAGGCTTCCGTGCGCTTCTTCAGGCTTTAATCCAATTGCCAGCAAAACATAACTTGGCTCTAGCTTATATGAAGAACAAGCCGAACCGGTAGAACAAGCAATTCCTTCCAAATCCAAACGGATAATCAGCGACTCCCCTTCTATGTACGGAAAAGACACGTTTATATTGTTTGGTAATCTGTTTTCTGAATGCCCATTCAACCTTGTGCCTTTTATCTTTAAAATTTCTTTGATGGCTTTGTCTCTCAGCTTTATTTGTCTGGCGCCCTCTTTTTTCATCTCCACCTTGCAAAGTTCGGCGGCTTTGGCAAAACCAACAATTGCCGGAACATTTACTGTAGAACTTCTCAAACCGTTTTCTTGCCCGCCACCATGCAAAATTGGTTCTATTTTTACCCCTTCACGCACATAAAGCAAAGCAATTCCTTTTGGCCCATACATTTTATGAGCGCTCCCAGTAAGCAAATCTATGTTATATTTCTTCACATCGATTGCAATCTTGCCAAATGACTGCACTGCATCTGTGTGAAAATACACACCTTTCTCGCGACAAATTTTCCCAATTTCTGCAATTGGCTCAATTGTGCCAATTTCATTTGACGTATGCATAACAGAAACCAAAATTGTCTTCGGCGTAATTGCCTTTTTAACATCTTCCGGATTTACCATGCCATATTTATCAACTGGCAATTTTGTTATTTCAAAACCATTTTTAGCCAGCCACTTTGCAGACTCCATTATACAAGCATGTTCTATTGCAGAAATTATAATGTGATTTTTATATTGCCCACCCTTCGACTCGCTTCGCTCTCTCAGGGCAACCCCTTTCAGGGCTTGATTATTACTCTCGGTGGCTGACCCTGTAAAAATTATTTCATTGGGTTTGGCATTAATTAAATCAGCCAAAACCTGTCTGCTATTTTCAAGGGCCAATTTAGCTTCCTGCCCAAAAGAATGCAAAGACATTGTATTACCGTAATTCTTGGTCAAAAAAGGCTCCATGGCCTTTATCACTCTTTTGTCTACCGGAGTTGTAGAGGCATAATCTAAATATATTTTTTTCATATTACTTTATTAAATCTGCTAATGTTATTGAGCTCAATGTTTTGCGCAGAGCCACTTCTACCTTCGCCCACACCATTTTTGTAGTACAGTTGTTTTTTTTGTTGCAGTATGCGCAATCAACAATTTCCTCCGGACTTCCGTCGAGAACAGAAACAATATCATTAGCATTAATTTTTTTTGGGCTTTTTGCCAAAACATAACCTCCTCGCATACCTTTTGTTCCATTTACTAAGCCGGCCTTTTCAAGTTTAGAAAAAATCTTTTCCAAAAAAACAAACGAGGTTTTTGTTTCAGCCGAAATCTCGCGCAAAGAAAAAATTCCCGTTCCATTTTTTCGGACAGGATTTTTGGCAAGAAAAATCATAGCCATCAACCCATATTCTGCTTTCTTAGATATTTTCATATTTTATAAATACTTTTTGTTAACCCTCAAATACAGACTAATTTAGTCCGTATTCAGTTTATCAAAATAAAAAGGAGGCGTCAAGCCCCCTCTCTACTTTACAGACAAAACTATTTATTTTTGTTTTTTGCTAATCTGGCTTCTCTGACAGAAAGCCCTAAAAATATCGCCAGTAATAAAGTTGTATTTAGAGGAGCTAACCAAAAAGGGAAATCTCTGCCAAATGACTCTGACACCATTATTATGCCTAAAAATCCTATAGAATACATTGCTCCGTTCTTAAGATAAGCAAATTTTGCGATTAAATCTATCCCTCGTATTGTAACTTCCCTAACCACCAAAGCTCCCAGGCCGTTTCCCAAAAGTATAAGTGGAATCGACATGGTAAATGCAAAGGCTCCGACTACTCCGTCAATTGAAAAAGTGGCATCTAAAACCTCTAAATAAAGCAATTTGCTTACGGCCGACATATTACCGGTTAACAATTGCTTTTCTTTTTCCTCTGCATTCTTCTTAAATCCGTCGGTTATAAAAAATGCTGTTGACCCTATTACTGCCGACAAAGCTAAAATTGGATTAATTTTTATGGAAAAATATACGACTGCGCAAATAAACAAAGATGCTATAGCATAAAACCAAACTGATTGCTTATGAATAAATTTTTCTGCCAAAAAAGCGTACTTTTTTTCTTCTAAGAAGAGCCATCCCAAAAATACAAAAAATAAATATACTCCTCCAGCTAAAAGCAAAAGCGCTTGAGATTTTTCTACATAAGCATTAATTTCCGGAGTTGGGTTAAAAACAAAAGCTACAACTTCAAATATAGAAAGTGCTGGGTTGGCCAACCAAACAATTATAAATGGTAAAACCCCCCTTACCACAAATACGGCTATCAAAAGACCCCATATTAAAAACCACTTCCTAAACTTTTCTGGAAGGGTTTTTAAAACGCTAGCATTGATAATTGCATTATCTACGCTGGAAATTATTTCAAAAAGACAGAGACCGAATACTACAATTATAATCTGTATTATATCCATGATTCTACAATTCTAATATTATGCTTTCTTACTACGTCTCCTTGGCCAAAAATAAAACTTGCTTCAACTTTTTTACCTTGTAAAACATGTGGCAACCAATGTTTATCATCTGGCCACATCTCTTCATATGGAATTTGCTCAAAATAAAACCATGCGGGCATCATTTCCTCTGATTCTGCTGGACTGCCGTCCCATTCTTTTACTACAAACAAGTGTACATCTTGATCCCACTCGGGCTTGTGAGGAAAATTAAAATGAAACAAACCAAATTTTTCAGGATTTTTTACCTCAACCCCAATTTCTTCTTTTGTTTCTCTTATCATGGCATCAATTATACTTTCTCCATCTTTAACTTTTCCTCCCGCCCCATTCCATCTACCAACTCCAAATCCCCTCTTCTTCATTGCCAGAAGAATTTTATCTTTTTCAATTAATAAACACAAAGTTGCCTGACGCATTTATTCTTGATTTTTTTTATTGCTAAAAAAGAAAATATAAATAATTTCTAAAATCCCCAGTGTATTTACAATCAACAAAACAATAAACCAAGGCGTACTATTATTTCTTGCCGCTTTCCACAAAGCAATTCCCTTCCAAATAATTACCCAAACCGCAATAGCTACAAATAAAACCGCCAACCACGGATGTGTATTTAAATAATGCGCATAATTTATAAGTTCTTGTTCTTTTGGTGTCATTTTATTTTTTATTAATTATATAGTAGCCGGCGACGCCGAAGGCTACGGAAACATTAAGCGACTCTTTCTGCCCCGACATAGGCAAATAAATTATTTTATCGCACTTCTTCAATATTTTTTTAGAAACTCCATCTACTTCGTTTCCCAAAATTAAAGCAACAGGAAACTGAGACTTATACTCTGTATAAATAATTGCTCTTTTGCCTGCCTGCCGAGAGGGCAGGTCTTGTTCCAACGCTACTACCTCTATTTTATCTTTTTTTAGTTTATCTATCAACCTGTTAACATCCTTATAATACTCAAACGGAACTGTTTTTTCAGCACCCAAAGCAGTTTTAGCAATTTTTTTATGAAGCCCAGTCTCCCAAGCCGGCACCTTCCCAGAAATTCCACACAAAAAAATCTTCGTCGCCCCCAGCGCATCTGATGTCCTAAAAATAGACCCAATATTTTCCAAGCTTCTAATATTATCGCAAATTACATAAAACTCTCTACTCATTTAACTGATTTTATTCTTTTTTAAACAAAAAACAACCCTTACGGGCTGTTTTTAATTATTTAACAATCACATTCTCCACCTGGCATGGCAAATTCTTTTCTATCACTATACTCAAGCTTTTTCCCTTTATGCCACTGCTGAACTGGTCTAATATATCCTACTACTCTAGAATAAACCTCGCATGGCTGATAATTTGTAAGCGCTGGGCTTTTGGCATAGCATTCATTACACTTTAATATATTAATTTTCTCTCCTGCGTTGTCGTAAACTAAAGAAACCGCGTTTTCTAACTCCTGACTACTATTTACCAAAATTTCCTTTTTGCAATCATGACAAACTTTTTCTACTTCCACATTTTGTACAAGTTCCATAAAATTTTATTTGATATTTATTAATTTTTCCGACCTTTGTTTTTCTATTTTTTAATATTCCACATTTAGAGCATTCGTCATATACATCGTAGACATTTCCACATTCCTCACAAATAAAGTGCGCATGGTCTGAAATGTCTGCGTCAAAATGAACGTTCTCCTTTGTATCTATGGCTAAAACTTGTCCTTTATCCTTAAAATTATTCAAAACCCTGTAAACTGTGCCTTGGCTTATGGTTGGAAGCTTTTTTCTTACTTCTTCATAAACCTTTTCAGCGGTAGGATGACACTTAACACTTCTTAAATAGTCAAATATAAAACTCTTCTGCGCCGTTGCTCTCTCTTTTTTAGATGCTATCATTTTAGTTTCTTAATAATAATTATTCCTTATTACATTTTATTACTAACAAAAAACCGAGTCAACACCCGGTTTATGCACAGCTTAAATTTATATTTCTCCTCTCTTTATTTTGTTTCTTATTTCTTCTACGAAGGTATTAAAATAATGCAGATTATGAAAGGTTAAAAGCTTCATACCTGTTATCTCCCCTGCTTTTAGCAAATGGCAGATATAATCTTTTTTATAATTTTTACAGACATTGCAGACACATTCTTTATCTAATGGCTCATTCTTTTTTAAATAAATTGTTTTCTTCATATCCAGTTTACCTTCACTGGTAAAAGCAATTCCACGCCTGGCATAATGAGTTGGAACAGTACAATCAAAAGTATCTACGCCAGATTTTATTATTGTTTCCATGTCTTCCAAATACCCCACACCCAAAAGATGCCTTGGTTTTTTCTCTGGTAATTCGTCAACAACCCACTCAATCATTTTGCCCATTTCCTTTTTATCGTTACCAAACTCTCCGCCAATACCAAATCCATCAAAATTTAAACTACCAATAAATTTTGCGCTTTCAATTCTTAAATCTTTAAATCTAGACCCCTGTACAATGCCAAATAATGCCTGATCTGACTTTTTAACTTTCAAACAAATCTCAGCCCATCTGTGGGTTTTTTCTAAAGACTTTTTGACATAATCATGATCTGCCAAGGGAGGCGTACATTCATCAAAAGCAAAAATAATATCGGCTCCAATTTTTTCTTGTATTTTTATAGACTCTTTAGGTCCAATAAAAATTTTATCTCCGTTTAATGGTGACCTAAATTCCACGCCATCTTCCCCAATTTTTATTTGCTGTGGTTGTGCGTTTATTTTAATACTCTCTCCCCTCTCTTGCTCCTTCTTTAAAATTTTAGATCCTAGTCCATAATCAGTTCCAAAACCTAAAGAAAAAACCTGATAACCTCCCGAGTCTGTCATTAATGGCCTCTTCCAATTCATAAACTTATGAATCTTCCCGGCTTTTTCAACTATTTTCTCACCTGGCTTTAAATGTAAGTGAAATGTATTAGAAATTAAAATCTGCGATTTTGTTTCTTCAACCTCTTTACTCTCTAAAGTTTTAACCACCGCCTGTGTTGCCACTGGAACCAAACAAGGCGTTTCAACAACACCATGGCTAGTTTCCAACAACCCCAACCTCGCCCTGCTCTTACTAGATTTCTTCAATATCTTAAAATTCATTTTAAGGTTGGAATATATCTCCTGTTCGCCCGTTAATTGATAACTTGACCGAAGTTATGGTTGGAAACTGCAAGAGAGTCTGAGTAATTTGCGCCACTCTGGCGGCCATACTGCAAGATCCTCCGCCTGACTCTGTTGTTGCACTAAAATCTACACGAGCTTCACCGTTAACAATGGAAATACTATTTAATTTACTGCCGACAGGAATAACAGAAAGATACCCTCCTACTTTTTCCTCAACCGTAGGACCCTTCAAAAGCTCTTCGATTGTAGCTCTTGCAACAGTCTGAGTTTTTGGAATAATTCTATCAACAGGAGAAACAACATCACATTCGGCGTCAGCCAAAATACTCCCTCCAAAATAAACCTTCACCGTCATTAATTCGCCAGAACTTTTCCCAATTTTGATTGGCAAAGTAAATGTTTTATTTTTTTCAGGTATTCCACTTGGATTTTCATTGTGAAAAACAAGAACTCCTGATGTAGCTCCATCCGCTTGAAAATTTAAAGTAGTCTCAAAACTTGTCGGCAATGTCGTCCACTCTGTTGTGGCAGTTAAAACTCCTACTGATAATTCATTCCCCGTTGTATCTAATAATTTCACGTTTCCCACCTGACCCTCAAAACCAGCCCAACTGTCTTTACCCGTAACGACACCTGTTATTGTCAAAGGCGAAGAAACTTCTTGATTTTGTTTTAAATTAATTTGCAGACCATCTGCGCCAACCAATTTTTCTTCTGGCGAGGGAACAAAAAATAAGATACATAATAATATGACTATTATTAGCCCTAAAACTCCCGAAAGCCAAATACCTTGTTTAATATTTATCATTTAATGTATTGATTAATGAATATTACACCTTTATCATACATCCTTGCCGCAAAAAGTTAAACTCTTGACACGACTGGATAAAAAGAGTATAATGAAGTTACTAATAAGTCAAGTACTCAAACGAGTAAAGCGACCTATTAGAAATTAAAAGGTCGTTTTATTAGTAAATCAAAAAATCAAAAAATGTTCGACAGAAACAATGACAGAGGAGGTTTTGCTCCTAGAGCCATGATCAAAGGAAACTGGAAATGCTCCGAATGCGGAGTAGAAATTACAGAGCTTCCTTTTGAACCAGCTCCAGACAGACCAATCTATTGCAGAGAATGCTGGTCAAAGAAAAGACCTCCAAGATTCAGCAGATAAGGGAACACTTATCCCGCTCAGCGGGGTAATTTCTCTAATCTTAAAAACAGCCCCATCTCGGGGTTGTTTTTTTTGTATAAACATTTTTTGGTGCTATACTAAATTAATATTTATAAAAATTATTTAATAAAAATAAAATGGCTAGTGAATCAGAAAAAAATTTAATTCCCTCTTTTATACCAAAGAAGTTTCTGTTTGTTTCTTTAGAAAGTTTAAGCGGAGATTTAGCTTGGCAACTTACCAAAGAAGGCCATTTGGTAAAAGCTTATATAAAAGCTAAAAGCGACGCAGATGTTTACAACGGTTTTATAGAAAAAGTTGACAACTGGGAAGCTAATAAAGATTGGGCTGATGTTATTATCTTTGATGATGTGGAATTTGGAGAAGCTGCCGACAAATTAAGAAAAGCCGGAAAACTGGTTATAGGCGGAAGCGTTTATACAGATAAGCTTGAAATAGATCGTGAATTTGGCCAGATGGAAATGAAAAAGTATGACATAAATATTTTACCGCAGTGGCAATTTTCAGATTACGACCAGGCAATTGAGTTTATTAAAGCAAATCCCGACCGCTATGTGTTTAAACCAAGCGGAAACGTTCCTTCCGGGGGCAAAGGACTGTCGTTTTTAGGTGAAGAAGACGACGGCAAAGATATTTTAGTTTTATTGGAACAAAATAAACATATTTGGCAAAAAAAAGCGCCTGTTTTCCAATTACAAAAATATGTTAACGGAGTTGAAGTTGCTGTTGGCGCTTTTTTTAACGGTAAAGATTTTATAATGCCGGTAAACATAAACTTTGAACACAAGAGAATCTTCCCTGGTGATATAGGACCATTTACCGGAGAAATGGGAACGTTAATGTTTTGGAGCAAACCCAATACCCTATTTAGGATGACTTTAGAAAAAATGAAACCCGCGCTGGCAGAGTCAGGCTATATTGGATATGTTGATATAAATTGTATTGTTAACGGAAAAGGAATATATCCTTTAGAGTTTACTTCACGTTTTGGCTATCCTACAATTCAAATTCAAGAAGAGGGCATAATAACTCCAAATGGAGAATGGTTATATAAATTGGCAAGTGGCGAAAATTTTGAACTAAAAACTAAAAAGGGCTTCCAAATTGGCGTTAGACTTTTAGTTCCAACCCATCTTACAAGAAATGACAAAGAACTTGTGGAACGATATAGAGATTTACCAATCTTTTTCAAAAAACCCGGCAACCTAGACGGAATACATATTGAGGATGTAAAATTAGAAGAAGGTGTTTGGCGAGTAGCCGGAGAATCTGGCTGTCTATTAATTATAACCGGTTCTGGTAGTACAGTTACTGAAGCCCAAAACCAAGCTTATTTACGAATCAAAAACATAATGATTCAAAACATGTTTTACCGCACTGACATAGGTCAAAAATGGCCCGGTGACAGCGACAGATTACAAACTTGGGGATATTTGTACTAAGTCTCCCACTTTCAAGCCCATTTGCTGGCAGAGGCCGGCGTTAATTTCTAAAACATACTTTGCGGTAGCAGTAGGAATTACAGACGGACAAATTAAAGTTTTACCCGCCCAACTGGCGGGCAGGCAAGGCTGAACATTCTGGCTAATAAAAACAGCCTTTTTGTTTGCATCAATCCAAATCATATCCAACGGAATTAAAGTGTCTTTCATCCAAAAAGGATAAATCCCTTCTTTGTCAAAAATAAAAAGCATACCCTTATCTTTGTCTAGCTCTTTTCTATACATTAACCCTCTATCCCTTTCTGATCCCGTTTTTGCCAATTCAACAGAAAAACAATTTAAACCAAAACATACCTGATTATTAGAACTTTGCTGGGTTGCTGGTGCTAATAACCTTTCGGCAAAATAAATAAACAAAAAAACTAAAATCAGAACAATAATTAGTAGTAATAAAACTTGTATAAACATTTTCATTTTATAACACTTTGCTTAGCCATATTCTTGATTTACCTTTTCCGTAATAATCTTTTATCTTTCCACAAACCTTAAACCCATTCTTTTTATAAAACTTTAAGGCATTTTTATTGTCTGTAAAAACGCATAGCATTCGCGCTTTCTTCTCTTTGCAAATTCTTACTAAGTTCTCCAGCATTCTTGTACCATACCCGTGTTTTTGCAGTTCTGGTTTTACCGCAAAATAATCCATCCAAAAAACATCTTCCGGGTCTTCATAGTCGTAAAACAAACCGGAAATTCCAATAATTTCCCCTTCCAAAACAAGCACATAATAATTTGGATTTAAGGGGTGTATCCCCGGAGCCAGGGACATTTCCATTACTTTTCTGGCCTCACTCTCATTACAGGAAGCCTTGGTTTCTAAAGCTATTTTTAAAGCTTCTGGGATATCTTCTTTATTTAAATTTCTAATTATTAAAGTCATATTGCTTCATTCTATCAAAAAATCGCCGGCCGTAAAAGGACCGCGCGATTTTATTTATCTAAAAGCTACCTTTTTCTCTTATTGAGCTTGGTTCTTTTTCTTTTTGCAAGTCTCCTTGCAAGTCTTTTTCTATCTGGCCAACTTGGCATATGATTTTATGAACGAAGTGAATAAAATCATCCTGAGCCCTAAATGGGCGAAGGAATGCCTTATCACTTTATTTGAGTTATATTCTTTATTAATTCAAATTTCTTCTCTCTACGCCATCCCTTAATTTCTGCTTCTCTTTCTCTTGCTTCTTTTAGATTATCAAATTTTTCTGAATATTTCAATACCACCGGTCTCCTCATCTTTGTATAATGTGCTCCTTTTTTCAACCCATTATGTTGTTTTACTCTTTCTTCTAAATTATTAGTGCAACCAACATATAAAGATTTATCTGAGCATTCAAGAATATAAACAAAGTGTGGCATTTTTGTGAACCCTTCGTCGCCTAGGCTCCTCAGGGTCATTTCTTTTTTATATATTTTTAACTGAAGCGAAATGAGCTGCGAGGCTTGGACTCGAACCAAGATACGCGCCTTCAGAGGGCGCAGTCCTACCGTTAGACGACCTCGCAATGTTTAAACTTCTAGATGCCTTTTTACTACAATCATGGCGGAAATTACTCCTACGCCTATTCCAAAACCTAACTGTATTAATACAAAAATCCACCAATTAGTCAAGAAGTAACTGAATATATTAAACCCAGGTAGCATAATTTGAATTTTAGAGGCCAATAAATAAGCAGATACCGCAGAAATAAAAATGCAAATTAAAAAAGCAATAATCCCATAAATTATTCCTTGCATTACAAAAGGTCCACGAATAAACCAGTCAGAAGCTCCAACAGTCTTCATTGTGGATATTTCATCCCTTGAATTTTCAATAACAAGTTTTATGGTGCTAAAAACAACCGATATAGCAATCAGAATTAAAATAATTCCTAGAATAAGGCCAAAGATATTAATATTTTTAGTTATAGAATAAATTTTTTCAATGGTATCCTTTTTCTGGGAAAAATCCACTTTGTTTATTAACTTGCTAAAGTCAGACGTCTGTAAAACATCAGCAATTGAAGCATATTGGACAGGGTCACCATTAGTTGTAATATTTAGGGATGGCAAAAACGGATTACCCCCCACCTCCTGCAAAGCTTTCGCCAAAATTGGATTATCTTGATGCTTTTCATTGAAAAACGCCAGTGCCTGATCTTTTGAAATGTACTCAATATTTTTAATGGAAGAAGACATTTTTAAAATTTCGTCTTTTACCCCCAAAATATCCGCTTCCGATGTGTCATCTACAAAATATGCCGTTATATCAATTTTATTTTGAATTTGCGTTGTTAAATAACTAGTTATGCCGTGAAAAAAGAACAAGCTTGTCACAAGCAAAATTGTTATTGTCAAAACAAAGACTGCGGCAATTGATATACCCTTATTCCTATTAAAATCATTAAAAGCAAAACCTAAAATTCTTTTAAAATTTGTGAACATGTGGAACATCAGCGAATTACGAGTTTTGTGCGAATTTACGAATTCGTACATTCGTAATGGATTCGTTATTCGTTGATGAGTTTTATATTATAAACCTACCTGCTTGCTCGTCTCTTAATATTTCTCCTTTTTCTATTGTAATAACTCTTTTGCCCAATTTATTTATTATCTCTCTGTCGTGCGTTGCCAAAATAACCGTTCTGCCCGCCTGATTTATTTTTTGTAGAAGAGAAATAACTTCATAGGAATTATACGGGTCAAGGTTCCCGGTTGGTTCGTCGGCAATAATAATTTCAGGGTGGTTAACAAGCGCTCTGGCAATTGCCAACCTCTGTTTCTCTCCTCCGCTAAGCTCTGAGGGAAAATTGTTAACTTTATCCTTCAACCCTATAACATCTAAAACTCTTGGAACTTCTTTTTCTATTTCCGCGTTATCTTTTCCTTCAACCTGCATTATATAAGCCACATTTTCGTAAACGGTTTTTTTAGGCAATAACTTATAATCCTGGTGGATACAACCTATTTTTCTTCTTATTTCTTGAATTTTAAGGGGGTCTGCATCATTTAATTTTACGTCTTCGAAATAAACGTTTCCGGAAGTTGCTAATTCTAAGCCTAAAATTAAATGCACCAAAGTTGTTTTACCGGCACCCGATTTTCCCACAACGCAAATAAACTCTCCCTTTTTTATTTCAAAAGAAATATTATCTAGGGCAACTGTGCCATCCGGGAAAATTTTTGTTACGTTATCAAATTTAATCATATAACATCAGCGAATTACGAATCTAAAACGAATTTACGAATTGATTACATTAACTATTCTTTTTGAAACAACTCCATTGTTTGTAAAATTTATTAAAAGTGCCAATTGCAAATTTTTTGTTTTCAAGTAATTAACTACTTGGTCAATATGCCTTTTAGAAAATACGTTCCCCTTCTTTAATTCTACAACTATTATACCATCAATCAGAAAATCCAAATACTGTTTTCCTATAACAGCGCCGCTATATTTCAGCGGAGTATAAACTTGTTCTGAAAATATTATCTTTTTATTTTTAAGCGCTTCCGCCATCGCTCTTTGGTAATATTTTTCGTGATATCCCGGTCCTATTTCATTATATACATCAAATGCGCAACCTATAACATCATAACTTAACTTTGGGTAAAGAATGTCTTTCCGATTAATTTTTTTATCCTCAAACATTATTTTTTACAAATTTACAAATTCGTATATTCGCACCCGATTCGTTATTCGTTGATGATCTTAAGCTCTGCTTCAATAAACTTTTCTAAATCACCATTAAGAATTCCTTCGGCGTCGGATGTTTCATACTGTGTGCGTAGATCTTTTACCATTTTATATGGGTGTAAAACATAATTTCTAATCTGACTGCCAAATTCAACCGCCTTAACTGTGCCCTTAATATCTTTTAATTCTTTGGCATGCTGTTCTTCCTTTAATTGGTAAAGCTTTGCATACAAAATTTTCATTGCAGCTTCCCTATTTTTACCCTGTAATCTTTCTGATTGTGAAGCAACCGCAATGCCTGTTGGTATGTGAGTTATTCTAATTGCCGATTCTGTTTTATTTACATACTGACCCCCAGGACCAGATGCCTTGAATGTATCTACTTTTAAATCTTCCGGTTTTATCTCCAGCTCTACTTCCCCGCCTTTCAATTCTGGCAAAATATTGACTAGAGCAAAAGAAGTCTGGCGTAATTTTTGTGCATTAAACGGCGAAATTCTGACTAATCTATGCACCCCGGCTTCTCTTCTTAAAAATCCGTAAGCATAATTTCCTGCTATTTCCACTGTTACAGATTTTATTCCAACCCTTCCTTCCGGCCCACCTCCCTGCCCAAATGTTTGATGCAAAACTATCGTTTTCCAACCCTTACTAGCGCAATATCTTTCATACATTCTTAAAAGCATTGCTGCCCAGTCTTGAGAATCTTGTCCACCTGCTCCAGAAAATATTTCTAATATAACATTATTTTTATCATATTTTCCGGACAAAAATGTTTTAAACTCCTGTTTCTTTATTCTTTCATCTAAATTTCCTATTGGAAATTTGTCCTGAGTCTCGTCGAAGGACTTTAAAACCTTCAAATCCTCCAAATCTTTTTTAATTTTTTCTAAATCTTCTATCTCTTTTTTTATTTCCGAAATTTCTTGCTGAACCTTTCCGGCATTTTCTGAATCATTCCAAAAATCTGTTTTTAAAGATTGTGCTTCTAACTCTTTTAGTTTCTTTTCTTTATCTTCTATATCAAAGACGGTCCATTAAATGGCGGACTCTTTCTTCCAAATTTTCTATTGGTATATCAACCATATTAATGGAATTATGTTTATTTAATAATACTAGATTTTCAAACAAAAAAAAAGGGGCACACTCAACTACAGTGTACCTTTGAAAAATTCCTACTAGTCAACCAGCACCACTGTGTTTTGTGCAACCTTGCGGTTGCTCACACTTTATGCGATGCCAATCTCAAGTAGGAAACAGCAGACAGCTTAATGAGAAAACAGGTGGATTTCTCATACACGGAAAAACCTCACGTATGATTGCCGATCGAGTCGGCATCCAATCATGAAAATCTACTTCATCAAGCTGTCTTTAAAAAGAACTGGAGAGCGGTGGCTGGCAGACTCTGTCCGATTTTAGCCAGTTATCGGCACCTGTGGTGTTTCTGCAGGTCGGAGGAAGCGTCATGCCGCGCTTGTAACCCGCAGAATCGCTCTCGAGGAGTCTTACCAGCCAGCCGCCCATAAACTGTATGATTCAGAATATCATAATAAAACACTACTGTCAATGGACAGTAGTGTTGAGTGAGCCACCTCGCAGATTTGAACTGCGGACCTACTCTTTACGAAAGAGTTGCTCTACCAGCTGAGCTAAGGTGGCGAATTTGGAGCGGGTAACGGGAATCGCCCAGTGATTAACACTGGGCGCCAGGTGTTTATCACCTGGCGGACCCACTTGAGCGGGATACCGGAATCGGACCGGCGCCCTAACCTTGGGAAGGTTATGTACTACCATTGTACTAATCCCGCAATAAAAATATCTTACCTTAAAAACTACTTTTTATCCACTGCCAGGCGTTAGAAAACCAGTTCGACAAAAATTTTCCGCCCAAAAAATTACTCTGACTAGAAGCTATCTCTGTTTTCTGGACGGGTTTTACAAACATATATTCTGTCTCGCCCGGTCTTGTTTGATCAAATTGCTCGTATCCAAGTTTTTCTAAATAATCTACGCTGTCTGAATTGGCAATTTCGGCTTTCAAGGTTTGGCTGCTTTTTTTTATGTCTTCAATCTGCTTTTGATAAATTTTTATTTGAGCATTCAATTCATTTTTCTTTTGATATATCTTAAAATCAGCAACAGCCAAAGCAAAAATAATTACAATAAATATAATACCAACCACCTTAAACAAAAGGTTACGGTTAAAAAATTCTCTATTGTCTTTTTTATTAAAACTTGCTACCATTAATTTATTATGAAGAAAAAAATTATATTTAAAATTGTTTGGACGATTTTAATAACATTGGTTGCATTAAGTACAATTTTGTTCTTAATTGCTCCAGTATTATAACAATCATATCACAAAAAAACCACCTCTGAAAGGTGGTTTTTTTATCCCATTCCTATGCTTCTACTCGCCGATTCGTATGTTGCTATAACTTTTTTAGCCTGGTCAACTGATAAATTATAGTCGGGATTGTAAATAATAGAATTCCTTATTTCGTGAGCTGCCAGTACATCATCAAATATTGGAGTTATCATTTTACTGGCTTTACTAATAGCTTCCGCAAAATCCTTACCCGCATATCCCCCATCGTCTAAAACTTCTGCAAAAAAATCATCTGCATCAATTATGGCTAATTTATAATCGTTAATATTGCCGGTTTCAGTTCTTTTTTTAATTTTTGCCCATTGTTTTGACATTTCTCTCTGTCCAGCTGATTTCCAAAAGAAGAAATCTGTTACATCCTCCAAAAACTTATACTGAAGCCACGAGGAGTTTACCATAAAGTAAATCACAAATACCAGAAAAAAAACCGAGAAAAAAATAAAAACTATCCTAACAGGCAAAAGCGCATCTTGTATTTGCGAAGAAGAAATAAAATATATAAACTCCTTAATCCCAAAAAAATTGTACACAGCTTCCCACGTCATTATTCTATTCTACCTCTTTTTTTATTGTTCAACAATACATCTAACTTCACTGCCGGGTTTTACTTCTAGAAATCCGGATTTTATTTCAAAAAAATATTCTTTTGATTTTTCATCCCGCCCCTTTGGGGCGAGGCTCGCCTCGCCCGCTGGCAAGGTGGCAATAATTCTTATTACGCCGGCGGTTAAGACACCTATCATGGCCTCATGATGGTCTAAAACAGTTATCTCCCCTGCTGCGGTTTGGCAATTTAAAAGAGAGGCATTGCCCTGAAACAAAACATTTTTTAGTGAGTAGATAGATAGTTTCATAAATGATTATAATACTAATCTGCTAATCTTATACTAATCTGCGAAAATGCGAATTCGTAGATTAGTGTTTTTGTAGATTAGAATAATTTCCGTAGATTAGTATTATGCTACAATTTCGTCTATGTTTCCTTTTAAGTAAAAATTATCTTCGGGGACTTCGTCGTGTTTACCTTCCAAAATTTCGGCGAAACCTTTTATGGTGTCTTCAAGTTTGCAGAATTTTCCAGGTCTGCCGGTAAAGTTTTCTGCAACGAAAAATGGTTGAGACAGAAACTTCTGTATTTTTCTTGCACGGCTGACAATTTTTTTGTCGTCATCAGAAAGTTCCTCCATTCCTAAAATTGCAATAATATCTTGTAAGTCTTTATATTTCTGCAAAGCTTGTTGAACTCCTCTGGCGACTTGATAATGTTTTTCTCCAACAATTTTTGGGTCCAAAGCGCTTGAAGTTGAAGCCAACGGGTCAACAGCCGGATAAATTCCGATTTCTGTTAAACCCCTTGAAAGTACAATTGTTGAATCCAAGTGTGAGAATGTTGTGGCTGGCGCTGGGTCTGTAATATCGTCAGCAGGAACGTAAATTGCCTGTACAGAGGTAATAGAACCGTTTTTGGTACTTGTAATCCTTTCCTGCAATTCGGCCATCTCAGAGGCCAATGTAGGCTGATAACCCACTGCCGAAGGCATACGTCCCAGCAAAGTGGAAACCTCAGAACCGGCCTGCGAGAATCTAAATATATTATCAATAAAAAGCAAAACGTTTTTCTTTTCTTCGTCTCTGAAATATTCGGCCATAGTTAAGGCGCTCAAAGCAACTCTTGCACGGGCTCCCGGTACTTCATTCATTTGTCCAAAAACTAAGGCTGTTTTATTAATAACTCCGGAATCTGACATTTCTTTGTATAAGTCGTTTCCTTCTCTTGTTCTTTCACCAACTCCAGCAAACACCGAAGCTCCGCCAGACTCTTCGGCAACGTTTCTGATAAGCTCTTGCAAGAAAACTGTTTTTCCCACTCCTGCTCCTCCAAACAAACCAATTTTACCTCCTTTAATAAATGGAGCAATCAAGTCAACAACTTTAATTCCTGTTTCAAAAACTTCTGTTTTGGTAGACTGGTCTGTAAAAGATGGTGGGTTTCTGTGAATAGGCCAATGTTTTGTAAATTTTTTGGCTTTCCCGGAATCGTTCAACGGCTCTCCAATAACATTAAACAAATTTCCCAAAACCTCCTGACCCACAGGAACTTCTATCTGCTTTCCCAAATCCTCAACTTCTTGCCCTCTTTGTAAACCATCTGTTGACTGCAAAGAAATTGTTTTAACTTTAGTCTGGTCCAAGTGCTTCACAACTTCAAGAATAACCTGACCTTTAGGCCCAGCAATTTTTAAAGCCGTATAAATAGATGGCAGTTTAGTCCCCTCTTCAAACTCCACATCCACCACCGGCCCAATAATTTGTACAATTTTTCCTTTATTCATATTTTTTATTATTTATTTTTTGGGTGCTTGTACTATTTTTGCAAAATCTTTTGTGATAGTATTAGTTCTGCCTTCGGTCAATTCATTCAAATTATCGCGCACGGTTTGTCCATCAACAATTACAATCTCCGAAACCTCACTTGAATTCCCTCCAGACCACGTATATGGGGTGCCAACTTTTAATAACCCCGAGCTTACATCTTGTTCTGTTAGGAAAGAACCTTCTATTTTTTTCCCTTTACCCGCATTATCTTTACCATTTATAACAGCCCAATTTTTGCCCTCCATAATATCCTTCGCTTCGTCGCCAGTTCCCATTTTTTTAATCAAATATATATTTCCAGATGCGGTTCTAAAATATACTTCTCCGAATGTTGATTTATATGGATTTTGATCTCCCAAAGAAATTTCATCAATCTCCATACCCAAATGCTTCTCGTCAATCGCGACATTGCGCGAAGGTGGCAGTTGTTCTTGCCCTGCCGATTGTTGTAATTGGTCTGGTTTTATCATAATTTTTATTATTAAATAATAATTATTTTTTAAAAATTTTAGTTGTTCTCGTACTATTGACAAGGGCGAAGAATTTGCTATACTTAATCTACAAATGGCTTCGGCCCTCTCCCGCGAAAGCGGGAGTAACTATTTTAGGAGCGCTTTCAGCGCTTCTTTTAGTTTTATAAACTCATCTTCTTTTATATCTCCTATTTTATATTGTAATCGTTTTGCATCAACCAATCGAATTTGTGAAAGAATAACAACACTTGCCCTGCCATCCGTTTTGTCTTTATCATCAACCGGCGAAATGCGAAAATAATATTTTCCCGTCTTATCTGTTCGCGTAAGTGGTAAAATCCATATTACCTCATTATTAAACTTTCTCAAAATAAGCACCGGCCTCCTAAAATTTCCACCACTTCCATCTTGTTCATATCCAACATTTTCTCCAAGCGATGAAAACCAAACCTCTCGTTCGTGAAAAAATGGGCGTATTTTGTTATTATGAATTCCCGATTTCAAACCCATCCAATTTTTGTAATCTTTTTTCATGTTTTAACTTAATGCTTCGGCGCCGGCGCTAATTTCGGAGATTTCGGTGGTGATTTTGGACTGGCGGGATTTATTGTATTGTAAATTTAATGCTTGGCCCAAATCTGAGGCGTTGTCTGAAGCGGTTTTCATGGCCATTCTTCTAGCACTGTGTTCAGACGCATTGGCCTCCAAAATTAAATGGTAAAATTGTATAAAAAATAAATGTTCGGCTAGTTTTTGCAAAACTTCTTCGGCCGATGGTTCAATCAAATATTCTTTTGCATCACATTTTAAGGGAGCAAAAGTAATATTTTGTTCTTTAATTAAATCTGCAAATTTTCCGCGCTCTGGAATAATTTCCTGAACGGTGTCAGCAATATGATCATAATCAATAGGCAAAATTCTTCTCACATGTGGCTCTTGTTTTAAGGCACTTCTAAAATGTGTTGAAACAACAATTACTCTGTCCCACCTTTCCTCCATATAACCTTTTGTAATAAAATCGGTTATTGGATGAACTTGCTCTACTGTTGTATAATCCCCAACTGCTACAAATTTTTTAACAACGTTAAATCCCTTTTTAGACAAATAATTAAATGCTTTTTCTCCTACTGCCACATATAAATGCTCTTCCCTTGCCACGCTGGAGCCTTTGGCGGAGGAGGGATATTCCTTTTGGTGTTTCTCAAATTTTCGGAAAACCGAACTATTAAACGCTCCTGCTAAACCCTTATCAGAAGAAACCACCACAAACAGGACTTTTTTTACATCTCTTTTTTTAAATAATTCCGGCAATTTAGTCGGGTCTAAACTACACAGGCTTGCCAAAAAATCCAGTGCCGCAAAAGCATAGGGCCTTGAGGCAATGGCTATCTCCTGCGATTTACGCATTTTGGTAGCCGCCACCATTTCCATGGCCTTGGTAATCTTGTTTATATTGTTAACGCTTTTCAAGCGTTTTTTGATATTCTGCGGGGATTCCATTTAATTATTGACAAACCATTATAATGGGTTTATAATATTTATATACGATTTTTCGTTCTTTCCTAATCTCACATGGGCGGCTACTGCCTTTTGAAGTGGCAATAAGGAGACACCATGACTCAGACTCGTCACAAGACCAAGAAGGCTACGAAACTGCTCGCGCAGCTTCGCGAACGCAATGGCGACTACAACACCAATCTCTCTGCCCTACGCGGAGAACTTCAGGCCAAGCAAATTTCGCTGACCGATATCGGCACGAGCGAGGTGGAAATCACCAACCTCCAGCCCAACGGCTAACCCCCTCCTTTCCATTCCCTACGATTGCAACACTTGGTGTTGCGTCGTAGGGCTTTTTTTTACTTCTGATTTTCAACGAATGACTCTATGGCTTTCTTTATTTTGGCTTCTAATTCATCGCTAATTTGTCTCTTGTCTTTAATTTCATCAATAATATCTTTGTGCAGATTATCTATGTATTCTATAAATTTCTTTTCTATTGTCTGCATCTCTTCGGGCTTAAAATTGTTGAAATAATCATTTAAAGCGGCGTACAAAACCAAAACTTGTTTTTCAAAACTTACCGGCGCCAAATCTGATTGCTTTAAAATTTCTGTGACAATCTTTCCTTTGGCAATTTTTTTCTTTGTGGCTTCATCAACATCGCTGGCAAATTGTACAAAGGTTTGCAATTCCCTAAATTGAGCCAACTCAAGTCTCAACTTTCCAGCTACTTTTTTCATAGCCTTGGTTTGAGCCGCTCCTCCTACGCGGGAAACTGAAAGACCAATGTTAACAGCCGGTCTTATTCCTTGGAAAAATAAATCTGATTCCAAATAAATCTGACCGTCTGTAATAGAAATTACGTTTGTTGGAATGTATGCGGTAACGTCGCCAAGTTGTGTTTCAATAATTGGCAAAGCAGTCAAACTGCCTCCACCTTTTTCTTTGGAAAGCTTGGCTGCCCTTTCCAAAAGTCTTGAATGCAAATAAAATACGTCTCCAGGATACGCTTCACGTCCTGGTGGTCTGCGTAAAAGTAATGAAATCTGTCTGTATGACCATGCGTGCTTAGATAAATCATCATAAACTACAAGCGCGTCTTTTCCTTTATCTCTAAAAAATTCTCCAACTGCGCATCCGGCAAATGGAGCCAAATACCACCAAGCTGCCGGCGTTGAAGCCGAAGCTGAAACAACAACAGTATAAGCCAAAGCATTATTCTTTTTTAGTGTCTCAACTATTTTTGCAACTTTTGATTCTTTTTGACCAATAGCCACATAAATACAAACCGGAGGATTTTTAGCCTGACCGGCCAGGTGATTATCCTGAATTTGGTTTATTATTACGTCCAAAGCAACTGCGGTTTTTCCTGTCCCTCTGTCTCCAATAATTAATTCTCTTTGTCCCCTTCCAACCGGAATCATAGAGTCAATAGCTTTTATTCCTGTATGCAAAGGAGTATTAACACCTTCTCTGCCAATAACGTTTGGCGCATCATTTTCCAAGAAATTATAAACTGGTTTGTCTTTTTCTGAAAAGATAGGGCCCTTACCATCTAAAGGATTTCCCAACGGATCAATAACTCTTCCAAGCAATTGGTCACCAACTGGAATGGAAAGAATCTGTTTTGTCCTTTTTACAGTTTGCCCAGATTTTACCAAAGAACCATCACCTAAAATTAAAACTCCCACAGAGTCTTCTTCAAGGTTAAGAGCAACGCCCTTAATTTTGGTTTCGCCAGCCTCAATTGTCAGTACCTCTTGTGACTGTACATTAGTTAATCCGGAGACCTTGGCAATTCCATCGCCTACTTCAGACACCCTGCCAATTTCTTCCCACTCGGCATTGTCCTTGTAGCCTTCAATGGCTTGCTTAATTTTTTCTATAATTTCTTGGCTCATAATATATTGTTTAATTTACTTTGCATAGAATTATCAAACTGCCTCTCTTCGTTAATCACTATTTTAACTCCCGCTATTAATTCAGGATTAATTTTTTCTTTTAAAATGTCTCCTTTTTTAACAAATTTTTCTAATAACTTATTCTGACTTGGCGTGGATTTTCTGGCTGTCTCAAAAGTAATTTTTCTCTTTCCTTGCTTTTGCAAAAGCATGTCTTCTACTAACTCTAAAATTTCTTTTGCTTTATTCTCATATCCTGCGCCCACTAAAAGCTTAACAAAATTAGCGACAATCCTTCGACTTCGCTCAGGACCTTCGGCCTTCTTTTCTATTATTATTTCAGCTAAGGCCTCGGCATATAATTTTATTTTAGCTTGCTTATTCATGCTTTATGCTTTCGGTTGCTTTTCTTATAAGTGCGTCGTCAATTTCTTCGGGTTTTAATTCAACTGTTTTGACAATAGCTTTTTTAACCAAATCAATTGCATTTTTTAAAACCAAATCTTGCGCCTGTTCCTGTTGTTTTTTGTAATTTTCTTGTAATTCTTTTTGCAATTTAACTTGATTTTCTTCTGATTTTTTCTGCAACTGAATTTCCAAAGCCTTTGCCTTGTCTTCTGTAGCTTTTATAATTCCAATGGAAGTATTTTCGGCTGATTTAATTTTTTCTTTTCCAATTACGTCAATTTCTTTTAGCCTTATGCCAGCTTCCTCGGCTTTATCTAGTCCTTCTTTTATTTTTTTGTTTCTGTCCTTTAAGATTTTTATGACTGGCTTGTACACAAAAAAACTCAAAACTACCAAGATTATGATAAAGTTTACTAATTGGCTTATAAAAAGTTTCCAATCTATTCCGAATTGGCTTATAAATGCATTTTCCATCTTCGTGTTTTTATCTCGTGTTTATTATGTGAATTTGATAATAAGAGCGATAACCAAAGCATAAATAGCTATTGATTCTGCGAAAGCGATTGCCAAAACCATGTTTGTTTGGATTTTGGAAGTTGCTTCCGGATTTCTTGCTATTCCGCCCAATGCTGCTGCACCTATTAAACCAACTGCAAAGCCGGGCCCAATTACTCCTACGCCCACTGCTATTGCTGTTGCTAACAATTTCATTGTTTCTACGTCCATGTTTTTATATATTTATTTAAATTATTTTAATATTTTTCTACGACCTTTTATTATTTATAAATTAATGGGCTTTTTCATGTTCTGCCCCGTGTTCGGTTGTATGTAATGTCAAAAATACCAAAGTCAGCATAGCAAATACAAAAGCCTGAATTGCGCCAAAAAATAATTCTAACATCATAAACGGAATTGGTACTATATATGGTAATAGGAAAAACATAATTGTCAGCAAAACTTCTCCGGCAAAAATATTTCCAAACAACCTGAATGAAAAAGAAATAAACTTGGCCATTTCAGATAAAAATTCAAGTATTCCTACAAAAAAATTAACCGGGCTAGAAAAATTAAGAAATTTTTTAAAATGTGTAAAAAATCCCAAAATTGTTACTCCAAAGAAATTAGTTACAATTACCGCCATAACCGCAAAGGCCAAAGTAAAATTTAAATCTGCTGCCGGCGAACGAAAAAGCGGCACTCTTATGCCACCCTCATTATATACTATAGAACCCACACCTGGAAGTATGCCCATCCAATTTGAGGTTAAAATAAAGACGAAAATTGTCAAAACTATAGGTAGGTACTTTTCTGCCTTTTCTTTAGAACCTAGAACTGACTCCATAAGATTTAAAAACACCTCCATAATCATTTCCACCGCCCCCTGCACTAATCCTGGCACCATTTTTATTTTCTTCCTGAAAATTACGGCAAAAACAATCAAAATCAAAGAAACAATCAAAGCCAAAATCAATCCATTTGTTATGTGGTAATTCCCAATGCTAAATATGTTTTCTGCCTTCAATGATATCTCCATAAATTTTGGCGATAGAAAAATCAAGCTCTATTATATATTAAATTTTCAAAACGTGCAATGCTTTCGATTTTTTTAAATCAATTTTATATGCACCCTTCTAAGCTCTTTGTTGATTTTTTGATAATCCGGTATAGTTTTGGATACTAGGGCCCAGAATCTTTTGGAATGGTTTAGTTCTCCCAAATGGCAAAGCTCATGGACAATCAAATAATCAGCCAGCTCGGGCTTTAAGTAAATAATTTTATAATTAAAGTTAAGGTTCCCTTTAGAAGAACAGCTCCCCCACCTTGTAACTGTGTTTTTTATGGCTATGCGGTTAATCTTAAAATTATAAAATTTATTTATATAAGACAACCTGTTCTCCACCAGTGTTCTAGCCATTTCCCTTTTTTGAGTTGTGAACCTTCTTCTTGCAATTTTCATAACATTATATTACCATAATAATATATTCCGACGTAGCTCAATGGTAGAGCAAATCCCTGTTAAGGATAAGGTTGTAGGTTCGAGTCCTACCGTCGGAGC
>JAPLZC010000002.1 GCA_026395215.1 Candidatus Staskawiczbacteria bacterium
GCGTTGTTACAGGTATATGTTTTGTAGTTGTTGTAAACATTGCCACCTTGGCAGTATGGACTACCGGTTACTCCATTGGTTCCACACTGAGCGTTGGTAGAACAATTTACTGTCTGATTTGTGCAACTTCCGTTGGTACATACTTGGTTACCAGTACATGTTGTTTGTAACTGTGACGCGGTTGAGTCAGAGCAATAAGATGTTATTGTGCCAGGGTTGTTACAAGTGTAAGCTTTGCGATTCTGATAAACATTACCGCTCTGGCAGAATGGCAAACCAATGTTTGCATCAGTTCCACACTGAGAGTTGGTACTGCATGCGATTACCTGGCTGACACATGCGCCAATTGAACAAATCTGGTTTGCAGTACATGTTGTTTGCAATTGTCCGGCAGTGGAGTCAGAACAATAAGATGTTACTGTACCTGCGTTGTTACAGGTATGCGCCAATTGAACAAATCTGGTTTGCAGTACATGTTGTTTGTAATTGTCCGGCAGTGGAGTCAGAACAATAAGATGTTACTGTACCTGCGTTGTTACAGGTAAATGTTTTGTAGTTGTTGTAAACATTGCCACCTTGGCAGTATGGTGATCCTACAACTCCACTGGTTCCACACTGAGAGTTGGTACTGCAATTAATGGTCTGGTTTGTACAAGCGCCGGCTGTGCATACTTGAGCACCGGTGCAGGTTGTTTGTAATTGTGACGCGGTTGAATCTGAGCAGTATGAATTAAATGTTGCTGCGTTGTTACAAGTGTATGTTTTGTAGTTCTGATAGACATTATTTCCAAGGCAGTATGGGCTACCAATTAATCCGCTAGTTCCACATTGGGTGTTGGAACCGCAAATAATAGTTTGGTTAACACATGCGCCAGCTGTACAAATCTGATTTCCAGTACAAGTTGTCTGTAACTGTGACGCGGTTGAGTCAGAGCAATAAGATGTTATTGTGCCAGGGTTATTACAAGTGTAAGCTTTGCGATTCTGATAAACATTACCACTCTGGCAGAATGGCAAACCAATGTTTGCATCAGTTCCACACTGAGAGTTGGTACTGCAAATAATGGGCGCAGCAACAACTGTAACAGAACAGCTAGCGGAAGCAGAACTTGTTCCTGAAACAACGCTTACTGTGGCAGACCGAATTCCGGGAGTATCAAAAGTTACTGTACAACTTTGGGTATTTCCTATGCAAGCACTAGCCCATGAATATGTATATGTTTCTGCACCTCCGCCAGCTGTGGCAGTAAACGTTACAGACTGACCGACCTGGACAGGGCTTTGACTGACAGAGCAAGAGGCGGTTACGCCGCCAGCAAAAGCATGCTGTGGCAAAATAAGAACAGCTGATACTAATATCAAACCTGTTAATATAATTATTTTTTTTGTTTTGTCCATATTTTTACAAATATTATTTATAAAATGATAATATCTTATCTTACCATTACTGATAATAAATGTCAAGTAAAACTTACCGCACGCTACTTGCTAGTTCGGCCTGTACGGTTATTCTCTGATAATCCTTTCCCGGAGGCCAACAGCTAATTAAAGTCAAAACATTATTTGTTAAAACCCGATTATCAGAAGGAATCTCTGCACCCCTCTGAATAATTGTTTTTTGTTTTACTATATATGTATACTGCGAGTTATTCAAGTCAATAAAAATTTGGTCGCCAGGTGATAATTTATCCAGGTCTGTAAAAACCCAATCGTGTTTTATTGTTGGCCAACCCGGAGGCGCTGAGTGGCCCAAAATTATTGCCTGACCAATCTGTCCCGGCATTACCGAGCCAGGATAATATACCACCCCCAAATCTAAATCTTTTGTCAGGGAATTTTTGTCGGCGCTGGTGGCAAAAACAATAGGAACTGAAATCCCTATTTTTGGAATCTCCAATGTGTTTTGTTTACTGGTATAATTTACTGAGGCAACTATTGCCGGCTGAGCCTGCATACTGACTTTATTTTGACCTGGAGAGAAATATGCATTAATAGTTGAAGCATCAATAGAAGGATAAGGATTAAAAAAATCGCTTACCAAGCCTGAAACCGCTCTATAATTAAAAATCCAGGAAACATCGCTCCAATTAATAATTAAAAAGCTTGCCAAATATATCAGCAAAGCCGCCTTAAATATTTTTTTTGTCTGTATTTTGTTCATTAAATTATTATTTGGTGAGGGATAATTGAGATTAAAGCTTCTTTATTTATCAGCGCGGCCAAGGAAAGTAACAATATTAAAAACGTAGCCCTAAATACAAGTTGTTTTTTGAATGTAATTTTAAAGTTAAAAAATATTAGGGTAATAAGTGAACCAATTACAAGCATTGAGACTCCAAATACAATTTCTTGGAGCCATTTGTCTGAACTATACAAAGCAGAACTTATCATTTTCGGCAACAAACCGCTATTAGTGTTATTGCCAGCTGGCGCAATTATGCTTTGAGAGTTTGTAGTTTGCGATAAAACTTTTTCTCCTAAATTTTCTGTTTTAGAAGTATCTGGCGCGACTGGAGCCGGTTGCTGATTTTTTACTACAGGTTTTTTTTGTTTTGTTTCAACGGCTATTTTTGCAGGTAAAAGACTCCCAAATTCCTGAACCACAACAACCGAGTTGTTTTGCCCAAACCCTTTAACAATTGCTGTTCCAACATCCGTATAATTAGGGTTTAATATGTTCGCTTTGTGCGACGGCGAATTTAGCCAGGCATCAAATACTTCCTCCGAATCAAAAAAACCAACTGCCAAATTTTCTCCGGCGTAGTGATAAGAATATCCTGCCTTTAAAAACCAAAACCATGGCGTAACACCGCTTGGACTATTGTGTGAAAAATATTGCTCCTGCACCATATTCTCCGCTTTTAACTGAGCTGCCTGGTTTAATTTTACATTTTCAATTAATGGTTGTAGCCCCGATGATTGTCTTGTCTGATTAAGGAAATTTTCAAGGGCAGATTTTGTGATATCAGCGAAAAATATATTTTGAGGTATATTAATAGAAATTAAAACTGAACAAATTTTTACAACTAAAATTAAAACAACGCAGTAAAGCAAAAAATTGCTCTGCAAAAATCTGGATTTATAGTTATTGCTCTCATCAGGAATAATCAAGCTTTTTGCTTTTTCAAAAAAATGCTTGATTATTTCCTCTTCAAATAAATAATCCATAGCTTTATTATGTCTTAATTATGCACCCTTTATATTGTTTTGTCAAGATTTTATTGCTTGACAAACGTTTAACAATATGCTAGTGTTCATCCACGAGTGATTTACAAGTGATTTACGATTGGTCATTGTCAACAAAAGGAGAAAGTCATGAAAGCGATAGCGTGTATTTTGCTTATCCTGTGTGTTATCATTCTCGGCGTTTTCACCTGTATACAAAGGGACAAGATTGAGGTGCTTTGTCAGGTAAACTCCGATCTCGAGTTGCGCCTCAAAGAGGCCGACAAGAAAGCGGAGAATGCCGAACGGCGACAGCAAACCGCCGAATGGCGAGAACAATCTGCAATTGCAAGGGCAAAGCAGCTTGTTGACCGTCTCAATGCCGAGAAAAAACCCAAGGAACCCGTCCCCCAAACTCCTGTAAAGGAGGCTGTAGCCATAAAAGTTCCCAATACTGTACCTCTTATAAACGTCTTGTTTATAAACGAACACGGGCAAACTACAGAATGCTACAAGGGCGTTCGCACGGCGGACATTGTCAGAAATGGCAGACATACACAGATGAAGGTTGAGGGCAAAACCATCAACTGGAATTATGGTGTTATGTTTAGCTATCCGTACACAAGCGATGGAGTACCAATCATTGGGGCTATCTGCTACAAGGGAGCTGGCGTGTTAGCTGAGGTAATCAACGTACCATCGTATAATGTCTACACAGACAACGATGGAAACATACGTTACGACCTTAGCGGAAAATACCTCCTTGCCCCAAAAGGCTCGGGGTATGTTACAGAACAATCTTACCAACTCAACCGTAGGGATGAGCAAGTAAGTAACACAACAAACAAAAGAGAAGGAGTATCACAATGAATGCGATCAGAATGATGGCAGCACTTGTGCTGGCAGCAACCCTCACCGGTTGCGTTAGCGATAGTATGAGGAGTGCCGGTTATGTCGATGTCGGTCCTAAACGCTATACGGGCATAGTGCAAAGGCACTTCGAGACGTTCGGCACCTGTGCGGCGACATTGTCATTAGTGGAAAGTGATCTCAAGGTGGTTGCACAACCGCAACCTCCGTCACCTCCACCGCCACCGCAGGTAATCATGTATCAGCCAACGCCCCAGGCAACACCTCTGGCGTATCAGCTGATATCTGCGCCTCAACCGACACCACCACCACAGAATACAGCAACATCCGCCGTGGAAATAATCACAGCCACCCATGTTGTCAACAACAACAACGCAAGTTGTGTGGGCTGGGCCAACAACGCCTTTCAAGGGGCAGTTGGTGATGCCTTGTTGGGAGGCGGGATGGTGGGCGCGGCGGCAGTGTTAAGGCCGGCGCGAACTTTCGTAAACGGGGGTTCTAGCTCCGCAACTGGCGGAGCTGCCACTGGTGGAAATGCCACCGGCGGAGCTGGTGGAGCAGGCGGATTGGGCGGTGGTGGCGGGCATGGCGGATCAGGCTTTGCTACTGCCACCGGCGGAGCTGGTGGAGCGGGCGGATCCAGCTCCTCAATATCATCGTCAGGCTCATCGGCCAATTCAACGGCCGGAGTAGCCCCGTAAATACTTCTAGGCACCATGCCGAAGAAGTCGTGCGGCGTACTAGAGTTCACTCTGGTTCGCCGCTTTTTTTTGCGCATTTATTCTCTATCCCCCGCAAGTTGAGTTGTCGCACACAATTGCCCGGTCTTTAGGACGTAAATCTATGTATCGTAAATTCAGTCTGCTCTTTTCCGAAATTCCTCCGCTAAGCAACAAATTTAACTTTGTAATTTGCCCGGCAACATTCGCATTTACGCCAGTGTCAAAATAAATTTTCCAATTTTCAGCTGTTTTTAGATTTAATCTTTCGGGACCAGCAATTAAAGCTTCTTTAAGGTTAATTTTGTAATTATCCTTGAGTAATTTCTGAATTTTATAGATTAGATCCATTATATTTTGCGCGACAATCTTCTCCCCAGTAAAAATATCTCCAACTGTATTAGCCTGTCGCACAATAAGAATATTATTTGTAATATCCTCAACTTGTTCAAATATTACCCCCGTACTGTCAATTGAAAAACATTTGTCACTACTACAAAACAACCCCAGAGGTTTTCTTTCAGTCACCGCCAAATTCAAGGTCTGGGGCAGTTTAACACTTATAATAACTTTTTCAATTTCCAAAAATTTTTCAAGAATGCTGTTATTTATTCTATTTTTATTAATTAAAAAGATACTATCGGATGTAATTTTAATATTCCAAAAATTCACAAGCCCAGTATGTGCGTATTTAGACACAATACTTTGCAAATCCTGAGTCTTTACCTTTTCATTGCCTAAAATTATTATGTTTTTGATCTGAAATCCTGAATAAAAAATAGCAAAATAAGAAATGCTAATAATAAAAATAAAAATTAATAATGATATCCAAAACCAGGATCTCTTTAGAATAGACCTTTTAGGCTTTATTTTGTGAAGCGTTGATTTTATGTGGCTTTTTCTGTATGACGCCATATTTATAAACCTCGCCTAAACCTTCTAAACGTTTCAATTATATATGTTACCCAATATTTTTTTGAAATAACAAAATCCTGCGTTTTTACGTACTCTTTTTTATATCCTCCAAAACCCATTTTAAACAATGTTGGGCCGGCCCAAGGATGCCTCGGAAATTTTTGCGGGTCCGTAAACCCCCAAAAGTCATAAACCTTACATCCCCTTTTTTCAGCTTCTTTTATGGCTTCCCACTGCAATAAATATGGTACCGAAAATTTTGCAAACTTACTTAATGAAGCTGCTTGATGATAAAATGCAATTCCAGACCAAAAAACAATCATTGCTCCGGCCGCAATTTCATTTTTATACCTTCCCAAAATAAAAATAATTTCATTGTCCTTTGCAAAAATTTCAAATTCGTTTTTTACAAAATCATTTGAAAACGGAACAAAATGTTGACGTTTTGAAACTTCTTTGTTCAACTTCTGGTAAGCTTCAATATTTTTGGGGTCAGTGCTTATCTCAATGGAAATATCCTTATTTTCCATCGCCTTCCTAATTAAATACCTTGTGGTTTTGCGCATTTTATGTACCAAATCCTCCTGCACGGGGAAAATATCTAATTTCCATGTTGCTTCATAGGCTGATGCGTGTATCGGCGCATTTCTAAATCCCAAATCTGCAAAAATATTATTGTTTTCTTCATTATCCAACAAAATAGGAGAAACTCTTATAAAACTTGCTTTCTCTTTCTGCGCAACATCGCCCAAATGCAATAAAATTAATTCTAAAATTTCCTTTTTGTCACTGATCGGTAACTCTTCCATTAAAACTGGGCCATGAGGAATAAATAAAAACGTACCGCGTTTGGCCAAAACTTTTATAACCAATGAAACACCCAGCAATCTCTCTCCATTATAAACTCCCAGCCTCCAAATTTGCCCATTCCCAGATTTATTAAACTCTCCCCAATTCCAGGACTGCAAAAACGTCTTCTCTGTTTGTCCCAAAAGAAAACCCTCCCATTCTTGTTTATCTGTTATTTCTTTTATTTCCATGCTTTTAGAAAATTAACAATTCTTTCGGCGTCTTTTATAGAAATATTTATATGTGTTGGAAGATTAAGTGTTTTTTTTGCCAGATCTTCGGCGGTTTGGCAACTACCATCTATGTATTTGATATCTTCAATATTTGTATCAAATGGGGCAATTGGTGTTGTGTACCAGTCTCCAAGTAAAATATTTTGTTTGTGCCAAGCTTCGTAAATTATTTCGTGAGCCTTTTTATGTTTTACGGTAAATCTTAAAAAAACATTTTTTGTATTTTCTACTCTTGAGGGCAAAACAAAAGAAGTATTTGCCAATTCTTTATAATAATACTCTGCAATTTCCTGTCTATGACTATTAAATTTTTCCAGCTTGTTAAATTGGTTTAGCGCCATTACTGCCAAGGCGTTTGGTAAGGCTTTTGGGAAATAATCTGGCCTCTGACCTCTTTTTTCTTGCCAGCTTACTGCTTTAGATAAAACATGAAGCCATTGTGACACAACTAACATGACTTTTCCTAGATCTATAAAGTTATAAACCGGCAAAATTAAATAATGCAAAAGTATAGGGTGTAATAATTGCTGAAATATCCAAAATGGGTTTGGTAAACCCATTTTGCCCTGAGCTTGTCGAAGGGCTTCTCCCAGCTTCTCATCATTTGTCACGGCTATCCCACCATAAACAGAAGAAATAATTTTATCTCGTGAAAAGCTAAAGAACGCGGCCTTGCTGTGTGAGCCCACCTTAATATTGTTAAATTCTGCGCCCAATGAGTGTGCGCAATCCTCTATTAAAACTATATTCGGAAATTCGCTACAAACAGCTCTAACTTGGTCCATATTACATGGTTGTCCAAAAGTGTGCTGAACTACCACAACCCTAGTTTTGACGGTAATTTTGCCCTTTAAATCGTTTACATCTATATTAAAGGTGTCTTTACTGCAATCTATATAAACCGGCTCTAAATTAGCCCATAAAACAGGATTTGGAACGGCGTTACACGTAAATGCCTGCATCGCCACGCCGGAGCCTTCGGCGAAGGCGGGTTCTAGCTTCTTTAGTGATTCGAGTATCGCAAAAAAAGAACTTCTTCCGGAATTAAAAGAAATAGCGTATTTCACACCCAAATATTTTTTGAAAGTTTCTTCTAATTCTGCTATCGCTTTTCCTTTCCGCCACAGCCACGGCCGTATAATCAAATTTAACGCAAGATGCAAGTCATCCTTCTCCACATTCGGCGATAATGATATTGAGATTGGTTTGAAGTAATTCATACGAATAGCAAATTAATTAATTCGGCGGGGACTCGGCCTTCTAACAAAACTGCATCTCCTGATTTACAGAAAATTGTTACTAATGAATAAATATCTTGTGAATTTTCTATTAATATACACTTACCAGTTTCTCTCTTTGTTTTGTTAAAACCTCTCTCAATCTCGGCAAATTTGTCTTTATTGGTAATTATTGCTAAATCACATATTTCTCCAATTTTTTCCCCTATTTTTTCATGTATTTGCGAAGATTTTTCACCCAATTCAATTAAACACGGCATTACAATAACTTTCTTACCTTGAAAAACCTTAAAATAATCCAAATCTGCTATTACACCATCGGGATTAGATGAATAAGAAGAATCAATAATATTTATATTATGTTTGCCTTGCTTTAAAACCATTCCAGAATGTTCTTGCAAAATATTTTTACATCCTTCAGATATTTCCTCAAATGTCATCCCAAGATTTTTTGCCACCAAAATTGCGCCCAAAAGGTTTTGAACGCTCTGCCTGCCTAAAACGTTAACCTTAAACGGAAATAATTCCTTTTCCTTATTTACAGCGACAAAAGAAACATAATCTTTTCCAATCTCAACATCTTCGGCCCATATATCTGCATTTATTATTTTGTTACTTAGTGAATATGTTTTTTTGGGCTTAGTAGTTTTTTTATATAAATCTAAACAATATTTGTTATCTCCATTAACAAACAAAGTACCATTATTTGGCAAAATGTCAGCCAATTCTCCTCCACCTTCGGCTGATAGCAAATTATTCAAAGAACCAAAAAGCGCCAGATGTTGTTCATTCACGCCTGTAACAATGCCAATTTTAGGCTTTAAAACAAAACAAACCTCGCGCACCTTCCCTTTGTCATAGGCCCCAACTTCAGCAATAAATATTTCATGGCTGGGCTTTAAATCTTCTAAAATACATTTAGCGACGCCAATCTCAGAGTTTTGGTGTTCCTTTGTTTTTAAAACTTTAAACTTTTTGGAAAGTATAGCATATAAAAATTCTTTTGTTGACGTTTTGCCATAGCTTCCGGTAATTGCAATTACTTTTACCCCGCTTAAACTTTTTATTTTTTCCATTTTTTCTTTTGCTTTACGCAAAGTAATGTTTCTCAAAAAAACAAAAAATGGCTGAATTAAAAGAACAACTGCAGAAATAATTATTGGAGTTAAAATATCAAATGCAACAATTAATTTTAGCCCAAATAATCCGTTAAGTTTGAATATGCCCAAATAACCAGCACCAACTACTACTAACAGTGAAACAAAAATTAAAAATAAAGTTTTTAACGTTATAACTGGTATTTTAACTGACTTTGTTATAACTCCTTTCAGAAATATAAGCGCCTGTAGTCCGTAAACAAATAAAAAGAAATATAAATTATATATTGAGCCAGAAATTATAAAAGAGACAAATAAAATTAGCTTTATTATTTGAAAATAATTAAATATGAGTTGCTTTCCCTTTTGGGTTCTAAAATGGTCTGCAAATCTACCAATATGATAATCTTTTAACTGCCATAAATATAACCAAAATAGGACGTATTTTAACATCCATAAAAACCAAAGCACAAATAGCGATAAAATTAGATACATTTATATGTTTTCCAATACTTTTTCCACCAAAACCTCTGGGCAATCTTTAGTTAAAATATGCCCGACTCCATTGATTACAATAAGTTTTGAACCTGGAATCTTTTGATTTAAAAAATAAGCATCTTCAATTGGAGTAGACTTGTCTTTGTCACCCCAAATTATGACAGTTGGAGTACGAATAAACCCTGTGAATTGAGACAAATCTTCGGAAATGACATTTTTAAAAGTATCTTTCATTAAACCCTCAACATAAGGATAATCACTTTTTCTGATAATAAATTTATAAAAAGCACGTCTGAATAAAGAATAATACGGCAAAAACGAGAGCTTTTTTACTACTTTTGCAATATTCTTTAAAAAAGATTTTTGAGGAGTTCTTTTTCTTACCGAGGCCGCAGAAATCAAAAACAACTTTTTAACATCTTGTGGATGGTTTATGGCAAATTTACAAGCCAAGGCTCCACCAAATGAATGCCCAGCTAAATAAAATTCTTTCAACCCAATTTCTTTTACAAATCCTTCAGCCCAGTTAATATAATTATTCATATTCCAGGCGGTTGTCAAAGCATCAGATTTTCCAAACCCCGGTAAATCTGGAACTACAACCTTGTACCCCTTCTCAGCAATTTTTTCTGCAATAGCAACCCACCTATCAGAATTTGATCCCCACCCATGCAAAATCAGGAACGGCAATCCCTCCCCAAATATCTGATAATTTATCTTAACTCCGTTTATTGTAATTTCCACTATTTTATTATCTTAAACCCGCAATATTTCTGCAAAACTTTTGGAACTTTTATACTGCCATCTTTTTGTTGATAATTTTCCATTATCATTATCAAAATTCTGCCAATTGCAAAAGCTGTGCCATTTAATGTGTGCACAAAACTGGTTTTCCCGGCCTTATCCTTATACCTAATATTTAGCCTTCTGGCCTGAAAATCTGTGCAATTTGAGGTTGAGTGAGTTTCTCTGTACCTCTTTTCCGATGGCAACCATGCCTCTATATCAAATTTTGCAGCAGCCGGTCTACCCAAGTCACCGGTACAGATATTTATAACTTGATATGGCAATTTCAAGGCTTTCATTAATTTTTCTTCAATAGACAGAAGCAATTTATGTTCATCTTTTGATTGTTCCGGAGTTGAAAAAATAACCATTTCTAGCTTATCAAATTGGTGAACTCGTAAAATTCCTTTTGTGTCTTTTCCATAACTTCCAGCCTCCCTCCTAAAACAGGTTGAAAATCCAACATATCTTTTTGGCAAATCAGTCTCAGCCAAAACCTCGTCAGTATACATTGAAACAAGCGACTGCTCAGATGTTCCAACCAAATACATATTATCATCTGGCAAATGATAAGCTTCTTTTTCGTCTGAAGCCTCAAAATATCCTGTGCCTCTGGCAATTTGATCTTTTACAATTACAGGTGGAATTACTGGCACAAACCCTTGTTTTATTACTGTGTCCATTACCAATTTTACCAAGGCAAATTCCATTACTGCCAATCCCCCTTTTATATATCCAAATCTTGATCCTGAAATTTTTGCCGCCCTATCTGTATCAATTAAATCCAAAGCCGCTCCAAGCTCCATATAATCCTTTGCCTCGCCGAAGCCACGTTTTAACGCGGAAAAGGCGGGTTGTCCAACTTTTCGCAACACAACATTTTCAGAATCATCTTTTCCAACAGGTACATCTTCAAATGGAATATTCGGTAATTGCAAGAGTAAAACCTTAAGCTCAGTCTCAATCTTCTCCAATTCTGGTGCCATTTCTTTAATTTTTTCCTTTATCTCCTTCGCTTGCGCAAAAATAGCCGTATTATCCTTCCCTCCTCGCGAAATTTTATTTTGTTCCGCCTTCAACATTTCCATCTCCGTCATCAGCCGTCTCTTCCCCACGTCCAACGCCAAAACCCTCTCCACATCAATGTCCACATTTTTATTTCTACAAGCCCCTTTTACAACCTCCGCATTTTCTCTTATAAAATTTATATCTAACATGTTTTTATTTTTTAAATTGATTTTTTGCTTTTGTTTCTTTACCTAATTCTCTAAATGAACCCTTGCCATATGTTTTTTCTATTAAACGCGCGACCGGTAACAATCTTCCAGTAAAGTATTCTCTTGCGAAAATATTAAAAAAATCTTCCGGTGATTTAAATTTATCTGAATTCTTAGCTTTTATGTCAACTATCAATCTCCATAATTTTTCTCTTTCTTCGTTATATCTTGAGCTAAACGATGTAATCATTAAATATTTATCTATGTCTGGAATACTAAACTTACTACCTTCTGCATCCCCATGACCTAAACTATTTATAACTTTCATAAAATAATCACTCGAAACCACTGATTGGTCAGAAAGCAAATACTTGTCAATAAATCTTGCCACAAGTTCCTCTGTAATAGCTTCATTCAAATCATTAAAATAAAATTCGGGCTTATTATCCTTCATAACCGCTACCGAAAAACCATTTCTTCTCTGTGCCATTAATGTATTAGACGACCCGTCTTTTTCTACGACAGTATGCGGCATCAAAGAACTAAACTCGGAAAAATGCATCAACTCATGGGTGATTTCGTGAAAAAGGTTGGTTTTATCGATATTATTACGGTCAGATATTATTGTGGCGCTCTGAGAACTTAGGTCATACCATCCCTTCGTATTCCCTAATTTTTGTTTAGCTTCGGCAGAAAATTGGTCAGGATCAATAATATGTATATTTTCCATCTTTAAGGGAACTGGCTTGCCACCGTATATACTTGTAAATTCAGATAAATGGGCTAAAACTTTTTTTATCATCATAATTTCATCGGGCGCCTTTTCACGTTCGGTTTCATGCAATTCCTGGTTATCAAATTTCTGTTTCCAAAATTCAAGAGCCTCGTTTTCGATTTCTGGAGAAACACCAACAACCCTCACTATCCCAGAAGTTCTTTCCGGTTCTTGTGGCTCTGTGGTTCCATCTTCAGTTTTTGGTCTAATTTCTCCCATTTTTATTGTTTTGGTTTCATTAGGGGGAAGATTTGGCAGTCGCGGAGGGGTTTATTCATTAGGAAGGCGAAGAGGCGTTCGGAGACGCCGAAACCGCAGGTTGGGGGCATGCCGTACTCCAAAGCTTCAACGAAGTCTTTGTCGTACATTTGGGCCTCTTGATCACCGGCATCGCGAAGCTTTTGTTGTTCAGTAAATCTTTCGGCCTGGTCAATTGGGTCGTTAAGCTCAGAATAACCTTTGCCATTTTCAGAACCAGCTATAATTATCTGAAATCTTTGAGAATATTTTGAATTTTTTTCATCTTTCTTTGCCAAAGGATCAAGTTCTATTGGTTGATGTAGCAAAAATCCTGGACCTGCAATTTTTTTCCTGCAGTATTTCCACAAAGTATCTATTGCCCTAATTCTATTCCAGCCATTTTTATCATATTCTATTTTAAGTTTTTGTAGGGTCTTCTCTATTTCCTGTAGGCTGGCCTCCTCTATGTTTACACCTGTATGTTTAGCGACTTCATCTTTATAATCGTATTTTTCCCATTTCTTGCCTAAATCCACATCAAAACCTTTTATTTTAAACTTTAAAGTGCCAAAAGTTTTTTGGGCAATATACTTATATAATTCCTCGGTTAATTTCATTCCTTGCTCATAGTCGGCGTAGGCCCAATAAAACTCCATTTGGGTGTAGTCCTGCAAATGTTCGGCATCCATTCCTTCATTTCTAAATTGCCTGCCAATTTCAAAAGTTTTTTCAAAACCAGCTACCATAAGTTTTTTCTGCCACAACTCACCCATTGAAATGCGTAAAAAAACATCCATATCTAGCGCATTATGGTGCGTTTTAAATGGTCTTGCGTCTGCACCACCAGGAGTTGTTTCTAAAACCGGTGTTTCTACCTCTAAAAATCCTTTCTCAACCAAAAACTCCCTCATAGAAGCCCAAAATACGGTTCTTTTCTGAATCATATTTTTAACTTCTGGATTGAAAATAATATCTAAATATCTTTTTCTCAAACATTCCTCCGTATCGCAAAGTCCGTGCCATTTTTCTGGCAAAGGAATTAAGGACTTTGAAAGCATTTTGTAATCTTCGGCTATAATTGATTTTTCTCCTCTTTTAGTTGTGAATAAGGTTCCTTTTACTTCTACAAAGTCTCCTATATCAAAAACATCCAAAAAGAATTGATACCCTTTTTCTCCAATTTTCTCAGTTTTCAAAAGAACCTGAATTTTTCCTGTTCCATCATTTATATCTAAAAATGATAGGCCTCCTTGTCCTCTCTTTGCCATTATTCTTCCGCATAGGACGAGAGTCCTAGGCGCCCTGAGCTTGCCGAAGGGCCTTCCAAAGTACGCTAAAGCCTCTGCAATTGTGTGATCCCTGTTTGTTTTTGCAGGGTACGCTAAAATTCCAGCTTCTTTAAGCTTTTTTAATTTTTCGACCCTAGTTTGTCTGAGTTCTTCAAATGTAGGCATACGATTTGCGAGCGAAGCGAGTAAATCGTCCCGAGCTATTGCGAGGGATATTCCTCTTTTCGTCGTATTCATCAATCATACCAAAATCAAAGTTTAAAATCAAAGACTTGACCAAGTGAAATTTAAAACGTATAATAACTTCATCATTTAGTGTTTTACTAGTTGTTTGAAAACCACTAACCAGAAGGAACCTGTATGAAAGCTCTAGTTATTGGATATATTATATTCGGATTGTTGTTCATCTATGCCATCTTTTTTGCCAAGTGCAAAATCCCAAAATAATTGGCAGAATTGCTGGTCTCCATTATAGCGTTCCCCGGAACGCTTATTTTTTTCCAGAAAAATACCACTCCAGCACGTCGTGGGCTACAGGCAAGGTAACAGATCCTACTCCATCTACGCTTTCTGCGGTAATAACCAAAACAATTTCTGGGTTATCAAATGGAGCAAACACCGAAGACCACACGTTGTACCTATTTAAGACTCCTATTTCAGCTGTTCCTGTTTTGGCGGCAACTTCAATTGGCAAGTCATTTAATATTTTTGATATTCCATAAGGTTTATTCACACCGTCTCTCATTCCTTCTCTAACAATTTCCAAATTAGCGGGGTCTATAAAACCGCTTCTTATAATTTGTGGCATAAATTCCTGGATAGTTGTTTTTGAGTCTCCAGAGACAATTTTATTTACTATTTGTGGTTTATATAAAGTTCCGCCGTTTGCAATTGCGCAATAGGCTCCAGCCACCTGCAGTGGCGTTGTCTGCAAATCTGACTGCCCTATTGAAAGGTTGTATGTGTCCCCATCTACCCACGACTGCCCTTTAACCGCTTTTTTCCAAGCGGGATCGGGAATAAATCCAGAAAATTCTCCAGGCAAATCTATGCCTGTTTTTTGGTCCCAACCGAAAAGTGAAAGATATTTTTTAATTCTTGTGGGCCCCAACCCTTGCTGATCTTCATAACCTCCACCAACAGTATAAAAATAAATGTTAGAAGAAACTGCAATTGCTTTGCGCATATCAACCCATCCGTGAGGTGTTACTCCGCCATATCTATACACCACATTAGGGTCATATTGCGACTTAACCAAAATATATCCTGGATCATTTATTTGTTTGTCAGGAGAAATAATTTTTTCCTGTAAGGCAGCTGACGCTTCAAATGGTTTTATAGTAGAACCTGTTGGATATTTTGCGGAAATTGCCCTGTTAAAAAGCGGTTGTGAAGGATCGTTTATTATTTTATTATACTCTGTTTGTGAAATTCCTCCGGAAAAAGAATTATCATCATATGACGGATATGAAACCAGCGCCAAAACAGCCCCGTTTCGTGGATCCATAGCCACAGCTGCTCCTTTTTTACCACCCATTTTTTTAATTGATGCAGAAAGAGAATCGTAGAGATGTTTTTGTAAATCAGCGTCAATATTAAGCACTAAATTATCTCCTGGTGTCGCCAATACAGCAGTTGATCCGGACTGACCTGGTTGACCTCTAAGATAAGACTCGTAATATTTTTCCAGCCCGGTTTTTCCAATATAATCATTAATTGTGTAGCCTTGAGAACTTGAATATTCGTCTCTGTTTATTCTGCCGGTATACCCTAAAACCTGAGACAAAACCGGACCTAAAACATAATCTCGGGCAGTGTTTTGTTGAATTCGGCATCCTAACAAATCTTTAATTTTTACCTCCAACACCAAGAGTTTTTTGTGGTCTATGCTATCGGCCACAAGAACATCCGATGAGTCAGTATTTTGTATTTTGTCTGATATTTCCGTTTCACTTAATCCGGTTATATTTGAAATTTCTTTTATCTCATTAGAAATCTCAGCTGAAGAATATGAAAAATGCGCCCTGTCGCAAATTAGGTCGTATGCGGCCGAATTTAAAACAAGCTTTGTCATATTTTTGTCGTAAATTATCCCGCGGGTAGGCACAACTAAATTGACGCTCCCCTTGTTATTTTCGGCCTGAGTATATAAATGTTCACCCTCAAAAAACTGAAAATAAAAAACTCTGGAAAAAAGCAATATTGCTAAAATAAAAAAAATACCAAAAATTATATAAGAAATTTTTTCTTTAAGCGGAACCTCAAACCTTTTTTCAGACAAACCAAGCTCCTCTTCTTTAGAATGAGCTAATTTATCCAAAAAAACCTCGTGAGGTTCTATATCAGCGTTAGAATTTTTTACGCGGTATATTTTATCCATCTTTTATAAACATAAAAAAATGCCGAGGCAAAAACCATGTTGTAAATAATTTCCGCAATAATTCCTAAATTAAAACCCAAAAAGCAAATCTCATAAATAGCAAAAAAAATCAAAAATAAAGGCAAATAGTATGTAAAAGGGTAACTATCACGCCCGCTTTTTAGCATTGACTGCGCTTTTTTAAGCAAGAAACCGCCTATTAAAAGAGAAACAATTGACGGACCTAAATATGCGTACGAAAATATATCCAGCAAAATTCCTGCTATTACTGACAAATAAATTATCTGGTAATTTGTTTCTTTTTTTGCAAAAAAAACCAACAAAAAAAATAAAATAAAAACTAAATTGGGTGTAGCTCCAAATATGCTAAAATGTGCAAAAAAACTATTTTGCAATAACGCAAAAATAATAAATAGAAAAATTATAACCACTGTTTTCTGCCACATTTATTTGGTCTGTTTATAATTTGTGATTACAAACAAATTATCGGCTATTTTAACATCGGAAAATAAGCTAATTTGCGCCTGCTGAAATGGTTTTTGGTCGTTTTTTTGTATTTGAGTAATTTTAGCCACCAGCAAATCCTTTGGAAAAGATTTGTCCAGCGCAGAAGTTACCAAAACATCTCCTGAATTTATAACAGCGTCTACCGGAATTAAATCCAAATAAGCAGTTAGCCCCCCGCTTCCTTTGACCACACCATCAACCTCTTTGCTTGGCTCGCCGAAGCCTTCGGCGGAGGCGGCTTGTACCTTAACGTTTACAACGCTATTTATATTTGAAATAAGCATTACATCGGAATAGTTTTTATAAACTCTTAGAATTTTACCAAATAATACCCCTTGCTGACTTATTACCGGCATCCCTTCAGAAACGCCATCACCAGACCCCTTATTGATAGAAAGAATATCGTTATCTAACCCCGATACTCCTGCCATAACAAGCTTAAATCCGCTATTTTGACAACTTGTAGAAACATCGCTTTGCGCCTGATTTCCCTGAGTTATTGATTGCAACGCAGCCACCTGCGACAAAAGTTTTTGATTTTCTTGCCTCAACTTTTCGTTCTCATTAGAAAGATAAACGCCATTAAATAAAGAACCAAAAAAATTAGACGAAGGCTCCCCCGCTGTCCAAAAAGTTTTTTGAATTGGTAAAGATAGGACGTGAAACCCATTTTTAATTGGCGCCACAAAAATATTTAAAATAAATATTAAAAATAAAAAAACCACAACTCCAATTAAAATTTTAGGCCAATTTTTATTCTTTTTATTTATAGAAAAATTCCCCACGCTTTTCATGCCTTGATTTTACCTCATCATCTTTCTTAATGCAACTTTTTGCAACAAAAAACCGACCTTTTGGGTCGATTCTTGATTGAATACTCTGGTGACGACTACCTACTCTCGCGCAAAGCACTACCATCGGCCTTGAGGTATTTCACTTCTGAGTTCGAAATGGGATCAGGTGGGACAACCTCAGTAAAGTCGTCACCGGAATATTCAATTTTCCCGCCGCAGCGGGACCCCGCTGTGGCGGGGCCGGCTTATTTACTTACAAAATAAGATAAATAAAATCTGTATCTATTAATGGGCGGTGAGCCCCAAACTTACGCTTTTTTGTGAATCTTTACCCTGTCGAATGACAGGGCGACATACTCAAATGCTAAGTATATCGAAGGATAAAATGACTTATTAGTACCTCCCGGCTGAATCCATTACTGGACTTGCACCTAAGGCCTATCAACCCCGTAATCTGCGGGGAGTCTACGAGTTCTCATCTTGGAGTTAGTTTCGCGCTTATATGCTTTCAGCGCTTATCTATTCCCGACTTAGCTACTCGGCTATGCCCTTGGCAGGACAACCGATACACCAGAGGTCAGTTCGTTCCGGTCCTCTCGTACTAGGAACAAATCTCCTCAAAACTCCACGCCTGCAGTAGATAGGGACCAACCTGTCTCACGACGGTTTGAACCCAGCTCACGTATCTTTTTAATCGGCGAACAGCCGAACCCTTGGGACCTTTCACTAAGTTCTGCTTTCGCAACTGCGCGACATAGCCGTCTTGCAGTAAAGCTGGTTTGTGGCTTTGCCCTATCGCTTCGATTTCCATCCGAAGCTAACCAACCTTTAAACGCCTCCATTACTTTTTAGGAGGCAAATGCCCCATTTAAACTGTCTATTTAACACTGTCACCACAGTAAAGTGGATTAGAATATTAATTTCTAAAAATGGCTGTTTCATCGTCGGATCCATAATAGCCGAAACTACTACTTCAAATCCTCACCACTACGCTACGTATCAGAAATCAATAACCAATATCAAAAAACAGTAAAGCTTCCGGGGTCTTTCCGTCTAGCTGCAGGTAAACAGCATCTTCACTGTTAATGCATTTTCACCGGGCGCCTCGTTGAGACAGTCTCCAAGTCGTTAGGCCATTCATGCGGGCCGGAACTTACCCGGCAAGGGATTACGCTACCTTTGGACGATTATAGTTATCGCCGACGTTCACTGGTGCTTCATTCAGTGAGCAATAATCTTGCGACTATCACCCCCGAACTTAACATTCCAGCACTGGTCAGGCATCACCCCGTATACATCCTCTTACGAGTTAGCACGGAGCTGTGTTTTTGATAAACAGTCGCTTGGAGTACGTTTGTTGCAGCCCCTAATCTTTCAACTAGGGGCAAGCCATATTGCGAACTTACGGCCACTGATTTGCCGAGTTCCTTAACGAGGTCTCACCCGTTCACCTTAGCATACTTACGCTTGTCCACCTGTGTCGGTTTGCGGTACGGTTTCAATGCACTATAAATTGAAAGCTTTTCTCGGGAACTTGCTCAGTTAGGTTCTCCCGCCTAAGCGGGATTCCGGCCAATCCTTCTTGCGTTAGATTGTCCACGATAATCCAATAAACCGCCTAACTTACTAAATTCCGCACTTTCAACAACATGCATCGAAGGGTCGAAATATTAATCGAACTGCCCATCAGCTACCCCTTTCGGGTTTACCTTAGGACCGCCTAACCCTTGGTTGAATACCATTGCCAAGGAAACCTTGGACTTTCGGTGTGCAGGGCTTTCACCTGCAATGCGGTTACTCAGGCCAACATTCTCTCTTCCTAGCACTCCACGATTGGTTACCCGCACGCTTCAATGCACTAGGAATGCTTCCCTACCACTCTGTCCCATAAATGGAACAAAATCCGTGTCTTCGGTATTAAACTTAAATCCCGGAAATCTTTGGCGCATCTCGCCCCTCTCGCCTCAAAAGAAGCAAGTTTGGGCAGTGAGTTGTTACACACTCTTTAAAAGATAGCTACCTCTAAGCTAACTTCCTGCCTGTCGAGGGCAAAATACCTCCTTCGTAATACTTAGTTTAATTTAGGGACCTTAGACGACGATCTGAGCTGTTTCTCTTTTGAGCGCGGAGCTTAGCCCCCGCGTTCTTACTGCCTAGACAAAAAACATAGTATTCGGAGTTTAATTAGAAAACCTGGAGAAACTCCAAGGAACTCTATTTAGTGCTCTACCCCTATGTTTTGGCTCTAGACGCCAGCCCCAAAGCTGTTTCGGGAAGAACCAGCTATTACCAAACTCGATTAGCTTTTCACTCCTTACCACAAGTCATCCAAGAAAATTGCACGATTCACTAGTTCGGTCCTCCCCCCCGTTTTCACAAGGGTTCAACCTGCTCATGGTAAGCTCGTCTGGCTTCGGGTCTTGAACATTCGATATATTCGCGCTATTAACACTCGCTTTCGCTACGCCTGCGCCCCAGAAGGGCTTAGACAAATCAAATATTCAAACTCGTTGGCTCGTTCTGCAAAAAGCACGCAGTCATACTTCGGCCTTGCGACCTTAGTACTCCTACTCTTTGTAAGCAAATGGTTTCAGGTACTATTTCACCGGGGTCAACCCCCTACTTTTCACCTTTCCCTCACGGTACTGGTTCACTATCGGTGATATTGATTATTTAGCCTTGGCCGATAGTTCGGCCTGATTCCTGCCAGGTTGTCATGCCCGACAGTACTTAAGAAATCTAACAAGGAGCGTAAAATTATTTTAGAGTACGGGACTATTACCCTCTATGGTGCCCCTTTCCAGGGTGCTTCTTTTAATAATTTACCTAAATGCTCTCCCTCGATATAAATACCGACGTTAAACTCTTGCAACCCTCATTTTTTCTTGCGAAAAAACAAGTTTAGGCTGTTCCCTTTTCGCTCGCCACTACTAAGGGAATGCGAAAATCTTTAATCTTTACGCGCATATATTCCGATTTGCATCAGAAGGCGCAAAAAATAAAAATCTTCATTGTTTTCTGTTCCTCCGGCTACTGAAATGTTTTACTTCACCGGGTTCGCTTCCACGACCTTGCGGTCGGGATAATTGAGTATTACCTCAATTGAGTTTTCTCATTCAGAAATCTCCGGATCAAAGCTTGCTAGCCAGCTCCCCGAAGCTTATCGCAGGCACGCCACGTCTTTCATCGCATCAATATCCCAAGGCATCCGCCATTCGCCTATAACCTATCCTTCGATATACTTAATATTTAAATATATCCAGGATTCACTTTTGACTCTTTGCCGCTTTTTGCAACAGCAAAGAATCGCGTAAGTTTTTACCCGGTCGAATGACCGGGTCTAATAGATACAGATTTTATGTATCTTGCATTAAATTTCGGTGAGAAATTTAATGTGAACTTATTTTGTATGCTTTTACCTCTACTTAATTAGATAAAGACCCCACGTCTAAAGTCTAATTAAGTTGCCTGTTAAAATTGCTCATCACAACTTATCATTAAAGATATTTAACAGGATTGAATTTTCAATTTACGATCTCTGCTTCCCAATCAACAATTAATCCACAAAAATATTTAACAACTTTTTTAAATACTTTTGTGGACCAACTAATAAAAATAAAAAATCCGCTTCTGAGCGGTTCATCTGAAAAAAACAAAATTCCAGATTTTTATCCGCTTCGTTTTTTAAAATTTATTATTAAGTTATTTACCATGTAATAACCAGTATATTCCAAAACATAATCCATGTCAATACCCCTGAGCACAATGTCAACGGGAAATAGAAATGTCCTACTTGCAATGATTTAGAAATGTCATACATTAAATATCATCAAAATGTGGGACGTCGGACATCACACATTTTGTCGCATCTCCGCCTCCGCCTTCTGGCTTCGCACAGCAAAACAATAACAATCTTACAAATTCCAAACGTTTGAAATTTGTAAGACAGAACAAAAAACCAAACTCACGCATCAGTGCATAGATGCATAGTGTCGCACAACAAACAAAAATCCGCGAGTTTTCTCACGGATTTTTACATAAGAGAATTAATATTAAAATACTCTCAAGCCATCGATTTCGGCGACCTGTTGTCCTGACAAAATTTTACCACTTTTCAAAGCATCGTTATGAATTTCCAAAACTTTCTTTTGTCTTTTATCTTGTGCGTCATTAATGATTTTCTCTTGCTTTAAATCCTCTAAGTCTTTTAATGCCCTATCTTCAAATGACAACATTTCGTTTTTAAATACTGTCATTTCAGTTTTAAATTCTAAAATATCGCCCTCTATTTTATTAAATTTTTTGTCTAAAAATTCAACTAATTCCTTATTATCTTCATTCATAATATTTATTGTTTATATTCTTATTATATTCTTTTCAAATTACTTGTCAATTTTTTATAACTTAATTTTAAAACAAAAAGCCCCACGATATTATCGCAAAGCTTTTGTAATTATTATGATTTTTCTTGCCTTTACCATTTGTCCCAACCAAGTGGAAGTTCTTTTTTTCCAGTCCTTTTGTAATATTCTTTAAGATACTGACCCATCCTGGCATCATTCACTTCTGCGTTCCTATAACACTGTTCAAGAATTTTTTTATTTCCTTCCCTTTTCGCTGAAAAAATATAAGCACTCATATCTTGTTGCATCCGCCCAACTACTCCTATTTCTTTCATAAGCTTTTCAATGCTCATATCTTCAAGTCCGACCACTATTAATTCATCTGTTGGTTCATTTGTTGGTTCGCCTTCTCTTACTTCTTGTGGGTCTCCTGACTCTGCTCCTGTTGGTTCACCTTTTGGCATAATTTTATTTTTATTTAATATTATTTACTTTCCTTTAGTTTACCCCCCCCAGTGGAAAGTCAAGCTGTCTCCTGTGAATATCTCAAGTCGGTGGGATGTCGGACATCCCACCGACTTGTCGCACCCTCCTTCGTCCACGACTGGGTCGGGACTACAAAAGGACAAGCAATAAAATACGTACTTTTTTGCCACGTGGCAAAAAAGTACACCCATACGTCGATGCATAGATGCGTAGTGTCGCACAATAAACAATCGGCTCAGACGTGTTTGAGCCGATTAATACAAACAAAAAGGCGCGGTACGTACGCGTCTTTCTGCGTTTATATTTAAGTCTCTTTCCTTGCGGAAATGAGACGGTCAAATATTATATTTACTTCTGCTCCATCTTTCGGTACATGTCTGAAATCATTTTTGCTGCTGTATCTTTTCCACCAAGTCCAATTGCCAAACCAACACCCAATGCCAAGGCTCCAACAATTCCATATACTATGGATGTGTAAAGAGTTTTTATCAAAAGGCTGGTTGGAAGAACTAAGTCTAAGATTAAAAGGAAAGTAAAAATCCAAATTGCCCATTTTACAATTGATGAAGCAATGTATCCTGAACCAACTTTTAATCTTTCCACTGTTACCCTGACAAGTTTTTCAACAATGTCGGAAATAATAATGGCAACAACAAAAACCAAAACAGCAACAACTACATTTGGAAGATAATTTAACACCTGGGTTAAGAATCCTGCAAATTCCTTCAAGCCAAGAATATCAACTGCAATTAATGCGGAAACTATAACTAAAACCCATTTAAAAATTGCTCCAATGAATTCTGCGGGGTTTGCATCTATGTTTGCCTTTTGCAATGCATTTCTCCATCCTTCTTTCTCAAATAATTTGTTAAATTTTATTGACTTTAATATCTCAGCAATCAATTTTCCTATTCCAACGGAAATTAAATAACCAATAATAAAAACGATTATAGCCCATACCAAAATTCCCAAAAACGATACAAATTGTTGTATTGATGTTTGGATAATTGGCAAAGACAAGTCTGTATATGTCATATGAATTTTACGAACCGAAGTGAGGGAAATTCATCCCGAGTTTCGCGAACGAAACGAGGGATATTCCTTACTTCGTTTAATTTTAATTTTAAACTACCACACTTCGCCATTAGGCTCAGTGTCTCGGCGCGCCCTATGGCGTGCGCCTCGACCTTTACTAATATTTATATATTATCCCAATTTCAAGAAAGTAAAGCAAGAGCTAGCCTGTGGATAAGTATTTCTTCCAATTTTCCGGTAGAGGGATTTCTAGATTTATATCTTTGTTATCTGTGGCGGACTTAAATTTAATTGCAGTAGCAGCTAAACCAATGCTTTGGTCTGGCAACGGTCTCTGATTACTATACTTTGAATCCCCCAAGATAGGACAACCCATGCTTGCCATTTGAATTCTAATTTGGTGGAATCTGCCGGTTTTTGGCAAAATCCTTAACAAACTATATTTTTCGTTTTTTTTGACAACTTCATATTCCAATTCTGCGGTTCTGGTTTTGGTTGCTTTTTTAATTTCGGCCAAAAGCTCTTCGTCTGTTTTATTTGTAAACCCTTCGGCGAAAAAAGATATTTTATTTACTTTTTCTTTTATACTTCCCTTCTCCTCTTTTGGACGGCCTACAACAATTGCGTGATAAGTTTTTTGTATTGTGTGATTTCTAAACTGTTCGGATAATCTTGAAGCGCCTTTTGAAGTTTTTCCAAACAAAACAATTCCAGATACCGGTTTATCTAGTCTATGCACTAAACCCAAAAATACATTCCCAGGCTTCTTATATTTTTCTTTGAGATAATTTTTAGCGTCGTCCATCAGACACGGCTCTCCGCTTCTGTCGCCCTGCGTTAAAACCCCCGCAGGCTTATATACCGCAATTATATGATTGTCTTCGTATAGTACTTTTATCATTAATATATTATATCTTATATTTGCAATAAAAAAAGAGGCCCGCTGTGAGTACCTCTTAGGTTACTTTTAACAGCGGGCAAAATGGATACTACGGTTATCCAGTTACCGTTTTTGTTGATGAGCCAAAATATCGGCTATAAGCGAAGCCGTCGGGAGCACTCTCCGTGGCCACAGCGCATTTAGGAAACTGCGCCAGTCGCGGAACCGGACCTCCATCCGGAGTTTACCGCTATCAATTAATTCTTGAGTGCTCCTTTCGAATGTCGAGATGAAGTGGCTTTCGCCATGGCTACGGCGCTGGGCATGCGCAAGAAACACGTACCAATCAACCTTACACCAGCAACCGTGGTTTTCTGAAAAAGAAATAACCCACCGTACAACCTTCTCCTTCATGTTGTCCTTGAACATCCCCTTGATGCGATCAAGGGAAATATCATTCGGCCTGCAGGGCATGCTGTTGGTATATTCGTTCCCAAGGGTGAACACTCCTACTCCAATCTGACTCATGTTCTTCTCCTTATTGTAAAGCTACACACCATTTGCCCATGGCTGGGTTAGAACGCGCACCGTCCTATACTTTCTTATACAACTAAAAAGGCTTGTTGTCAAGCCAATATGGTAATGTACACAGACATATTGCACTTTTTAGGATAAACTGGGGGCATATGAAAACTATGCCCAAATCAACAAAGGAAGAGAAGTTCAGATGGATACAACCCATCTTGGACAAGGAAACAACAATCAAGGCTATGTCTCG
>JAPLZC010000003.1 GCA_026395215.1 Candidatus Staskawiczbacteria bacterium
ATTCAAATCGTTTGAAGAATTAAAATACAAATTAAGATTGTGGAATATGTTTTACAACGATACAAAACATTGCGGATTAAACGGTAGAACACCCAATCAAGCCCTCAGAATCTGAGTGCAAAATGTCCGTGGTTAAAACAATATAATTTATTTAATTATCCCAACCTGAACCACGGTCTTCCGGAGAGCCGGAATTTTGGGAAGATGAGGAAGCTAGTGCGCTTTTTATTCTGTCTACTTCACCATCAATAATTGGGCCAAAATATTCGCCATTGTGCGCATGAGAACCACTACCCTCATAAACCGGTTTTTTCTGGTCCAAGTGCAAACTAAAATTCCAGCCACCTCCCTTCTGACCCAAATAAATATGAAATCGCGGATAATTATCTCCGGCCAATTTTCTAACCATATTGTACTCCCCTTTTTCCGTAGTATCTATAATCACATACCCAATTGCCCGAGATATACTAACCGCACTCTCCTGTATTTTTAAAATAAAATCCATAATCGCTTTGCTCCATCATCGAATTACGAATTTCGTACAAATTTACGAATTCGTATATTCGTAATGGATTCGTTATTCGTTGATGTTAGCCGTGTTTAAACTCTACCACATCGCCATCTTTGACTACGTACTCTTTACCTTCGGTGCGGAGTTTGCCTTGCTCGCGGGCTTTGGGATAGCCACCGCAATCAAGCAAGTCTGTCCAAAAAACAACTTCGGCTTTTACAAACTTGGTTTGAAAGTCAGAGTGAATTGCCGAGCCGGCAACTGGGGCCGTGTCCCCTTTTTTGATTGTCCAGGCGCGCGTTTCATCTTCACCTGTTGTTAAAAAAGTTATCAAGTTCAAAAGCTGGTATGACTTTTTAACCAAAACATCTGTTTCAGATAATTCTGGCAGACCAAGTGAAATTCTTTCTTCGCGAGACAATCCTTCTGCCTCGTACTCTGACTGTACATCTACAATAACATAATTATTCCCAAATTGTTCGACGTCGGACGTCGCACAATCTTCGGGTAAACCGTTTAATAAATATAATCTTGGTTTAAAAGTTAAAAGTTGAAAGCCATTTAAAATAATTTTGTCGTCTTCTGTAAATTCTTGATCTATTAAAACTTTTTCTTGGCTCAAGAAATCTTTGGCCTTCTTTAAGGTTTCGTTTTCCTTAACTATCTCTTTTTTATTCTGTCTCAAATCTCCTTGTATAGCATCAATACGTTTATTTATTGTTTCTAAATCTTTTAATATTAACTCTACGTCTAAAATTTCTTTTTCTTTTAATGGATTTACTTCGTTTTGGGTGTTTACAATATCAGTTTTTTTAAATGCGCGCAGAACATACAAAACCGCATCAACTTCTCTAATATGCGACAAAAATTTATTTCCCAAACCCTCACCAGTGCTGGCGCCCTTCACCAATCCAGCAATATCAACAAAATCAACAGTAGCAAATATTTTCTTTTTAGATTTTGAAAGCTCGGCCAGTTTATCTACTCTCTCGTCTGGAACCAAAACAACCCCAACATTGGGGTCAATTGTAGCAAAAGGATAATTAGCAATTAAAACTTCTTTTTTTGTCAGAGTCTTGAATAAGGTCGATTTACCCACATTCGGCAACCCCACAATTCCTATTGATAGTTTTGTACTTGGCATACCAATAATTTAACATATTTTTCCATTTTTTGCCAGTCTGCCAACTGACAAACAAAAAAAATGCTCTCCTTCCCGTGAAGAAGAGCCCGAAAAATGAATTGCAATCGCAGAGTAAGAGTACTAGAACCCTAGTGTCTCTTCCTCCAGCCGCACCGTCGCGCCTTTTGCTCGCACAACCGCCAACCCCATTCGGCGAACGTGAAAGCTGTAGTGCCGGCTTTTTAGCTCGCGGGTAAAATCGGGGAAGTGGTTCACCAACGAGTTCCTAAAGCGGTTACCCACTTCCTCGTCGGCAGTCAGCCCCTTGTGATTTATGAGCAAAAATATTTTGAACATCCGAGAGGGCAACATGCCAATCAAACGGTCACCAATTTCCATTTCATCCCTTGGTATATGAAGCAATATCTCTCCCGATAATCCCTCCGAAACCAACCCTTGTGCTTCGCCAACCAGCGTTGGCCAAACGTTTGTTCCGTTCATTTGCAACTCCTAACCTTTTGTTTGGCTATTCTTAACTCTGCAACCGCGCAGATTTCAGATTCGCCTAGTACGAACAATACTAATATCCTACACTAAAAAACACCCATTGTCAAGGTGTTTCATAGCTTATATAGACGGCATGGTTATTACAATTGTTGTGCCTTTTCCTATATTTGAATGTAAAGTAATTGTTCCGCCATAATGTAAAATGGCTTGTTTTGTTGAATAAAGACCCACTCCAGTTTGGCTAGGATCTATTGCAATGGCATTTTTAGCGCGGTAAAACTTATTAAAAATAAATTGTTGGTCTGTTTTATCAATTCCTATTCCGTTGTCTTTTACAATAATTCTGGCAAATTTGCCTTCCTTTTCAACTGTAATTAAGACCTCACCCTTTGGCGAATATCTAATTGCGTTATCAACAACATTTGAGAAAGCAAAATGCAATGTTTCCGGATCACCTTTTATTTTAATGTTTCCAGTTGCCCTATAATCTAATTTTAGTGAAACTTTATTGTTATCGGCTAAATAATAAAGTTCCCCGGTAATTTTTTTAATAAGCTCTTTTACATTAATTTCAACCAACTGCATTTCATTCGATTTAAGCATTTTATCAATAATATCCATTGAGGTAAAAATTCTTTCTCTAGAGCTTCTTATTAATTGTTTATTTTGGACTGACATTTCCTTATCAGCCAAAAGACATTCTAACGCCCACTTTACGTCTGTTAACGGAGTTTTTAACTGGTGAGCCGCCATGGTCAAAAATGTTTCCTTAACCTTATTAAATTCTGATAATTCAATAAATTTTTTTTGAGCTTCTTCTTTCTGTTGCTTCTGACGAGAAATCTCACGGAATAAAACTATTATTGCTACTAAGAGACAAACAAATCCTACAGCGCCCAAAATAAATGGCGAGGAATAAAAAAGAAAGTTATAATAATTTTTCAGCATCTTATATTAATAATACCACAAGAAAACATTTTTGTGGACCCTGCGAGAATCGAACTCGCCTCTCCTCGTTGCAAACGAGGCGTGCTACCAATATACCAAGGGCCCGAAGCCCAGTGTTTATCACTGGGCGAAGCCCCGTCGAATGACGGGGCAAAACTATTTAATTTCCAAAATCTTTACTTTTACTTTATTGTTGCCGGCCATAAAGTCAAACTCTTCACCGGCTTTTTTTCCTAGCAACCTTTGTCCTAATGGGGACTGATATGAAATTTTATTTTTTAAAATATCTGATTCTGTTGGCGCGGTTATTTGATAATCCATTTTTTCCCCGTCAAACATTATACTTATTCCCGATCCTGTCTGAACAATTTCATTCCCAACATTTTCCTTAATTACTGCTTCATTTATTGCACATTCTAATTGTTCTACCCTTCCAAGTTGAAAAGACATTTTTTCTCTGGCATCGTGATATCCCGCATTCTCTTTTAAGTCTCCAAATGCTCTGGCTTCGGCAATAAGTTTTTTTGTCTCAGGGATTTCTTTCTCTTTCAAATTCTTCAACTCATCCTTCAACATTTGTAACCCCTCTTTAGTAAAATATTGTACCATAGAAATATCTTACACTGTTTTTTTATTTATTTCAAGAGTAAAACACAAGCAAAAAAAAGTCGCAATCCAAATGGACGCGACATGACAAATAAGGAGGGCAGCTGGCGAACAGAATCGCCGGAGTCGTTGTATAAGGTGCACTGCAAGATTAGCGAATCTGGGAAAAGTGGACGACACACGAATGTCCAATCTTTTCGCACTATACGACTGTCGGGATAACTTGCGCCGATACGCTACGAAGCAGACAATCCTCGCATTATCGTATAAGCTCCACCAACTGTCCTGGAAAAGATAAGAGCGAGGGCACGCTCAATGCTTACGTCGACTAACGTCGTACTGAGTTTTACCTCACCGGTTTCTATATGATCCAGCCTCAGGAACGGGTCCTTTCGGCCAGACCAGAAGCGCGGTGATTAGTTCTATCATAGACAAACACGACGCTCGCAGGAGGAGCGTGCACCTCGCGGAAAAAATGGGGGCGGTTGGCAAACCAGTACAGCCAAGTATCTTGCGTAAGGATCGTTTTTTGTGCGCTCCTCGAATGGAGCCTCGTCCTCACGTTCGAACTTCGTCTTCCGGATAAGCGGCATGACGTCACAACGGCATGTTTCTCTTATCGCCGGTCACCGGTTGCAGTTCCGATGTTGCCGCTGCATTCCACTTGGTCAGGTGGTGACTGTGCTTTGCCAACCGCCATTCGAATTAATCACCAGTTTGATGAACAATTCGAAAGACAGTTAGCAAACCCTTATATGTGAACAAGTAATTTTCAATGTTCTCAAATACAGTTTATATCTTATTCCTAATTACAATCTATGTCAATAACCTGGACAGAGTAAAACACAAGCAAAAAAAAGTCGCAATCCAAATGGACGCGACATGACAAATAAGAAACTGAGAGCACTTGCGGGAATGGCCGGGACGGTTGGAGTTGAACCAACACCAACCCCTCTTTCAAGGGACTGCTCTACCCCGGCCGAGGATTTCCTCGACCTAAGCTACGTCCCGGCATAAAAAGGAAAAAATAACCTAGGCGGTTGGCAAACCAGTTTTCTAATTGGTTTCACAACTGTGAGTATGTCTCCAGTAACCTCTAACACGGTTTATGGCCTCTCGCGAGCATATCTTCCCCATTGGGGTCATCGCTTGGGTATCAGCATTTGCCAGACCCTCATAGCGAATATGAAAGCTTCACGAGCTTATAAAACGTGCTTCGCCAACCGCCTTTTGAATTGATTACCAAATATTTTATGACAAGCAATTCGAAAGACAGTTAGCAGGTAATTTTCAAATAACTAATACATTTACAATATTATTCCTAAAAATTATTCTTGTCAATAAACACACAAAAAACGGGTATTAGCCGTTTTTCCATTTCCAAATTTTGACGAACCTTGTTAGTTTCTTAAAGTTGTTTCGAATAAGGAGAATTTCTAGCGACTCTCCTCAAAACGCTTCTGGTTGGAATTCAGAATAGTTCGACATGCTCCTCGAACGGAGCCAATCGAACCTCCCTGAAAACTTCCCAAGTCGACTACATTTTTAAAAAAAATGATCCACGAGCAGCTTCCGCTACCCGTGCCTTGTTACGACTTAGCCCCTCTTACTGAATCTAGCTTAGGCCCTCTTGCGAGGAACTTCGGCTATCCCCAGCTCGCTTGGCTTGACGGGCGGTGAGTACAAGACTCAGGAACGTATTCATCGCCACGTAGCTGATTGGCGATTACTAGCGATTCCAGCTTCATGAAGTCGGGTTTCAGACTTCAATCCGAACTGAGATAGGTTTTGGTGCGATTAATCTCCGCCTTACGGCATCGAAGCGCATTGTACCTACCATTGTACCACGTGTGCGGCCCAGGTCATCAAAGGGCCATGCTGATTTGGCGTCATCCTCGCCTTCCTCCCAATTATCTCGGGCAGTCCCCCGTGACATTTAAAACACAGGGCAAGGGTTGCGTTCGTTACCCGAATTAACGGTACGTCTCAAGACACGAACTGACGACAACCATGCAGCACCTGTCTACATGTCTTGTGAAGGGCCCTAGTTTCTTAGGGCTTTCATGTAGATTTCCAGACCTGGTAAGGTTCTTCGTTTGTTGTCGAATTAAGCCACATGGTCCACCGCTTGTGTGAGTCCCCGTCTATTCCTTTGAGTTTTAGTGTTGCCACCGTACTTCCCAGGCGGGATACTTAACGCGTTAGCTTCGCCACGTGAAGGGTCGACACTTCACATAGCCAGTATCCATCGTTTACAGCGTGGACTACAAGGGTATCTAATCCTTTTTGCTCCCCACGCTTTCGTCCCTCAGTGTCAGGGTCGTCCTAGTGATCTGCCTTCGCTTTTGGTGTTCCCGATGATATCAACGGATTTCACCCCTACTCCATCGGTTCCGATCACCCCTAACGCCCTCAAGTCTAGCAGTATTGAAAGCACCTCAAAGGTTAAGCCGATGAGATTTAACTTTCAACTTACTAGACCACCTACGGACCCTTTACGCCCAATAAATCCGGGTAACGCTTGGAGATTCTGTATTACCGCTCCTGCTGGCACAGAATTAGGATCTCCTTATTCATATGGTACAGTCAATAACTTCTTCCCATATAAAAGAACTTTACACCCCTAAGGGCTTCATCATTCACGTAACGTCGCTCCGTCAGACTTTCGTCCATTGCGGAAGATTCTCGACTGCAGCCTCCCGTAGGAGTATGGCCCGTGTCGCAGTGCCATTCTTGGGGGTCGCGCTCTCACGCCCCCTACCCGTCATAGGCTTGGTGGTCTATTACACCGCCAACTACCTGATAGGCCGCAGGCCATTCTTAAACCGCATTGCTGCTTTACCCTTGCGGGACTATGGAGAATTACCCCGTCTTTCGACGAGCTATGCTCCAGTTTAAGGTATGTACCCACGTGTTACTAAGCCGTTCGCCGGTTGCCTTGCGGCCCCCGTGACTTGCATGCCGGTATCCACGTTACCAGCGTTCACCCTGAGCTAGGATCAAACTCTCAAATAAAACATTATTTGGTGTTTGAATCTATACTTTAGAATAAACTACTTTCTTAATGTGTGACTTGTTCTCTTGCGAGAAACAAATCTAATTCGAAACAACTTTAAAAAACTATTACATCTTTTGGTTGTTAACTTATTTGCCGATTTTTAAAATGGTTTTAAAAATCATGCTCCATATTCTATTATCAAATTACTTTCAAAAAAATACCCACGAAAATTTCGTATAGAAACTTTCGCGGATATTCTTACATTCTGTATAAAAATTTACAGAACCTTAAATTGTTGAATTAAATTATTTTTGAAATTAATTTAATTAATTCTATTTCCTAGTACAAGATACAGTTTATTCTATAAACAATTCCTTGTCAATACCTTAACGTGAAAGTTAAGAAGAGTGATTGGAGAAGACCTCTAAATAACCCGGCTTACGCCTTGAGAGCCTTGGTAAACGGTTCTTCTTTATCCCTGGAAAGGTTGGACATAGAATCCAGAGAGAGATTTCGAGTTGATGTGAAACTCGATATTCCTGTTCAACAGTGCGCCATGCACATCATACGCCATGGTTCACTGTCGTGTCCATGATATCAGACTCATCTTTTTCGCTTTCGCGCCAATCACTCTATGCCACCATCATAATATATTTTTTTAAAAAAATCAACTCACATCTAAAACGGGGTGTTTTTAATTGTATAAATTATTATGGTTGTCTATCTTTAAAAATAAAACTTTATTTTCGCTCACCTGCTCGTAAATAGCTCTTATATCACCGGTTATATTTATACTTCTTGCATTTTTATATTGCCCGTGCAGTTGATGGTTATTTAAAATCGGTTCAAACGGGTTTTCAGAAAAAATAAGCAGTCGCTCATAAAATTGCTCTCGCTGTTTTTGAGGAAGTTTGTATAAATCCTTTTTAAAATCCTTACACAAGTCAATTATCATATCTATTTCTTACGAAGGAATTTTATAGCTTCAGCTGCAGAATTAAAACTGTAAGCAAATTTTTTGGGATTTTTGTGATATTCCTTGCTCATTCTAATTAACTCTTTTTCAACTTCTGGTTTTAATCTTGGCTCCAGTTTAACCGAAAATTCACGGGTTCTAATAAACTCGCGCAAATTAGCGTTTATGATAGTAGAAAGAGGAACCCCCATTTGCAGGGCAATTTCCTTTGCTTTCTCCTTCGCTTCGCTGTCTACTTTAACATTTAAAATAGTCTTCATATCTATAGTATATACAACAGATACATCGCTGTCAACACCCCCATGGCTATTTATGTGAATCCCAGTAGTTTATTATCTTTTGGCGACGGGTTGAGAGGGGTTCTTTTGAGCACACTCCAGGACCGTTTATGCATCCTCCGTCACAATTAAGAATATCTAACACCTGAACATTCTTTTTTTCGGTAAAAAATTGCTCCAAAAATTTATTTACATTAACCGGTCCGGAAATAATATCCATTTCGGGGTCTGTAAGTTTTTCATCCAAACATGCAGACTGCGCCAAACCACCGGAAATAGGATAAAGCTCTGTGCCAACACCAACAATATCAAACTTTGCTTTTTTGTCTTTTTTATCAGGCACAATATTTTTAATATCAAAAATTTGTTTAAGCTCATTATATGTCAAAACGAAAATATCTAGTTCCGGCCAATCTTCTTTTGCTTCAAGTTTCTTTACTAAACAAGGCCCTATAAAAACTTTTTTATACTTTGGCCACTTCTTTGCGACTATTTTGGCAGTAGCTGACATTGGTGAATCTATTGGCGCTAAATATTGCACCAATTCCGGAAATTTATTTTTTATCAGTCGCACAACATTAGGACAAGGATTGGTAATATATCTTTTCTCTGGATTTTTCTTTAGCAAATCCAGTAATTGGTTATTTGTTTCAATTGCTCCTCTAGTAACCTCAGCAACATATTTAAAACCAAGTCGTTTTAACATACCTATAATTTCCGGATAATCAAAATCAACGGCAAAAGACGGGGCTAACATGGCCACCATTTTTTCTTTGTTATCTATTGATTGTATTAGTTCTTTAACTTCTGGCGTTAAACTGTCCATAAATTTTAAAAATAATAAACGCTATTAATCCACCGGCTAATGCGGTTATTAACTGATTTAGACCCATTGTTTGCAAAAATAATTTTGGAGCTAAATTAAAACTAAAATAAATATTGGCAATTGCAATAAGAAACAAAAACTTTGCAAATGCAGAAATGGCAACAGAAAATATTCCCAAGGAAATAGCTTTTTTGAAAACTAAAACCAACAATAGATTTGCCAGCCATATAAACGGTAAAAAATAAATTATGAAAAACGTAAATGGACCAAAAACAGCGCCACGCGCAAGAACACCCAAACTTGGAAGAATGATTAGCGGTATATAATATTTTTTGGGCAAATATATAGCAGACAAAAATAAACAGGCGTTAACTATAGTTCCAACCAACCATTGAGGCTGGCCAAATGCAAAAGGCACAAAAAAAGACAAAATTGATAAAGCCAAAAAAGCTAAAAATTTTGTCAGTTCTGATAATGTTACTGGTAAGACTAATGACGTTGTTTTATCCATATAACTACTTGGAGCCGGTGAAAGGATTTGAACCCTCGACCCACGCTTTACAAAAGCGTTGCTCTACCACTGAGCTACACCGGCAGACCTACTTTTTGTCCTTAATTTCTTTATCCTGCTGGGCTTTCTTTCTTATTTTATGCAAAAGAACATCAATATTTCTTTCTACTTTCAAAATCATTACTTTTACCCAGGAAAGAAATTTATGCAGAAATATCTGTTTTTCAAAAAATACTAAAACTGCTTTTACTCTATTTTCAATATTTAAAACAAACTTATGCTCTCTAATTCCGGCGTTTCCGTTATACGGCAAAGCGTGAAGGGCTGGCATTTTTTTAATCAAAATGAGCGCGGCACCCCCAAAACTGCAGATAAAAATGACTAGAGCAATTGATTCTATTATCATTTATTATATTTCGTATCTTGCAAACTTTTTAACTTCAATCTTCTCTCCTACTTTTGCTGTTGTGTCTTCAATTAAATTTTTGATTATTTTTGCATCATCTTTTATCCAAGGTTGAGACAGCAAGCAAATTTCCTGTTTATATTTATTCAATTTCCCTTCCAAAATTTGTTCTACAATTTTTTCGGGTTTACCGGAACCTGCAATCTGCTCAGCCCAAATCTTCTTTTCTCCGTCCAGAAATCCTTCGGGAATTTCATTTTCTGAAACAAATGAGGGCTTCATTGCGGCAATCTGCAAACAAATTTCGTGAGATAATGTCTTAAAATCGTTTGATTTAGCAACAAAATCTGTTTCGCACCTTATATCAAGCATAACGCCAATTGTAGCATTAGCATGCAAATATGTTTCTATCAAACCTGACTTGGTTTCTCTTGATACTTTTTTAATTGAAACGTTTTTGCCCCAAATTCTCAAAAGTTCTCTGGCTTTATCAGTGTCGCCTTTGGATTCCTCTAATGCTTTTTTAATTTGCGTAGGAGCGCAACCTGTTTCATCGCGAAGCTGTTTTATTTGATCTATTGAAACCATGTTTATTTTGCTGATATTACTTTAGAATTTTTAATTGTTTCTGCTACTTTATCTATTATATATCTTACTGCAGAAATTGCATCATCATTTGCAGGAATTATATAATCGGCAATATCTGGATTTACATTTGTATCAATAATGGAAATAATTTTTATTCCCTTTCTTTTAGCCTCTCTGGCGCAGGTAATGTCCTTATCTAATCCAAAAATAATCACAGCTTCTGGTAGCTTCACCATATTTCTTATGCCATCAAACTTTACTCTTAATTTAACAATCTCTTTATCAAAATCCAACTGCTCTTTTTTTGTATATTTTACCAACTCCCCTGCCCCTTTCTTTTTCTCTAAATCTTTGAAGTAATTTACTCTTTTCTGAATTGTCTCAAAATTTGTGAAAGTTCCTCCCAACCATCTTTCTGTAACATACGGCACTCCACACTCCAATGCAGATTCTTGTACAAGGGCTTTTAACTGAATTTTTGTGCCGACAAAAACAATTGTTTTTCCTTCTGACACAATTTTAGATATAAAAGCCAAAGCTTTTGCAAGCTCTTTGGCTGTTTTGTCTAAATCAAACATATGAACGCCGTTTTTTATGCCTGAAACATACGGCTTCATTTTTGGATATAATTTTGAAACCTTATGTCCAAAATTAACTCCAGCTGCCTCCATTTCCTCTATATCTATTTTAATTTCTCCTTTTGACATTTATTTTTAGAAAAGTTCTCATATAATTTCAAGCGGGCTCCGACATAACGTCGGAGAACACTAAGATTACACAAGTGATCTAAGCGACCACTTTAACTTCCCTTCTTATTTTTATAATTTTTATTTTTTCTCCGCTTTTGCGCGCGGATTTTTAACCCTTTTAACTGTTGTGGATTTTTTACCTGCTCTATCTTTAAACTTCTGAACTCGTCCTAATGTGTCCATAACTTTTTCTTGCTTTGTATAAAAAGGATGGCACTTAGCGCAAACTTCAGTTTCTATAAACTCCTTTGCCGAGCCAACAGTAAAAACATTGCCACATGAGCAACGTACATTAGCCTTAGGAAAATATTTTGGATGTATATCTGCTTTCATAAATTTATTTGATTGTAATAATATAATAGAATACTACCATGTTTTTTAAACCCTTGCAAGAGTTTATATAAAAAAAGACGCAAGTTGCTACAAGCGCCCATATGAACGGTTTTTGAATTCTTACACAGTCAATTAACCAAAGATAATCTTCTGGACTTCCAACAATCCACGTATTGATCCATCCGTCTTTAACCCAGACGTAAGGATTGATTGCGCCTTCCCCATTGCGGCCCGATTACTTCTCTCGGTAATATCGTGTTTTTTCAAACGCCGCTTAAGGGGCGGACTCATTTGTGACTGGAAGATTACAACTCGGTATTTAATACTATCTCCTTTGTTAAGGTGCAGGTTATTTTTACCACAAACTATTTTCTAAATCAAGAATTTGTGCAAAAAAAAGACGGCTACCATTCGGCAACCGTCATCGCGCAAGTTGATACAGGCGCCCTATACGATTGTGTTATGCCTTCAACGGCACTTCCTTAAACAGACCGGCTGGCCTGAAGGGACCGGTCGCGCAAAACGCACGAACGTGCTGACGCGCATTGTCATCGTCCTGACGCGCATCACCTTCACTCTGTAGCGAAAACTTGTGCCCGTCACTCGGATGTACACCTCCAAAACGGGCAGGTGACCTCCGCATACGATGCATCAGCAAATAGTTTACTTTTACCGTTGCCATAACGAATCCTCCTTTGTTTTACCTACTTTTTACCACAAAGTATTTCCAAAATCAAGAATTTATGATAATATCAACGAATAACGAATCGAGTGCGAATGTGCGAATTCGTAAATTAGTAAAAAATTCGTAATTCGCTGATGGTTTATGGAACAAGATTTCTCAAAATTTACGGCGGAGGACTGGAAAAATTATAAACCGGAGGTTCCCGAGGAGGAAGAAAAAAGCGGCAAACAGGCCGTGATTATTGAAGTACGCGCGGGACAAGGTGGAGATGAAGCCGGACTTTTTGCTAAGGATTTACATAGAATGTACTCGCGATATGGTCAAACAAAGGGCTGGAAAGAAAGAGTTTTAGACTCAGACTTATCAAGCGTTGGCGGATATAAAAGTATTATTTTTGAATTGCAGGGCGAAGGAGCTTACAATGAATTGCAAAACGAAGGCGGAGTTCACAGAGTACAACGAATTCCAAAAACAGAAAAACAAGGCAGAGTGCATACTTCTACAGCATCAGTTGCTGTTTTACTAAAACCAAAAAAGACGGAAATAAACATTTCTCCAGCTGACTTAAGAATTGATACATATAAAGCCGGTGGCCCTGGTGGACAATATACTAACAAAACAGAATCCGCCATTAGAATTACTCACATTCCAACAAACTTGGTTGTGACTTGCCAAACCGAAAGAAACCAGCAGTCTAATAAAGAAACCGCCTTGGGAATTTTAGCAGCCAGACTTTTGCAAAGACAGGAAGAAAGTGACCTGTCCTCTTTATCTGAAGAGAGAAAAGAGCAAATTGGCTGGGCCAAACGCTCCGAAAAAGTCCGCACCTACAATTATCCGCAAAATAGAATCACCGACCACCGAATAGAAAAGTCTTGGCACAATCTAGAATCAATCGTCGACGGCGATTTGGAACCAATTATAAAAGCCTTCAAAAAAACCTCAAAACCAGAAGAAACTAAAATATAAATAAAAAGACCGCTATAAAGGGCGGTTTTGTTTTATAAAAATGAAGAAGGGGCGGCAGGGTCTTTCTTCCAAAGCGGTCCATGTCGGACATCGCGGAAGTGTAGATCACCTGTCGCCCCATTGGGAAAAGAACTGGGCCAGCCGACGAGGATGCAAAGGTAGGAGCAAAATTCATGGTGCAAGTTGTTTGCGCCTCTTGATAGTGCTCGCTTGCTAAGTCACCCATACCGTCGACTGCCCAGAAAACTGTTAAGGGTGGTGGCTTTCGCTAGTCACCCAACATAGCCACTGAGGCACACGTATGCACCTCAACTAGTGTATCTGGCTACATAATAGCACATATAAAAAACCGTGTCAATAGATGGACATGGTTTTGTCGTTCCGAAAAAGTCCGCACCTATAACTACCCCCAAAACCGAATTACCGACCACCGAATAGAAAAGTCCTGGCACAACCTAGAATCAATCGTCGACGGTGACCTAGAACCAATAGTTAAGGCATTTAAAACTAAAAAGTCCGCTGAATAAGCGGATTTTTTGTAAAAAAAGGAGCCGGCGTGTCGTGTGCTCCTTGGTGGAACAACGGCAAGCCGGCTCGGGAAAGATGGGAATGATAAACTTTTCGCGGGGTTGTGATTGAGACACCGCTAGACCTTCTCTTGGCCAGATTCGTCAAACCCTTAGTTTTCGCAGGAACAAAGGCGTCCCTCAGTCCCACGAGCGGCAGAAATGCGAGTAGCCGCTATTTTTACTAGTAGTTAACCGGAAAGTGTCTCATCTTTCCAATCTGATTGAAGGCTGAGAAAGCCCGCAATCCTACTATCCCGCTTGGTCCCTTTTGTGAAAAGAACGAACTGGCAGTTGGAACTAAGACCCGCATTCTACCACGCTCATGCGTGCGGAAGGTCCTAGGATTTTTCCCCGATAGGCAAATTTCGGTGTTTCGGGTCGCGCAAAAGATTCTGCGCGCGACTTTTCGTTTCTTAAAACCTACACCCCAAGAGGAGGTGCCGCCCGCCTATCCTCGTTCCAACTGTCCAGAAAACTGATAACTATATTATTTGCTTCTCTTGCCATACTAGCATTGGGCTCTTTGGCCCGGTGAGACAGTGTTTAACGATAATTACCAATTTTCTGGACAGCTTACCTTACTCTTTTAAGTATAGCATACTATCAAGCCCATGTCAATACCTGCCTGCCGGCAGGCAGGACTAAAAAATTAGGTTCTGGCAGTCGGTGGTCATTGAGGAAGTGTCTATGAAGGTTTGGATACAAGCGGCTCGGCGCATAACCATGCTGTTGTATGAGCCGGCGGCGCCGTAATATTTTGCAGCGGCTTTGCTTTCTGTTGTTGTAGTTTTAGCAGAAGCCCCAAGATCAGACAAATAAAGCGCGGCTGCGGTAAATGAATCCCTAATTCCCCATGGATCTGCAGTTTGTCCTAACAAAGCTTTAAGTCTGTCGGCAAATATATTCCACGTTGAGGCAATAAATTGTGCTGGCCCCATTGCTCCGCCCCATCCAGTTGGGACTCCTCCAACGTAAGCCGGAATCCAGCAAGAAACAGGGGTATTGTAGGGATCTTTACCCAAGGAGGTTGTTATTTGTATAAATGGCTGAACGTCCCTTGTTGGTTTCATAATTCTGTTTACCACAGCCCCCGTAGAAACTTTTTTCCCTGCACCGGTTGTTGCATCTGTAAGCAAACACTGCCCAACATTTCTACCTATTGCCGATTCTTGACTTATTACCGCCAACAAAAACGCTGGCCTTATTGGAACTAAAAGAGAAACAGACTTTGCAACTTCTAAGGCCTCTCCAAATGTAGGTGCCTTTGAGACACCAACCATTTGAAAAAGCATAGACTTAATTTTTGCCGATTTTGCTTCGGCAGCTTTTTTGTCAGACAGTTGTTGCTGATATTGCACCTCAGTTAATTTTAGATATTGATTTTGCTGCGTTTGATTTTGCTCATTCTGCTTTTTTTGTAATGTTTGCAGGGCTATTGTTTTTTGCAATTGACCAACGCTATCAGACATTTTTGTCTGTTGCCCCTCAAGATACGATTTAAGATTTTTTGTACTATCTATAAGGTTGCTTACCTCTGTATTAAGATTATCTAAATAAGCTAAATTACTAAAAAAATCTGACAAATTCCCTTCAAGCAAAATAACAAATGACGGTTTTTGGTCCTCTTCGTAAACCAATTTTAAAATAGTTGCAATCTGATTCTGCGAGTTTTCAATTTTCTGGCTTGTTTTATCAATAGAATTTTGAGTGTCAGATATTTGAAAATTTAGGTCTTTAACCATAATTTTCCCCTGACTTATATCAGCCTCCAAACCTTTTATTTTAGTTTTTAATTTTGAGATTGCGTTTTGCAGTGTATCTTTCTGTGCAGAAGTTTTTGTAAGATCCTGAGCATACTGAGCTGAAAGCTGGCTATAATAATTATCACACTGTGTAAGAAAAGTTTTACAATCGGCAGATGTCATGCTGGCTGAACAACCACTTGAGGCTACTGCATCACACTGTGCCCCCAAATTATCCGTCTGCGCTAAAACTAGAGCAGGCAAACCAACCAACCCAATAAACAACAGTAATAAAAAACATGCTGAGAATACTTTAAGCATGTTTTTATTATAACTTTATTTTTTTTGTTCTTCAACAGTATCCTCAACAACATCATCAGTCTTCTCTTTCTTTTCAACCTTCTCAACATTTTCAACCTCTTCTTTTATTTCTGAGGCTAATTCTTCTTCAATTTTGGCTGGTTCAACCACAGAAACTACAATTTCCTCCGGTTTTGCGGAAATTTTAACATCCTTTGGCAAAATTAAATCTTTTACCAAAACTCTGTCTGCAAATGTTTTTAAGCTGTCAATTGAAACTTTAATTTCGTGAGGAAGATTTTGTGGTAAGGCTTTTACTTCTAATTCGGAAATATTCTTTACTAAAGTTCCGCCCAAATCTTTAACTGCCAAGGCTGTTCCTTCAAAAACCAATGGAACTTTAACTTCAACCTCTTCTTTTGCAGATGTTTCAAAAAAATCTATGTGAATAAATCTGTCTGTAACTGCATCTTTCTGAATATCATGAACCAAACCAATCTTTTTCTCTTTTTCTCCTTCAACATCAATCTCAATCAAAGAGTTCATTCCGGCCTTTTTATAAACCTTTTCAAATTCTTTATAATCAACATCCAATGAGACATTCTTTATTTTGTGACCATAAACAACTGCAGGAATTCTGTCAGCTCTTCTTAGAGCATTAGTCCTTCTGCCTATTTCTTTTCTAATTTTTGCGTTAAGTTTTATCATATTATTTTTCTATGTGAATACATTGAACTGGGCAAGCTTCTGCTGCTGATTCTGCACATTCTATTTTTTCTACTTCTACTTCCTCTACATCCTGTTTTACGGCGTCTTTAATATGAGATTTGCCATCATCTGCCATCTCAAAATATTTTGGGCACAATGCAACGCATGAGCCACACCCTATACATTTTTCTCTTTCTAATTTAATCTTTGACATAATGTTTTATATATTAGTATATTATTTAATTTTTGTCCATACTCCTGACAAATTAAACCCTGCCTGCGCTGCCAAATAGTCCTATTTTCCTGTTTACAACGCCCTCAACAGACTTCTGAGCATCCGGCAAAAATTTGTAAGGAGTTATCTCTTCTGGATTATTATTTAGCGCTCTTCGCAAATTCCCAGAAAATGCCAGCCTCAATTCTGTATTTATATTAATTTTTTCAATTCCTATTTTTATTGCCTCTTTAATATCATCCTCGGGAGTTCCGGACCCGCCGTGCAAAACCAAAAAGATATTTCCTGTTTTGGCTTTTACCGCCCTTAAAACATCTAATCTTAAATTAGGATCTATGCCCGAAGCCTCAATCCCGTGAAAATTGCCTATGCTCACCGCCAACAAATCAACCTTTGTTTCTTTCACAAATCTTAATGCCTCGTCCGGTTTTGTTAAATATTCTTCTTTAATCTCAAACTTTTCTAAATAAATTGTTGATGAATCTGTACCCAACCGGCCAACTTCTCCTTCTACTGTCACCCCTTTTTTATGCGCATATTTTACAACCTGCTTTGTAATTTCTATATTTTCCTCCAACGGCAATTTTGACCCGTCAAAATGAACCATGTCATACCCCGCGTCTATAGCTTGTTTTAGATACTCAAAAGATTTGCCATGATCTAAATTTAAAAAAATAGGCAAATTAAATTTCTTTCTCAAAACATCACGCAATGCTACAGCCTCTTCTAAACCAAAAAAATTGCTTTCCCCTTCTGACGTCCCCAAAATAATTGGAGACTTCAATTCTACGGCCTTACCGACAATACCTTTTACCTGCGTAAAATCCGAAAAATTAAACTGCCCAATAGCAAACCCCTCTTTCTGAGCTTTTTCTAAATAATATCTTGCTTTTTTCATAAATAGTGTAAGCGAAGTAGTAAGTTTCCAGCGTACTCCAGGACACAAAGTGCCTGACCCAGTGAGTTTTCCCCCGCAAACAAGGGACAACGAACGTAGCTGGAAATTTACTGCCGAGCGTTATTTAGGCATACATAAATTATTTTCTCCGCATTCTTCTTTTGTAACTTTGGCCCTTTCAAATTCTGAATCTTTATCTAAAATACCCATTTTAGCTCCAATTTGTGTCAAATTAGCCTCAGAATTTGCTAGTCCCAGCTGTATAGCCTTCTCTATATCACCATTATATCTCATGTAATCAGACAAAAAACCAGAGGCAAATGAATCGCCGGCGCCAGTTGTGTCAACAACCAGGTGATTTGGATTTGGAAACGCTGAATACAAATACTTTCCGTCAGATACAATAACTCCTTCTCCTCCCCTAGTCATAACTGCTATGCCGGGACAAATTTCATCAATTTTTTTAAATATATTTTTTTCGTCTTCAAATGAAATCTTTGTAAGAAAAGATGCTTCCTCCTGATTTAAAAACAAAATATCTACTTTACTAAAAATACTTTTTACTTTTTCTTCTGGCAACGATAATTGTTGCATTGATGGATTCACCGCAATTTTTATACCATTTTCATGTGCAAAATTAACAATCTCCTCAAATAGGTCAACGCCACCTTCGAGACCCAAGGGGTACCCCGGCTTCGGCGAGCCAAAGGGGGCTAAATAAATCCATTTTGTTTTCTTAATTTTTTTCCATGAGATGTCCTTACTCTGTAATACATCTGATGCCCCACGGTAAACCAAAATTGTCCGGTCTTGGCCTTCATTAGAAATTATAATTGATTGATTTGTATGTTTTTCCTTCTTCTTAACAACAAACTTTGTGTCTATCTTCAAATGTTTCAATTCCCTGACAATTTCCAGTCCAGCCGTGTCAATACCTATTGCACCGCAAAAAGCCGTTCTAAAGCCCTGTTTTGCGAACGTAGCAGCAGTATTAGTGCCACCCCCGCCCGACACAAAAATAATGTCATCAATATCAACCTTAGACCCCAAAGCCAGGCAAATCCCCTTGCCCGTAATAAAATCCTTGTTATCACTTAATGTCTTAAACGCCCCAGATTTCAAATGAATATCCTGCGCCGCTGACCCAAATGTAATAATATCGTACATATTTATATTGCTAAATTTATTTATTATTTTAAACGGCTAATTCGTTTATCAATTTCTCAATATCTCCATCCGGGGTATCTAATGGTGCAGATTTATCAAATTCATCTGACGGTGTACTACCAATAAGAATGTGCCAGTATAAATAATCTCTTGGTTCTATTCCTTTTTCTCTTAATTCTTTTTCAAGCTTGGCCATTCTGTTTTGCCTTTCTTCTACTATTTCTCTTAAATTTTCTGGAGGCGTATCAAAAATTGATTCAATCTTTTTTTTTTCTTCCTGAACCATTTCTTCTTTCGTTGGAATTGCTTTTTCTACAGAATCTGGATTTGTCATAAATTATTTATTACTTTGTAATTTCTTTTCGGTTTCGGCGATGGCTAGTTTGGTTTTTAAGACGGAGTCGGGGTTTAAGGAAATTGATTCTATGCCTTGCTCAACCAAAAATTGGGCAAAGTCTGGGAAGTCGCTAGGACCTTGTCCGCAGATACCGATATATTTATTATTATTCTTGCATACTTTTATAGCTTCTTCAATAAGCTCTTTGACTGCCTCGTTCTTTTCGTTGCCAATTGTCGACAATTGCGAGTTGTCCCTATCTAGTCCCAAGGTCAGTTGAGTTAGGTCATTTGACCCAATAGAAAACCCATCAAATATCTCTAAAAACTTTTCTGCTAGTATTACGTTAGCAGGAATTTCACACATGACATAGATTTTCCAGCCCTCTGCTTGCTTTATTCCATTCTCCGCCATAATAGCAACTACTTTTCTGCCCTCGTCTAGCGTTCTGCAAAATGGAATCATTGGAATAACATTGTCCAAACCAAATTCTTCTCTAACTTTTTTCATTGCTTTGCACTCTAAAATAAATGCATCTTTAAATTTTGGGTCGTAATATCTTGAAGCTCCTCTAAATCCAATCATTGGATTTTCTTCCTGTGGTTCATAAGCTTCTCCACCCAGCAAACTTCGATATTCATTTGTTTTAAAATCTGAGAATCTTACAATTACCGGTTTAGGATAAAATGCTGCTCCAATTGTTCCAATACCCTCGGCCAATTTATCAATGTAGAATTGAACCTTATCTGCATAACCCAAAGTTACCGCGTCTATTTTTTTCTTTAGCGGAGCTTTTAGCGTCTTGTAGTTTAATAGCGCGTTTGGGTGAACTTTAATAGAATTTATAATAATAAATTCTTCTCTGGCCAAACCAACTCCGTCGTTTGGAATAAAGCTCAAATTAAAAGCATTTGAAGGTTCGCCAACATTCATTAAAATTTTGGTTTTGGTATTTGGAATATTTGAAATATCAGTCTTTTTTATTTCAAAAGGAATTATTCCATCATAAACTTTTCCTTCTTCTCCCTGTGAGCAATCAATTGTAATTTCCTGACCAGATTTTATAACTTTTGTTCCTTTTTCTGAACCTACAATTACTGGCACTCCCAATTCTCTACCCACAATTGCTGCATGACAAGTTCTTCCGCCTCTATTTGTTACAATTGCCTTTGCAATCTTCATTGCCGGCACCCAATCTGGGTCTGTCATATCTGTTACCAAAACCTCACCTTCCTTAAATTTCTCAATATCATTAACAGACATTATAACTTTTGCAACGCCCTGCCCAATTTTACTTCCAACACTCATTCCGTTTACCAAAACTTTTTGAGGTTTCCCTAAAGTTGGGCTTTGCAAAACATAATCCTCCAAAACACTGAGATTTTTCTTACTCTGCACTGTTTCCGGTCTTGCCTGAACAATAAATAAATCACCTGTAATTCCATCTTTTGCAAACTCCATATCCATTGATTTTTTGTAATGTTCCTCAATTATCATTGACCATTTTGCCAACTGCAAAATATCTTGGTCGCCAATGCAAAAGTTTTCTCTCTCTTTTTTTGTAGTGCTAACGTCCTTTGTCGGCGCTTTTAAATTTTTAGTATATATTAATTTTACCAGTTTTGTGCCCAGTCTTTTTTCCAGAATTGGTTTAAACCCACTCTTAAGAGTTGTTTCAAAAACATAAAACTGATCAGGGTCAACCCTGCCTTTTACAACGTTTTCTCCCAAACCCAAGCTTGCATTTATTAATACAACATCTCCAAACCCAGATTCTGTTTCACATGAAAATATAACTCCCGAGGCCCCAACATCTGACCTAACCATTTTGCATACGCCCACAGACAAAGCCACAGATAAATGGTCAACTTTTACCTGTTCTCGGTAAATAATTGCTCTATCTGTAAAGAAAGAAACAAAACAATCAAGAACAGCTTTCATCAAACTTTCCTGCCCTGAAATATTTAAGTATGTTTCAAATTGTCCTGCAAAAGAGGCGTCCGGGTTATCTTCGGCCACACCCGAAGTTCTTACGGCAACATCGGTATTTTCAACGTTATATTTTTGAGACAATTGTGTATAAGCCTCGAACAAATCTTTTTTTAGCTCATCAGGAATAACTCCTTTTGCAATCTTTTCTCGGGCGGTTTTTCCAACCAATCTGACAGATTGTAAATTTTTAGGATCTAATGTTTTAAAAATCTCAGACAAATCTTTATCCAGCCCATTGGCTTTTATAAATTTCCAATAAAATGTGGAAGTTAAAGCAAAACCATACGGTACATTTACCCCCTTGGAAGTAAGATTTACATACATCTCTCCCAACGATGCGTTTTTCCCACCAACCAGCGGAACGTCAACCATCCCCACCTCGTTATACCACAAAATATTTTTTTGATTTTTTTCCATGAAATTATTTTTAATGCTTAATATTCAAAACTTTTTCAGCAATCGCTGATTCTTCGTCGGTTGGAATTGCCAAAACTTTTGCTTTTTTAAGAATATCCAAATTTTCACAAATCATATCTCTTATTTTTTTAGAGCCCGCTCCTATAGATCCGGTAAAAACCAAAACATCACATCCGCCCAGAATTGCAAAATAACTTCCGATATATTTTTGTATTGAATAAACAAACACATCTAAAGCCAATATGGCCTTCTTATCTCCTTTCTCAACCATATCCAGAACCCTCAACATATCATTTTCCCCGCAAATTCCTTTTACGCCGGATTCTTTATTTAATATTTCCTTTGTCCTATCCAGTGTAAATTCTCGAACTAACTCCAAAACAACTCCAGAATCTATATCTCCAACTCTTGTCATCATCACCAAGCCCTGCAATGGCGTAAAACCCATTGAAGTATCAACGGCCTTTCCATTTTTAATTGCTGTAATACTTGCCCCTCCTCCTAAATGGCAGGATATAATTTTAAGCTTGCTGAATGGTTTCTTAATCATTTCTGCCGCTTTTCCGGCAACATATTCATGTGAAATGCCGTGAAAACCAAATTTTCTGAAACCAAACTCCTTAACAATTGCTTCCGGCAAAGCATATGTGAAAGCTTGCTCCGGCAAATCTTTGTAAAATTCCGTATCAAAAACTGCAATCTCCGGAACGCCTTTAAAAATATTCTGGCAGGCCTTTATTCCCAAAACATTAAAAGGGTTGTGCAACGGAGCCAAATGATTTAATTTTTCCAAATCAGCTATATTTCCCTCCGTAATTTCCGTTGGCTCCTTAAAAATATCCTTTCCGTGAACTACTCTGTGCCCCACTGCCTCAATTTTCAGCCCGCTTATTTTTTTGAGCTCCTCATCTAACGATTTTTGAAAACTTTCCTGATTTAAAACAGCGCATTTGCCTTCTTGGGCAACTTTCAAATCTTGGTCAAAAACCTTCCACTTAATTGATTGCGAACCGCAATTTAATACGAGTATCATATTATTTAATTATTATCCCTTCTCCGGCTTTATTTATTCCTGCAGCGTTGCCTTCATCGGTGTCTAAATGCAGACAAAATTTATAATCATCTCTGACTCTGACTGATATATTCTCAAAAACAATCTGTCTTGCCCCGTCAATCCTGACAGCTGTTTTAGAGCCATTTTTAAGCCCCAATTTGGCCGCCTCACTTGTCGCACAATGAATATGCCGTAAAGCCACTATTAGACCCTCATTCAAATTAACAGTCCCTTTTGGCCCGACAAGAACAACCGGGCTTGTTCCATTCAGGTCGCCCGAAAGCCTTATTTGGGGCACAACTCCCGAGCCTACAGCATCGGTCAGAGATATCTCAACCTGTGTTTTTGCCCTTACCGGACCCACCACTCTAACTTTTTCAATTTTTTTAGAACCAAACTGAATATCCACTGTTTCTTGGCAAGCAAAATCCGACGGCTGTGAAAGCTGTTTTAATTTTTGCAATTCATATCCCTCACCAAAAAGCTTCTCCAAATCTTCTTTTGCCAAATGGCAATGCCTAGCTGACACCTCCACCGGCACAATAATTTTTTGTTTTCCAAACATAATAATTTATTATACCAGTTATTTTCAATTTCAAGAAGTGGAAAAGTCCGTTTAGAAGAAACGGCGGGGAGAATACTCAAACCCTTGACATAGCATTATAAATATGCTATAATTAATACATCAGAGAGTTGATATTGGCGGGTGCCAAAGCGTCAATTCTTGGGATGGCACATTCACAACTTGCAGAGGAGTTTCACATGAATATCGTAGGATTCTGCGCTGACTGGTTCATGATTCTGGCAGGAGTTGCGTTCGCGGTCCTGATCGTCTGGAGCCTCGGACCAATCCGGTTCCGCGGTGGCATCAGCATCAACAACGAAAGCATCCGAACCATGATGCCCACGCTATGCGTGATGGCAATCCCCGTGGCGATGTGCCTGTTATCGGTGGCGGTTGGCATTGCCGACTTCTCCTTCCGGGTGCGCATCCATAACGGACAAACCTATGCGGCCCAGGTCGTGACGTATAATGAACGATATGACACAGTCATCCTCAAAGATGACATGGGCCGTAAGGTTCGTTCGTATATCGTCCCAAGGGGAAAAATGGACGGCGCCACCCGTGTCGATGAGAGGATTTTCCTCAACCACGGAGTGTAGGCCAGCAATGGCAAAGAGGGCAGTCTCGTTTCGACGAGCTGCCCTGTTTCTTTACAAAAAAACAGCACCTTTCAGCGCTGATTTTATTTTGAAATTATAACTTCTTTCCGACAAATTCGGCGAATTCGGCTAGTCTTGTTGAGTATCCCCACTCATTGTTGTACCAGTCGCAGAAAAGTGTGTATTAGTCCGACATCACGGACTGCTTTTGTTTTCGTCTTAATTATACTCCGGCAAGAACCCGCGTCAATACCCGTTTATGATATCTGTTCAATGTTTCCATCCAAGACTACATCCACCATCGCCTTAATTTCATCTGAATAAGAGACATCTGTGGGAATCTGATTTAGTAAAAAAACTTTTTTGTCGTTTACATGAGCAAAACCAATTTCCATCAAAGTGTTACCACCAACATAGTTTTTTATTCCATTCTTATCGAAATTGCAAATCAAAACGGCGTCCCCACTTTTTATTAAACCATGCCAAAATTTTATGTAATTGTACTTTCTTTTTATCTCACTATTCTCAACTCCATTAGCCATATCGGTTAATTGGGCGGCAGTTCCATTTGCTAAACCGAACATTTGTTCGTGCATCATCGGCTGGTGCCCCATTTTTTCCAGCTTACGGTAGATATCTACCAACTGAGGTGCAAATTTTACGCTTCCACAAATTGTAATTTTCATTGTATAAAATTATTACAAATTATATCCGGCCTCCTGAAGCAATCCGACGACTGCCTCCAAAGGAATACCCCTCAAAAAATTATTATAACTTCCCTCAATTTTTTCAGTAAAGGTTGAGCTATAATGTTCCAGCGGGTCGTATCCCAATGCGTATGTGTTAAAAAATTTATCTTGATTAAGATAAGTCTCAATTTCTTTCTCTGAAAATTTTCTCAAATAAATTCCTGTCTTAACCACTCTTGAAACAACCTTCTCTGTGGCAGTATTTATAATATGTATTCCTGTATAAAATTGGTGACTGTTTCCTGAAAGAGATTTTAGTCTTTCAAAACCCTCTTCTCTTGATTTTGGTTTTTCAAGTATTTTACCATTAAAATATCCAACCGAATCCATCCCTATAACAATCGCATCATTGTGATTTTTTGCCACAGCTTCGGCTTTTAATTTTGACAATTCTTTTACCAATTCTTCCGGGTTATTTCTATCCACTTGAGATTCATCAACCTTACTTCCTTCTGCAACAAAATCAATTCTTAAAAATTTGAACGCCTGTATGCGATAAGGCGATGTTGTGCCTAATATAATTTTCATATTTTTTTATTTATTTTGCATCTTTTATTATAAAAATGCAATCCTTACTTACCCATCACCTTACGGTAAATTCTTTGCAATGCCGGGGCGAACAGCTCTGTGTAAATTTTACTGCTATCAACGCTGTTGTGGCCCATGAATTGTGCGATCATTAAATCGTCAACTTCGTTTTCTGCCAACACCCTGCCAAACTTGTGCCTCAACGAGTGCGCATTGAACGTGCTTTTCAGCCCGGCTTGCTTGCTGTATTTTCTCAGCACCTCGCCGATTGCGTCTATACTGCAACGCCTTGCTTCAGTCCCCTCTCCGCAGACTCCGCCCCGGACCGAGATAAACAATGCATCTTTGTCCTCAATATCTAAATGCTCTAACATTTTCTCTCGCCTTTTCAACCACGTATTTAAATAAACTATCGTTGCATCTCTAAAAAATATATTTCTAAACGGAGCGGTCTTTGTGTGTTTTTCAGTTTTAATTGTTATTCGCTTATTTTGAATATCAACATCTTCCACGTTCAGCGATAGAATTTCATTTAGACGGGCACCGCTGTCATACAGCAAGGCAAGGATCGCCCGGTTCCTAATATGGTTGTGTCCAAATTTCGGAATGACATTTATAACTTTGTAATAATCGCTTTCAGTTGCCACACGTGGCATCACTCTTTCAGATTTTATTTTTGGCACAAGAGCCGGGTTCTCAACCTTCAGCCCCTTCAACTGCCAGAAGTTCAGAAGATGTTTTATGGCCAACGCCTGCTTTTCGCGAGTACTAGCACTGTGGTTGAAAGTGTAGCTTAAATTCAAATATTCACTAATTTCTTTTTCAGTCACCTTCTCAATATCCTTATTCCTCAAAAAGATTGCAAAATTGACCAACTGCCAATGGTAATGGTACACCGTATTGCCTTTTACCTGCGGCGATTTCCACCTCGTGAAGTCATTTATTGCATCTTTTAGTTTCATAAAACAAAAGCCGCCAGCTTCAACAGCGGCGGCTTGATTAATTTATTAATTTTAATTTCTTCCCAATCTTCTAAAAAGAAGCAGAACCCCTCTAAGCAACCAAATTGGTTGCTAATCCCCTTCCAAATTTTTGTTTCTAATAACATAAACCACAAACGCCACTGGTTACAACGAGTGGCGCCATGGCGATTCCAGCCGGTTGCCCGACTGGGCGTAATGCCGTTAGCTAACGGCAGAAGGCATTTAACCCTTCTACCATTAATTATACCACTTTTGTAACCGTGTCAACGAAGTTTTGCGCTTCCTGGCACGCCCTTTCGGGAAATGGTGAATATTTGATTAATTTTTCTCTTGCCCTCATATTGCCAGACCCTGTTGAGGAAGTCAAGGCCAATATTATTTTTATTGCCGGCACCGCCAGTTGTGCGTTTTTCGCAGTACCAGCAATAATTTTTACAAAAAAAGGGCCCCGCAGTGTTTCCACTTTGGGGCCATAAGACTTCATTGCTTGAGATGAACTCGAAGATCCTCGAGGTATTCTTTCAGACCTCCGTTCCATGCCTCGCAATCAACGAACTGTTCGCCATTAGCAATCACCACGTCCAAGCTGGCAATGATTCCTGCGATTCCGCCAAAATCATTTAGAACGTCCTGTTCCAAGGCGTATGGATCGAAGTCGCTCGGATTGACGTCCGGAGCAATGGCATAGTGAATAGCGTAGAAGTGATTCGTCATGTCCGATTTGGAATCGCTAAGTGAGTTGGCCGCAGTGCGAAGATTGTCGCTCCAGTCTTGAAGCTGGTAAAGCGAGTAGTCGCTCCGCTTGGAGTTTTTGGACACGTAAACGCATCCCTCCTTTTCGCCGTCCACCACAACCTCCACGGCCGTATTCCAAATCGTGATCGGGATATCCCTGCCGTAATCCATTCCGCCGGGAAGAGTCAGGAGAGGCGTCGAGTCAAATTCCCCGCCGATGAACAGGATGTTTGTCCTGCTACACAGTTGGGAAAAATGACTGGCTCCTCGCCCCGAGGAATGATCCGCCAGACTTTGTCCGACTCCCGCCATCATTCTGCGCTGGCTGTCCGTGTAAGCTCTCTGCTTTTCTACCACAGCCAAGGCATTGCTGAAATGCTTGAACGAAAGCCGGCATTTTTCCTGCCTCAGATCAGCTAATAACGATAGAGCATCCTGCGGAACGACTAGGAGAAAATCCTTCATCGTTTCGTTAAGAGACTCAACTACGCTAGCCGTTTCCGGAGACCACGAATGAACGTAGACGACGGACTTGCAAGACGCTTTTCCGGCATGAACCACATCGCTTCCCTTAAAGAGCAGGAAGTAATCTTTGCTGTCAAAGTGCACATCGCCGGGGAGCTTATCCTCGTAAACCGCGCATTGAACAGCATAGACCTTCCCGTCGGAAATAACCCATTCCAGGTAGAGATTCGCCTGCTTTTGGAGCCGCGCCAACATGCCGAATAGGCCGTTGAACAACTCGAACGAGCTAGCAACGCCTCCGTAAATATCCTCCTGATGGGTGCCAATCTGCCGCACTACGCCCGATCCGTCGATTGCATCGGCGTTGTCCAACTCCCACATCTCCCGCTGGAAATGCAGGTTGTGGTCAACGGGAATATTAAAAATTATCCCGCCACCGTTCACAGCCTGAGTGCCGAGGCCGATGACAGCTCTGACTGTCGGCAATCCGTTGTACGAGGTATACGCAACTCCTGCCAAAGGAGGCAGAAATCCGTCCTCAAAACGAGTTCCGATAACTAGCTGAATCAGTACCGCCATTCCCATCGGAGCATTGCTCCTTTCCCGCCACAGTTTTGCATCAGTGCTAAACTCGCTGGCGTAAACGCATCGCTCACATTGCCAGAGACTTTCCAAATCATCCTCCTTCTTGCCGGTAGGCACGAAGAATGCTGATTGGTATATCCCTGTTCCGCCACATTCAGAAAGTGCAGACGAACGAACCGCGTACGGTCTGCCGATCTCCATCTTTCCTAGTATCTCCTCGTTAATTACCACGAGGAACTGCGGACATGCGAGATCCCCGATTCCATCGGGTCCTCCCGCCTGTTCCAATTTCTCGGCGACGCGATCAAAAATATCCGTCGCCAACACAATCCCTTCCGGAATCAGAATGCCAACGCCAGCCAGCAGGCCAGCGAAGCAATTCAGATCCTCTGCCTTCAGCCCGGTTTTGCCCGAGCCGAACACTTCAAAAAGTCCTTGCTTCATGGCTTATTCCTTTCTTAATACCTAAGTTTGTTGTTTTGGGTTGATGTCAAAGGACACACGATAAAATTATACTACCGAAAATCTCAAAATATGTCAATCATCAAAAACCACCTTTATTCAAAGGTGGCCGAATACCTGTCTTTTTTCTGGAAACCTCACAAAACCCCTAAAAATTGCTCAAAAACTCCACGGGTTTATGTATTAAGCCATTCCAAAGCTTTTGAAAAGCTTTCCAATGTTTTTTGTTTAAGATTTTCTTTTTTGACTTCTCCATTACGAACTTTCTCCAAAAACAACCTTGCCCGTAATTCTTTCTTTTTTTCTTTTGCAACTTCTGAATTTGATCTGGTTTCTGAACCAGCCGCTTCCTTAAGCACATACTCATAAAAATCATCCTTTTCAAAAAGATCTTCTATACCATCAAAACCATCGAGCTTTTTCACAGACTTTTCAAATCCTTCTTTATCATCCTTAAATAAATATTTACCTATATCTTTATACGCACTTTTCCCGTCCTTACCATCGTCAAATATGGCTTTGAATTTCGCTCCCCAACCCAAAAGAATACTAACCAACGGCCTAACATTTTGGACTCCGCAAGCAGGTATAAATGTATGATTGTTAGCTACGCTAAGCAATTGTTTAAAAGCTGTAAAATAATAATGATCTGTTATGCCTTCTACCACTACGCACACCTGGTTTGCATCCACAATTTGCCCCAAATGACTTATACCCATCGCAGTAATAATTGGCGACAATGCGTCCTTACTGGCGCCATCTACTGAGGAAGCGAATTGAGATATAGTGTTAATTTTTGTCCCCTGTTCTTTGCTCTGAAAAACTAAACGAATTCTAAGTAGCTCGTCGTCATTCACTCCGATAAGTGACGGGTTGTGTGTTGTATATAATATTTCCATTCCTTTTTTAGCAAGCTCTTCGAGTACCACTTTTACATTTTTTTGTGCCGTTTCATGCAAACCTTGTCCGGGCTCATCGATTAAGAGAACGTATTTAGCAAAACTATTGTCCTCAACTCCTATGGCTTTCAAACGAAGAACAAAAGCGTTAAACCATTGGAAGCCTTTACTCTTTTGCTCCATAAATAATGGAATGCGATCGTCTCGATGAATAAGAAATTCAATTCTAGAATCTGCCCCGCTGGGAAGTAAATTTATATTAAAACGATATTTATCTTCTGTGGATTCATCAGTTCTTTTTTGCGTCCAATAAGTGTTTAGATCTAATTCCGCCTTTTCCTCTACGGCGTTTTTAATTGAGGTTCTTTCTTGAGGACCTTTATTAATTGCATCGGAAAAATTTACGCCGAATATTTTTTCAAAGTCTTTAACGGCTTGACTCGAAGGAATGTCGGATATTTTTATTTCACTAGGTAGCAACCCTGTAAATGAATCATATAAAATAAACGTTGGCAAAGCATCAACGATTTGCGAAATGACCAAATCTAAAAATTCATCTTTTATTTTTTTAATAGCTTCCTCCTGAGCTGTCGCATCAGTTACCGCATTTTCTTGCTTTTCCTCGGGCTTGCTTTCTATGGCAAAATTGGTTTTTTCCATCAGTTTTTCAATTTTTCCTACCGTATCATCAGAAACAAAAATAGACTTTGAATCTTCATCGGTTGTTCCGGCCCTGAAACAATTAACATTTTTTAGTTCACGCAAAATATCATTTATTCTTGCATCTTCTGCATCCAAATCTTTCTCCTCAACTAAAAACTCACAAGAAACCTTTGGTTCCTTGTTTAATCTTTTGGAAAGTTTGATAAACTTCTCATTTGCACCGTTCGCAAAATAATTTAACCCTTCAAGGATAGCGCTTTTACCTGCCTCGTTCTGCCCAGCAAATACTACAACATCATCTGTTTCCGAGAGGTGACATTTACCCGAATCAATAATCGATTTTACGTGCTCAATTTGAAAAGATATAAGTCTCATGTTTTATAATATTACTGTGACTTTTTGATACAACATCGGCAAGCAATCCTGCCTCAAACGAAATTTTGTTCCATGATTATGTCCAGAGCGTGCATCAAAATCTACAAGTATTTTTCCTTCCTCGAGTGCCTTTAGAAATCCCTCAAAATTAAACTTTTGAAGCATCGTTACCTTGGTGTAGTGATAATATTCTTTTTTGCGTTCTATTTTAACTTCTGCCTGAACGTAAAATGCATTAAGCAGTTTAGTACCGGCTTTGTGTTCCAAATCATCAAATCCCCAATATGGCTGTGGATTTAGTTCGCCCAGGCCAACGCGTTTTTTAACCGACTCAAGCCATTCTTTGTGACGAATATCAACGCTCCCCGCGTCAAATGAAATTAAAATCTTCTTTTCGGCGCGATCAATAACAACCATAAATCCACGATCGCTTCGTGATTGACCATGTATAGTCTGCCGGAAGCTCATCTCGCCTTTCGGATATTTTTTCCCATCTTCTTTATGGGCCCAACCATATTTTGGCAACAACACCTGTGGAACAAAAAGAATCGCTCTCGGCGATGGTTCTATATGAAAAAGAGTTGTGAGCGATGTTGAATCTATTCTTTGTGCTTTTAATTCCCATTCAGCGGCGTTTGGTATAGGCAGATTATTTTCTTTAATACCCAATAAATCCTCGAGAGTGTTTCCAATGCCCCCTTGGTTGCCCTTTCTCGCATTCGGGACAAATCCCATTTCCGAAATTTCTTTCAGCTTGGCGATAAGCGCAGGCTTTGTATAAATTACAGGTTCTTTTGCCATATTATGATAAAAGTTTAGATTGAGCTTGATGATTTTTAATTCTCTCTTCGGCCATCTTACAATAATCAGGAGAAACATCAATACCGATATAATCTCGTTTAAAATTTATTGCTGAAATCGCAGTTGTCCCTGAGCCCATAAACGGGTCGAGAATAGTTTTTGCGTGCGTAGAGCCAACTATCCTATCGATAAGATCCACGGGAAAGGCGGCGGGATGATCGTTATTCATTTCCTGTGTAAATTCCCAAACATCCCCATGTGCATTAGCTTTTGATTTAAGTTTAAATTTTGGTTTGGCAATAAGATAAATAACTTCATAAGTTGGTAAAAAATAACCTGGGTTGAAATTAAATCCGCCCTTGCGTCTCCAAATTATTATTTGCCTAACAGGGAATCCTTGAATAATGTCTTGCCTATCCTGAAGCATCCCTGCTTGAACGCGCCATTTGTGGTTATAGAAAATTGCCCCATCATCCGGAATTATTCTCATCATTTCAGTTAAGCAATCTCTCTGCCATTTTACATATTTTTCGTGCGGCATGCAATCGTCGTGATGGGTGTATCCATTTTGTAGGGCGGCATTAGCCCATTTTCCTTTACTACCCCTTGTCATTCCGTTTCCGGTAGAATTTTTGAGATTGTATGGAGGCGAAGTAACCACTAAGTCCACTGCCCCATCAGGAATTTTTTTCATAACCTCTACAGCATCACCACAAATAATTTTATTCAAAAAATCTTCTGTTTCCATTTTTTGGCCAACGTTTGCAATATCTGAAATAATTTGGTGCTCTTTTTGCTTTTGCATATTAGCATATTATTGTTTTATTTTGCTCTTTTTCCAACAAAAAAGCAACCTTTGGTTGCATGCTCAATTTATAAAAATCTCACACTCTAATTATTGTGAATGTTTATTTCATATTTATTTAAAAGATTAATAACAATTGCTTCTAAATTTTCCTCAGATCCCGGTGGCCCGTCAACGTAACTCCAAATCTGCTTGATTATCTGCGCATCGCCGTTAACTAACGCTTTCTTTAGAATTTTTTCTATCAAGAGATCGAGATATGATTTTTTCAAGTTTTCATCCGGAACCTCCAACAACTTTTCTTTAATTCTCGCCGTAATCGAAACTGATCCTGGCGGCCTGCCAGCTAAATTTCCTGATTCACCCTTTTTCCATTGGTACTCCTCCGGAGGGTGCCATTTTCCCTGTTTTTTCCCTGTTATATCAGGGAGTTGTGTTGTTTGCTCTTGTCCCATAGTTTTACACCACTCAGCCCCCAAGCTCTTGTTGGGTGCCCTTGTGGTTGCTCAAAATCCCCGTATTTTATGCTTTTTTGGCCTTTATGCCCGTAAACCTCTCAAACCTCGCTAATATCACTTCCGCATACAAGGGCGATAATTCAATTGCTCTGCACTTCCTTTTCATAATTTCCGCCGCAATGATTGTGCTTCCCGATCCGCCGAACGGTTCCATTACAATTCCATTTCTCGGGCTCAATATTTTTACATAAGGCACTAGCACCGGAATTGGTTTCGTTCCAAAAATTAAATTTTGACCTGACTGCGAAGCTGAATCTGTTGCGTGCGTAACATGGTCGCCCATCACCCAAAACTTTGTGCCTTTGTCTTTATTCCAATCCGGCTTTCCTTGTTTTGCGTAAAGCGATATTTCGTAAGTGTCGATCAGCTTCTGTGCTTTGTTTTCCAGATATTCTTGAAAGCCGTCCTCATCCAGTTCGTTATTCACTCCGTCTCCGGCTACCGGAGCTACATCAAATCTGTTGAAAAATTTATATTTTGCCGAGAAGCCCTGCGTTCTGTTTGGTGTGTGCCAGATGACCATATTCTGTATGGCCCAGTACTTTTCTATCGCTCCCCAAAGGTCGGGAGTGTTTCTCCAATTCTCGAACACCATAACATTTGAACCTTTTTCATTTTTAAATTGGTTGGCTATTGATAACCATTCATCAAATTCCGGAACGCCACCGGCTTGCACAACACCTTCGTATTTTCTATTGCCTTTATATCCGAATCCTTTACCCATCGCGTCTGTCTGGCCGACACTTTCGTACTCCCTTTCAGCTTTAATTTTCCAGCCGTCTTTTGTTTTTACTTTTCTGACTCGTTTTTTGCAGTAAGCTAACCTGTAAGGCGGATCAGTAAACATAAAATCAAACTTCTCCGGGCCCATCAATCTTTTCCATGCTTTTGAATCTGTTGCATTGCCCACGATTAATCTATGCTCGCCTAACTGCCACAAGTCGCCGGGCTTTACGCCATGAGGTTTCTTTATTGCTTTTTCTGTTTCCTTTGCCAAGTCAAAGTCATCTGCTTTTTCCAGTCCAAAAATGTTATCTAATTCGTTTTTGTCAAAGCCGAATTCCTTTAACAAGTCCTCATCAAAGTTGGCCAGCTCGTCAAAGTTCCACTCGCCGGTATTTTTGTTGCTACGAAGATTGTATTCCTTAAATTCCGCCTCGGTTAATTTTCTGCTTGGAACTCGAACATCAATCTCTTCTTCGCCCCGACCCAGCAGTTGCATAATTTTTAACCGCTGGTGGCCAGCTATAATTTTGTTATCCGTGTCTATCGCCGGAATCTCAACTAAATCAAACTTTGTGACGCTTTTTTTCAAATCCTCTAATTGCTTATCAGTCATGATCCTAGGATTCTGTTCAAAAGGCACAAGATCTTTCACTTTCCTTTTTTCAGTATGCCAGTTTAATTTTTTTGTTTTTATTGTCATGAATTATCTTTTTTAGAGAGCAACCTCGTTATTGTTAAAACTATGGCTCCGGTAAAAGCCCCTGCCCAAATATAATCGACCACGTTGCCTAGGCAGTAGAAAAAAGCGAAGAAAGCGTTGGTTAAAATGTCATCTGTGGTGATCATAAATCAGATGGCCTTGAGGGATAATCTTTCCGGCGAAACCAGAAAATGATTGCGTCCTCAATCCCGGTAAATAGTAAAAACAACGTGTAAAAAACAAACGGGTAAAAAAATATCATTCCCATAAACTCGCTGAAACTTGAATTCAAAAATGTCATAGCTTTTCATCGCTGTCTTGTTTGGTAAAATTCCAGCAGAACTTTACAACAAACCCGACAAAGAAAATTAGTAAAAAGGTAAGAATTAAAACCTGCCCGTAATCAAGCTGTTTAGAAATCCAAAACGTCCCGGTCCCTGTTATCTGTTCTATCGATCCGCCCGTGCCAACCGATCCATCGCAATTCATCTGCGTAAAAGCAAACGGGTCGTTTTTGCCCGGTGGATTCCCTGTATAATTTACCGGCTGCGAAAGTGTGCAATTCATAAAATTATTGAAGTGAAAAAAATGAATAATATTATGGCGGCGGCTAAGCCGTCAATGAAACCAACAAAAAATTCGTATGTCATTTGAATTTTTGAGAGTGTCCTCGTTTTTTTAATGTTAAGTCGATTATCGTGTATTTTCCTTTGCGGTAATCAACAAGATATCTTTTCTCATCCGACTGCCCCATTTTGAACCCACGCTTGCCATTTTTCAATCGTCTGTCAACAAGTTGTCGCTGATGCTTCATGAAGTCAAGGCCGTTTTGATATTTTTACGGTTTTTCGACCTTTTTTCTCCAAAAACTTGTCCAGCGTTTCAGCGGCCCGGGTTGCCGCAATTCTCAGCTTTTCCTCTTCCGTAATCAGGCCCATGGCAAGAGCTTTGTCTAAACCCTCCAGTTCTTTTTTCTTGAATAAATTAAATAGTTTCATGGCGTCCTCTCTTTTTGTTATTGGTATGTGTATCATGTTCTTTTTTCTGTGTTGATTTTCGACCTTTGAACTTTTCCCAGGCATCCACTATCTCCGAGGATTCTGTGTCCTCAAAAAATGTGACGTAGTAGCATTGTCTGTTTTCGTCCCAATAAACTCTTGGTTGATTTTCTTTGTTTTTGTTTGACATATTTTTTGTTTTTTTAATTTTTTAAAGTTGGGGTAAAAACCGACATATACAATTTTAATAAACGCTCCGCCATAATTTCCGCCCTGCGGTAAGAAATTCGCTCTTTAAATTCTGCCTCGTAAATTTTTTTAAATTGCTCCAACGCTTTTTTTGAAATTTTGTTTGACATATTTTTTGTTTTTTTAATTTTTTGCCGGATTTTTCTAATGTTCTTAATTTTTAATTTCTCCGCCGTATAAATACAGCATTTCCGTTGTAGGAGCAAAGGTCTTTCAGCCCGCCTCTGTTTTTCGAGAGGTAGGCCGAAAGACCATTGCCGAGAGGAAGTTCACGGGACACGAATCTGCATCGATTTATGTCCCTTGCACTTCCGCTCTGCTATTTGGAGCCGCAGAGAGCCCAGTTAAATGGCTTGACGCAACTTGAAACTATCTGATAAGATAGCCGAAGCCGTGTGAAATTCCCACAAAGCACGGAAACGCAAGCATTAAACTGCTTGTGTTTTTTTTACTTTCTTTAACATTGCAAGCGTCAATTTATCTTTCAAACAATGTCTGTCTGCCGTGTAATTTCTATCTTCACTCACGGCTCGCAGAATCTCTTTCGGCCAGTTGTAGCCGGCGGTTCAGCGTCCTCGTGGGACTTCCCGCCGGCGGCAACTAGCCAAAAAATGGAATGAATTTAAATATCGTTCGCACAATAAAAATGCCAAGCATCACCACGATCAGAAACTCAAAAAACGGGACCAATGGAAAGCCACCAAAGAAAATGTTTATCTTGTTTAGATATGCCTGCGTGGTTGGAAACACCAATCCGATCTGGTTTCCCTTGTCATATGCAGTCGTTGCATTAAAGTAGGCCAGAGTTTGATTTGCGAACTCATAAACGTTAGTAAAAATCGGCTGGAAGAATCCCTCAATTGAATTAGCGAAGTCAGACGGGGCGGAGTATCCGCCTGCGGCGTTCTGCGTGTACCAAGTGTTCCAGTCGGTAAATGTGTAGGGCGCCGAGTTGCCCGATATATTGAAATTGAGTGCGTAAGTCGGAGTTGGTGTTAAGTCCTGAAAAGTGTTCGCGTCTAACTCTTGTTGCGCTTTCAAGTTCCACGTCCCATTTTCCGTAATTCCAAAAGTGGACAGCGGGGTTGAAAACGTGCCCATTATTCCCACCGAAAGAGGAAGTGTATAAACTTGAGAGCTGATATTGTTGTTAGGATTAACAAACCATAGTTTTAAATATCCGTATCCGTAGGTTCCTGAGTTTAGTGAGGCGTAAGTTCCACTGATTGTAGTTGTGGTGCTGGTTATTGTCGTACCGTTGGTTGGTCCGCTTACTGTAAGCGTGGGTGAGGTCGGCAATTGCGTTGTTGTCCACCCAAAACTGTATTTGTAAGCCGCGTATGAAAACTGCGCTGAGCCGCCAAAACCATTAGTGCCGTAATTGCAAATTAAATATTCGTTGTCTGGTGTCGTGACTCCGCATAGAGCTCCTTGCATATATGAGCCGACGGGACAATCAAGATTCACACTGCTGTTGCAATTGTGAGCCGCCCAGATATTTGAATTAGCGCAAGTGTGCGGCGAAGTTATTGAAAACGAATAGTAGCACAAAGAACTTCCACCGATGTCGGTTTGCGAAAACGTGCCGTCGGAAGCGATTATAAAATTAGAGGAGGCGCTATTGGCTGGAATGTTTAAATTAAAAGTGACTGTTGGTGATGGTGTTAAATCCTGAAAGGTGTTTGCGTCTAATTCCTGTTGCGCTTTCACAATCCAGTTTCCATTCTGAGTTATTCCTAAGGCAGATAACGGAAACGAGAACGTGCCGGAACCACTGGATAGCGGAGTCGAATAAACTTGAGAAGTAATACTGCTGTTGTTTTGGTTTTGGAACCAGATCCTCAAATATCCATACCCCATAGTGCCAGCGTTTAAAGCAGGGTATGATCCGCTGATTGTTGTGGAGTTGCTGGTAATGGTTGAGTTGTTCGCCGGCGACGTGACTGTGATTGCAGGCGGAGGGGTAACGTAGGTTAAACTCCAAACGCCGGCAGTCCCTGTCCAATAAATAGGGACTTGGTTTGAGTTGCCTATGCCGTTGTAGTTATTCATTTGGAAATAATAGGTGTCGTAAAAACTCTGAGGCATATTCGCGCTGTTTAGGTGAATTCCGCCATTGAAAGACGAACATCCTGAATTTCCCCAGTATCCGCCACCGCCCGAGCCTCCGGTTCCGCCCGTTCCGCCACCATTGTAGTAAAAGTTAGGAACGCAGGAACCCGAAAAGGTGTTTGTCCAAGTTAAAAGGTCGCCGGTTATTTGAAGACCGGTCATGTTGTAGGAGGCGTGAGCAAAACCAGCTGTAAAAAACAGAGCCGATAGAATAATTAAAATTTGCAGTTTGATTTTCATGGTTAGAATTCAACGAGGCGGCGAAAAATAAAAATCAAGACCAGAACCGATATACCGGCTCCACAGGCGTACTCGATTACTGAAAAATATGGAATGGCGTTAAACACCGCCATTATGTTGCTGGGGAATATCCAGCTCACAGCTGTTGCCGGAGGCGTACTTGCTATGCCATCAAAAAAGCCCTTTGCGAAATTAAAAAGGCCTGTAAGTGGAGTGAATAAATAACTGAAAAGCGAGCCGAGATTTGAAATCACATATCTTAAAACATTAAAGAAATCAAATGCGGAATGAATTAAGTCGTCTAGTGACATATTTTTTAATGCCCTCTTATCGCTGAAACAATGGCGTGAAAGACGATCAACCCGATGCCGATTCCAACAACAATCGTTAAGAGCGGAGTGAGATCTGTAATCAATCCGGTAACATTAGAAAGCATTGCGGTTGTCATGTCTGCTGTCCAAGTAAAAAACATAGATGTTACTGCGGCCTGTCGTGCCTCCAGCTAATCACTGCCCCGATAATTGCCTCCAAAACAAAAAAACCGATTGTAACACCGAGCAGTATACCTAAAAATGGCCAGAGGTCGTTTATTAACCCGCTAACCTTAGTCGTCACATCAGAAAAAGCCGTTGTCGGAAGTGTTACGATCATAGTTGTTGCCGGCGCCGGGCCCGCCTCTCGAACAGGCCCGGACACCGTTCGCTTTTAGTGTTTAGGTATTAAAGCGATAACCTTGCGGATAATATAAAAGCCCATCGGGATACCGATTGCCAAAGCAACCAAAACCCAGACGTCAGTCATAATCTCGCTGGCGTTACCAGTAAGATCCGCAACTGCGGTCGTTGGCAAGGTGATTAATGCCGTTCCGGCCGCAGAGCATGTTGAAGCCAACAATGCCACTGCTCCGGCGGCAAACGCACCCAAGCCGACCGCGTATCTCTTAATTGTGGAAATCACAATTTTACGAGGACAATGATTTTTAATTACTCGACCTTTTACAACAAAAACTTGTTGTTACTTTGTGGTAAAACAAAAGTCCGATGTCTTGCGACATCGGACTAATACACTTTTTACTTTTTAGCTCACAGGCGCTTGCCTACAAACTCGGCAAACTCAGCCAATCGGCAACTGTACCCCCATTCGTTGTCATACCAGGCTAGGACTTTTATTAGATTGTCTTTGACCATTGTTTCTTCTACATCTACAATTGCAGAATAAGTGTCGCCTTTAAAATCCGATGATACTAATGGCTCGGTTTCTAACCGCAAAATTCCCTTAAAACCTTTTGTTGCGGCGGCTTTTTGAAGGACTTCATTTACTTCTTCTTTGGTTGTTGATTTTTTTACTTCTACTACCAAGTCCAAAATAGAAACTGTTGGTGTTGGAACTCTTATAGAAATTCCGTCCAATTTCCCGTTTAATTCAGGAATCATCTTTCCAATGGCTTTAGCAGCTCCCGTTGAAGTTGGAATCATATTTAATCCAGCTGCGCGGGCCCTTCGCAAATCTTTATGAGGTAAATCCAGCACTTTCTGATCGTTTGTATAGCTATGAACTGTTGTCATAAATCCTTTTTCTATTCCAAAATTATCGTTCAACACTTTGGCAATTGGAGCCAAACAATTTGTTGTGCAAGAACCCATATCCATTACATCAACTATTTTAGAATCATAAATATCTGCATTTACTCCCAAAACAAATCCCGGCAAATCTTTGCATGGAGCTGAAACAATAACTTTTTTAGCACCGGCTTTGATGTGTTTACTTGCGCCTTCTTTGTCTGTAAAGAAACCTGTGCATTCTAGAACAACGTCAACTTTTAACTCTTTCCATGGTAACTTCTCAGGATCCTTTTCCGCTAAAATTGAGACTTTGTTTTTCCCAACAGTTATAAAACCTTCTCCTGCGGTAATATCTTTTCCGTAGTTTCCATAAGTGGAATCGTGTTTTAACAAGTGCGCCAATGTTTTAGTATCTGTTAAATCATTAATAGCCACAACATCTAAATTTGGATGACTATTTTCAATTGCCTTGAATACTTGTCGGCCTATTCTACCAAAACCGTTTATTGCAATTTTAATCATGTTTTTGGAGCTA
>JAPLZC010000004.1 GCA_026395215.1 Candidatus Staskawiczbacteria bacterium
ACGTTATCAATTCCAAAGGCGGTGGTGGTAGCCCAAGCATCTGCATTCACTGTGCCGTCATTTGGTCTTACTCTTATATATACCGTAGAGTCTTCTGTTGTTCCCAAATCTGTGGCGCTAGCCCAGACAAATACGTGATCTGCTCCTGTTGGCGAGCTGGTTAAACCTGTTAGCCCTTCAGATGGGCTTCCGGTTTTTTCTGTTGCGTCAACCCATGTTCCATTTACGCCGTTGGTAGAATTAACAGAATATTCAATACCGCGGTCATGGTCAACTTGCGAAATATTTATTGTATTACTCTCGGCATCAATTATATTGTAATTAATTGTGACGTCGCCTTTGTTCCAAGTGCCAGGCGTAGTAATAGTGGCCGATGGTGCGGTGTTTAAAGTAATTGTTACTGATGCGCTAGATCTTGAAGAAATATTGCCGGCGGTGTCTTTTATCCATGCATAAAGTGTGTTTAAGCCTTCGCCAGAAAAAGTGTGAGAAGTTGGAGCTGGTGTTTCCCAACCAGCATCTCCAACTAACGGAGTTGTTCCGGTTTCATTAACAAGATAATATGCAACGCCCGAACCACCGGTGTCTGTGCCCGTAAACGATGAAATACTTACCGTAAAAAAATTGGCAGTTGCAGGCATAGTAAACGCAGTAATAACCGGCACGTTAGCGTCAATTGTTTTTGCAATATCAGTACCTGCTTTTGCCGCGCTTGGGTTTCCTGCGGCGTCAGATAGTATAACGCCGGATATTTGTAATGCAGAATTTTGATCAGTGTCTCCTTGTGTTACGATATAGGTTGCAGTGTATGTTACGCCAGAGTCTGCTGTAGACCATGAAAGCACTTGACCATTATATGAACCAACTACCAATGCGCCATCTTCTGTTGACGCCGGAGTTGCTGTAAAGATAATGGTCTGTCCAATATTAAGCACGCCTGATGCGGTTGCATCTGATGTAATAGTGCTGATAACCGGCGTATGCGCGTCAATTCCAGGAGCTGTACCTGAAGCAATTGTTGTAATTTCAGTACCAATGTTTCCAGCCGTATCTTTTAACTTAATACTGATTGCAAGAGCGTTGGCGTCTAGAACATCTGTGTCGTCTTCAACTACAACGTAGGTAATATGATAAACGCCTGATCCTATTTCTGTAAAAGAAGAATTGACTCCGTTGACAGTTGGAGTGCCACTGGCAGTTAAGCCAGTTTCCAAACTGTCGGCAGTTATAGTGACAACTACACTATCGCCCACTTTAGCAGTATTGCCCGAAGCCGGCGAAACAGAAGTAACCGAGTAAGTCGGCGCAGTCCCAATACCTCCACCAACTGTTGGATATTTGACAATTACAACTCCTGAACCGCCTCTAGGACCACCCCAGTATCTATAACCACCACCTCCACCACCTAATCCATTTGTTCCATCACTTCCTCCAAATACC
>JAPLZC010000012.1 GCA_026395215.1 Candidatus Staskawiczbacteria bacterium
GATAGTCTCATCACTAGTGAAAGACAAAGTAACCTGGTTACCAACTTTGGCTTTGGTTGTAACTGAGTTGTCAGAGACAATAGAGACAGAAGAAAGTGTCGGCGCAGTCCCAATACCTCCACTTCCTGTTGGATATTTGACAATTACAACTCCCGAACCTCCATTACCACCCTCTGCTGAAGCTCCGCCACCACCTCCACCACCACCGCCAAGTCCATCTGTTCCATTTACACCTGGTACGCCTGTACCTGAACCACCGCCACCTCCACCACCAGCACCACCATCTCCATACCCACCATTCCAATTTCCTCCTCCACCACCACCAGCATATACAACACTACTTCCACTAATTGTATAAGTTCCACCATCGCCCCCATTATGAGCACCTCCCTGAGCTCCAAGGCCACCTCCATATGTTCCTCCTGAAACTTGAGCCCCTCCACTACTATTTCCACCATTGCCTCCTAAAGCAACAATTGAACCAAAAGAAGAATTACCCCCAACACCTCCCCAACCACCCGTACCACCAGCACCGACTATAACATCTATACTTCCACTGGCAGAATAAGAAGCATCATAATTCAAACTGCCTGCGCCTCCTCCACCAGAGTTACCTCCACCGCCACCTCCACCAGCAACAACCAAAGCAGTAACACTACAGCTTTTAGCTGGAGCAAAGGTTCCGGCTCCGGTGAATGTGTGTACGGTATAACCACCGTCATATGGCGTATCTGGACGAGGATTTAAACCACTTGAGTCTGTATATGTAATTGTTCCACCTGTTGCAGAACAGCCACCGTTTGTGCCTGAGTTTGGAGTGCCAACTATGTTGCCGATAGTGTCTTTGACATTGGCTTGGGTAACAGTAATATAGTTACCAGCAGTGGTAACACCGTCTCCCATTGCCTCGCTAAAAGTGACATCAACAGTCAAACCTGTCTGCACTGTCACAGCCGTGACAGTTGGAGCGGTGACGTCTAAAATAAAGTTGCCCATGTTTGTCCAATCAGAGGTTACTGAGCCATCGTTATTTTGTGCACACCAATAATATGTACCGCTACTTCCAATTGAGTCAGACGGCGTCCATGTGGTGGCATAATTAGTATTGGCATCAGGTGCAGAAACGGGATCAGAAGTTCCGCTTCCATTTGATGCAAGACTTGTTGGCGAAGCAAGAATACAATCATCGGCTGACAAAGTATCAATTCTGTAATTTGTTGTAGCTCCAGTAGTTCCAGTATCTGGGTCTGAAAAGTTTGCAGACAAAGTTGGTGTGGTATCTGTGGTAACAGAAGCGTTAGCCGGCGAAACCAAAGTCGGCACATTTGGCGCAGCGTTTGCGCCCGGTGTCAAATACCTTACAATAACAATTCCAGAACCACCGTTTCCACCATTATAAGCACCACCAGCACCATTTCCTCCGCCTCCACCTCCTCCACCTAAACCATCTGTTCCATTATTTCCTACTGAACTTAGTTTTCCATCTCCACCGCCACCCGAACCTCCTGTTCCGCCTGAACCTGATAAATAAATTCCTCCACCACCACCTCCTGCATAATAAACATCAGAGCCACTTATAGTATAATTTAATCCTGATCCACCATTTCCACCTTTAGCAGTTTCTCCAATTGCACCTGCTGTTCCTGCACCACCTCCACCACCACCACCATAATTATCTGTATTAACACCATCTCCTCCGCTATTTCCTTGGTCTGTTGTTCCGCTAGAACCAAATTTACAATCAGGAGTACCTCCTCCAATACCCTTACCTCCACCACCAGAACCACCTGTTATTGCAGCATATGTTACATTATTTCCACCACCTCCTCCACTTCCCCCAACTGCATCTAAAGTTCCAAATGAGGAATTGGTTCCATCTCCTCTTGTATCTTCCCCGGCCACTCCTCCGGCACCAACGACAACATCTGTTGATCCACTTACAGCATAAGAACTATTGTAAATTAATCCGCCGGCACCTCCTCCACCACCTTCTAAAGAACCTCCAGATCCTCCGCCAGCTACAACCAAAACCTTAACGGAAGTGACGCCGATTGGCGGAGTGAATGATGTAGTTCCAACTGTTGTGTATGTACAAACAGTATATAGAGGATCGTCAGTTGCGGTGGTGCAAGCAGATTGCCCCTCCGACCCCGCCCCATTATTATAAAGTGTCAAAATATCATCCGCCGTCAAAGCCGTGTCATAAATACGGCCGTCGTCCATTGAACCCTTCCAGTGACCAGAAGACCAAGGGGATAAACCAATATATAATGGACTATCCCCATTTATAAGAGCAGAAAATGAACCGGCAGAATTATCTGTAGTAGTGAGAAGATTTGTATTGTCATACATTTTAATTCCAGTACTAGAAGTGCTTCCATCCCAAGTTGCAACAACATGATGCCAACCACCATCACAAGCTGCTACACCATTATTCCCTGTTAGTTGTCTTCGCCCAATATATGCATTATTAGTTTGATCATAAATAATTGTTTCAAACATATTATCCCCATCATTTAAGCAATCAAACGCAAAATAATATTCCCTATTAGTGTTATCAGATTTATATTTACCCATTATAACCGAATAACCATTGCCTGACCCATCATCTGTATTTTTTACCCACGCAGACAAAGTAAAACCTGTTGCCGGTGTTAAGCTATCTGAATCTGGAACAGTTACATAATCACTCGTTCCGTTGAAGCTTAAGGCTTTGCCGATTTTGGCGGTGGCTAGAAGGTCTGTGTTTTGTTGAGCGGTTCCTGTGTGTCCACCAACGCTGTCTGCCACTGTTTTATTTGTTGAATCTTCATTCATCTTGTAATGAGCCGCGAGGCCTGTTCCCAAAGCCTCCACCTCACTTTCAGTTCCTGCCCCACTATTATATAGAGAAGCAATTACACTTGTATCTGTTCCACCAGAAGTAATATCAGAATTATAAATACGAAAATCATCCATTGAACCCTTGAAATAAGTTGAATTAGGAGAAAAATCACCATGTTCTTCGTGTCCAATTATCCAACCCTTATTACTATCTAAAGGTGCTGGAAGTGAAGTTTCACCATACGTTGGACTTTGTGCAACACCATTGTAATATACATGAGCCATTCCTGAATAATAAGCTACAGTCATGTGCGTCCAAGTATTTATAGAAGGAGGACTAAAATATACATAACCAAATGATCCACCATTACCCCTATTTGTAGCAATCACAAGATAAGTGGGACCCATATATGCTTCTATATCGTCTACATTTCCAGATCCTCTTGTAAAAAGAGAATTATAATCTGACAAAAGGGTAGGATATACCCAAGTTGCCAAAGTAAAATTATTCGTGAAATCAAGAGCTTCATTTTGAGGTATTGAAACATAATCACTGGTGCCGTTGAAAGTTAGGGCACTGGCGATTTTAGAGGTAGTTATAAGATTTGTATTTTGTTGGGCTGTGCCGGTATTTGAACCAATGCTATCTGTAACCGTAGCTGAAGAAGCGCTGTCATCATTCATTGTGTAATGAGCCACCAGCCCACTCCCCAAATCCGTCGGAGTCAAATATCGAACAATCACAACTCCAGAACCACCATCTCCACCAGTAGATGATGAACCATGATTTCCGCCACCCCCACCACCACCGCCAAGTCCATCTGTTCCATTTGTTCCATTTACTGAAGAATCATTTCCTCCATTTCCTCCGCCACCATTTCCACCATTTCCAACCGAACCACTTCTACAACCTCCGCCACCACCACCTGCATAATAAACATCAGAACCACTTATAGTATAATTTAATCCTGCTCCACCATTTCCTGCCTGACCTGCCGCACCATTCGCACCAATAGCTCCCGATCCACCACCGCCTCCCGCAAAATAATCTGAAGAGTATACTCCTGCTCCTCCCCCATAACCCTGTGCACTTGTTCCACTTCCGCCCGCTCTTTCATATCCACCATTACCGCCTCCACCAGAACCACCATCTCCACCAGCAACATCACCCGAAGACCCTCCTCCTCCACCAACAGCCACCAAACTTCCAAAAGAAGAATTTTCTCCATTATTTATTGTTGTACTATAGGTTGAGTTAGTTAACCCTGTTCCACCTGCTCCAACAACAACATCTGTTGCTCCACTTACAGCATAAGAACTATTGTAAATTAATCCACCCGCTCCTCCACCACCTGCTCCAGCACCTGCTGCTCCACCCCCTCCACCTCCAGCGACAACCAAAACCTTAACGGAAGTGACGCCGGTTGGCGGGGTGAATGATGTGGTTCCAACTGCTGTGTATGTACAAACAGTATATAGAGGATCGTCTGGCGCGGTTGCACAAACCGGGTCTACAATGTAGTCAATTTCAATATTGCCGGAGAATAATAAGTCATAGACGGCGGAGTTAGTGTAATTTGGATAAATCTTGTAAGTGTTTTCGCCGTTGATGGCGAATTCACCAATGATATCGTTACCATTTTCGTTAAAGACGGTAATGGTTCCTGTACCTTTGGCATAGATGGTCATATCATTTCCGGCGGTTAGGTTGTGTTCAAAGGTTGCTCTTATATAGTGAGTGTCGGGGATGGTCACCCAAACATTGTCTTGGGTAACTGTTTGCTCATAAACATCATTAACAATTTCTTTGTTGGCATCTAACTCAAATGCTTTTGAAATAAAAATAATTTCAAAGGTTTGTTCAGACAAGTGTGGGACTGTCCATTCTACGTAGTCCAGTTTGCCGTTACCGTTGGTGTCGTATGCGTGGAAGGCAACTTCTTTATTGTCTTCATTAGTCCACTTAATTTTGATTTTGTTTTCTTGGCCAACTTTGAATATTTCTGGGATTTTTGTAGAAGCCAAAACATCAACAATTGGAGCGTTTTCGTTTGAGGCGGTAATGCGGGCTGTGCCTTCGCCAACAGGAGTAACCAAACCTGTATTGTCTACTACGGCAACTGCGGTGTTGTTTGACGCCCAGTTGACTACTGTCTCCATTGGCTGATTGTTTTGGTCTAAAGTGTTAGCAACTAATTGCTGAGTGCTTCCGCCAGCAGTTAAATTGGCTGTTAACGGAGTAATATTTATTTTTGTGAGAACCGGTGAAATTATTGCCGAAGAAATATCAGCCGCTAAAAAATGGGTAAAAGAAGCAATAGCGCGCACAAAACCGGAGATAAGCGAAGCCGCCGCATCAATTGGAGATACTTCTTCAACTGGCGCGGGAATTTCTATAGTTGGAGTTTCCTCCACCGGAACAGGTGTCTCTGCCGGAGTCTCTACTGGTGCTGGCGCGACTTCCGGTGCCGGCGTTTCTTCAGGTGTAGGTGTAACTTCTGGCGCCTCGGGTGTAACATCAGTCGGTGGGATGTCCGACGTCCCACCACTCTCTACCGGTGCCGATGTTTCAGCCGGTGCTGGCACAACCTCCCGCCCTTCGGGGGCGAGGCTCGCCCCTTCGGGGGCGGCTGGTGCTGTATATATAGAAGGAGAAACTGTAATAATTGCCGGGGCTGTGCTGGTGACTGCAGGTCCCGAGCCGGGTACTTCATCGGGAGCTGAAACAGTAACAATTTTTCCGGTGTCTGTTTCTTGCTCGGTAATAACTGGAGCAGGTGTTTCATAGGTAACTTGCACATATGTCTCTTCGACAACCGGAGTCTCTTCGACAACCGGAGTCTCTTCGACAACCGGAGTCTCTTCGACAACCGGAGTCTCTTCGACAACCGGAGTCTCTTCGACGACCTGTTCAATCAAACCTGCCTGCGCAGTCAGGTCTACAACGGTTTCATCGGGGGTTGACGCTACTATGTTTTCTACAGCGTCTCCAAGATCGGCAAGCAAAGAACCAAAACCGTCGCTAACGCTGGCAAGAAATGAATTATTCTTTTGTTTTGATGGGACAACTGCTTCGGCTAATTGCTGTCTTTGGTTAAAAGATAATTGTTCTGTTTTTTTTGTTTGCAAAACTTCCTTCGCCTGTTCTGCGGAAATTTTTATAATTTTAATGTTGCTGGCATTTTTGGGAAGCACCAGCAAACTTTTGCCGGACTTAATGTCACTAATTTTAACTAACTTTGTCCAGGCAACAGAATTTCCATTGGCAACTATGTTTGTGTTTTGTTTGGTAACTGCCGTGTTAATTACAGCCAACTGGTTTATTTTATTTTGCGGAATAAAAAATGAGGCAACAACAAAAAGCAAAACAAAAATAGCCAAACCCTGATATGCAAGAAATGGCTTAAACGAAAAAGAATATTTTGAGTTTGCAAAAATGGTTACTTCTTTTTTGGCTTGGTTGCGTAAAGTTATTCCCCAGCGTAAACGCAACATTTTATATCGCAGAACAATTTTTTGCCAATAAGCAAAATTAATCATTTTTAAAAAATTTAATATAAACTATTATTAAATTATAGCACCGCCAGAGAACATTGCAATAGTGAATAACTATTAATTACCGCGAACAAAAACTTCGCTAACTATTGTAGCAAATTTTTAAAAAATATGTTATAACTTCTGTATGGAGGAGTCGCATAGTGGCTATTGCAACGCCCTGGAAAGGCGTGTCTCGAAAGGGACCCGTGAGTTCGAGTCTCACCTCCTCCGCTATTTCTAAAATTAAATCTCCATTCCTCGCAATGCTTTTATGCGTTCTTCTATTGGAGGATGTGTCAAAAAAAGTTTTGTAAACCAACTAGCTTTTTGTTTACCTTTATATGGCGAATCAATAAAAAGTGAAGCCGATGCGCTATTGGTAACTTTCATTGGTGTTGAATCTGAAGAAATTTTTTCCAGTGCGCTAACCAAACCTTCTGGGAATCTTGTTAATAGGGCGCCATCAGCATCTGCTAAAAATTCTCTTTTTCTAGAAATTGCCAGTTGCACCATTGTTGCGGCAATTGGAGCTAAAATGGCTGCCACAATTCCTAAAACCATTAAAATTGCTCCTGCTTTTCCATTGTCATCATTTGATCTTCTATTTCCACCAAAAAAACTAATTCTCATAAACATATTGGCTAACATTGCTATAACTCCAGCTAAAACCGCAACAACCGTTGCCAACAACATGTCTTTATTTCCAATGTGTGACAATTCGTGTGCCAAAACTCCCTGCAATTCATTTTTGTCTAACCTATTTAAAAGCCCTTGTGTTACGGCCACAACTGCATGTTTTGAATCTCTTCCGGTTGCAAAAGCATTTGGTTGCATTTCTGGAATAATATATATTCTTGGCAAAGGCAAACCTGCCGTTATACAAAGATTTTCTACAACGTGGTAAAGTTCCGGATTTTTATTGTGCTCAATTGGAATTGCTTTATACATAGATAAAACAATTTTATCTGACCACCAATAACTTCCAAAAGACATACACACACTCAAAATAACTGCAAAATATAAAATTACGCTATCGTTTAGCACATAGCTGAAAAGCCAACCAATGGCAATAATAAATACCAAAAACCCAGTTAACAAAAACCAGGTTTTCCGCGTGTTAGAATCAGCTTGTGTATAAATTGACGCCATATATATTAGAGCGAGGCGGTAAGTTTCCAGCGTATTTCTGAGACACGAAGTGCCAGACCTAGTGAGTTTTCCCCGCAACGCGGGGACAACGAACGTTAGCTGGAAATTTATTGCCGAGCGATGTTTAGAACTTGACTGCGACGGGTTGTTTTTCGGCTTCGCTGGTTGTTTGGAATAAATCCATTTGGGCAAATCCAAATTGTTTTGCAACCATATTTACAGGAAAACTTTCTACCTTAATATTTAAGTCTCTGACATTTGTGTTGTAGAATCTGCGGGCTGCCTGAACTTTGTCTTCTGTATCTGTTAGCTCTCTTTGCAATTCCAAAAAGTTTGTAGAAGCTTTTAAATCTGGATAAGCTTCTGCAACGGCAAATAAACTTTTCAAAGTATTTGATAACATATTTTCTGCCTGCTCTTTCTGAGCTGATCCTTCTGCATTCATTGCAGCTGCCCTTGCCTGTGTAACTTTTTCAAAAACTCCGCTCTCGTGAGCCGCGTATCCCTTTACAGTTTCCACTAAATTTGGAATTAAATCATATCTTCTTTTTGTTTGTACGTCTATGTCAGACAAAGCTTCTTTTGCCCTATTTTTTAACACCACTAGACTGTTAAATGCCATTATCAGCCACAAAACTAACAAAACTACTACCAATAAAATAATATAAAATATTGACATGTTATTTTGGCAAACTATCAATCAAACCCTCAATGCGAGGATATTGAGTAATAAATTTGTAATTAAATAATTTTATTAACATTAAAAAGTCTCCTAACTCTGAACGAAATCCTTCCGGCCCTGAAAAAACTTCCCACAATTGTTTAATAGAATTTTTAGTATAATTATGCAAAACCTCATAATCAGATTTTTTCTTCAAATAGTTAATTATCTGTTTAAACTCTCCCCTGTCTAGCCAAATACCTCCGCACATTTTACAAAAATCAACTTTTGTCTTTGATCCACCATATTTAACTTCCGTCAGGCCTGCTCTATCAACAGGACAATGTTTATCTCCATGTGAAACTTTGAACTTTGTTTTATCTCTCCACAAATCAATATCTACCCAATTTAATTGTTTGTCTTTGTCATCTTTTGCCAAACGTAATTCATTTTTATCAAACCAAATACCCAAACACCTTGGGCAGTATTCAACTTCCATGTCATGAAACAAAATTTTCTCTAAATACTCTTTATCATTTGGACACTCCATTAATCTAATTTTACACAAATAAGCAAGTAAATACAAGTTTATATTCGCATGGGCACATTTGTAGCGTGCTTTTCGCATGCCAAAAAAAGAAGAGCCCGCAAGTGCAAGCTCCCATAAAATTCGACGACCCTCACTTTTCAGTCAGAACCGCCTTTATCGCTTCAAGGTTTTCAAAAACTTGGACCTTGGGGTAGTTTTTGCGAGCCCTTTCGGCTAAGTTCCCTGACATATTTGCATCAATGATGATGGCTTCTATATTAAGAGAAACCCCCAACATCCTTTCAGCTTGATCTGTATCCTCGATACAAATCAGCGTAAATCCCGAGTGGGATTTTGCCAGAAAATCTCTCAACGAATTACGAATCCGGTATGTATTGTCTACAACAAGAATCGTTTTCACTTTTTGGTTCCTTTCAAGATTAAGAGGTTTTAAATTAAAGGTGCGAGTGTTAATTATACACCCTTTAACCATTTTGTCAAGATTTTATATATTGCCCGGTGTATGACTTTTTTACCTTTGCAACATCAGCAGGAGTTCCTTGTGCAACTATTTGGCCTCCCCCGCTTCCACCCTCAGGTCCAAGGTCAATCAACCAGTCGGCATTTTTAATTAAATCTATATTGTGTTCAATAACCAAAACTGTGTTGCCTTTGTCAACCAAGCCTCCCAAAACAGCAATTAATTTTTTAATATCATCAAAATGCAAACCGGTTGTTGGTTCATCTAAAATATATAAAGTTTTGCCGGTGCCTTTTCGGGAAAGTTCTGTTGCCAATTTTACCCTTTGCGCTTCCCCACCAGACAAAGAAGTTGCAGATTGCCCCAGTTGTACATAGGAAAGTCCAACCTCTTTTAAAGTTTTCATTTTTTCATAGAGTCCGGTAATATTCTTAAAAAATTCCAGTGCCTCTTCAACTGTCATATCTAAAACCTCGGCAATGTTTTTGTCTTTGTAAGTAACCTCCAAAACTTCTTTGCTATACCTCTTTCCATGGCATTCCTCACATTCTACATAAATGTCCGGCAAGAAATACATTTCTACTTTTTTCTGTCCTTGTCCTTCACACGCTTCACATCTTCCACCTTTCACGTTAAAACTAAATCTGCCGGCTGAATATCCGCGTACTCTGGCCTCTTTTGTTTTTACAAAGATATCTCTTATCACTGAAAACGCTCCCGTATATGTTGCCGGATTACTTCTTGGAGTTCTACCAATTGGAGATTGGTCAACCAAAACCACTTTGTTTATATTTTCTATACCGGTTATTTCTTTGTGCTTTCCAGGTTCGTCTTTTGCGCGGTAAAACTTTTTTAACAAAAACTTTGCCAAAATATCATTTACAAGAGATGATTTCCCAGACCCCGAAACTCCGGTAACACAAACAAATTCGCCCAGGGGTATTTGCACATCAATATTCTTAAGATTATGCTCACTCGCGCCAATTACGCTCAAATACTTTTGAGAGCCCTGGGCGCCCCGTCGAATGACGGGGTGAGTTTTCTTATCAGCCTTCACCGTCTTCCTCCCAGACAAATACTCTCCGGTTAGCGTATTACTTTTGAGAATCTGCTTATATGTTCCCTCAAAAACAACTTTTCCTCCGTGTTTTCCTGCTCCCGGCCCAATATCAACAATCCAATCAGACGCCTGCATTGTTTGAGGATCGTGTTCTACCACAATAACCGTGTTTCCCAAATCCTTTAACTTAACCAATGTATCAATTAACTTGTGCTGATCTCTGGCATGTAATCCAATAGACGGCTCATCTAAAATATATAAAACGCCAGACAGTTTAGAACCAATTTGAGTTGCTAATCTTATCCTTTGTTCTTCTCCACCAGCCAATGTCCCAGCCTTTCTGGACAAAGTTAAGTAACTCAGACCAACATCAGTTAAAAACTGTGTCCTATCAATTATTTCTTTTATAATTGGCGCACAAACCTTTGTTTCTCCTGCATTTAGTTTTTCTGGTAATTTTGTGAATAATTCTTTTACTTTGTCCACCGGCATATCAACAACTTTATCAATAGATAAATCATTTACTGTTACTGCCAAAACTTCTGGCTTTAATCTTTTGCCGTTGCACTTTGGACAAATTTTAATAACCATATATTGCTCAATTTCTGCTCTTGTCCAGTCTGAATCTGTTTCGTGATATCTTTTTTCCAAGTTTGGAATTACTCCCATAAATTCGGCGTCTCCATTTAAAATAATATCAACTATTTTTGCAGGCAAATCTTTTACTTCTTCATCTAAAGAAAACTTATATTTATCAGCTAACCCAGAAAGAATAGAATAATAATATCCTTGTCTGCCAACTTTGTGGCTGGCGCGAGACCATGGCCAAATAGCACCTTCGGCAATTGTTAATTTTTTATTTGGAATAACCAATTCCGGGTCAACTTCTAACTTTTCTCCCAATCCAGTACATTCTGGGCAAGCTCCATAAGGATTATTAAATGAAAATAATCTTGGCTCTAACTCCGGCAAAGAAATCCCGCACATTTCACACGCGAAGTGTTCGCTGAAAACTAAATCATCTTTGTCTTTTCCGGCCACAATTACAATTCCCTTGCCTAAATGCAAAGCGGTTTCTAGAGAATCAACCAGTCGCGAACGATCTAAATCTTTTTCAAGAATTAAACGGTCCACAACAACTTCTATGTCGTGTTTTTTTTGCTTATCTAAATTTGCATTTAGCGATTCTTCAACTGGATAAATAACTCCGTCTATTCTTACTCTAACAAAACCTCCCCTTTGAATTTCTTCTAGAACTCCACGATGCTCGCCCTTTTTTTCCCGGATCACCGGACCTAGAATCGTTAATTCGTATGGGCGCGTTCGTAGTTGCGCTTTTCGCATGCTTAAAACTTGGTCAACAATTTGGTCAACTGTCTGGCGAGAAATTAACTTTCCACATTTTGGGCAATGCGGTTTACCTATACGGGCGTAAAGCAATCTTAAATAATCATATATTTCAGTAATAGTACCAACTGTGGACCTTGGGTTATGAGTAGATTTTCTTTGGTCAATTGAAATTGCAGGAGAAATTCCTTCTATTTTATCTACATCGGGTTTGTCCATTACACCCAAAAATTGTCTGGCGTAAGCTGACAAACTTTCAACATATCTGCGCTGTCCTTCTGCATATAACGTATCAAAAGCTAAAGATGATTTACCAGAGCCAGAAAGCCCGGTAATTACAATCAACTTATTTTTAGGCAAATCCAAATCTATATTCTTTAAATTATGGACTCTTGCCCCGCGAATTTTTATGTAATTATCTATACTCATTTTTTATTTGGTCTGTCATTATACATTATTTATTGTCAAGGTTCAAGACTTTATACAAAAACAGGATAGAGCTAATGCCCTATCCTGTGCTAGAACAAAATTTTTATATTAAATAAAGGCGTTTATTTTACCGACAATTTCTTCCAAATCAATTTGTGACTTAATCAAAAAGTCAGATGCCCCCAGCTTTAATCCTTTATCAATGTCTTCTTTTGAGCTTAAATTAGATAATATAATAATAGGAATTGCAGATGTCTCTGAATCATTTTTTAATGTTGACAGCACCTCGTAGCCATCCATTACCGGCAACAAGAGATCTAGCAATATTAAGTCTGGCTTTTCCTCTTTTGCCTTTTTAATCCCCTCTTCGCCGTCTTTTGCAGACAAAATACTAAACTCTTTAGAAAAGAGTTTCTTTGATATTAATTCAACAAAAAATGAATCGTCTTCTATTATTAAAATATTCTTTTTCATAAAATGTTTATTATATTATATTACTATACTACTAATCAGTTTATATTTCAAACTTTTCGTTAATAATCCCCTTCTTTGAGACGTCGATTGTCTGTGAAGTGTGGACTAAAGAATACGAGCCATCTTTGTTCTTCTTCTCTATCCTAACATAATATTTACCGGGTGGGACAAGGCAATAATACTTGCCGTACTTGTCGGCGGACTTGGCGGTAATTTGTATGTTAGAATCTGGTGACATTACACGCACTATGGCAAAGGACAACGGGATGCCTGTTGCTTTGTCTGTTATGTTGCCAAAAACTTTTGGTTTTAGTCCTATGATTCTTAATAATAAAAGGAATAAATATGCAAAAATGGTAATTGTGTTGTATGGGTATGGGGCAAAGATATATGCTAGGGTGGCGACAAAAAGACCTACGGCGAAGAAGAGATCGGAGAATTTTCTTGTAGCTACGTCCCACTTAGAATAGAACTTCATTATGTTCTTGTCTTTCTTGGCAAACTCATTCCAGTCAAACTTAATTGGATCTAAGGGAATGTTTTTGGTAATCACCTCGTCTTGAGCCTTTATCTCAATGTTCTCGCCAAAGTACAAGTCTTTGTGGAGTTCGTCGTGTGTTTTGCCGGCAAGATTCTTTGATGGGAAGGTGTAGTTGGTTTTGTGGGCTTCTATTTGGTAAATGCCAGGACCTACTAAGAATCCAAACCTGCCATCTACATCTGTTATTGCAGAAGAAATAACCTGACCTTTAAGATCTTTTAGAACAACGTAAGCGGGGTCTAGGGGACGCTTTGTGACAGAGTCGTAAACAGCACCCCATGGGACAACTCTCTTTTTCAAACCAAAGGCAGTGAGCAGAAGTCCTAACAACCTTAATGGAATCAAGAACATTTCTGAGAATGAGAACGGGACGGAAAACCCTGTTGCCATGGCTGCCACTACAATTCCTGTGGTGGAGACAGCCTTAGTTATTACCGAACCTTGAGGTGAGTTGATTGCGTTCTCTAAAACTTTTACAGCTTCTTCTACCGGGTTCACAACTGGCGGTACAACTGGCGGTACAACTGGCGGTACAACTGGCGGTACAACTGGCGGTACAACTGGCGGTACAACTGGCGGTACAACTGGCGGTACAACTGGCGGTACAACTGGCGGTACAACTACAACTGGCGGTACAACTGGCGGTACAACTGGCGGTACAACTGGCGGTACAACTGGCGGTACAACTGGCGGTACAACTGGCGGTACAACTGGCGGCAAAGTTGGTTGTGCTAAAAATATTGCTGAAATGGTGTGACCGCTGGAAATACTACTAAATGTGTAGGTAGTTATTGCTCCTTCTGAAACATTATCAACTAACACGTCTTCAATTTTATAACCACTATTTGGGGTAATAGTATATATTTGGCTACTTCCAGAAACCAAAGATATTAAACCACTCGGGCTAATAGAACCATTTGCTCCGGCTGAGGCAGTAATTGTGTAATAAGTATCGCCTCCACTACCGCTACCGGTAATAATTCCGGCAATGTTGGCAGACATAGCGTAGGTTGTATTACCGGCTATATCAACTGCCCTGTAACAAACCTTTGAGCCGTTGTCTGAGCCGTCTGTAAATGTTTGGTCAGCATAAGTGGCAAATGTGAGTGTGCCATCACAGGTTGAGTTTGCAATGTTGCTCATTGTTAGAGTGCCTTCACTAGTTGAAGCTGTGATTGTTTTGCTTCTAGTCCAAGCGGTGTCTGGGTTGACTATGGTGATAGTTGGCGCGACTGTATCTATTGTTATACTGTCAGAATAAGTTTGGCTGATATTGCCGGCGGTGTCTTTAAATTGGACATAGAGAGTTTTGGCACCATCGGAACCAAAATTATAGGCATCTGGTGTGTTGACATATGACGCCCAAGCTATTTTTATATCAGTACAATTTGCTCCAGCAATTGCAGAATTTCCACAAAGTTGATACTGACTAGCATCATCGGTCGTCAAAGTAATAGCAGGAGAAGTGGTTGTGCTATAAGTTGCTCCATCGGCTAAAGTGATGGTACCGGTAGGAGGGGTGGTATCAGGACTTGCGCTATTATCTGCAATATACCAAACAGGACTGATGCCAGATAAATATGGATAGCCATTATTTAAATCGGTTTGTCCTCCGGATATATCCCAGTTAGCTCCGCCGTACGCGTTAAAAGTATAAAGTTTCTTCATCTCTGCTGTGGTCTTTCCCACAACTCCTGCTCCTCCCGCGCTTGTTGACTTACCGGAAGTTTGATTGTCCCAAAAAGAATTTGAAACAGTTGTTACACCACCTGAAACTAATCCAATTAATCCCCCCTGATTAGAACCAGCTCCACTTACATTTCCAGTTGAATAAGAATTATTTATTATTCCATTTGCACCATTACCAACTAATCCTCCACCACTTCCACTACTAACTATTACATTTCCAGTAGCATATGAATTAGATATTATTGTAGTTGTAGCTGACATACCAAAGTTACCAACCAAACCTCCTACCATCGTAGTACTATTTACAATTCCAGTAGCATAAGAATTAGATACTGCTCCATAACCATATCCAACCAAACCGCCTACACCTTGAGTCGTACCAGTTACATTTTTTGTAGAATATGAATTACTGATTGTACCACCAACTTGATATCCCACTAATCCTCCTAAAGCAACACCTCCTGTTGCAATCCCTGTCGAATAACAGTTATCTATCACTCCTGCATCTTGTTCTCCAACTAAACCTCCTTTCCCAAGACTACCTCCTCCAATAAGATTTCCAGTTGCATAAGAGTTAGAGATTGTACCACTAACTTGATATCCCACTAATCCTCCAACCTTGCCGTTGCCATTTACGTCTCCAGTTATATAAGCGTTTGTAATTGTTCCAGCATTTTGCTGTCCAACCAAACCACCCACACGACTAGAACCAGTTACACTAATATTAATTAATCCAACATTAGAAATTGTCCCAGACAAAATGGCGAATAAACCAACGTTGTTGTCTGCCGGCTGGTTTATGGTTAATCCGGTAATGGTATGACTTTGTCCATTAAAAATACCTGAATAACCACCAGAGCATATTGGCGCAATTGTTTCTCCTGTACAATCTAAGTCTGATGCAAGATTATAGTTTGCAGCGCAATTTACTTCTATAGCTGTTTTCAAAGCAGCACAAGGATCTGGGACAGCATCGCGGAGACAACGAGTCTGATTGATGGTAGCGCTCTTACCGTTGCCGTAACTGACCACAATGCCTAGGCTGCTCCGATAGTAAGCAACCCAGGCATCGTTGCTTGGATTGCCTGAATCCTCAGTACTAGACCAATAAAGAGTGTCGACTGGAAAACCAGCACTTATATAGTCGGTTAGACCAGCAATTAACTGATCCTTAGCTGGTAAATACCAATCAGAATATCCACCATAGGTTAGAGCATCACAATAATCAGCAGCGGGATAGTCTCCAGTTAGACCAGCAAGAGTAGCGGTGTTAGCTGCTCCATTTGTGGAATCCTGAACATTAGTTGTTACAAGAGGCGAACCCCAAGCTAAACTATCAACAGCTGGAGACCAACAATCAGCATCAGCCGGCGTCCCATCACAGAGATCTGGGTCAACAATATAGTCCACGTCAATGCTGCCGGAGAATAGTAAATCGTAGACAGCGGAGTCGGTATAATTTGGATAAATCTTGTAAGTGTTCTCGCCGTTGATGGTAAACTCGCCAATGCTGTCAGTGCTATTTTCATTAAAGACGACAATGGTTCCTGTGCCTTTAGCATAAATGGTCATATCATTTCCAGCGGTTAGATTACGCTCAAAAGTTGCTCTTATATAGTGAGTATCGGGGATGGTCACCCAAACATTGTCTTGGGTAACTGTTTGTTCGTAAACATCATTAACAATTTCTTTGTTTTCGTCTAGCTCAAAAGCTTTAGAGATAAAGATAATCTCAAATGTCTGAGTTGATAAGTGAGGAACTGTCCATTCTACATAGTCTAGCTTGCCGTTGCTGTTTAGGTCGTAGGCATGAAATACTACATTCTGATTTCCTTCGTTAACCCATTTAATTTTTACCTTGTCTTCCTGTCCTACTTTAAATATCTCTGGAATGTTTGTAAAAGCAAGGACGTCGGTAATTGGAGCTTGCGGGTCTTCAATTGGGTCTGTGACAGTGACGAGTTTGCCGGTGTCTGTGGTTTGCTCGGTAATCTCCGGAGCTGGAGTAGTGTACTCTACCTGAACAAAAGTCTCGGCAGGAATCTCGGCAGGCTGTTCGGCAATATCACTCACGTCCACAAGCGTTTCTTCCGAGGTGGTTATAATACTTTCTGTTTCTTGAACAGGAGGAACAATTTGGTCAACAATTTGTTCTACGGTCTGCTCTACGGTTTGCTCTACGGCATCTACTAAATCAGCTAAGAAATTGTTTCTGGGGGTGGCTTGTTTTACTAGGGTGAGAAAGTTTTTTCGGTCTTGATTGGTGATTTGTGTTTGTTGTGTTGTTGGTTTTGCAGAAACTGTTTTAACTGTTATGTTAGTGGCGTGTTTAGGAAGAATAATTAAATTCTTATCTTTAGTAATTTCAGTTATTGGAATTATCTTTGTCCAACTGACAAGTTTACCGGAGATAACCTGAGTCTTTTGGATGGTTGCTAACTCTGAACTAATTGATCTCTGAGAAATGTTTTGGTTTTTGACGTTGAGCAAAATATAGTTGACGGTTAGAAGTGCTGTGATAAAAAATATAGTAAAAAACAAGGAGAGTACAGTGACTATTCTCCTTTTTTGTCTTTTCCTTTCCTGTTCAAATGCAGACCAATCCATTTATAAATTGTATCACAAAAAAAAGGGGTTGCAAATATCTGTTTTTTAGATTTAAATAGTTATATGGATAGATTTAAGTTACTACCTAAATCAAAGCTCAACGAACTCCCCAAAACAAGCGGCGTTTATTGCTTTGCAGTCGGTGGGATGTCCGACATCCCACCGATTTATATCGGCAAGGCCGTGAATATACAAAGCAGGGTTAAAAATCATTTCCAACAGCCTTCTTACCGAGATAATATATTTATAGACAAAGTTGAGAAAATTGGATATTTTGAAACTGGCTCAGAAATTGAGGCTTTGCTTTTGGAAGCCAGCTTAATTAAAAAGCACCAACCAAGGTTTAATGTAGTCTGGAAGGACGATAAGAATTATTTTTACGTGGCTATCGAGCAAGATAAAAACAAGATTCCGTATGTCTTTATTACACATAAGCCAAAAAAAATCCACCCGGTCATCCGACCGGGTGCCCCGTCGAATGACGGGGCAAAATCCCAGTATATCGGACCTTTTGTAGAAGGGACAGCTTTAAAAATGACCCTAAAGTTTTTAAGACGCGTATTCCCCTACTACACTTCTGCGAGGCATCCAAAGAGCAACTGCACCTGGTGCCATTTAGGACTTTGTCCCGGACCAAATCACGATTTGAAGGCGTACAAAAAAAATATAAAAAAACTAGTTTTAATTCTTCAAGGGAAAAGCAAAACTGTTTTAAATTCCCTGAAACGGGAGATGGCTACTTTTTCTGAACAAAACAAGTTTGAGGAGGCCGGCAAAGTACGCGATGAAATCGCCAGCTTACAACAAGTCATGTCCCACTCCAGCGTCATTACCCAAGCAAAGTCCGGTGGGGTGTCGGACATCCCACCACTCTCTGGCAGGGTTGAGTGTTATGATGTGTCTAACATACAGGGCAAACAAGCCACCGGTTCTATGATTGCTTTTACAGATGGAAAACCAGATAAGAGCCAATATAGAAAGTTTAAAATAAAAATGGAAAACACGCCCAATGACATAGCTATGTTAAAAGAAATTATAACCAGACGACTTAACCACGTTAAGTGGCCTTATCCGGAAGTTATGTTGATAGACGGTGGAAAAGCTCAGTTGAATGCGGCAATAGAAATTAAAAATTATTTTAAAAATTTAAAAATTAGAAATTTAAAAATTATCTCCATTGCCAAGGGCAGACAAGAATTATTTATTGAGGGGTGCAAGGAACCAATACCACTAAAAAATCTTCCACAAGAAACTTATAACCTGATAAAAAATTTAGATGACGAAGCTCACAGATTTGCCATAACTTACCATAAAAAATTGAGAAGAAAGGAATTGTTGCAATAGTTATTGCTTTTTAACAAAAAACCTGCTATTATATATCAAATGAAGAGATTACTCTCTCAGATTGTTGCGGCTGCATTAGGATTGTGGCTGGCAATGTTGTATGTGCCCGGGGTTGTAATAAAAGCATACCCAACATCCAACTTTTTCGGGTTTCCATTAACAGCTCAGTGGGAAGTTATTTTGGTTCTAGGAATTGTCTTGGGCTTATTAAATTATTTTTTAAGACCTATTCTAAAGACCTTGGCTCTGCCGTTAGAAATAATTACTCTTGGACTTTTTACAATAATTATAGATATGGGCTTGATATGGTTACTAGAAACAATGTTTGACGAACTGACTGTACCATTTTTCTTACCTCTTCTATATACAACCCTAGTTATTTGGATATCAAATATTATTATCATATTTTTTACAACAAAACATAACAAATAAACAAATGAATCAAATATTATATTATACACAACTCGCAGTATCTGTAATTTTAATTATACTTATTGTAATACAACAAAGAGGAGCTGCTTTGGGAGCCGGTTTTGGCGGAAGCGGAGGCGGAGAAGTTTATTCAACCAAACGCGGAGCTCAAAAGAAAATATACTACGCCACAATTGCTATAGCAACCATTTTCTTGGTCTTGGGCGTATTAAATATATTGCTTCCATAAAACCATAATAAATGAAGTTTCCTAAGTTTTCTCAGTGGAAACAACTTTTTAAAATACTAGACAAAAAAGAAAGAACACTTTTTTTAATTTTTGTTGTCCTGGCAATTTTATCTGCCGGATATTTGGTAATTGATCTTTACTTAAGCAATACAAAAATAGTTCCCGCTTACAGTGGGACATACACTGAGGGTGTGGTGGGACAACCAAGGTTTATAAATCCTATTTACGGAGAAACCAATGATGTTGATAGGACATTGATTGACTTGGTTTATTCGGGGCTTATGACCTATGACAAAGACGGAAAAATAGTGAATGACCTGGCAAAAAGTCACAATCTCTCTGACGATGGCAAAACCTACACCTTTTTGTTAAAAGATAATCTTTATTGGCAAGATGGAACACCTTTGACAGCTGGCGACGTAATTTACACTATAAAAACAATCCAAAACTCCGATTATAAGAGTCCTTTAAGGGCAAACTGGCTTAATGTTGACATAAAAAAAGTGTCGGATAAATCTTTAAGCTTATCGTTGAACGCGCCTTATAATTCTTTTTTGGAAAACTGCACGTTAAAAATAATCCCCGCTCACATTTGGAAAAATGTCTCATCGGAAAATTTTGCTTTGACTTCATATAATTTACAGCCGGTTGGCTCAGGACCCTATACTCTTTCTGCCCTGCAAGAAAATAAAAGCGGGTTTATAAAAAGTTTAACCTTAGTATCAAACCACAAATATTACGAAAAGTTACCATATATATCACAAATTAATTTTAATTTTTTTAGCAGTAAAGAAGATTTAATAAGCGCCGCCAACCAAAAAACAATAAACGGTTTTGACATTTCAGCATTGGGCGACAACCAAGCTTCTCTGGAAAAGCAAATTCACCAAGGATGGAGCACAAATGAGAAATATAATGTTTATTCTTTTTCTCTGCCAAGATATTTTGCCGTATTTTTTAACAATGGCCAAGGGGGCACCCCTTCTAAACTTTTATCAGATAGTAATATAACACAAGCTCTCAATGACTCGGTTAATAAACAGGAATTGATTCAAAAAATACAAGACACATATAAAGAAAAAATTTCTTTAGTCAATTCCCCGCTTTTACCAGATTATTTTGGATATGCCCAGCCAACAGTAACTTATAGTTTTGACACAGGCGCAGCAGGAAAACTTTTAGACAAAGCGGGATATAAACTTGATGCCGCCACAGGTTTGAGAGCAAAAGCAAACACCAAAAAACCAGCATTCCAATTTAAAAGCTACTTAAAGGTTGGCTCAAGCGGGAACGAAGTTGTAGAACTTCAGGGATGTTTGTCCAGGTTGGACGATAGCTTCAAAAATCCTTTACAGAATGAAACCAGCGGAAAATTTGGCAAAGGAACCGAAAGTGCAATAAATGCTTTTCAAGAAAAGTATCTGCCGGATACTCAAAGCACAGGAGAAACTGGCCCAACCACACGGAAAAAACTTAACGAATTGTGCCTTGTTCCGCAAAACAATTCTATTCCTTTACAGTTTACCTTAACAACAATAAATCAACCACAGCTAGTTATGGTTGCAAACCTCCTGAGAGATTACTGGCAAAAAGTTGGAGCAACTGTACAAGTAAAAACCGTAGAACTTTCGGAATTAAAAGATATAATTAAAAATAGAAATTATGACGCTTTGCTTTATGGCCAAGCTTTAGGAATGCTACCCGACTTATATCCATTTTGGCATTCAACTCAAATAAATGCTCCAGGATTAAATTTATCATCGTACCAAAATAAAAAAGCTGACCAGTTGTTGAAAGATGCCAGAGAAACTTCTGATGATTCTATAAAATCACAAAAATATGAAAACTTACAAAACATAATACTCACCGATGCCCCTGCCCTATTTTTGTACAACCCAGATTATCTTTATTGGGTTTCTGGAAAAGTAAAAGGAATAGATACAACAAAAATAGTTGACCCAGCCAAAAGATTTGAAAATATTATTAATTGGTTTATAAATACAAAAAGAGTATGGAAATAAGAAAATTAAATGACATGCGTGAAGTTTTAGCAGATAAAGAATTCTCAAAGAATTCTCCAGATACGGATTTATATTCTATGTACCGTGGTTTAAAAACAAACGGCGAATTAAGATATGACGAAACAATTGTTTTTGCTAAAATGCTTGGAAATGAATTTAACAAAACCAAAGGACATTACCATGTTGGAGCTTACCCAGAAATATATATGGTTTTAGAAGGCACTGCTATTTATCTCTTACAAAAACGAAACGATTCCGGGGATATAGAAGACGTTTATGCTGTGACTGTAAAAGCCGGAGAGTGCGCAATAATGCCTGCATTTTATGGACACGTAACAATAAACCCATCTGAAACCGAAGACCTTAAAATGGCAAATTGGATTTCTGACAACTGTAAAAGCGACTACTCCCCTTATGTAGAAAAACAAGGCGCTTGCTATTACTATGTAAAAGAAGACGGCCAGACAAAATGGATAAAAAACGAAAACTATAAAAATACGCCAAACCTGCGATTTGAACAACCTCTGAAAGAAATTCCCCAAGATTTAGAATTTCTAAAAAAAGGGTAATACTTGCGGACGTGGCGAAATGGCAGACGCATACGCTTCAGGTGCGTACGACCTCACGGTCATGAGGGTTCAACTCCCTCCGTCCGCACAAAGGGTTCGCCCAGTGATGAACACTGGGCGCCAGGTGTTAATCACCTGGCAACTCCCTCCCGCGGCACACTTCGGTTTAGACCTCAGTGTAAACTTAAAATAAAAAAATTAATATAAAATATAATTAAAATAAAATGATGATACAAAAAAGACCGGCCTCTGCCGGTAGACCCTCCTACGCCAAGGCTTCGGACGGGCAAGCAAGACCAGCGCCAATTAGGAGCTGGCATGAAACAACTCCGGTTCCAACAAAAGTTTGGAAGGGAGATAATACACTTAAAATAATCCCATTAGGAGGATGCGAAGAAGTTGGAAGAAACATGACTGTCTTTGAATATGGACAGGATATTGTAATTCTAGATATGGGGCTTCAATTCCCCGAGGAAGATATGCCGGGAATTGATTATGTAATTCCAAACGTGGAATATCTAAAAAGTAAAGAAAAAAATATACGCGGAGTTATTTTCTCCCACGGTCACTTAGACCACATTGGAGCTGCCGCAATTTTGCTAGATAAACTGGGAAATCCACAAATAATTGGGCGTCCTTTAACTTTAGAGATGGTAAAACACAGGGTTGAAGATACTTTTAAGGGTGCTTCAAAAAAGCTGCGAACTTTATATGTAAAAGATTTACAACAAAAAATTACTTTGGGAGCTTTCACCTTATCCTTTTTCCAGGTTGACCACGCAATTATGGACGCAATGGGAGTTATTTTAGAAACCCCTTCGGCAACTGTTATACACCCTGGCGATTGGACAATTGAAAGAGATCCAGTTGGCAGAAAAGCAATCAACTACACCCAGCTAGCCAACCTAAAAAGACCGACAGTTTTAATGTTAGAGTCTTTGGGGGCTACAAATCAAAAAGAGCAAGTCACCGAGGAAGAAATGTTGAATAATTTATTCAGTTTAATAACAAATGCTCCAGGCAGAGTTATTATTACCACTTTTTCTTCACAAATTACTAGGATAAGACAGATATTGGAGTTTGCCACAAAAAATAACAAAAAAGTTGCTCTGGATGGTTTCTCAATGAAACTAAATATAGAGCTGGCAACAAAATTGGGCTACATAAATATTCCAAAGGGAGTTTTAATAACAACCGACAAAGCCCACACCTACCCTGACAACAAAGTAATTATTGTTTGCACTGGCGGACAAGGCGAAGAAATGGCGGCACTTTCAAGAATTGTTGCGGGAAACCACAGATTTGTTAAAATTAAAAAAGAAGATACGGTTATTTTTTCTTCTTCAGTAATTCCGGGAAACGAGCGCACAGTCCAGCGAGTAAAAGACAATCTTTACCGTCAGTCTGACAACGTTTACCATTCAGACATTATAGATGTCCACATTTCTGGCCACAGCAATATAGAAGGAATAAAAGAAATGTTAAAAGAAATCAAACCAGACTACTTTATTCCAGTTTACGCCAACCACTACTTCCTTAAGGAAGCAGCTAAAGTTGCCCAAAGCATTGGATTTAGAAAAGATAAAATATTTGTGCCAGACAACGGTTCTATAATTAAGTTTTCTAGTGGAGCAATACCGGCTGAAGTTCTGAAAGAAAAAGTTCCAACAAATTATGTTTTCGTTGACGGTTTGGGTGTTGGAGATGTTGGCGAAATTGTTTTGCGCGACCGCCAAGCACTTGCCGAAGATGGAATGTTTGTGATTGTAACAGTCATAGACAAACGTACCGGCCAAGTTAAAGGCAGCCCAGACATTATTTCCCGCGGATTTGTCTACTTGCGCGAATCAAAAGACTTGTTGTCACAAACCAGAAAGAAAGTTATAGAAATAGTCTACAAAACCGCCGGCCACGGAGGCGCTGTAAACTGGACCTACGTAAAAGACGAAATCCGCAACAAAATCGGCGACTTCCTAGCCACCAAAACCAGCCGAAGACCAATGATACTTCCAGTCGTCATCGAAGTCTAATTTACAAACAAAAAAGACCCTTTCGTGATCCCCTTTGTTTAGCATCTGATGTAAAATTAATTCTTTTTCAGCGCGAGAATATTTTCTAAATAGTCCACCCTGCTTTCTAATTTGTCGAATTCCGATTTATGAACCACGTCAGCAAGTTGCCCCTTAATCATTGTCAGGCTTTCATCAATTTTGTGAAATTTCTTATTCAAAAATTCCGTTTGTTCTTCAAACTTTTTATTGAGCACTTCTGTCTGCCCATCAAAACTATTCTTCATCATCACCGCCAAATCGTCTATTGTTATTTTTTTCCCAGAATTATCTTTTGCCATGTATTTTAAATTAAGTTATTATATACCCATTATAATCTTTCCAAACTTCATGTCAAATGTTAAAATTAAAATTGTAAAAACCTCCCGCCGCCCAATGATTCTGCCAGTAGCAATTGAGGTTTAAAATTATTATTAAAAAATAAAAAATATGAACTTTTGTAAAAATTGGCCAAGCTGGTTAAAAGGAGGGATAATTTTATTAGTTACTTTTTTATTAATTACTATAATTTTAATTCCCTTCGGATTTATTGGTGGAAAATGCAATGCGGGAACGTTTTTCTGCATGAATATCCCCTATTATTCCTTACCAACCATTTTAGGCGTTTTGGTTTATAAAAATTTCATTAATTTTAATTCTCCAGCCGTGGCAATGCTTTTAGCATCAATAAATTATTTCTTGATAGGTGCGTTAATCGGCTGGATAATCGGAAAAATAAAAAATAAAAAGATATAAGAATTAAAAATAAAAACTATGAGAATATTTAGCGGAATACGGCCTACGGGCGGATTACATATTGGGAATTATTTGGGGGCTATTAAGCAGTGGATTAGTTTGCAGGAAAGCAATGAATGTGTTTTTTGCATTGTGGATTTGCATGCTATTACTACGCCTTATGATCCTAAAGAATTGCAGAAAAATATTTTAGATACTACGGCGGTTTATTTGGCGGCGGGAATTAATCCGGAGAAATCTGTTATTTTTGTTCAGTCACAAGTTAAAGAACATGCAGAACTGGCTTGGCTTTTGGGAACTATAACTCCAATGGGAGAACTTTCTCGCATGACCCAGTTTAAAGACAAATCCAAGCAACACAAAGATTATATTAATGCTGGGCTATTCACCTACCCAGTTTTAATGGCCTCAGACATTCTTTTGTATAAGGGGCAAGCAGTGCCTGTTGGAAAAGACCAAGAACAGCACGTTGAACTAACGCGAACAATTGCTAAAAAGTTCAATCAAAAGTTTGGAAAAGTGTTTGATGAACCGGAAACAATTTTACCAAAAACTGGAGCTAAAATAATGAGCTTAACCGATCCAAAAAGAAAGATGTCAAAGTCTGACGAACCAAAAAGCTGTATTTCTTTATTTGATTCTCCAGAAGACATTACCAAAAAAATAATGTCAGCTGAAACAGATTCTGGCAAAGATGTAATTTACAACGTAACCAAAAAACCTGGCATCTCAAATCTTTTAACTATTTATTCCCTTTTAACCGACAGGCCAGTCAAAGAAATTGAAAAAGATTTTGTTGGTAAAGGCTACGGCGACTTCAAAAAATCTTTAGCCACCGTTGTAGTCAACTATTTAGAGCCATTTCGCAGAAAACAAAAAGAATTACAAACCCGAGACGTTTACGTAAAAGACATTCTAGCCAAAGGCGCTAGCCGAGCCCGCACCATTGCCGAAACCACCATGGCCGAAGTAAGGTCAAAAATGGGCCTAGCTTAAACATAAATTAAAAACACTCCTACGCACCAGAGCGTAGGAGTGTTTTTGTTTTATTTATTTTGTGATAATCTTGGTAAGCTCTTTGATTTTCTCATCAAGCATTTCTTGGGTGTCGGCTTCTATGGTTAGACGCAATAAAGGTTCTGTGTTTGATGGGCGGACGTTGAACCACCAATCTTTGTAATCTACACTTATGCCGTCTAAAAATGTTTGCTTGCCATCTGAATATTTTTCTTTAACTCTTTCTATGACGGCTGTTTTGTCTTCTACTTTAAAGTTGAGTTCTGGAGACTTAGCATATTTCTGGAATGGTTTTACTATTTCTGAAAGTGGCTGATTGTGATTTGACAATAATTGAAGCAAAATAACAAATGCAATAAACCCAGAATCCGAGTAACCATTATCTCGGAATGAATAATGAGAAGAAAGTTCTCCGCCCATAATGCCCTTTTGCTCTCTCATCATTGGCACAATGTTGGTGTAACCTACTTTTGACAACAACGGCCTTCCTCCCCACTCTTTTATAAACTCCGGAACAGCTTTTGAACAAATAATATTATAAACAATCCCGGCACCGGGTTCTCTCTCCAAAAATAATTTAGCCAGTAAAAGCAATGTCATATCAGCAGCAATAACAACCCCTTTTTCATCTATAAAAATTAATCTATCCGTATCACCGTCCATAATAATTCCAAAGTCGGCTTTTTCTTTTATAACTGTTTCACAAGCCTCTTTCTGACTTTCCGGCAATAAAGGATTTGAAGGATGCGCAGGAAAACTGCCGTCTACTTTAAAATTTAGCGGAATTACATTTAATGGTAAACTTTCTGTTAAGAATGGCATAATTTTTCCTGCCATCCCGTTGCCGGCGTCAATTACCACTTTAAATGGTTTGATTTTATCAACGTCTACAAAAGTCAAAATATGATTTATATAAGGGGCAATAATATCTTCTACAAAAACTTCCCCTTTTATCTCACTAGTTTCCTTTGGCCCGCCTGCCGGCGAGGCAGGCAAATTGTTTACTTCTTCAAGTAGCTCTAAACTATCGGCAGGTTTTATATCTTTATATACTGCTTTAAAACCATTATATTCTTTTGGATTATGAGAAGCGGTAATCATTATACCGGCTTCGTCTCTTTGTTTCCCAACACAAAAATAAATTGCATCAATAGGCACCAACCCAATGTCTTTGACATCTACACCCTCATCGGTAATACCGTGTATTAAAGCTTTTTTGATAGCTGGACCGGAAAGCCTCATATCAGAGCCAACTGTAATTCTTTTTGCTCCGGCTTTCCTGGCAAAGGCGCGACCAATCAAATAAGCCGCCTCGTCATTTAGCTCTTCTGGGTAAATACCCCTTATGTCGTATGCCTTAAAAATTTTTGAATTGATTTCCATATAACTATTATATTACAAGCAAAAAGAAAGTAAATAACTTGATTTTATGGCCATCTTCTGTTATAGTACTAATACAATATAAATTAATAGAATATGAGTTTCCATGCCCTTCAAAAAACTCGGGCCCCTTGTAAAGCCAAAATATGTCTTTACCGGGGAATTCATATTCAAAATATAGATGAAAACATACGAGCTAACGTATATAGTTTCTTCGGAGATAACGTCTGAGGAAGCAGAAGCAAAAGGCAAAGAAATAGAATCTGCTATTTCTAGCAAAGAAGGAACGATTTTAAAACAATCTAATCCTACAGCCAAAACATTTTCATACCCAATAGGCAAAAACGCCTCGGGTTTTCTTGGCGTTTTAGAATTCCAAATAGATACAGAAAAATTAGTAGAACTACAGAAAATTTTAGAAAAAGACGTAAAAATTGTCCGTCATATGCTTATAATAAAGAAAGCCGCTGAGTTTAAAAAAGCAAGAAGGACCAGAGAAAAAGCAACTCCAGTTTCTGCTCCAACATTTGAAATAGAAAAGAAAGCAGCCGCCTCCGAAGAGGCGAGCCTCGCCCCAGAAGGACGGGAAGAACCAACCGAGAAATCGCACACCAAAATTAAAGAAATCAAAGAGAAAGTCGAGTTGAAAGACATAGAACATGAACTCGACGAAATATTAGGAGAGTAATCAAACAAAACATGAATCTAAATAAAATATTTGTATTAGGAAACGTCACTCGCGAGCCGGAAGTTCGCACAATGCCAAACGGCGGACAAGTTACAAACTTTGGCGTGGCAACAAACAGGTTTTATACTTCCAGCTCAGGTGAAAAAAAGTCAGAAGCTGAATTTCATAATGTTGTCTGTTTTGGAAAACTGGCCGATATTTCAGCAAGATATTTGAACAAAGGATCTTTGGTTTTAATAGAAGGAAGAATACAAACTAGAAGCTGGGATGATAAATCAACCGGAGCCAAACGCTGGAAAACAGAAATTATTGCTGAAACTTTACAACTAGGACCAAAGGGAACAGGAGATGGAGCATCGCCAAGGCCAGCCGCCTTCGCAAAGGCGGGCCTCGCCCAAGATGGGCGGGATCAAGATCAGCATCAAGCCAAGCAAGAAGACATTCCAATTATAGAAGAAAACTATACTCCTCCGGCTGCTGAAGGCACCGACGAAGAGCAAAAAATAGTATCTCTAGAAGACAACGCAGTCGACGAGATAGACGTAAAAGACATCCCATTTTAATTAAACAAATAAATTACGCGACGAATAATGAGTTCAGCGTAAATGAGGTACGGATGTATAAGATATATCTTGACCTCATTTCCGAAGCAATCTTGTTCGCCTCGCTCACAAGACCGTGTGTTACTTTTGTCAAAAAAATATTGATAACGTAGATTACAAAAACGTAGAGTTAATCTCTAAGTTTGTTTCAGGTTTCTACAAAATAAAACCAAGAAAGAAAACAAACCTCTGCCTCTACCACCAGAAAAAAATCTCCATCGCCATCAAACGCGCAAGACAAATGGGCCTTATAGCCTACACCCCTAAATAACAACTAACGGCTAACAACTAACTTATTACTAAAAAACAGCCCCCTCGGGCTGTTTTTAAGTAACTAGGAATGTTTTAGCAACTTCCAGAACTAACAGGGTGAGCAAAAATGATTATCAATATATTGATTATGGTTAAAATAATTAATGGAGAATAAAAATATAATACCGTCTTCTTCTTTGACCCAAAAAATAAATCCACAAAAGCGAATCCAATAAAAATTACCTCAAATATAATAATCAATAAAATTGAGAGTAATCCGACATATATTCCTCCACTAGCTGAACAAAGATATTCTATCTTCATTCCGATAAAAACAATGACTGGGATAATTACGAGCGCGATATCAATGATAATCTTCAAAAGCTTTTTTAATAAAATATTCATATTTTTATTTTTTAATACTCTTTGGCTTTTTTGATGACGGCTAGCTCGCCTTTCATGACTTCGTCTTTTATGGCTTTCATAACTTCTTTATGCTCTTTCAAATATGTTTTGGCGCCTTCCACACCTTGACCAATTTTTTCTGTGTTATATGTAAAATAACTACCAGATTGCTTTATTAAACCCCTGTCTAAAGCAACTCTTAAGGCGTCACCAGACTTTGAAATTCCTTCGTTGTAATAAATATCAAACTCGGCTGTCTTAAATGGAGCAGCTACTTTGTTTTTTACAATTTTAGCTTTTACGCGATTTCCAATAATTTCGTCGCCAGCTTTTATTTGAGCTGTTCTGGCCAAATTAACTCTTACAGAAGCATAAAACTTTAAAGCCATTCCGCCCGGAGTTGTTTCTGGGTTTCCAAAAACCATTCCAATTTTCATTCTGGTTTGGTTTAAGAAAATAATCATTGTGTTGGTTTTAGAAGCACTCCTAATTTTCTGCAAGCTTGTGACATCATACGCGCCTGCAAACCCATATGCTGGTCACCAATTTCACCTTCTATCTCAACCCTTGGTGTAAGTGCCGCTACCGAGTCTACAACAATAACATCTATCTTTTCAGACTTTACCAAAGTCTCAACAATCTGCAAAGCCTGTTCACCCGAGTCCGGCTGAGAAATCAACAAATCATCCACATCCACTCCAATGCGCTTTGCGTAGTCAGGGTCCATTGCATGCTCTGCGTCAACAAACGCGCATGTACCGCCCTTTTTTTGCGCTTCAGATATAACGTGGAGCGAAAGCGATGTTTTACCCGATGATTCAGCTCCATATATCTCAATAATCCTACCTCGAGGCATTCCCCCAACTCCTAAAGCCAAATCCAGCGCAATTGACCCCGTAGGCACCACATCCACATCCACCGCATGAATCTCCCTCATAGTCATAATAGCCCCCTCCCCAAACCTCTCCTTAATCTCATTCACCACATTATCCACCCCCTTCTTATTCTCCGCCTTCTCCTCCGCTTTTGTTTCTTTTTTTTCTTTTGTCATATTTTTACTTGCCCGCCTAAATGTTTATCTTTTGGCGGGTTTATTAATTTATTATTTTATTTTGTAAATTTAAAAGTGTTAACTACACCATTAAAAGCATTTCTGATTTCTTCAGATTTATTAAAACCAATGGTTATTAATACCATATCGCCATTCTCATTTTTTAGCACTTTTTGGTCAACTCCACTTTCTCTATCTTGCCAACCAAGTTTTTCAACTGTCTCTTTTGAATATAAATCTATGCTAGCGGCAAGATCTTTAAACTTGCCTTCTGCATCTAGATTATAAACCGCCAAAGACAACGTGAATGCACCTCCGCCCCCACCCTCGCCAGTTATCATGTTGTCCGGATATTTAAATTCAAATCCGTATTGAGTGTTTGTATACGTTTTCCACCCTTCGACTTCGCTCAGGGCCGGTCCGGCAATTGAATTATTTTTTGTTGCAAAATATTGATAGGCAAAAACTCCGCCGAAGAGGACTAGGGCGACGAGAACGATAATGGCTATTCCAACAAAAGTTGGAATATGACGCTTGCCGGCGGGCAATTCCAGTTTGGCGTCTGGCTGACCTAACATTTTTTCCTGTTCTTCCATGTTTTTATTTAATTTTAATAAGTAGAGTCAGGTAATGGCATAGTTGAAATGCATTCTTTTCCATTCCAACACCTATCCATTCCGCAATTACAAACTTTTATAGTTCTTTTATATTTTGGATCTGGCGTGCAGGTGCATCCTCCAATTGCACAAGAGTTATAAAAATCTTGTATCCCAGAGCAATAACAGGTTTGTGTTGTTACCACCCCATAATCAGCTAGACACGCTTTTTCCTTATCCAAAGCTTGGTCAGCCGAAGTCGTAAATTTAAAAGTGGAAAGAATTTTTTGGAACGTTGTACTTCCGTAATTTCCCTCTATTTTTATAACTTGATTATTCGGAAGTGGCACAAAAATCCAATCCCCGATTTGTAAACTAGAAATCATGATACTTTCAACACCACCGACTGCTACATAAGTTTTAGTGTAGCCATTACCGTAATAATTATTTATTGATTCTATAGGATTTGCTGATTGATTAGTTTTCCCCCCATCAAAGTAACTAGGAATATGAACAAGTATGCCTTCAGGCCTGGTGGCTGGTCCCTCAACTCCTTTTTCTCCGACTATTATAATACCATTTTGGAGTTCGAATAAACTACCAGAAGTTGTTGGGTATTGAAACAAAAACCCATACTGGCCATTTATATATGTTTGCCATCCGGCAGTCAGGTCGGGGCATTGGGCAAATTCGCAATTTGGGCCGGTTCGGCCAACAGCAGAACCATCGGGACAAATTTTTGCTTCTTCTGTGCAAGCGACTGGATTTTGTGATTGATTATCTTTTTGCGATATTAAAAAATATTGCCAAGCAAAAACTCCGCCGAAGAGGACTAAGGCGACTAGGACGATGATGGCTATTCCAACAAAAGTTGGAATAGCCTTTTTAGGTTTTATTGTTGCTGGTTTATCAGCCGGATAAACCGGCGGAGTATAGTTTGTATTTTGTTCTTGCATATGTTTTTGCTAATTACATTTTTTTCCAGTCGTCGGGTTTTTCCTCCAAAGGGTCGGACTCGACTACTTCGGGGGTTTCGGATTCTGATTCGTCGGCACCTCCGCCTGGGAGTAAGTCTACTGTGCCGGGGATGTTGGCTTTGTCGGGGAAAACTTCTCTTGGTTTGGCGCCGTCGGCGGCTCCAACAATTCCCTGCTCTTCTAACATATCAATTAATCTGGCAGCTCTTGAATAACCAATTCGCAAACGTCTCTGCAAATATGAAGCGCTGGCTTTTTTGGTTTCAACAACAATTTTTTTAACTTCTTCAAACAATGGATCTTCACCAGCTTCTGCAAAAAATGTTTCTGCGCTGCTGCCATCTTTAACAGCCTCGGCATGCTCCAAACTTTCTTCCAAGCTCTGACTTAAAGCAGCTGCAGGATCTCCGCATTTCTTGCCTTGATCAACAACAAAGGCAGCAACTTTTTGAACCTCTTTTTCAGAAACATAAGGCCCTTGAATACGTGTAATTTTTGAAGACTTTGAAGACAAGAAAAGCATATCTCCCGCGCCAATAAGTTTTTCGGCTCCGGAAGTATCAATAACTGTTCGTGAATCTATTTGTGAAGAAACCTGAAATGTAATACGGGTTGGCACGTTAGCCTTAATTAAACCTGTAATAACTTCCACGCTTGGTCGCTGTGTGGCCAACACAAGGTGAATACCGGTGGCTCTTGCCATTTGGGCAAGTCTTACGATTCCCGCTTCCAGCTCTCTACCTTTGGCGGCCATCAAGTCGGCCAATTCATCAACCACAAATACAATGTACGGCATTTGCAAACCCGATGCTATTACTGCTTTGTTTGAATTGTATGAACCAATATTTCTGGCGGGCACTTCTGAAAACACTTCAAAACGTCTTTCCATTTCATGAGCAAGCCATGTTAAAGCATTAATTGTTTTTGCAGCATCATAAATAACCGGGCACAATAAATGTGGAATGTCATTATAGTGTTGAAACTCAACTCTTTTTGGGTCTACCATAATCATTCTCAATTGGTCGGGAGTATATTTATACAACAAGCTCATAATCAAACTGTTCAAGAAAATGGTTTTTCCTGTACCTGTAGCTCCTGCCACCAAAAGGTGCGGACCATCTGTTATATCAGCAAACATGGCAGCACCAGAAACATTTCTACCCAAAGCAATTTCTAGAGGGCTTGTAGAATCTTGAAAAGACGACTGAGAAAGCAAATTTCTTAAAGTAACAATAGCTCTTACTTTATTCGGCACCTCAATTCCCACCAAAGATTTACCTGGAATTGGAGCTTCTATTCTAATAGGATGGGCGGCAAGTGCAAGCGCGAGATTATTAGATAACGTTGTAATTTTGGAAAGTTTTACTCCTTCAGCGGGTTTAAAAGCATACTGGGTAACAGTTGGACCCACATTAACTTCTGCCATTTCTACCGGAATTCCAAAGTTCTCAAGAGTACTCTTGATTATCATTGAGTTTTCTTTAATATTTCCAGATGTTGGAGCCGCCTCATTTTTATTCAACAAATCTAGCGGGGGCAAAACATAATTGTACTTATTTTCTGGTTTATCTGGCCTTTTAATATCAGCTCTTTCTGCACCGTCATCACCTTTCTTAAATAAATTAATTTTGTTGGATACGGCTGGTTTGGGTTTTTCTTGCTCTCTTTGTTTATCAGACTCCAAACCTTTAATTTTCACATTTTCATCACCCTGACCATGAACAGCAAAAATTGGCTTTTTTTCTTTCTCCACTTTTTCTCTGTGCTGTAAGTTGTACCAAACAAACTGCAAGAATATAAACAAACCAATCAGCAAAACTGCTCCAAAAATAATGTTAGTTACCAACACCCCAAAAAGACCAACACACAATTTTCCCAGCCAGCCAATTAGTCCTATGTGCTTTAGATTAATAGTTTGATTATAAGCAATTCCTGAAACTCCTATGATTGTAAATAAAATAGCCAAAGTTATGGCTAAAACCTTCACTTTTTTCTTAGATTTTAAAAACACCAATCCTCCGGTAAACAAAGATAAAATAATTATAACCTCGGTAATTTTGGCATCTCCAAACAAGAAGTTTAAAGCAATTACAAGCCATTGCCCGGCAGGTCCGGATTTATTCAAAAAAGAAAGTACAATTATTACCGCCACCAAAAACAACAAAATTGCCTTTATCCACCTTTTAGTCCAATTACTCAAAACCGACTCTTTTACCTTGCCCTCTTTGTTGTTCTTCTCCCTATTATTTTTATTTTTTCTCTCCTCTTTTTCTCTTTTATCTTTTTTAGACATAAATAAATAAACTTAGTTCGACTAAATTACTCCATTATACCACCTACACATTTTCCTTCAAGCCAGTTTCTTCACATCATAAGTCCCACAAGTTGTAAGCAAACACAAATTATAGTACTCTTTTTCGGCTCGAGCCAAAAAAACGTACTACATCCGGAAGTGTACCTTAAGTCTATCTTGGTTGTCTATAAAATCTAGCAATCCAAACCGAACATATTTTTCAAGCTTAAACAATTTTATAAAGTCATCAATTTCTTTTTTACAATCATAAGGGTGTAGGAAAATGCTTTCCTGTAATTCATAAAATCCGCCCATTTTAAGCCTATAATTTAAAGCATTCCTACCCTTTCTGCACTCATTTGGTATGTCAAAAGCCACCATCCGCCATTTACCGTCCCATTTTTCTTTCTTGTTAGCCAACCTCCTAAACCTATAATTAATCGCCCGCAACCTCCCCTTCTCAGTCAATGAAACCAAAACAGAGCCTTCATAGCCCTTCTTTTTCCCTGCCTGCGCAGGCAGGTCAATTAATTTATACCTTTTAAGATCAACAACAGCCCTCCGTAATTGCTTGCCGGTAAAATTATGTATATCTTTTATAATGTCATTTATAATAAAAAACCTCGCGTCACCATGCCCACCAATATGGGCGTGATCGGTCTGGTAATATATACTCCACAATATTTCATCCAAAATCTTATTCATACATTTATTATACACCATTTTCTATTTATAGTACGTTTTTTCGGCTCGAGCCAAAAAACAACACATTCATTTTTTGCACAAAAAAAGACCGCTGGGCTAACCATACGGTCTTTTTTTATTTACTCTTTTATTTTGGGAATAAAGCCGGTGCCTACTGGGATTAGTTTACCGATGATTACGTTTTCTTTTAGGCCACGGAGCTTGTCTTCTTTACCTTCAAGACATGCTTTAATTAACACTCTGGAGGTTTGCTGGAAAGAAGCTGCTGACAAGAATGATTCTGAGTTCAAGGCAACTTCGGAAATACCAAGCAGAATTTGAGCGCCGGCTGGCGGAGTTTTCTTTTCTGCTTTTAAATTTTCTACTTCCTCATTGAAAATTGCACTCTCTACAACCTCGCCTCTTATCCACTCTGAATCTCCCTCTTCTTTGATCTTCATTCTTGAAAACATCTTCTGAATGATTGTCTCAATGTGTTTATCGTTAATATCAACACCCTGAGAAGAATAAATTCTTTGGACTTCCTGCAAAATGTATTTCTGAGTTGTTTGCAGTCCAGCTGATTTATAAAGCTTTTTTAAATCCAAACTTCCTTCGCACAATGGCTGATTTTCTTTGACCTCTTGTCCTTTTTCAACCATCATTGCAATTCTTCCAGGAATTTTATATTCCATTACATCTTTTTTGCTACCCGAAGCTTTTGAAGGCTGAATTTTGACAATTCTTTGTTCTTCATCAATACCAATTACCTTTCCTTCGGTTAAAGACATTATGGCTTCTCCCTTTGGAGCTCTACATTCAAAGATTTCTTCAATTCTAGGCAAACCTTGTGTAATATCGCCTGCTCCCACAATACCTCCCAAGTGGTGAGTTCTCAATGTTAACTGAGTTCCTGGTTCTCCAATTGCTTGAGCAGCTATAATACCAACTGCTTCTCCAATTTTAATTAATCTGTTTCTTCCCAAATCCCAGCCATAACATTTTTGGCAAACTCCGGTTAAAGATTTACAGGTTAAAGGCGAAGCAACAACAACTCTTTCAATCCCCTTTTCTTCAGCAATTGCTTTTGCTATCTGCCAGTTTATTTCTTGGCCTTTTTTAACAAAAACTAATTTACCATGTTCAACTGTTTCCATTGCTGTTCTACCAACAATTTTCATTACAAAGTTTTGTTCAATTGCCTCGGCATCCTTTCTGTAAACAGTTAAGCCGGTTTTCTCTCCACAATCCTCTTCAGAAACAATAACATCATGAGCCACGTCAACCAATCTTCTGGTTAAGTATCCCGCTGAAGAAGTTCTTAAAGCTGTGTCAGCTGTACCCTTCCTGGCTCCGTGAGTTGAAATAAAGTATTCCAATACGTTAAATCCTTCTGTGAAAGATGCTTTTACCGGCAATTCAATAATATCTCCAGAAGGGTTGTTCACCAAACCTTTCATACCCGCCATTTGAACTGGCTGAGCCCAAGTAGCTCTGGCACCGGCTGTAATAATAGACATAACCGGTCCGTTTGGTGGCAAAGTGGTCTTTAATAAAGCTTCCAGTTTTGTTTTGACTGTCTGCCAAATTAAAATCTTCTGAGATGTTTTTTCGTCTGCCGAGAGCAATCCTTTCTTAAAGTGACTGTCAATTTTTTTGACTTCCTCTTCTGCCGCATCAATTAAGCCTTTCTTTTCTTTTGGAACAATCAAGTCATCCATACCCCAGCTTACGCCAGACAATGTGCAGTATTCAAAACCAAGAGTTTTGATTTTATCTATAATAACTACTGCGTCTTCATTAGGATATTTTTCAATAATTTCCCTGACAATTCCTTTCAGTTGTTTGTTATCAACCAATCTATTTATATATGGATAGTCTAACGGTAAGATAGAATTCAAAATCAATCTGCCGACAGTTGTTTCAATTAATTCTATTTTATCGGTGACCTTCGGGCTAGGAACTTTTATCAAATCATTTTGTCCCAAGAATCCATAATCAAAAGCTGTTGTAGCTTCTGAAACGCTTGAATATGTTTTTATATCTTCAGGCTTTTGAGGTTTTAAACTGTCTAATTTTGTTAAATAATAACAACCCAAAGCAATATCGCGGAAAGGACCCATAATTGGCATTCCAGTTGCCGGTCTCAAAAGGTTCAAAGTTGAAAGCATAATTTCTCTTGCTTCTTTTTGAGCCTCGTCAGACAAAGGCAAATAAACAGCCATTTGGTCTCCGTCAAAGTCAGCGTTAAAGGCCTCACAAACCAAAGGATGTAATTTAATTGTTTCTCCCTCAGTCAAAAGCGGTCTAAACGCTTGTATACCAAGCCTGTGCAAAGTTGGAGCTCTGTTTAACAACACCAATTTATCTTTAATAACTTCTTCCAAAATTGCCCAAACTTCCGGAGTTTTTTCTTCAACCAAGCGGGCTGCGCCACGGATGTTATAAGCTAACTCTTTATCAAGAATTCTTTTAATAACAAATGGCTTGAACATTTCCAAGGCCAATGTTTTTGGCAAACCACATTGTGAAAACTTCAATTCTGGACCAACTGCAATAACGGACCTTCCTGAATAGTCCACACGTTTTCCCAAAAGGTTTTGCCTAAATCTTCCTTGTTTTCCGGCCAAAATAGCAGCCAAAGATTTTAACAATCTCTTTCCGCCTGTTGTGGCAGTTGTTGTAACTCCTTTTCTCATTTCGTTATCAATTAAAGCGTCAACAGCTTCCTGCAACATTCTTTTCTCGTTACGTACAATTACTGGAGGAGCTTTAATTTCCTGCAAATATTTCAACCTGTTGTTTCTATTGATAACGCGTCTGTACAAATCATTTAAATCTGAAGAAGCATATCTTCCTCCATCAAGTTGAACCATTGGTCTTAGGTCTGGTGGCAAAACAGGCAAAACATCCATAAACATCCATTCTGGTCTTATGCCGGCTCTTAACATTCCCTGAAAAAGTTTTAATCTTCTCAAAACTTTCTTTCTCATTGCCGGCGGAACTTCTCTGGCTTCTTTGGCTATCTCGTCGGTTTCTTTTTTCAAATCTACCTTTGTAAACAATTCTCTTACAACTTCAGCGCCTGTTCCGGCTTCAAAAACTTCTCCAAATTTCATTGACAGAGAATGGTAAGCAACTTCATTCAAAATCTTCATTGGCTTGATTTCCAAAAGTTCTTCCTTGGCCTTTTCTCGCGCCTGTTTCAATTCATTTTTTCCGGCTTCTGTTGTTTCTTTTTTAACTTTTGTTTTATATTCGTCATCAATTGCTTCCATTATGGCGTCTCTGGCAGCTTCATCAACTTTAGTAACAATATATGAAGAAAAATAAATAACTTTTTCTAACTGTTGTGAGCTTTTATTCAAAACCAAACCCATTCTTGAAGGAACTCCCCTCAAAAACCAAATATGCGAAACCGGAGTATACAATTTAATGTGCCCCATTCTTTCCCTTCTTACAGAAGATTTTGTAACTTCCACGCCACATCTATCACACACCACGCCCTTATACCTTATACGTTTATATTTTCCGCAAGCACATTCGTAATCTTTCTCAGGCCCGAAAATTCTTTCATCAAAAAGCCCATCCTTCTCAGGCTTTTGAGTCCTATAATTAATAGTTTCCGGTTTAATTACTTCCCCGTGTGACCAGGACATAATGTCCTCTGGCGAAGCAATTTTTATTCTAATAGATTCTAAGTCTAATACTCGCATTGGTTTGATTATTAATTATTTTTGATCGCGGTAATCACGCCTATCTTCACGGATGTCGTCACGAAGTTCTCGTGGGCGCTCTTTGACCTCGACCGACATACCGAGGGATTTTAATTCGGCTACAAGTAAGTTAAAGGAAGCTGGAATGTTTGGATTCCTAATTGGCTCGCCTTTTAGAATAGATTCGTAAGCTGCGGCCCTTCCTTGGACGTCATCAGATTTTATGGTCAACATTTCCTGCAAAGTGTGGGCAACGCCGTAACCTTCCAAAGCCCAAACTTCCATTTCTCCAAATCTCTGACCTCCAAACTGGGCTTTTCCTCCAAGTGGCTGTTGAGTAATAAGTGAGTAAGGCCCAATAGATCTGGCGTGAACTTTGTCATCAACCATGTGGATAAGCTTCATAACATACATGTATCCTACTGTAATTGGTTTTGGAAATGGTTGACCTGTTCGGCCGTCATACAAAGTAACTTGGCCGGACTCTGGCAATCCTGCTTCTTTCAATTCAGCTTTTACATCTGCCTGTGTAGCTCCAATCAAAGCTGGTGAAATAGCAATATAGTTTAATTTGTGAGCTGCCCAACCCAAGTGAGTTTCCAAAATTTGTCCCAAGTTCATACGAGAAGGAACAGACAATGGTGAAATACACAAGTCAATTGGAGTTCCGTCGGCCAAAAATGGCATTTCATGTTCAGCCAAAATTCTAGACACAACACCTTTGTTTCCGTGACGTCCAACCAATTTGTCTCCAACTTTTGCTTTTCTGGTTTCGGCAACCTCTACTCTAATTCTTTTTATAACGCCCGGCTCTAATTTGTGACCAAGGTCTCTTGAGAATATTTTTACATTCACAACCTTTCCTTTCTTTCCGTGTTCCATTCTCAAGGAAGAATCTTTAACATCTTTGGCTTTGTCTCCAAAAATTGCCCTTAACAATCTTTCTTCCGGAGTTAATTCTGCTTCTCCTTTTGGCGAAATTTTTCCAACCAAAATGTCGTTAGGACCAACTTCGGCTCCAACTCGCACAATTCCCTCCTCATCCAAGTCTTTCAATTTTTCTTCTCCAACGTTTGGAATATCAGATGTTGTTACTTCGGGCCCAAGTTTTGTTTCACGCACATCACAGGTAAAGTCTTCCATGTGAATAGATGTGAACTCGTCTTCCTTAGCCAATCTTTCTGAAATTGTAATTGAGTCTTCAAATCCTCCTCCTCTTAATGGCAAGAAGCAAACCAAAACGTTTCTGCCCAAAGCCAATCTTCCTTGCGAAATTGCAGCTCCATCGGCCAAAACATCTCCTTTTTTAACTTCTTCGCCTTTAGTGACAATTGGTTTCTGGTGAAAACATGAATATTGGTTTGTTCTTATAAAAGTCTGCAATTCATAATCCTCCTCCCACTTTTTCCCTTTTTCCTCGTATGCAACCTTAATATGTTGAGCATCAACTTCTTTTATTGTTCCATTAGCTTCGGCCAAAATAACTTGTCCAGAATCTCTGGCAACATTTCTTTCAGTTCCTGTTCCAACCAAAGGAGCCTCTGGTCTTATCAAAGGTACTGCCTGACGTTGCATGTTAGAACCCATAAGGGCGCGGGATGCATCGTCGTGATTTAAAAATGGAATCAAAGATGTAGCAACAGAAATAAACTGCTTTGAAGAAACATCAATATAGTCTATAGATTCAATTTCAACCTCTTCTGGTTCTCCCTTAACCCTGGCTTCAACCTTGTTTGGCTCAACTTCCGGCATAATCCTGAGAGAATCTGTTAGAGGAACAGAGGCTGGGGCAATATTATGCCTTTCCTCTTCCTGAGCTGACAAATATTCTATCTCGTCAGTAACTTTCCCATTTTTTACTTTAAAATATGGGGCTTCAATAAATCCATAAGGATTTACCCTGGCAAATGAGGCCAAATGTCCTACCAGTCCTACATTAGGACCTTCAGGTGTTTCAATAGGACAAATTCTTCCATAGTGAGATGGTTGTACGTCTCTAACCTCAAATCCTGCTCTTTCTCTAGTTAATCCTCCAGGTCCTGTAGTTGTTAATCTTCTCTTGTGTTCCAATTCAGCCAATGGATTTTCATTATCCATAAACTGCGAAAAGGTTGAGGAAGTATAAAATTCTTTTACAACGGCCATCAACGGTCTTGGATTTATCAATTGCAAAGGAGTAATAGTATCAGCCTCCAATGTAGACATTTTGTCTTTGATAATTCTTTCCATTCTCATCAAACCAACCCTCAATCTGTTCTGCAAGAGCTCGGACAATGTCCTAACCCTTCTGTTTCCCAAGTGGTCAACCTGATCAGCTTTTGCTGTTGGGTCGTTATTAAGCCTTATAACTTCTTTTACAACCTCAACAATGTCGTTTATGCTTAAAATTCTTTCTTCCTTGCTAATTTCCTTATTTAAATCTTTAGGAGCCAAAGCAGGCAAGCGCAACCAAGTTTTCCATCGGCCAACTTTTGACAAGTCATACCTGTCAAAATTAAAGAACATATTAAAGATTAAATCTTGAGCTGTATCTGGAGTTACCAAATCACCCGGTCTCAACCTTCTATATACTTCAACCAAGGCTTCTTTCTGATCTTTGCAAGTGTCGCGTCTTAAAGTTTCTTTTATGTATCTTATTTCTCCCGTATCTACATCTTTGAAAGCTTTTTCAACTTTATCTACTCCGTCCAATCCCAAAGCCATTAACAAAGTAGTTGCTGGAACTTTTCTCTTTCTGTTTATTTTTACCCCAATAAATCCTGACTCTTCTGTTTCAAACTCAAGCCAAGCTCCGCGGTTTGGAATAATTTTTGACCCAAAATAATTTCTGCCTCTCCATGTTCTGTTTGTAAAAAATGCTCCAGGAGATCTAATAAGCTGTGAAACAACCACTCTTTCTACTCCGTTGCAAACAAAAGTTCCCCTCTCTGTCATAACAGGGAAATCTGCCAAATAGACTTCTTGTTCTTTCACCTCTTTAGTTTTGAGGTTTACAAGTTTAATTTTTACTCTGAGGGAAGCCTCAAGAGAATCATTATTTTTCTTGGCTTCCAAACCGTTTTTATAATTTGGCTTTGCAAGTTTATAGTCGCCAAACCAAAGTTCAAACTCTTTGCCGGTGTAATCTCTAATAGGAGAGATTTCTTCAAATAATTCCTTAACTCTTACTTTCCAAAAATCTTCCCATGTTTCCTTTTGCATTGTCAAAAGGTGGGGTGTTGAGAACGATAATTTTGATTTTGAAAAGTTCCTTACCTTGCTTATAATTTCAGCCATTTATAAATTTGCGCAGAGAAAGTTCTTGCTCCGCGGTTAAGAATATATTTTTTATTTATTAAAAAACTTGTTTACTAAAAAACAAAAAATTCGGTATTAAAAATAACCGAAATTTTAGGTATGTAATTTTCCTTAGAGTAAAGTGGCCACTGCTTTTTTAACGACCTGTTGATCAGACAAGTCTATGTAAATACATCTTATTATATCCCCAAACGAATGTCAAGAGTTTGACAGGTTTGCAAAAAAAATCCACGACATCTCGCGTGGATCTACGACTGGAGAAAATCACCCAGGCTGTTCAAGCGCTTGTTTAATTTCCGCCTTCGTCATTTTGTCGATGTCTTCAGCGATCTTTGCAAGCCTCATAAATCTGTCGACACTTTCAACAATAAGAAGCACTCCAAATTTTCTGGCACACGGCTGCATCAAACCAACTACTTTCTTGAGCGCCACGACTTTGTCAGCGTCGGTGACCTGGTTGGCATGCTTTCCTGCCTCAGCCTTCTGCTGGGCAAGAACAAACCCCTTAATTCTTTCCAATGCAGCCCGTTTCCCTCCTTGCAGGTGCAGGTTTTTTTTCAGCACGCCATCGATCGCCATAACAATGTTATCATGCCCTTCATTGATAGGCATATGAGTAACGAGATATTCGAAATCGCCAGGCGCAAATGGGCTACAGTCGACCATAGCCTCGGCGATTACCTCACTCAACTGTCTTTCTCCATTCGCATTCATGATTTCTTTCCTCCCTTATGATGTGGCTGTGCCACTTGTTAAACAACCAACTAAACCTTACCACCAGTTTTTACCCGCGTCAAGTCAGGTTAACATAGTGTTAACTTGGTTATTTTCGGATTTTTATTGATTGGAGGATGCCTAGGGAGACGAAGTTGCCAATTAGGCCGGAACCGCCGTAGCTAATAAACGGCAAATAGATACCAACAACTGGAAGAAAAGAGAGGTTCATTCCTATGTTTATGAAAAATTGGGCGGTTAGAATTATGGCAAAACCGGAGGCGAAAAGTCTGGGAAAATTTGATTGCGATTGGATGGCAATTTTTAAAACTCGCCAAACCAAATATCCGTATACTAAAAATAAGAATATAACTCCAACCATCCCCCACTCCTCAGCAATTACAGAAAAAATAAAGTCGGTGTGAGGCTCTGGCAAAAATCCATATTGTACCTGGCTTCCTTTGGCCAAACCCTCGCCAAAAATCTGTCCCGAACCAATAGAAATTTTTGTTTGGTTTTGACTCCACGAAGCCCCAAGATAATCATAGGGAAACAAAAATGCAGTAACGCGTTGCTTTTGGTAGTCTTTAAGCAAAAATCCCCAAGCAAAACCTGCCACCAAAACAAAACATAATCCTAAAATTAAAAAGTGCTTTATTTTAATTCCAGACACCAACAAAATCCCCAACCAAATAGATAAAATCACCATTACACCACCAATGTCGGGTTTTATAAAAATCAGCAAAGCTGGAAGCAAAACATAAAGCCCGGAAAAAATAATATTTCTAATTTTATACATTTCAACGTGACGCATTGAAAAATATTTTGCCAGCAAAACCACCAAAACAATTTTCATAGGTTCTATTGGGTCTAAAGACAAAATTCCAATTTTATACCACCCCCTAGTTCCCTTTATTTCTGGCGCAAAAAAATGAAGCCCCGCCAGCATTAACAAACACATTCCATATAAAATTAAAATTAAATAAGAGTTATTCTTTAAAATCTTATAATCAAAAAAACTCACCGCCACCATTATCACAAGCCCCACCACAAAAAAAATAATCTGCTTATTAAAATTTCCAAAATCACTTTTCGCCACCGCCACACTATACAACGCCACCAACCCAAAACAAACCAGCAAGCATGCCGGAATTATAAGCCCCCAATCCAATTTTTTTAAATAAGATCCAAATGCCATGTGCCTTTAAGTTATAAGTTCGTTAGCTTTTCCATAATAACTGTCCAAAGCAGCATTTTTCAAATAGTTCACTACATCATTTTTAAATTGCTGGTCTTTCAAAAACGGCTTTAAAGCCTTAAATGCAAAGGCCGTTGCCGTCCTTTCACGCCTTATCATTTCAGCAACATCGTAATTCTTTTTAGATAAATCAAATTTTAGTCTGTTTTCGTTTGCCAGATCAATTGTATGCCCGATCTCATGCAACATAATAATAATTGCCCTTGGAGTAACAATGTCGCCTAAAACCTTTATAACCTTATCTTTTTCGTCAGTCGCACCGTGTATTGTGCCTGGCTCCGGACAAAATAATACTTTATAACCGTTAGGCAAAACATCTAACAAATTAACATCTGCCCCATCAATATTAAAAAACATTTGATCTAAGTTTCTCCAATTACCGATGTCATTTTGTTGCTTTTTGTGAGGTATTTTTGATAAATATTCTTCTATCCCGTCTCTTTTATCTTCATCCACTCGGGAATATACAAATCTGAAATTTATATTATCATTATTAATCCTTACTTCCCCTTCATCATTATATTTTACTTCTGCCAGTGGCTTGTCCAACCTTCCCAAAGATTCTTTTATCGGTGTTGCTCTCTCGAGCTCATCCAAAGAAATAAAATCTTCTGCAGGGTCCAATAACCTCCTAAGATAATCATCGGGGTTTAGCAAATTATTCGATTCTCTTCGTGGTATGTCTGACATAATTACTTAATTAAGTCTAATAATTCTTTTTCGGAGAGGATTTTAACGCCTAGCTTCTTTGCTTTTTCAACCTTACTGCCTGGCTCTAAGCCTACCACAACGTAGGTGGTTTTTGAAGATACCGATTCGGAAACGTTTCCGCCGAGCTCACGAATTCGATCCTTGGCTGTATTTCTTTCCATGGTCTCTAAACTCCCTGTTAGCACGAATGTCTTTCCGGCTAAGCTCGCCCCGACAGCAGACGAGGCGCCCGGTCGGATGACCGGGTTGGCCATTATTTTCACATATTTCTCTAATCTCTCAATAAATTTAATATTCTCTTTGTCTTGGAGCCATTCATAAACAGATTTAGAAACAACGGGGCCGATATTTGAAATTGAATCAAAATCTTCCAGTTTGGCTTCTTTTATTTTTTTAATACTACCAAAATGTTTTGCTAAATCAATGGCGGTTTCTTCCCCTATATTTCTAATTCCCAAAGCATAAATAAATTTAGCCAAAGTAATCTCTCGTTTTTCTTGAATAGACTTTATTAAGTTTTCTGCAGATTTTTCGGCAAACCTCTCTATGTTTTTTACATCACCTTCTTTTAATTCAAACAAATCACTTGGGTCTTGTACTAAACCTTCATCTAGTAATCTATCAATTATTTTTGGACCTAAACCATCCATATTAAAAGCAGTCCTTGAAACAAAGTGATAAAAGTTTCTTCTCTTTTGGGCAAAACAATTTTTATTTGGACATCGCAGAAGCACCTCCCCTTCTACTTTTTCAAGCCTAGTCCCGCAGGCAGGGCAGACTTCGGGCATTTTAAACTTTTTCTCGTGGCCTGTTCTTAATTCCGGCAAAACTTTTATAATATCTGGAATTACGTCTCCTGCCCTGCCAACAATAACAGTGTCTCCAATTTTCAGTCCTAGCCTGTCAATTTCATCTTCATTATGCAAGGTGGCACGCGAAATTGTAATTCCCGTAACTTGAACAGGCTCTAAAATTGCAACCGGAGTCATTGCCCCGGTTCTACCAACTTGAACCTGAATATCTAAAACTTTTGTTGTGGCCTCTGCTTGAGGAAACTTAAAAGCAATTCCTCCCCTTGGAGCTTTGCCGACAACTCCCAGTTTCTCAAAAATTTCATTATTATTTACCAAAACAACAACTCCGTCAATTTCATAGTCTAGCTTTTCTCTTTCTTTTATCCAGTGCTCGCGAAATGCTATAACCTCATCTAAATTTTTACAAAACTTATTATGTTTGTTTGTCTTAAAACCCAATTCATGCAAAATTTTGTGCTTTTGCTCGTGGACTTTTGTTTCAAATCCGGCCATTATTTCATATGTAAAAGAATCTAATTTTCTAGATGAAGTAATTTTTGGGTCAAGTTGTCTTACAGAACCCGCCGCAATATTTCTAGGATTTGCATAAACCGGCAAACCTTTTTCTTTCTGTTCTTTATTCATTCTCACAAACTCTTTTTTGGTGACAAAAACCTCGCCCCGGACGATTAACCTATCGGGAATTTTTAAATTTTTCAATTTTTCAATTTCTAAACTTAGCGGGATGGCTTCTACGGTTTTTAGGTTTTCTGTAATATCCTCGCCTACTGTGCCGTCACCTCTGGTAGAGCCGGTTTTTAAAAGTCCGTTCTCGTAAATTAATTCTATTGCCAAACCATCTATCTTTAACTCACAGTAATAATTAATTTGGCTCTTCTGTCCGCCAGCCGGCGGATTCGGCAACAATTTCATAAATCTTTCCTGCCAATCTTCCATGTCTTCTTTAGAAAAAGCATCGTTAAATGAAAGCATTCTTTGCTGGTGTTTTATCTTTTTAAACTCTTTTAAGGGCTTGCCTCCAACCCTTTGCGTTGGAGAGTCAGCAGTTATCAAATCTGGAAATTGTTGCTCTAGATCAAAAAGCTCTTTCTTTAAAGAGTCTAAAGCCGAGTCAGAAATTTCTTGTTTATCCAAAACATGATAAAGATACCTGTGATGGTTTATCACCTCGCGAAGTTTTTCTATTCTATTTTTGACTTCTGTTTTATCCATACTTTTTATTGCAGTGGAACAATTAACGTTTGAATTCTTCTCTGAGCTCCTCCAAAAATACCCTTAGAATCTATCTCAAAATTACCGGTTGGGAAAATTGTAGCCGACACTGAATACTTATTATTTGTAGCGTTATCAAGAATGGTATCAAAAGTAATCGTACAATTATTACACACAGCAGGATCGCAACCTTCATTGAAAGTATTAGGCTTCCGATTATTACAATAAATACCAGTGCTACCTGTAGTGCAAGGATTAGCATTACTAGGTGAAAGCATAAGACACAAACCCCTTGGTACAGTGCAGAATCCGTTATTACAAATCTGTCCTGATGTCGAACAAGTACCTTGCCCCACACCTGTGCACGCTACAGTAGTTACTAAAACCTGCTTATCGTAATAAAGAACTTTTTCTATTCCGCTGTCAGCTGCATAAAAACCCACAGTAGAATTGCCTATATTCCTTATAACTTTCAACTCACTATACAAAAGTATGCTCACAGATAAAACCACAGACAAAATAATTATCATTATAAAAAATGTAATAACCAATGAAACCCCTCTTTGTCTATATGTATGTTTATCCATTATTGTACAATGTTAAGTGCCCTTCGCGAAACCGTTGATTGAATTGTCCTTATCGCAGTTTCTCCGGAAACTTGTACGTTTAGGAGTATAGTTACTGCGGGTTGAATGCCGTTTCCACTTGCGAAAGCCGGAGAGGCTGAATCTGCTGTTCTATTAACTAAAAATTTTAAAGACTTTACTTCAAAGTTAGTTGAAGAAGTAAGAGGGTTTCTAACACCATTTTTTGTTTCAAATAAAACCCCTCCTTCTAAGAAAAAATACTGGCAAGTGGTAAGGTCATAATTATTATTCAAAAATTTTATTCCTGACGCAATATTTATGCCGTCCCAGTTTGTGAGCAAATAAATATTGTTAGTCCCGGGACAGGTACCGGAAATATCTGTTTTTGCCGCTCTCAAAGCTTTAGCCATATATTCTTGCACATAGCTAATTTGGTTCAAAAATTGCTGTTCTGCCAAAACCCTTCTTTGGCCCTGAATAATGGAAATAAAAATCCCAAGGGCTGCCCCAATAATAAACAAAAACACCGCCATAACCACAATCAGTTCTATTAAAGTAAACCCCGTTAGAGGTCCGCTTTTTTTGTAACCCGTCGAGATGCTTTTGACCTCTAACGGGGTAAATCCTTTGTTTAACTTCATAAAATTTATGGAGCGTTAACAGTAATTGTATATGTCACCGTTTGCCCTTCAACGTTAATAGTCAACATTTCGCTAGCTATCGGAGCAGAGGTATCAAAGCCAGATATATTACCAGGAGTAACAGCAACTTGTGCAGTAGTCCCGTTGTCGTATGTACCGGTTACCACTAACCCCGTAAGATCTAACAAATCTCCTACCGTATAAATAGTTTTGCTTGCCGGAGTTGTAATTGCAATGCTTTGCAATTGTGACCTGTACCAATTATAAAGCGTTTCTTCGGCGGTAATACAATTTTTGCCTTCGTTACAATCACCCGCCAAAAATCCCGAAGTATCAAGAACGTTTGCCTTTTTGTTCCATGAAACCTGTACGGTAACTTTTATAACATAAGAAGCCAATGAAGTATCAATTAAAATCCTTCTTTTAAATTTTGTTGCCGTGCCAGCCGCATAACTATAAAACCCGCCAGTTTCTATGTTCAAATAATCTATTGTACTGCCACCCAAACTCGTTGACTTATAGTCTGCCTCACATCCTGTGCTGGTGCAGGAACCAGATGAGGTAATTCCGTAGAGCCAGGTGGCACCGGAAACCTCGGCATCCATATTTAGCCAATTTTGGTCTCGTATGTTTCTGACAATTTCCATTCCCTCTTGCGCCAGGTAGGTTGCAGTAAGCCGGTCAGACGAATCTGAAGTTAAAATTGTTATAATAGAAAAAGCACTGAAAATGCCAACAACAGCAACAGATAAAATAAAAATGGAAATAATCAGTTCGATAATTGTAAAACCTTTATTCATATTATTGAACGTCTATAAGCCCGGATTTATTAATTAAAACTTTTCTGCTTGAGCCATCTGTATTCTTCAAAAAAACTTTAACTGCAGAAAGTGCCGTGTCACCCGAAGCTGTTATTGTTGTGGTAGGGTTTGGCGGATTAAAATTAACGCTAACATCGTCATATGAATGACTACCGTCACTGCCGTCGGCATTAACGTCAATAATTTTTTCTAAGGATAAACTTGCGTTCTCTGCATTAACAGAAATTGTTTCCACAACACAATCTTTTGGGACCGGAATAGTTATCCTTATACCGCAATTAGAGCTAGCTTGATAATAACTTGATTGACTACAAAGCACTCCACTGTTGTATCTTTTATCGCTAGTACCGTCCACACCTGCTATGTCAGCATATATTAAATACGTTGTAGGCTGGGTGGTATCAACATAAACGCCATATCCCTTGACCGGTACTGGACAATTGTCGGCACCTAGCGTTTGGACTCCAGAAGTTCCCATGTCTTCGGCCTTTCTGAAATCTTGCGCCATACTATATGTTGCTCTTAAAAGTGCTGACTGCCTTTGAATTTTGGGAAAATCAGCAATCATAATCCCGGAAAAAACAGCAATCATAAAAATTACAACAATAAGTTCAATTAAAGTTATGCCCTTCTGAAATTTTAAATTTTGAATATATTTAAATACCATTGAATTATTTGATTTCCCCAAAACATTGCCAAAAATGTTCCCATAATTAAAAATGGGCCAAAGGGTATTTCGCTTTTTAATCCTTTTTTCTGGAAGGCCATTAGTATTAATCCTATTATAGCACCAAAAAAGAATGCCAAAAATAGAGCCACAAAAATATTCGGCATACCCAGCAAAAACCCCATTAAAATAGCCAACTTTACGTCCCCAAACCCCATAGCCTTTCCCCGCGATAACAAAAATATAGCTAAAAAGAACCCCGAAGCAATTACCGCCGCAATCAAGAATCCCGGTATGTCCCTAAAATTTTCGACTAACCTAAAAACAAAAGTAATTATAATTGCGGGAAATAAAACCTTGTCTGGTATAATATAGTGCTTTAAATCGTACACAAAAATTATAATCAAAGAGCTGGCGACATAAAACAGGAAAACGAGGTTTAAACCCCATACCCACCCGGTCATACGACCGGGCGCCCCCGCCAAAATGGGGGCGAAATTGTAAATTAGCAAAAAAATTAGGCCTGTCGCGAGTTCAACCACAGGATACTGTGCGCTAATTTTTTTGTGGCAGTACCTACATTTACCGCCCAAAAACACCCAGCTAAAAACCGGAAATAAATCCAACCAACTTAAGTTATGTTTGCAGTGTGGGCAAAAACTCCTTCCCTTCAAACTCTTCTCCTCTTCCAACCGATAAATAAAACAATTCAAAAAACTCCCAATACAAATCCCCAACACAAACACAAAAACCCCAATTAAATAATTAAAAATCATTATCTTATTTTATCATCTTTTAACATAATAAAAAACAACCTTTCAACCAAATAATAAAATAGTCGCGTTTTTTGCTGGAGGCAAAAACATGACTATTTATCAATCAAGCTTAAAATGCTTTTTAAGATAATCCCCATTATCTATAAACTCCAATAATGCGAAACGGACATACTTTTCCAGCTTAAACAAACTCACAAAATCCTTTATCTCCTTTTCACAGTCATAGGGGTATATAAATAAACTCTCTTGTAGCTCGTAAAACCCGGCCATACGCGCCCTATACCTTAAGGCGTTCCTTCCTTTTTTGCATTCGTCGGGTATGTCAAAAGCTACCATTCGCCACCTCCCGTCCCAAACTCCCTTCTTGTTATTCAGTCTCTTAAATCTGATATTAAGCGCCCTTAATTTACCCTTGTCGGTTAAAGAAATTATAATAGAACCATCATAGTTCTTTTTCTTTTCAATAAATTTATGCTTTTTCAATTCTGTTATACCATCTTTAAAATCTTTCCTGCCCGCTCTCGCCAAAGCTCTAATGCTTTTGCCCGATATACCAAATATTTTTTCAGCTCTATAAGAAAATCCAAACTCTACGCAATCAGCCAGATGCAGTAATATTTTTTCCGACAATCTCTGTTCTCCCGCTTTGGGAAAGTGTTTTCCTGAATCCATACTTTTTAATTAAATTTATAAATTAATACACCCTTAATTATACCACCGCACTACAAATTAAAATAGTCGCGTTTTTGCCTCCAGCAAAAAATGCGACTATTAATTAATTACTTCTTTACTTACTGTTCTCTACCCGCTTCCGACCACCCGCTTCCGACCACCCTTTTCCAACCACTCTCCTCTAAACACTCTTCCAACCAACGCCACAAAAAAACAGAGCCCGTCCCCGAGCCCTGTTTTAATTTTAACTCACCGAAAATAGTGCTATCAATTACTGGCAAGTAGTAGTTGTAGCATCAGTTGTAGCAGTACATTTACCTGAAGCTAATGTTCCTACATATCCTGTACTATCTGAACACCAAGTAGTAGCACCAGATGGCATTGTAGATTTGACGCAGTAGGTAGTACCAACAGCACCGGTGGCAGCATTAATATATGTAGTAACCGTAGGAGCTGGGTTTATAGCACCAATTTTAGATACTATCGCCGCATATGTAGCATCAGAGGTAACTCCGGTATAAGTAAATCCCGACAAATAAAAAGCCATTGCTGCTGACTGCAATTGGTGAACATATTCAATTACTCCCGCATCTTTAGCCTTGTTTAGATAACTAGTTACATTAACTAATACGATTGAGGCCAAGATTGCGATGATGGCGATAACTACGATCAACTCGATAATTGTAAAACCTTTTGATTTTTGCATTTTATTTTAAAAAATTAATTATAGTCTTTCGACCTTTGTTTAATTCATTATTTATAATACCAAAAAAAACAGAGTCAAGCAAATGACCCTGTTTTAATTTTAACTCTACGAGAACGATTCCAAAAAACTATTATGGTGTTGCACAAACTGATGTTGCTGTTGTACAAACCTTACTTTCAGACGTTACTCCAGTAGAATCGACACAGATTGTACCGCCACCTGGTAAAGTTGAAGAAGCACAGTAAGCGGTAGTAGGGGTTGCGGTGGTAACAAGGGTACCTCCTTGCTTTGTTATGTCGCCGGATAATGTTGCATCTATAGTACAAGATGCGTAACTTAAGTTCTCTGCATAACATGTACCCATACCCAATGCGATACTTGATATATCCGATTTTACAGCTGCAGCTTTGGCTTTGTTTATGTATGTTGTTACGTTAACCAATACGATTGAGGCCAAGATGGCGATGATGGCGATAACTACGATTAACTCAATGATTGTAAAACCTTTTGATTTTTTAATTTGCATTTAAATTTTTGAACGAAGTGAGGAAAATTTATCCCGAGTCTTCAAGACGAGGGAATGCCTTGCTCCGTTTATTTTTAATTAATTTTATTTTATTTTTTTTGGATTTTTTTGAATTCGACCTTTGTTTATGTATCTACTTTATTTTTAAATTACGGGCAAACGGTCTCTGATGCTATACATGCTGTGGCTGTTGTTGCCCCAGTAGAATCGATACAAACATTACCACCACCTGGTAAAACTGAGCCAGCACAATAAGCAGTAGTGGGAGACTCAGTGATGACAATAGCTCCGCCCTGATCCACTACATCAGACCTTAATTTATCTGACACATATGCAGGATTAGTAATACAACCTGAATAAGTTCCCGTGGTAGCAAAGCAGCCACTCATTCCAAAAGCAATGTTAACAAAATCTGATTTTATCTTTGCAACTTTAGCTCCGTTAATATATGTGGTTACACTAACCATTATAATTACTGCTAATATAGCAATAATTGCAACCGCTACTAACAACTCTATAATTGTGAAGCCCTTTTTATTTGAACGTATCATTATGTTTATTTTACAAGATTAAGAATATCTATGCAATAGCGGGGTGTGGATAACTTGGGCGCGAATTATTCTAATTAACCTAATTATACTAATTATTCTAAATAATTTGAAATTACGACGAAGGGCACTGTGTTAATGTCATTGTATTAGTGCAAGAACTAAGTGGTATTAGGTTATTTTTTACCCCCCTACTGTCCACACAGGAAGCGTATCCGTCACTAAATCTTGGTGCACAGGCTGCCCAGGCCTGACTGACAGCATAGCAACAAACTCCGGCATAATTAGAAGTTGCCGACCAATTTGCTGGGTTGGAATCGTTGATATAGCAGGATTGCCCCGAAATTCCTCCTGAATTTTGAGGCATTTGGGCTATAGTATTTCTTATAACACTATTTTGCAAGGGATTGCAAAAGTCATTTATATCATTATTATAGCTGTTTCCGTTGCCGTTATACCAAACTTCGCCGGCGGGAACTAAAATGGCTAAATTGCCGGAAATGTTAGAATCTTTACCTCTGTTTATATACTGAGTAACACTGAACAAAATAATCCCCGATAAAACAGCGGTTATAGCAATAACAACAATAAGCTCTATAAGTGTAAAACCTTTTTGCATAAAATTATTCTAATTAACCTAATTATACTAATTATTCTAAATAAATATTAATTTCTAATTTCTAAATTTAGTTATTGGTATTTGATTAGGTCAATTAGAGCAATTAGAATAATTAGAGTAATTTATATGGTGCCCAAGGCGCCGTAGAGCGGTTCTATAACAGAGATCGCCAAAAGCGCCACGACTGCTCCTAAAAATACTATTAATATGGGTTCCAAAAGGGCTGTAAATGTTTCCACCGCCCTCTTTACTTCTTTATTATAAAAAACAACAATTTCCATTAAATTTTTATCTAAGGTTCCAGTTTCCTCTCCAACCTGTATCATTTGAACCACAAAAGGCGGAGCATATTCGGGATACTTTATTAAAACAGAACTCATTCTTTCTCCCTGGGAAACTCCTTCCTGTATTTCAATAAGAATTTTTTTATAAACATAATTCCCCACCATATCTTCAGTAATTTTTAAGGCATTATTAATAGACAAACCGGCTCCTATAAGAGTTGATATGCTCTCGGCAAACCTAATAAGAAAAGTTTTTTTAAAAAAACCTCCAAGTACCGGCATTTTTAAAGATAACTCGTCCCATTTTTTTCTGCCTTCATCGGTTCTGAAATAATAGAAAAAAAATACCGCCAAAAAGAAAATACCAACTATTACTGTCCAGCCCCAGTTTGCCAAAAATCCATAAAAATCAATCATCATTCTTGTAAATACCGGAGGCTCTGCAACGGTTTGGTTTAATAAATCAACTAACTTTGGCATTACAAACATTATAATCATTGGGATCACCGCAAATAAAACAGCAATAACGAAAATAGGATAAATCATAGCCTGTTTTATTTGGCTAGATATGTCATATTCCCTTTCCAAATGTTCTGAAAGATATGAGAGCGATTCAGAAATTTTTCCTGAAGCTTCACCAGTTTTTATAAGGCTGGTGTAAAAAATACTAAATATGTCCGGGAATGCGCCAAATGCCTCCGACAAAGGACTGCCCTCTTCAACTAATTGAGAAATTTTCAAAATTTTATCTTTAAAAACTGGATTTTTACCCTGAACCGCCAAACTTTTCAAGCTTTGAGTAATTGGCACCCGCGACTGCACCATCACCGACAATTGTCTTGAAAATATTGCCAGGTCCTTTTTGGAAACCTTATTTAAAAAACTAAAATTTTCGGTACGGAAAACAAAAGAGTTCTGCTCCTTTATAGAAGTAACAAAAATATTATATTTTTGCAGAAGAAGGGCGGCTGCTTCCTTGGATGATGCCTCAACTGTGCCCGTTTCGGCCTTGCCTTCTTTGCTTCGAGCCTGATAAATATACTTCATTAAAAAATTATCTTAGCAAATTTCTTATTTCAGAAGGATCTGAAGAAAAATCAATGGCATTATTTAAAGATACCTCTTTTTTTCTTACCAAATCAACCATTGCTCTGTTAACAGAAATCATACCTTCTTTTGAGGAGGTTTCAATAACTGCCGGAACCTCATGTATTTTGTTTTCTCTTATCAAATTAGAAATTGCATTATTGCAAATCATAATTTCACAAACAGGTATAAACCCTCCTTTAATTCTTGGAATCAACCTTTGCGAAACTATTCCTAACAGTGAACTAGATAACTGGAATCTTATTTGAGCCTGCTGTTCTGCCGGAAAAACGTCAACTATTCTATGAATTGTCTGGGCGGCTGAATTTGTGTGCAACGTGGCAAAAACCAAATGCCCTGTTTCTGCCGCGGTAATTGTTGTACTAATTGTTTCCAAATCTCTCATTTCACCAACCATAATTACGTCCGGATTTTGACGCAAACTGGACCTCAAAGCATTGTTAAAGTTCAAAGTGTCTATTCCAACTTCCCTCTGGTCAATAATTGCCCTGTCAACGGGGTAAGTATACTCAATTGGGTCTTCAATGGTAATTACGTGAACAGCCCTTGTATGATTTATTTCGTCTATCATTGCCGCTAAAGTGGTAGATTTTCCCTGACTGGTAGCGCCTGTCACCAAAATAAGACCTTGAGGACGAGAAGTAAAATCATGTAAAATTGGTGGAAGATTTAAATCTTCAATTGTTCTTATATCTGAAGGAATAAAACGCAGAGCCAAACTAATTGACCCTCTCTGAAAGAAAATATTGGCCCTGAACCTGCCTTTATCCTCATACTGATATGAAAAATCAACTTCTTTCTCTTCTAAAAGTTTTTTCCGCTGAATCTCCGACAATATTGCAAAAGCTATACCCTCGGAATCCTTCGCTAAAATCACCTTTTCTTGACTCAGAGGAACAAGCTGTCCTGTAATTCTTATATTTGGCACATGCCCAACTGAAATATCCAAGTCTGAAGCCTCTTGTTGGACCACTATGTCTAAAAGTTTCTTCAAATATTGTAAATAATCCATAATTTGGTGTTGGGTGTTAGATATTAAAACCTAACAATTAATTTTATTTTTCTTCGGTGGCCCTTACAACCTCCTCAATAGTAGTTTGACCGTTTAAAATCTTTAGTATCCCCTCCTGTTCCATTGTAAGCATCCCTTGTTTCTGAGCAGTTTTAAAAATTAAACTCTCTAGCGGATTATTTTGTATTAATTCCGCCAACTCATCAGACATAGAAAAAACTTCGAAAAGTCCTATTCTGCCCGCATAACCCGTAAATCCGCAAATCTCGCAACCTTTTGCTTCATAGATAAAAAGCAGCTCGGGAATATTTATTGCATTTTTAACCGATGAAGGCATACTTTTAATCTTTTCTAAAATATAATTTTTTATTTTTTCTGTAGGTTTTGCCTTTATTTTGCAATGCGAACACAATGTCCTAACCAATCTCTGCGAGATAACAACTCTTAAAGTAGACGGAATTAAAAATGGTCTTACTCCCATATCTATCAACCTTGGAATTACACCCACAGAAGAATTTGTGTGCAAGGTAGACAAGACAATATGCCCGGTTAAGGCGGCGTTAATGGCTAATCCGGCTGTTTCTTCGTCCCTAATTTCTCCAACCATTATAATGTTAGGGTCTTGCCTCAAAATTTGACGCAAACCAGAAGCAAATGTATATCCAATTTCCGGCCTTACCTGAGATTGGTTAATACCATCAATAGAATATTCAATTGGATCTTCAACCGTAACAATATTTACAGAATCTTGGTTTAAAATACGCAAAATTGCATATTGAGTTGTTGTTTTACCCGAGCCGGTAGGGCCGGTGAATAAAATCATTCCGAATGGTTTTTTTATGGCAGTTTTAATAACTTCCAGATTTCTTCCACTTAATCCCAATTCCTCAAAAGATCTGACGCCGGTGGAAGAATCCAAAACTCTTAACTCAACTTTTTCTCCATAAAGAGTTGGGAATGTTGAAACCCTAAAATCAATGTTTTTGTTATTTATATTCACAGAGAATCTGCCATCTTGCGGAATTCTGTTTTCATCTATTTTTAGACCGGAAAGAATTTTTATTCTGGCAACAACAGCCAAATGAACTTTTAACGGCAACGTCAGGCTTGAGTGCAAAATTCCATTTAAGCGGAATCTAATATTTAATTTTTCTCTGCCCGGTTCTATGTGTATATCAGAAGCATTACCTTCAATAGCATACCTTAGCATAACCATAACCATTTTTATTATGGGCGCATCCTCGGCTATTGATCCATTTAACAAATCATTTTGCGTTTTATTTATCGCTTTTCCACTCTCATCTGCCAAGGATTTTAAAGCTTTTTCCGTTTCGGTTGTTATATTTTTGCGCTGTTTTAAAATGTCCAATAAGTTGCCGGGAGTTATCAAACAAATTTGATAGGCAAAATTTTCTTGGTTTGCCAAAAATCTTAAAGCGTTTTGAGCTTCTATATTTTCAGGATAAACCATTCCAACTAAAACAACGTTGGGTTTACCTTCAACACCCTTTTCTATAGACGCAATTTTATAATTAATGGCTGCTTCTTCGGGAATTATGTCTAAAACACTGGCCGGCAGATGATCTGCTTTTACCGTTCTCAGCGGTATACCTGAAACCTTGCTTTTTAAATTAAAAAGGAAATCTTCTGAAACAATGTTTCTTGCCAAAATAATATCCTCCTCAGTCTTGCTGGTTTTTTCCATCTGCTTCTTCAATTCATTCACTCGTTCCTCGGATAAAATTCCTTGCGCAAATAATTCCTGTAATAACTTCATAATCGCTTCGCTCCATCATCGAATTACGAATTTTGTGCGAATGTACTAATTCGTATATTCGTGACAGATTCGTTATTCGTTGATGGTTATTTATTTTTTAGTTGTTGTTTGAACTAGCGTTATTGTTTTTGATAATATGGCGTAAAAGGGTTTGTTCTGCCAATTTCCGCCTCTTTGATATCATTTACAACTAGTCCAATGGCTTCCAAATCTGCCTTAGCCTGATCTATGGAAACGGACATAATAAATCCAGATTTTTGTTTTTTATTTTGGTCTGTGGCTGTATAGTTATATTGTATCTGCATTTCCGGAAGTGGCAAAAGATTTTTAAATTGGTCTGTACTAAAAACACTCATATCTATATTAACCTTGGGTCTGTTAAAAACCACTGCAAAAGAACCTCCCGAGGGCTTAGACATAAAAACCCCAAGGGAAATAACAACCAATAACAGTAAAAACATTGCTGTAATTCCCAGAAAAAACATTTTTTGCCGTTGTCTTGGTGATATAAATACTACTGCCATAATTAATAAGAAAAAGTTTTAATTTGCAAACTGAAACTTTGTGGCGCCCCGGTGGATTTGCTTTGAGGGCCCGACCCGAAAGAAATTGAAGTAACCTCAAAAATACGTACTGATTTTTCAAGCGCTTTCAAAAAGCTTTCAAGCGCAGCGTAACTTCCCAATAAATCTGTTGAAAAAACTACTTCCCTAACTTGATTGACTGTTCCACTTTGCTGACTGCCCGAGGAAGTCTTAGACAAATATAAATCTTTGACCATTAATCCATTTTGTTTTGCCGTGTCCTGCAGATAATAAACAAGCTTAGCCAAGGCCGGGTCTTGGGGTAAAGCATCATCAACTTTTTTTAAGTCTTCTTTCTGGCCCTGCAGGTCAAAATATACCTTGTCAATTGCCGCATAGTAATCATATTGCGCGTTGTATTCGGCAGTTTTTTCTGCAAGGTCGTTTCGTAATTTTACAAAAATATTATATTCTGGCGCCACCAAAAAGAATATCAACAAAAGGATAATAAAGAGGATTAAAGCAATAGTGATTGGTCTATCAATTGTCATAACTAAAAATACTTTTATCTAGAACAAGATTAATATTAAATTGGATTCTGGACAGCTCTCCAATTGAGGAATTCAATGCGCCTATACTTTTAACATATTTATTTTTCTCAAAAACAGACACTTGCCTTGAAAGAGCGCCCATATCATCAGACTCACCAGACAACTGTACTGCATTACCTTTTGCATCCAAGCTGAATTGCTTAAACCAGACATTTGGCAAGGTTTGAGCCTCCATAAAAACAAAAACGTTTGAAGCAAATTCGTGATTCTTTAACAAACCAGAAAAATTGCTTATTTTGGATTGGTAATTAATAACTTCTTTTTCCCTTTCCTTCTGCTGATCGGTACCCATTGTCTGTAAGGCCTTAATTTGATTATTTATTTCTTGTTCCTGCAAACTATTTTTAGTCAAAAAAATTACATAACAAACCAAGGTTGCCACCAATAAAGATATCACAAAATAGAGAATGACATCCATCCACCAGAATTTTTTTGTTCTTATTTGAAAAATTGCGGAAAAATTCATAGTCTTAGTTAATTATACTACTATGTTTCTAATCCCCCAAGTGCTACTCCTATGGCGACTGAAAAGCTTGGCGCCATCTTTTCTAAAGCTTGTCCTAAAATTGGCGGATATAAAAGCTCAGAAAAGCAATTAGAAATTTCAACCTTTTTTTTCAAAACCTCCTGGAAATATTCCCTAAGACCAGGAAGACTTGACGTACCACCGGTCAAATAAACTACATCCACTTCTTTACCCTCCTGCTGGTAAAAATCTGACAAAACCTTTTTTACTTCAAGAACCAACGGGTCTATTAACAAATATAGAGTTTTAGAAATTTCTTCTTTTGATGAAGTCAGTCCTTCGTTATTTTTCAATTCCTCTGCCTCAGTGTGGCCCAAGCCCAGCGCCGAGGATATTGAGTAAGTAAGCTGACTGCCGGCAAAATCAAAGCTGTAACTTTTTCTCAGTTTTTTTCTGTCAACAATATTTATTGTTGTGCTCTGAACTCCAATGTCTATTAAGCACGCGCATTTATTATCTTCTTTAACTAATGACCTGGCCAATCCCAAAGCTTCAGCTTCTACTGCATAAAGATCTAGTCCGGCCAGCTGAGCAACTTTTTGATAGTCTTGTACAACTTGGTTTGGTATAGCAACTAAAAATATTTTCAGAGAAGATTGTTTGTCCCCCGGAGTTCCCTCTATTATTTTCCAATCTAGTGTTGTTTCGGTTATTGGCAAAGGTATATATTGAGCGGCATTATAATAAACTGCTTCATTTATTTCACTTGCACTCATTGGAGGTAATTCAAAAGATGTGCAAAAAGTTGAAAAATCTGGAATTGAAAATATAACGGCTTTTGTTTTTATTTTTGCTTCATCCAAAATTGCCCTTATTGCCCTGGAAGCAAAATAATTTGAAAGCATATAACTGCCTTTTTCAACACTTCTAAAAGGCTCTTTATAAAGTGAGACTGATTTAATCTCGCCATAATTCTCAAGTGTTTTTCCTTGCCCCCAACGGGACAGCTCAACCACTTTAATAGACGAGGTGCCAATATCAATTCCAATCATTTTCTTTGGAAAAAACATCTTTGCAGGGTTAGCAAAAATATTAAGCTTTTTTATATCAAAATTGGCTAAAGGATTTGGACTCATAGATTATTTTATTATACAATAAAATAAATAAAACAACACTGTGGATAAGTCAAAAGACTTTTTATTAGATTTATTGTTCCCAAAGTTCTGTTTAGGATGTAAAAAAGAAGGCACATATTTATGCGATGATTGCCGGGGGCTTTTGGATATTTCAGAATTTGGTTATTGCCTATGCGAAGCAAATGGACAGCCCAAGCGCCTTTTGGAAGGCCACGTGGGGAAATGTAGTATTTGCTCTAGAAAAGAATTGGCGGGACTTTATTTTGCGCTTTCCTACAAGGAGAAGACACTGACAAGAAATTTAATTTATCAATTTAAATACAAACCGTATTTAAAAGACCTGGCAAAAACTTTAGCCAGCATAATTGTAGAACATCTTGTGATTTCAGGAAAAAACACAAATGACATTTGGGAAAACAGTGTTTTGGTTCCCGTACCTTTGGATAGTAAAAAAATAAAAGACCGCGGGTACAATCAATCTGAAGAATTGGCAAAAGAATTGTCTGTAGTTCTAAATGTTCCAGTTGTTTTAAATGTTCTTGTAAAAATAAAACAAACCGATTCTCAAAAAGGCCTGTCAAAAACCGAAAGAGAGAAAAATCTCCAAGGCGCCTTCGCCATCAAAAGTTGTTCGACGTCGGACGTCGAACAACTTTCCGGGAAAAAAGTCTTTCTAGTTGATGACGTCTACACCACCGGTTCCACAATGACTGAGTGTGCCAAAACCCTTAAAACCGGCGGCGCCAAACAAGTTTGGGGAATTTGCCTGGCCCGCGAAGGGTAAAAAATAATAAAAAAACCGGCGATTGAATCGTCGGCTATAGGCAAACTGTCAGACAGTTGATTATTCTGTTTTGGTGAATTTCCTGTAGGCGTCCCAGCCGTAATCGCAAAGCGAAAAGAGCGTGACACCCACCGCCACTAAAACTGCTGAAAACTGAAAATTTTCAAGCGCGCCACCGGCAACAGAAAGGTGTGAAATAACAATAGCTATTTGAGCAACCGCTTGTGTGCCTGCTTTTATTTTGCCACTCCACCTAGCAGCCAACACTATTCCGCGCCTAATTAGAAAAATTCTGATATTGGAAACTATTGCGTCGCGCGAGAAAAATATAATCACAAAGTATGGCGAAATCCAGCCCAATGACAGCAAAGTAATCCAGATTACCATGTGGAAAATGGAGTCACACATAGGGTCGTAGATTTTCCCAAAGTCAGACACGCGATTGGTGCCGTCTGGCAATTTGTATCTGGCGACAAAACCGTCAAAAAAGTCTGTGAATTCGCCAAGAACCATCGCTATCAAAGCCGTGCATAGACAGCCATGCATTAAGGCAAGGCAAGCTATTGGAGCAAAAAAGATAACACGAAGGCTTGTGATAAAGTTCGGATTTATTCTTTCCATTATCAACTCCCAGTTTGGTTTTGATTGTAAAAAAACAAGGTGAAACACCAAAGCGTTTCACCTGAATACTATCACAATTTTATCCTTTGTGGAAGCCGAGATCGGCTGGATTTGCTCCGCCAGAAATTAAAATTATTTTACCTCCTAATTTCTCAAATTCTTTACGCAAAATTTTAACTTCCTGCGCCAAGTTGACAGTTTCCTCTCCAACCTCATATTTAATATGCCCTTTTGACCAATATTCTACAACCAACTTACTGTCCCCAAAAACTTTTTTAACATTTTCTTTTATGGCCAACTGCAAAGCATATTTACATGCCAAAAGTTCCCCATAATTATTTGTTGGCGCGTCGGTCTCCCTTCGGGAGATGTCCCGTAGGGACACAAAATGATGACCCTTTTCATTTAGCTTTCCTTTTGGTAAAACCTTATGCAATAATTTTTTGCCAGTTTTGTCTGAAACGTTTATTTCTACCCCATTACCTGCTCCCGTACCCGAATCAAAATAGATTCCGTCTTCAACTGCCACACTTTTCACAGCATAATCCGCCCCTGCTTTTAACCAGGCGGCGGCTGCTGCCTGGGACTCAAAGCTCTTAAACTTCGCCCCGTTCTTCCCCGCCACAATCTCCTGACACTCCGGCCAGTTATCTGTAATTCCCTTATCCTTCCCAATTAAATACGCATAATATTTATTTTTTGCCATAAGTTTACGTAGTGTAACGATATTTTAAAATTTATAAGATATTTGTTAATTATACTATAGACTTTCGGCGTGGTCACGGATTACTTGCATAAATTGTTTGCCAAATTGTTCTAGTTTGCGGTCGGCTACGCCGTAAATTTCTAGGAAGGCTTCGGGAGTTTCGGGCATATCTTTGGCCATTTGAATAAGGGCTTTATCTCCAAACACTACGTAAGGTGGCACATGCAAGCATAGTGCTTCTCTGGCCCTTAAAACTTTCAGTTTCTCAAATAATATTTTGTCATAATTATCGTTTTCAGCATCGGCATGTTGCGCCAATTTAAGTTTTACTCCGGCCATAAAAGAAGATAATCCAGAACTAATTTTATGCGAAGGCTTTTTTTCTACGCACCTATCGCAATTTCCGCAGTTTTCTTTTTGATAATCTTCATTAAAATAGTTTAGCAAAAATTTGCGTCTGCATCCATGCAAATCTCCATAATGTAATACTCGGCTTAAATTTTCTTGCGCCTTTTCTCGCTCATTGTCATCTTGTATATTGTTTATAAAATAGTCCTGTTTAAATTTGTCAGCATACGAAAAAAACAAAACGCATCTGGCCGGCAAACCGTCTCTCCCCGCGCGCCCGGTTTCCTGATAATATCCTTCAATAGATTTTGGCAAACTATGGTGAATAACCAACCGGACATCGGGTTTATCAATTCCCATACCAAAAGCAATAGTAGCAACTATAATATTTACTTGGTCTTTAATAAATTTTTCCTGATTTTCTTTTCTGGTTTTAGCATTTAACCCCGCGTGATACGCAAGCGCCTTAAAACCATGCCTGTTTAACTTTTCAACCATTGTTTCGGTGTCGTTTCGCGAAAAACAATAAATAATCACACTGGCATTTTTATGTTCCTCAACAAGGTCAACAATAGAAGCAAAAGACTCTTTTTTTGGCAAAACTTCATAACTTAAATTTGGTCTATTAAAACTGGAAATAAACATTTTAGGATTTTCTAGAGAAAGTTGTTTTACAATGTCTTCTCTAACGTCTTCGGTGGCGGTGGCTGTTAGCGCAATAATTGGAATCTTAGGAAAGTTCTCGCGCAACACTGTTAAATTTCTATAGTCCGGTCTAAAGTCATGTCCCCATTGCGAAATACAATGTGCTTCATCAATAGCAATAACGTTAATACAAAGTGAGTGCAAAAAATCTTCAAACCCAGGCACACTAAGTCTTTCGGGTGCTATATAAATTATTTTTAGTTTTCCAGCACTGGCCTTATCCATTACCTCGGCAATTTTTGCCGGAGTAAGACTACTGTTAATAAAATCTGCTGCAACACCATTTGCCGTCAGTGAATCTACTTGGTCCTTCATTAGTGAAATAAGCGGAGAAATAACAATTGCAACGCCTTCCAAAATTAAAGCGGGCAACTGAAAACACAACGACTTGCCTCCACCCGTAGGCATTAAAACCAAAGA
>JAPLZC010000009.1 GCA_026395215.1 Candidatus Staskawiczbacteria bacterium
CGAGACATAGCCTTGATTGTTGTTTCCTTGTCCAAGATGGGTTGTATCCATCTGAACTTCTCTTCCTTTGTTGATTTGGGCATAGTTTTCATATGCCCCCAGTTTATCCTAAAAAGTGCAATATGTCTGTGTACATTACCAAAAGGCCTTGACAGGGTTTTTTATTTTTGCTAAGATGTACCTAGGGGGGAGGTAGCGACAATTTTCAATTTACAATTTACAATAAACAATAAACAAATGATAAATAAAAATAAACAAAAGGCGTTGATTGGGTTTAAGAAGGCGCAAAGCTTAATTTTGAAGATTATTAAAATGACAGAAAGTGGTGAGTACTGCATTAATATTATGCAGCAAAATTTGGCTGTGATAGGGCTTTTAAGATCTGCACATGAAATGTTAATGGAGAATCATTTAAATTCTTGTTTCAAAAACGCTATGGCTTCTAAAAATGAGAGAAAGAAAAAACAAATGACTGAAGAAATTTTAAAAGTAACTAAGTTATATAATAAATAAAAAATATGGAAACAAAGCAAAATTCTTGCTGTGAACCTTTGGTAAAAAAAGATACAGGTGTTTTTAAAGGTATATTGTACAGCTTATTCCCACACGCTTTTTGCATTGCGTTTGTTATTTTTTCGGTAATTGGTTCAGTAGCTGCAACGTCTGTAATGAAAGAATTTCTAGTGATTCCATACTTCTTTACATTTTTAGTGGTAATTTCCTTTTTACTTGCAACCCTTTCGGCATTTATATACTTAAAAAGGGCAAAATGTTTATGTTTTTCCGGACTAAAAAGTAAATGGAAGTATCTTACGACTTTGTATTTAACAATGATTTTGATAAATGTAGCAATGTTCACCTTAGTTTTTCCGGCATTGGCTAATATAAATTCAGGTAGTATATTGAGCAGTGGCGTTTACAGTGCAAATACATCTATAGTTGTAAAAATACCATGTTCGGGGCATGCTAGTCTCATAATAGATGAGCTTAAAAAAAACAATTTGATTGGGCAGGTTACATTTAGAATGCCAAATATATTCGACATAGAATATGATTCTAGCAAAACTTCTCTTGAGGAGATAATTGCAATGGATATTTTTAAAACATTTCCAGCAATAATAAAATAAAAGGTCGCCGCCCCGAAAAGGGCGAGCCTCGCCCAAAAGGCGGGATATAATAATATTAATAAACAAAAAAATATGACAAAAGAATGTAAATGTGGAGAAAAATGCAGCTGCGGTTGCGGGTGCAAAGGTGGTAAAGAGTGCAAATGCGGACCAGATTGTCCATGCGGTTGCGGTTGTAAAGAATAATAGTGAAAACCCGCTGCAGCGGGTTTTTATTTAATTATTTTTGTGGTAAAACATAATTAAACAAAGACATGAAAAAAATTACATCAAAAACTACATTGGCTAAAATAATAGCGAAAAAAGGCGCGACAAAAATTTTGGCAGAAAACGGTGTGCCGTGTTTATCTTGCCCAATGGCTGCGATGGAAATTGATAAATTAAAAATTGGAGATGTGTGTAAAATGTATGGTCTAAACCTGAAAAAGATATTAAAAGAGTTAGATTTGATTAAATAGCAGGTTGATTTTGTCGGTTTTTTGTGATTTAATAGAAATATATTTAATAAATAATATGGATAAGGGCATATTTATAACAATAGGAATAATAGTAGTTGCTCTTGGCACTTTGGTGGGAGCTATTTATTTTACCGGAGGTTTTGGCCAAGGAGGAGATGTTACGCCTACAACTGATGTAAATACTAAGGGTATTATTTTGTTTTATGGTAGAGAGTGTCCGCACTGTAAGGACGTGGAAGATTTTATTTCTGCAAATAATATAGCTGGCAAAGTAAGTTTTGTGCAGTCTGAGGTTTGGCACAACAAATCTAACGCGGCATTGTTGGGCCAAAAGGTGCAAATCTGCAAAATAACAACAGACACTGTTGGAGTGCCATTCCTTTTTGACGGAAATAATAAGTGTTATATTGGAAAGCCTGATGTAATAGATTTTTTAAATGCACAAGCTGGTATTAAGTAAATTTGAAATTTAAAATTCGAAATATTAATGAAATATAAATTATTGGGCTTAGCAATATTTTTTGGGATTACTCTTTCGGGAATTGCAAAAGCAATTTGTCCGGTTTGTGTTGTAGCAGTTGGAGCGGGCTTGGGATTTTCTAGGTGGCTTGGCGTAGATGATGTTGTCTCTTCAATTTGGATAGGAGCTTTATTATTTGCTTTGAGCGTTTGGACTATAATTTGGTTGGGGAAAAAGGGGTGGAGTTTTAAATACGACGGAGTTGTTATTTTTTTAGCTTACTATTTGTTAACACTTGTTCCGCTTTATTATGCTGATATAGTGGGGCATCCATTAAATAAAATTTGGGGCATTGATAAAATAATTTTTGGAAGCGCTATAGGAACAATTACTTTTGTGTTAAGTTATTTATTGCATAATTATTTAAAGAAAAAAAATGGTGGGAAATCTTTTTTCCCATATCAAAAAGTTGTTTTGCCGGTCGCAATTACAATAATAGTAAGCATAATATTTTATTTATTAATTACACTAAAATGGATATAAATAATAACAAAGTAGAAGATTTTATAAAAAAGGTTCAGGCCAATAAGCAAAATGAGCTGGATTTATCTTCAGATGAAGATTTGTCTATTGCCATAATGAACTTAATTTCTATTGAAGAGCATTTCTTTTTTACCGGAGGAAAAACCGGCAAGCCTGGATATTTTGATTTATTAAGCAAAGCGCGTGAAATGCGAAAAGAGTTAATGCAAAAAATTGTGAAGAATTCCGAAGGCGAAGGCTGGTGCATTTCAAAACATTTATTGTCAGCTTCAATGCGTTTAATGGAAGTTGGCACAAAAGCCCAAGGCCAAGGCAAAAAACAAGATGCCGAAGATATGTTCAAAAAAGCCTACGAACTTTATTCACTATTCTGGGGAATAAACCTAAAATTAGTAGATTTAGGCGATGTCAAAAAAATAGACGACACTCAAATAAATAAAAAAGATACCGACAAATCCGGCATTATGTCCAAGTTAGGAAAAGTAGTCCAATACGTTATAAACTGCTGCAAAGAGTAAAATTTGACACGGATTCTGGGAAGAATATAATGGAGTTATAGATTCCAAAAAATTATAAACTTATGGCAAAAGATAAATTAATAAAAAACATAACCATCGATGAATTAGCTGCGATGATGAACACCAGCTTTGGGGCTCAGACAAAATTGATTGTAGATGGTTTCAACAAGGTTGATGAAAAACTAGAAAAGCTTGCGACAAGAGAGCAGGTTACTGGTTTAGATAAAAGATTGCAAAAGGTTGAGAAAGAATTAAGTGAGGTTAAAACCGTATTAACTGATGCACATGTTTTATAAAAAAAGATTTAATTCTTTTAAAGTCGCAATCAACTGTTGCGAAGAGCAGGTATTAGAAAAAAAGTGAGACCAAGTGGCCTCACTTTTTTGTTGTGCTCTTGACTTGAACTGTTGGGGGGGGTATTATTAAGCAAATCTAAAAATTAAGAAATTTTTGGTAAAGGTCGGAAAAAAATAATTAATAATTAATTAATACTAAAATTATGGAAGAAGTAGCTAAAAAAGAAGTACAAGATTTGTTGCAAAAGTTTGCAAAAGAAGACAAAGAAATCGGTGGATTGGTTGTTTTTGATGAAAAAACCGAAGAAATTATTGCTACCACTTATTCTTCTGAAAAGGCAAAGGAAGTAATCGCAGTTCGTAAAGAATATAGAAATCTTGGAGTAAAGGCAGAAAAAATTTATCCAGCGGGGAAGTGGAATTGGGGTATGACATCACTTGCACGATATGTTGAATTTGGTACTAATCTTGTTGGAGATTACCAACTTGCGGGAGAATTTACCGAAGCTCATTCGCCAAGTGCGTGTATAGAGGATGCATTAGAAATATCGTTGATGATCAATGATATTTTGAGCTAGTTGGAATATAATCGATTTCCGTAAAAACTCTCTCTCTTCTTAGAGAGAGTTTTTACGGAGTAGAGAAGATTTTATATATGAGACAAAATTTATTAAGTATCAAGGATTTGAACCAAGAGAAGCTTTCCTTATTAATTGATAAAACAATTTATTTTAAGCAAAATAAACCTGAAAAGTTGCTTGAGGGCAAAAAAATTGCCCTTGTTTTTGCTGAAAATTCTTTGAGAACGAAAATTTCCTTCGAATTGGCAGTTCAAATGTTGGGAGGCATAGCCAATTATGTTCAGCTTCCTAATTTTTTAAGAGAATTTGATAATACGGAACGAGAGGATTATGTAGATATTCTGAAGTGTGTCGACTCTTGGTCAGATGCTTTGGTTATTAGGGATTACTCACAAAAGTATTTTAATACTTTATTAAAAATTTCCAAACATCCAATCATAGATGGTTTTTGTTGCAAAGATCACCCGACCCAAACCATCACCGATTTAGCGACGATTAAATATGTTCTGGGAGATCTTAAAAATGTAAAAGTTTGTTTCGTCGGACCTTCTGATGGTAGTGCAATTATGGAATCTTTTGCTTATGGAGCGGTCATAATGGGGATGGAAACAGTATTTCTGTTGCCATATGATGAATATTTACCAAAAAATAGCGACTTTTTTAAAACGATTAGCAATTTACAAAAAATTTATCACGGCAAGTTTAGTTTTACATCAGATAAAGTTAGTGCCCTCAAAAACTCGGATATTCTTTACGTTGATGAATGGTGGGAGAATAGTCCTAATTTTTTAGAAAAAAATGTTGGCAACTTACAGATCAACGATTCTTTCCTGAAAAGTGTTTCAAAGAACATAAAAATAATGCATTGCCTGCCGGCCCATCATGGAAGAGAGATTACTAAAAAAGTTCTTTTTTCACGACAGTCGGTTGTTTTCAAACAAGCTGAGTTTCGATTATACTCAGCCATTGCATCGTTATTATATATATTTGAGATATTATGAAAAGTTCTAAGAAAGTACAAAGTATCAGTGAAAAGAGCAAACTTTTGAGTTTGTTTTTAAGAGTTAAGGCTAGGTTATTGAAAAAACCGTTAAAGCGCTCTGCCGTAGAGCCGTTTTATTTTTATGTCGACGGGTATAATGGTAAACACCCTGTTTTTATTTTTTCTTCGTTCCCTTGCAGTAAGTATATGCAAGGATTCTGCACGCCATGTTTATATTCTAATATAGTCCACAGCACTCAAGAGAAAAAAGTAGTTTATGAATCATTGCTTGTCCAAGCAGAATATATTATCAATAATTTTGATAATTTAATTACAAAAAAACAGAATCATAAGGTATTTAAAAATTTATATAAAAAGTTTCCAAAAAGGCCATTAGTAACTTTTGAGTTGTGTGGCGAGGGCTCGTTTTTGGCTAATCCCGAGATACCCTCAGAATATAGATGGAAGATAATAAATTTATTCTATAATTACGCCAGACAAAAGAAGATAAATATGCAGGTACTTTTAGAGACGAAGGTCGCGGATTTTTTGGGAATATATCAAGAGTTTGAAAACAAAAAGGAGATAATAAAAGATTTAAATTTAACTTTAATATTCGGCTTTGAATCGGTTAATGAAATCACTCGAAATGTAATTTATAACAAAGGAATGGATCTAGCAGATTTTGAGCGTGCGGTTAAAATTGCTCATTCTTTAGGGTTACGGACTGGAGCGTTTTTATTTTGCGGTTTTTATTCAATGACACAGAGGGAAATTGTTGAAGATGTCAGAGCATCAGTATCGTACCTAAGTAAAAAAAATACTTCTATCTACTTAATGTTGCCAAATCTTCAACCTTACACTATAAATCATTTATTATTTACAAGTGGTAGATATAATTTATTGGAGCCACGCACAGTAGTAGAATTGGTCAAAATTATAAGCGAAAATTCTTTGGGCACTAAGAGTTCTTTTTATTTTAACGGTTATAACTGGAATATCGGTGGGTTAACGACTTATCCGCAGCCAGAATTACTTTTATTCTCTAATCATAATTTTGTTACTTGTGATAAGTGTACATGTGTTATAAAAAACGCCTTGAATAATCTTGTCGTTGATTATAAGATAGCGGCATTTTTAGAAAATATAAAAAAAATTGATAATTGCTCATGCAAATTGCGATATCAAAATTTTGTGTTAAAAGAAGAAAATAATAAAATACCCCTAATTGAGAGGGTCAGGGCAAATGTTGATTTTTGTCAAAAAATAAAAGATGAATATATCGAAAAAATAAAAGCAATTTAATTTAGCAAATCAAAAAGTCGCCTAATGGGCGATTTTTTGGTAGAATGGAATATATGGATATAAAATTAATATTTTCGGTTGCGGGGGTGATTTTGATTTTGGGCGGGAATGTGCCGTATTTTGTGGGGATTTTTAGGGGGAAGACAAGGCCTCATATTTACTCTTGGCTTATTTGGACTATAACTTATGGGATTGGGTTGCTGGGGGTGATAAAGGGGAATGGAGGTTGGGGATCACTCAGTTTGGCAGTTGGGTTTTCGATTGTGTGTATTACTTTTTTGGCTTGTTTTAAATATGGATCAAAAAATATTACAAAATTTGACACAGTAACTCTTATTTTCGCCTTGCTGGCTATTGTGGTATATTTTCAGTTGCATAATCCTTTGTTGGCCGTGTTTATGGTTACACTTATAGATTTTATTGCATATGTCCCGAGTTTTAGAAAATCATTTTATGAGCCTTATTCAGAAAATGTGGCTTCTTGGGTGATATATACCATCGCCGGACTACTTATTATTTTATCACTTTATGAATATAATTTATTAACACTCACATATTTAGTTGTAACCGAAGTTGCAAACATAATTCTAATCGCAATTTGTTTGGCAAGAAGAAAAAGTAAAATATGATTTTTAATTATAGGGAATTATTAGTTATATTGGGGGTTACTATAAATATTATCGGGACATTGCCGTATCTTTTTGGGGTAATTGGCGGGCATGTTAAACCAAATAAGGTCAGTTGGCTGCTTTGGGGCATGGGCCCAATGATTGCAGGCTCGGCGGCTCTTGTAAGCGGAGTGGGTTGGTCGGCTTTACCGGTATTTTTTTCGGGGATTATACCTGTATCAATATTTTTTGTTTCACTATTTGTTAAACGTGCTTATTGGAAATTGGAATCGTTTGATTATTGGTGCGGATTTTTTTCACTTGTTGCTTTAGTATCGTGGGGTATTACAAAAGATCCGGTTTTGGCTATAATTTTTGCTCTTATCGGAGATATTTTTGCATCGGTGCCGACCATTAAAAAGGCGTGGGTGTATCCTGAAACTGAAAGTTCTTTAACCTATATCGCCGGAGCTTTTAGCGCACTTACAAGTTTGGCGACAATAACTGCGTGGAATTTTTCATCTTATGCTTTTCCTATCTATTTATTTCTTGTAGGTTGTATTATATTCATTGGACTGGAAAGGAAAAATTTTGTTGTAAAAAAGAAATAAGGTATAATAAGAATATATAATTAAATTTTTAATAAAAATATGTTTGGAATGAATAAAAGTTTGCCTAAGTTTTGTGATTTAAAGGGGAAAGTGGCGGTTGTCACTGGGGCTGCTAAGGGGATGGGGAGGGCAGACTCTTTAAAATTGGCGGGCGCGGGGGCGAAGGTTGTATTGTGCGACATTGATGTGGCAGGATGCCAGCTGGTTGCTGATGAAATTAAAAAAATGCGCGGGGAGGCGATTGTTGTAAAATGCGATATAAGTAAAAAGGCGGATATTGATAGCGTGGTTGCTGAAACATTAAAAAAATTTACTAAAATAGATATTTTGGTAAATAATGCAGGTATTTATCCTTCTGAGCCATTTTTACAAATGTCAGAGGCAAATTTTGCAAAAGTAATTGATGTAAATTTGAAGGGGTCTTTCATGATGGCTCAAGCATGTGCCAAAGAAATGGTAAAACAGAAATCGGGTTCAATAATAAATATTGCTTCTATTGCTGCAATAAAAGGTTTCCCAGGACTTTCTCATTATTGCGCTTCCAAAGGTGGGATGGTAATGATGTCAAAAGTTATGGCTGTAGAATTAGCGGGCTTGGGAATTAGGGTAAATGTTGTTGATCCTGGAGCAATTGATACACCGGGCACTCACACTATGGAAATGAAGGCAGAGGATAAACAAGCAATGGTTGGAGGCGTTCCCATGAAGAGATGGGGCACCGCAGAAGAAATTGCCAACGCAGTGTTATTTTTAGCCTCAGACGAGTCCTCATATATGACAGGCTCAGTAATGGTTGTTGACGGTGGCTGGATTGCAGGATAATATAATACTAATATACTAATAAAATTCTAATCTACAGAAATTCTAATCTACGAATTCGTATTTTCGCAGATTAGCATAAGATTTGTAGATTAGTATTATAATCATTATGGCAGAAGCTTATTGCGTAAAGTGTAAAGCAAAAAGGGAAATGAAAGATGCAAAAGAAGTTGAAATGAACGGAAAGGGCGGCAAAAAAAGAGCGGCAATGAAAGGAACTTGCCCAACTTGCGGAACAGGAATGTTCAAAATTTTAGGAATGAAAAAGTAAAAGTTAAAAATATGCAAAAGAAATATCTTTTCTTTATTTCGGCGTTTCTATTAGCGCTGAATTTTTTTATGTGGAGAGAAGTTTTTGCTTTGAATGGGCCAAAGTATTTGAAAGTAGACTTTTTGAATGTAGGGCAGGGTGACTCGGCGTTTATACAAACTCCGGAAGGCCACCAGATTTTGATTGATGGCGGGCCGGGCTCGGCTGTTTTGGAGAGGTTGTCAAATGTTATGCCTTTTTGGGACAAATCTATAGATTTGGTAATTCTTACTCATCCCGAGAGTGACCACATGCAGGGCATTTTAAATGTTCTGCAAAGATATAAGGTAGAAAATTTTTTGTGGACTGGAATTGTTAAAAATGATGCAGAAAATAAGGAATTGGCATTCTTGTTAGAAAAAGCTCAGGCCCCTCAAAATTCATTTTTGGCCAAGTTAAGCAATTTTAGACCTACAAAAGTTGTAGCAACAAGTGCCGGCAAAGAAATAAAAGCCGGAGGCGTTCTGATTGATATATTATTTCCGTTTGAAAATCTTGAAGGGCAGAAAATAAAAAATACATCAAACGACTCTTGTGTGGTGGCAAAATTAATTTATGGAAATAATTCGTTTCTTTTTGTTGGGGACATAAGTTCTGTAGCAGAAAAGCAACTTGTGAATTCTGGCGAGAATATCTTATCAGATGTTTTAAAAGTTGCGCATCACGGTTCTAAATATTCAACTTCTGATTTATTTTTGCAAAATGTTAAGCCAAAATTTGCAGTAATTGAAGTTGGTAAGAATTCTTATGGACATCCAACACCGGAAACTTTGCAAAGATTAGAAAAATTTGGTATAAAGGTGTTAAGAACAGACATCAACGGAGACGTTGATTTTGTTTCAGATGGAAATAATATTAATTTAATAAAAAATTAGATGAAAGATTTAGATTTTCCGCTTTTTAAAACAAAAAGCGATGAGTACAAAAAGTTTGATTTGTCTGACGCAAAAAGCCGTCAGGAATATTTTGAGTATAAGGCTGGTCCAGAAATTAAAAAACTTAGGGAATATTTTAAAAGTAATACTTTTATTGCTTATTTGATGGGCAAGAAGTCTTCTGGAAAAGGAACTTACGCAAAAATGTTGGCTGAGGTTGTTGATAAAAATGCAATTGCACACTTTTCTATTGGAGATATGGTAAGATCCATGGATGAAATTATTGGTGACCCAGAAAAGAGAAAGGAAATGGTTGCTTTCTTGGAAAAAAATTACAGAGGATTTATGCCGTTAGAAGATATAATGAAATCTTGGGATAATAGATCTACAAAAACTCTTTTGCCTACAGAATTGGTTTTGGCTTTAGCAAAAAAAGAAATTTCAAAACTGGGCAAGAAAACTATTTTCATAGACGGATTTCCAAGAGACATAGACCAAGTTTCTTACTCTTTGTTTTTTAGAGATCTTATTGGGTACAGAGATGACTCGGACGTATTTGTTTTAATAGATGTCCCAACAACTGTTATAGATGAAAGAGTAAAATACAGAGTTATTTGTCCTCTGTGCCAAACATCTAGAAATTTAAAACTTTTGGCAACAAAAAATGTTGAATATGATTCAGCTGAGAAAAAATTTCACTTAATTTGCGATAATTCAAGTTGTGCTGGTGCAAGAATGGTTACAAAAGAAGGAGATGAACAGGGAATTGAGCCAATTAGAGCAAGACTAGAAAAAGATGAAATGTTAGTTAAAGAAGCATATAAGTTACAGGGTATTCCAAAAGTTTTGCTAAGAAACACAATTCCAGTTGGCCAAACAAAAGACCTTGCCGATGATTATGAAATTACTCCAGAATATGTTTATCAATTAGGTAAAGATGGAAAGGTTGAGACAATTGAAAAAGCTTGGGAGGTTAAAGATGACACAGGAACTTTGTCTAACAGCCTAATGCCACCTCCAGTAGTAGTTTCCCTAATAAAACAACTTGTTAACGTTTTAGGATTATAATTTTTTGTTAGTATTATGAGTGTTGAAGACGGCAAAAAAGAGCCAATAAATCCGGAGTCAATAGAAGAACCTACTTATGTTTATAAAAAAGCAGAGGGTTTTTTATCAGTTACGCCAGAAGACGAAGAAATTTTTGCTGAAGCAACCAAAGCAGCTATTGCAGCTGCTGGCCGTTATGAGTACGATCTAGCGAATAGTAAAGTTGTTGTAGAATACGTCGAAAAGTTTTGGCGTAACGCTTATGAAAATCTTCCTGAAATACCAGCAGGATATGTGCGTCTTTTGCACCATACATTTACCGCTGCCATAGCAGAGGAAATTCGTCAAAAGGGACTGAAATATAATCTTACTGGTAATAGGAATCATATTGAAAGTACCGCCTGTGTCGTACGAGATATGAATGAAAAGAACGAAAAAGGAGACCGTGCTTTGTATAACACTCGAGTGGAGAGTCAGAAGGAGGGGGTAGTTGTGGTTTTTGAACTTTCTGAAGAAGATTTACATAAATATGAATATAATAATGGAAATCCTGGTGTTATTCCAGCTGAATTCTTTGTAGCTGCTTTGCCAGAGAGAACGCCGATTGTTTGGAATGATTATAATGCGAGGACTTTTGTTCCTCTCTCGCAAAGATTTAATCAAAAACCATAGTATGGGCTTGACGTGGGTGATTGTGTGGTTATAATTAAGATAGCTCTGATATTCACAATAAATTCTATACAAACTTTCATTAGGGAATCCAATTATTCGTTACGACCTTGGTCCTAACGTGAGGATACCCACCTAAATTTTAATAGAATTCTATATGGAAGTCAGAGCACTAAAAAAACATTCTTAACAGAATGTTTTTTTAGTACCACTATATTGGCAGGGATCTTGTTATTTTTTTTTAATTATTATAAAATAAATATGAAATAAAATTTTAAAATTTAAATATGGCAAAGAAAATAAAAAAAGCGCCGGCAAAAAATAAGAAAGTAAAAAAACTGTCAAAGAAAGAGCAGGTGAGAGGAGTTCGTGCTGAACGCCCAAAAAAGAAAAATAAATCAAGCATGGATGCGGATATTATTTTTGATTCTAAAGCCGGCAAGACAGACGCCTTATTTATTGACGAGCCAAAACCTGTGAATGCTGGCGCTGAAGATATTTTGCCGGAAGTTGAGCCAGAAAAAGATTTGTTGAATTTAGATAATAATACTGACCTATTGGTGACCGGTGCACAATCGGCAGAAAAGTCATTGCCAGATTCAACACAAAATGTTAAGAAACCTTGGTGGAAAAGGATATTCTCACTATAAAAACAAAAAACGCCCCGCAAAAGGGCGTTTTTAAATTATTATTAAATCTTAGCTGCTCTCTTGATACACTTGGCGCAAGCCAAAACTCTTTTGCCGGATGCTAATCTAGTCCACTGCAAATTTGGGTACTTTCTTTTTTTAGTTGTTGGATTGTATTTTCCTCTTAATTTAACAAGAACCGTGTTCATTGAAGAATGTTTCTTGCAAACCGTACAAATTTTTTCTGCCATGTGAATTTATGAGCAACGCGATTAAATTCATCCTGAGCTTTTATAAAGCGAAGGAATGCCTTGCTCGTTAATTAATTTAGTTTATCATATTCTTTTATCTTTTGCAATACTTTGATAATACTGGTATAATATAAAAAATATGATTTCATCATTGGCTATTACAATTTTTTCTTTGGTTGTTTTGCTTTTTTCGGTGATAATTCACGAACTGGCCCATGGGTGGGTTGCTTATTCATTGGGTGATCCTACGGCAAAATACGAAGGCAGACTTACCTTAAATCCCTTAAAACATCTGGACATGTTTGGTTCTATTATTTTGCCAGTGCTTTTATTTTTGTCTGGAAGCCCATTTTTATTTGGTTGGGCAAAACCGGTTCCGGTAAACCCTTATAATTTTACCGATAAAAAATATGGTGAAATAAAAGTTTCAATTGCAGGACCGGCCTCAAATTTTTTGCTGGCAATATTTTTCGGTTTGATATTGAGATTTATTCCGCAAGATTTTATTCTGGCTAATCCTGGTGTTCTAATAGCGTTGACTTTTATAGTTTCTATTAATATATGGTTGGCAGTTTTTAATTTAATACCTGTTCCTCCGCTTGACGGTTCGTGGATTTTATTCAGTCTGTTGCCGGCTGGTTGGGAAAGCGTGAAAAACCTTTTTAGGCAATACGGAGTTGTCATATTAGTGCTTTTAATTTTATTTGGCGGAACGTTATGGTTTGCTATAATCAGTGTTATTTTTAATTTAATTACCGGCAAATTATTGACATAACAAATATTATTTGCTACACTTGGTAATACATGAGCGCTAAGCGCTTTTAATTTTATATTTTATGTGTCCAACTATTCATCAATTAATCAAAAAAAATAGGAAGCCAATCAAAAAGCACAAAAAAACAGTTGCTTTGGATTTTGGTTTTAACGTTTTAAAAAACAGGCCTTCAAATTATCATTCTCCATTTAAAAGAGGAGTGTGCATAAAAGTCTTTACCCAAACACCAAAAAAACCAAACTCAGCTTTGAGAAAAGTTGCCAGAGTCAAATTGTCCAATGGAATGGAAGTTACAGCATATATTCCTGGAGAAGGACACAATTTGCAGGAGCACTCAATTGTTTTGATAAGAGGAGGAAGAGTTAAAGACTTACCAGGAGTAAGATATCACATTGTTAGAGGAGTATTGGATACAGCCGGAGTTGAAAATAGAAAACAAGAAAGATCTAAATACGGAGCAAAAAAACCTAAGTAAAATATTATGAGACGTGCATATAAAAAACACAAAATTGCGCCAGATCAAATTTACAACGACGTAGTTGTAGCTCAATTTATAAACAAGGTAATGCTTGGCGGAAAGAAAACCCTTGCCCAGAAAATTGTTTATGGAGCTTTTAATATAATAAAAGAACAAACCAAAAAAGAGCCTTTGGAAATTTTTAAATTGGCTCTTGAAAATGCCGCTCCACTTTTGGAAGTAAAACCAAAAAGAGTTGGAGGCGCAACTTATCAGGTTCCTATGGAAGTAAGGGGAGAAAGAAAATTGGCTTTGGCAACAAGATGGATTTTGGAGGGCGCCAGAAAAGGAAAAGGAAAACCAATGGCTGAAAAATTAGCTCAAGAATTAATTGAAGTTTCAAATAATCAAGGCTTTGCAATGAAAAGAAAAGCCGACGTCAACAGAATGGCCGAAGCCAACAAAGCCTTCGCTCACTTTGCAAGATAAATTACGCTCGGCAATAAATTTCCAGCTAACGTTCGTTGTCCCGCTTCGCGGGAAAACTCACTAGGTCTGGCACTTCGTGTCTCAGAAATACGCTGAAAACTTATCGCCTCGCTTATAAAATAAAAAATATGTCAGATAGACAACATCCATTAGAAACACTTAGAAACATTGGGATTATTGCCCATATAGACGCAGGAAAAACTACTTTTTCCGAGCGGCTTTTATTTTATACCGGAACTACTCATAAAATAGGTGAAGTACACGAGGGAGAAACTACTATGGACTGGATGATTCAAGAGAGAGAACGCGGAATTACTATTACTTCTGCTGCTACAACAATGTATTGGAAAGGGCACCAAATGAACCTTATAGATACTCCTGGTCACATTGACTTTACAGCTGAGGTACAGAGGTCGCTTAGAGTGCTAGACGGAGCTGTGGTGGTGTTTGACGGCGTAGCAGGTGTTGAACCTCAATCTGAAACAGTTTGGAGACAGGCTGACAAATATTCAGTTCCTAGAATTTGTTTTGTAAACAAATTAGATAGAATGGGAGCCAGTTTTGAGAAAAGCTTTCAATCAATTTTGAATAAGTTAACTCCAAATGCAGTGGCAGTGGCCATCCCAATGGGGTTGGAAGAAAAGTTATCCGGAGTTGTTGATTTAGTAAAAATGAAGGCTATGTATTTTGAGGGAGAAAAAGGAGTTACAGTTGTTGAAAAAGATATTCCTGAAGAATGGAAAGAGGAAGCAATGGTTTGGCATAAAAAAATGGTGGAAAGAGTTGCCGGAGAGGACAACGCTTTAACAGAAAAGTTTTTGGAAGGTAAAGAAATTACAGTTGAAGAATTAAAGGCGGTTTTGAGAAAATCAGTTTTAAATTATAAATTAATTCCGGTTTTTTGCGGGTCTGCTTTAAAAAATAAAGGTGCTCAGATGATTTTGGACGCAGTAGTTGAATATTTGCCTAGTCCGCTAGATATATTGCCACAAAAGGGAATTGACCCTAAAACAGGTGGCCCAATAGAGAAAAAAGCATCTGACGACGAGCCATTTGCGGCTTTGGTTTTCAAAATTGCTACAGACCCATTTGTAGGAACTTTAACATATTTTAGAGTGTATTCGGGAGTTTTGAGAAAAGGTTCTTATGTTTTAAATGCAAATACAGGAGAGCAGGAAAGAATTTCCAGAATTTTAAGAATGCACGCCGATGAAAGAGCAGAATTGGATGTTATATATTCAGGAGAAATTGGAGCAACTGTTGGTTTGAAAGCAACCAGTACCGGTCACACATTGTGCGACAAAGACCATCCTGTTATTTTGGAAAAAATTGTGTTTCCAGAACCGGTTATTGGAATTAGGGTTGAGCCTAAGACAAAAGTTGATCAGGAGAAGCTTATTATGTCTATTAGAAAGCTTACAGAAGAAGACCCAACTTTCAGAATTAAAGAAGATCAAGAAACCGGAGAAACAATTATTTCCGGAATGGGAGAATTACACTTGGACATTATTGCCGACAGATTGCGCAGAGAATTCCACGTTGAAGCAAATTATGGCAGACCTCAGGTTGCTTATAAAGAAACAATTACCGGAGAAGGAGATGGAGAAGAAAAATATGCCAGACAATCTGGAGGTAAAGGACAATATGGACACGTTTTGTTAAGAGTAAAACCAAAAGAGAGAGGAGCAGGATTTGAGTTTATAGATGAAATTAAAGGAGGTTCTATTCCAAAAGAATTTATTAAACCGGTTGAAAAAGGAGTTGTAGAAGCTATGGACAAAGGAGTTGTCGCCGGATATCCGCTGGTGGATGTGGAAGTTACTTTGTACGATGGATCTTTCCACGAAGTTGACTCTTCAGAATTTGCCTTTAAAATTGCCGGTTCTATGGCTTTTCAAAAAGCCGCCAAAGCAGCTAAACCGGTTATTCTAGAACCTATTATGAAAGTGGAAGTTGTAACTCCGGAAGATTTCTTTGGACAAGTTATTTCTGACATAAGTTCAAGACGCGGACAAATTAAGGAAACTTCAGAGAGAGCAGGAATGAAAGTTATAGACGCAATGGTACCGCTGTCGGAAACATTCGGCTACGCAACATCTATAAGGTCACTTACAGAAGGAAGAGCCAGCTTTACAATGGAATTTAACAGCTACGAAGCCGTCCCAAGTAACATAGCCCAAGAAATCATTGACGGTAAGAGGAAATAAGGTAATAAATACTATTTAAAAAACTCCGCTTCAAATGCGGAGTTTTTGTTGCAAAAAAGCTTCGTCATTAGTAATAAGAGCAATACACGTACTTTTTGGCCACGTGGCAAAAAAGTACGTGTTAGTAAAAATATGATATAATGGAAAAATATAATCATAATATATAAAAAGAATGAGGGAAATTTTAGAGGAAATATTGTGGAGTATATATTATCAAACCGAGGAGGCTCACATTGGCGGACGGGGCGATGCCAGATTTTTTATTTTGAACGATATTATAAAAGATATTCATGATTATACGGGCAAATATTTAACATCTAGGCGGTTGGCCTCGGCTGTGGTGGACTTAAATAGGCAGAAGTTAATACAGAAAAAGAAGGACTATGCGGGAACGGTTTTGGTTTCTTTGACTGAAAAGGGAATTTTGCGGGCAATAAATTATAAATTTAGACGGCTGGGCAATAAAAAAGAAAAATGGGATGGCAAATGGCGTATGGTGGCTTTTGATATACCCCGAGAATGCGAGAAAGGTAGGAAAGCGCTTGTCTATAGGCTAAAAACCGGAGGATTTTATGAACTGCAAGAAAGTATATTTTTATATCCCTATGATTGCAAAAACGAAATTGACGCATTAACAAACTTTTTCAAAATTAAAAAGTATGTCAGGTTTGGCCTTTTGGATTTTATTGAGGGTCAAGACGGCATCAAATTTAAATTCGGAATAAATTCCTAGTGAGCGAAATACACGTACTTTTTTGCCACGTGGCAAAAAAGTACGTATTAGTAATGTTTGTATATGGTTAGTTATTATGGTTGGTTTTTGTTGTTTTGGCGTAATTAGTTTATTTTTTGCAAAAAAAAGCACCGCGGTCTGAAGATTCAGACTCTGGCGCATGAATATGTGCTAAACAGCTTTGTCGAGCTCCCTTAGGGTTCGCACTAACAGATGCACAAGCGAATTGGCGCGTCGCTTTCTTGGTTGTTTGCTTGTAGCACGCTTAAGATTCTTCCTTCTCACGGTTTGCTCCTTCCATAGATTACATCGCCACCGAGCGTGTGCCTGCTACGCAGGCGTGGTTTATGCGGTTCGGGAATTTCCCGAGTTCGTTCTCCTAGAGATACGAAAACGTAGCATGCTCTCGGCTCGGAGAAATAATAGCGTGCTGACCCGCCAGCGATGATTGTGGCGATGATTGCTTCCTGCACACCATCTTTAAACATTTCGATTGGAATTTTCAGATTGCCAACCCTGGGATCATCTACTGTTTTCATGAGTGCGATTACTCTCTCATGAAATTCAGGCTTCACATCATCAAATTCAAGATCCAGTTTCACGGTTTACTCCTTTCGTTTGAACATGCATGAGGTTTCCAGTGGCTGGCGGCCAAGCAACCGGCGGCGAATGCTATATACATGGCGATTAAGCCGTAACTAGTGAAGCACATTAAGGCTGTTCCTACAGCGAGAAGAAAAGCAACCGTACCCCACTTCATCAACGCCCATTTTTGTTTGTCATTCATGGCTTGCTCCTTTTCGGTTTCCGTGTTCGGCGATAACTGCACGGAGGTCCATTACATTCGCGTCCGGTATTGCTACCCATGTTTAGACATCGTTCATGTCGGTTGGTACATTTCCACTTTTTCATGGCTTGCTCCTTTTCGGTTTGTCGGCTTTCCAGAAAGTTGCCTCGTTAGTATTATCGAGGTCGGTTTGACCGGCACTGTGAGCATTCACAATTGTCCATCCTCGCCGTTTTCGTTGGCTGATAGAACGATCCATGGATTGGTGGTTTGGGAATTTTTTGATTACTATCACGGCTTGGTCCTTTCTTAAAAGATTGTCAGAGGGCTGTCATCTGGCTTGATTGCTAGATTAATTTGTAGTATAATCGAATTATTAAATAAATCAAGGCGTAAACACTTGACTTATAAAAATAAATATAATAAGATAGTATTATCGTAAAAAAATATTAAAATAATAAAAAGTAATTAAAGCTTTTGTGCCAGGTTATGGCGCCAAGCAAAAAAATAGAATGGCAACAGAAAAATTTGAGAGGTCTAAGCCTCACGTAAATATTGGTTCTATTGGTCACGTTGATCATGGAAAAACCACATTGTCCGCCGCAGTTATGAAAGTCGCAAAATTGCGCGGTTTTAAGTCTTCAGATAAAAACGTTGATCAAATTGACGCTTCGCCTGAGGAAAAAGCAAGAGGCGTGACGATTTCTATTACTCACTTGGAGTTTGAAACAGCAAAAAGGCACTATGCATGGATTGATTGCCCAGGACACGCTGACTACATTAAAAACATGATTACGGGAGCCGCTCAAATGGACGGTGGAGTTTTGGTAGTTTCTGCACCAGACGGACCTATGCCTCAAACAAAAGAGCACATTTTGTTGGCCAGACAAGTTGGTTTGCCAAGCTTGGTTGTATTTATGAACAAATGCGATATGGTTGACGACCCAGAGATTTTGGAATTGGTTGAATCAGAAATTAGAGAATTATTAAAGAAAAACGGATACCCAGGAGACGAAACACCAATCATTAGAGGTTCTGCAACAAAAGCGCTAGAAGCTACTTCAATAGATGATGCTGCATGCAAACCAATTGTTGAATTGATGGATGCAGTTGATAACTATATCCCAGAACCTGCAAGAGAATTGGATAAACCATTCTCTATGGCAATTGAAGATGTATTCTCAATTGAAGGAAGAGGAACAGTTGCAACAGGAAGAATTTCAAGAGGAGTTATCAAACCAAATGATGATGTTGAAATTGTTGGTATTAGACCAACAGCAAAAACAGTTGTTGTTTCCGTTGAAATGTTCCAAAAATCACTTGATCAAGGAAATGCCGGAGATAACGTTGGAATTTTGTTAAGAGGTTTGAAGAAAGAAGATATAGAAAGAGGACAAGTTATCTGCAAACCAGGTTCAATTAACCCTCATACAGAATTTGAAGCTGAGGTTTACGTTTTGTCCAAGGATGAAGGTGGAAGACATACTCCATTTTTCACAGGATACAAACCACAGTTATATATTGGAACATCTGATATTACAGGAGACGTAACTTTACCAGTTGGAACAGAAATGGTTATGCCTGGAGATACAGCATCTTTCACAGTTAAATTAATTGCTCCTATTGCTTTGGAAGAAAAAGGTAAATTTGCAATTAGAGAAGGAGGAAAAACAGTCGGATCAGGAGTTGTAACAAAGATAATCAAGTAAAGATAAATGCCCGCTACTAAAAAGACTGCTACAAAAAAGAAGGAGGCAAAAGTTACCGAAGTTAAAGTCCCAGAAATGGGGCTTAAACTTCGTATAAAGCTGAAAGCATACGACCACAAGATAATTGATAATTCTGCAAAGCAAATAATTGATATTGCTAACAGATTTGGTGCTGAAGTTTTAGGGCCTGTGCCTCTTCCAACAGAGATTCTGAAATACACCGTTAACAGATCATCTTTCGTACACAAAAATGCCAGAGAGCAGTTTGAAATGAGAGTACACAAAAGGATTATTGATATTTTAAATCCCAATGCAGAAATTATAGAATCACTCAGAGATTTGAATTTGCCTTCAGGCGTTGACATTACAATAAAAATTTAGTAAGATAGTTTATAGCGCGATAGTTAACTTCCCATTCGACTCCGCTTCGGCGTCGCTCAGGGTAACAACATTGCTATGCGCTGGGTGAGTAGCCCAGCTTTTAGTTAAAAGATATAAAGATGAAATATATACTCGGTAAAAAATTAGGAATGTCCCAGCTATTTGAACAAAACGGAAAATTGACTCCGGTCACTTTAATTGCAGTTGGACCTTGTTATGTTTTGCAGAAAATGACAAAGGAGAAAGAAGGATACGAAGCTTTACAACTTGGTTTTAAAAAGATTGAAAAGAAAAACAAGATAACCAAGACAATGAAGGGAAAGGAATTTGGATATATCAAAGAGTATAGAGTGAGTGAACCGGAATTAAATAAGTATAATGTAGGAGATGAAATAAACGTCTCAATTTTTCAAGAGGGAGAAATTATAAAAGTTTCCGGAAGATCAAAAGGAAAAGGATTCCAGGGAGGAGTTAAAAGGCACGGTTTTCATGGAAGAAATGCCACTCACGGAGTTAAACACGAACAAAGAACAATAGGTTCAACCGGTACAAGATTTCCTCAGCACGTTATAAAAGGACGAAAAATGCCAGGCCGTACAGGATATGATAATGTTACAGTTAAAAATTTAAAAATAATGAAGGTTGATAAAGAAAATAATGTGCTGGTGGTAAGAGGGGCAGTCCCAGGAATAACAAGCACACTATTAGAAATAAAAGGATAACATGAAAATAGACGTTTATAATCAAAACGGAGAAGTTACTGGAAGCACAGTGTTGCCGAAGGAAATTTTTGATGTGAAATTTAATGCTGATTTGGTGCACCAAATTGTGGTTTCTTTATCGGCAAACAAAAGACAGATTTCAGCTCATACAAAAACCAGAGGAGAAGTTTCCGGCGGAGGTAAAAAACCATGGAGACAAAAGGGAACTGGTAGATCAAGGCATGGATCAATAAGATCTCCATTGTGGAAAGGTGGAGGAGTAACTCATGGACCAAGAAAGGACAGAATATTTGAAGTTGAAATACCAAAGAAAATGAGAAGGAAAGCTTTGTTAATGGTATTGTCTCAAAAAGCAAAAGACAAACAATTGGTTATTTTGGATAAAATTGAATCTAACGGAAAAACAAAAGAAATGGCAAAGGCATTGGCAAAATTGCCATGCAATAATCAAGCAACATTGGTTGCAATGCCAAATTATGACAAAAAGATATTTTTAGCTACCAGAAATATAAAGAAAACAACAATTGAAGATGCAAGGAATTTAAATGTTTTAGACTTGCTTAGTTCAAAATATTTATTGCTGACAAAGGAGAGTATCAAAACAATTGAAAACACATTTAACAAATAGATATGGCTATATTAGATTTTTTAAAAAATAAAAAAAGTGCTGAGAAGTCTAGAAAGACAGTGAAAAAGACCGAGAAGGTTTTGGTTGCCAGACCTAATGGTGGGCAGGCTAAAAAAGAAGAGAAAAAAACAGAAGCTTCAAAGCCAGTATCTACATCAGTAAAAACAGGAAAATTCTCTTATGAGGTTGTCAGACAGCCACACATATCAGAGAAGGCCAGTTATTTAGCCGAAAAAAACCAGTATGTATTTGAAGTTTCGCCTAATTATAATAAAAATGAAATTAAAGACGCGGTAGCAGGAATTTATGGAGTGGATGTCCTATCAGTTAATGTAATAAAAATTCCGGCAAAGAAAAGAAGATTGGGTAAAACAGAAGGATTTAGAAAGGCCTACAAAAAGGCAGTTGTTACCATTAAAGAAGGTCAAAAAATAGAAATTCTATAATATATCGCTACGCCAATATTATGAAAACGTATAAACCAACAACACCATCAAGACGCGGAATGACAGGAATAGATTTTTCTCAGCTTACAAAGAATAAGAAGCCAGAGAAAAGCCTTTTGAAATACGTCAGGAGAGATGTGGGCAGGGCCAGCTCGGGAAGAATTTCTGTAAGGCACAAAGGAGGCGGAGTTAAACAATTATACAGAATAATTGAATTTTCACAGACTAAGATGGATTTGCCAGCAAAAGTCATTGCTCTAGAATACGATCCAAACAGGACAGCTTTTATTGCTTTAATACAATACGCAGACCAAACAAAACAATATATTATAACTCCACAAGGTTTGAAGGTTGGAGATGAAATAATTTTTTCAGAGTTGTCGCCATTGACTCCGGGAAACAGGACAAAGTTAAAGAAAATACCGGTTGGAACCGCAGTTTACAATATTGAATTAGAGCCAGGAAAAGGAGGAAAGGTTGTCAGATCTGCCGGATCTTCCGCTCAGGTTTTGGCTTATGACGGAGATTATGTTAACTTGAAAATGCCCTCTACTGAAATAAGAAAGTTCTTGGGGGAATGTTTTGCATCTATTGGAATGGTTTCAAATCCGGAAAATAGATTTTATAGAGTTGGAAAAGCAGGAAAAAACAGACACAAAGGAATAAGACCAACTGTTAGAGGTTCTGCAATGAATCCGGTAGATCATCCACACGGAGGAGGTGAAGGCAGACAGCCAATTGGTTTGAAACATCCAAAAACACCATGGGGTAAACCTGCATTGGGAGTTAAAACAAGAAACGTGAAAAAGTGGTCAAATAAATTAATTATTAGCAGAAGAAAGAAGTAAACTAATACTATGTCAAGAAGTTTAAAAAAAGGCCCATATATTGACGCAAAGCTACTTGAGAAAGTGCTGGCTTTGAGGAAAGACGAAAAGAAAATTATTAAGACTTGGGCAAGACATTCAACAATTTCACCGGAAATGGTAGGGCACACATTTGGCGTGCATAATGGCAAAGAGTTTGTTGCAGTTTATGTTTCAGAGGATATGGTAGGTCATAAACTTGGAGAATTTTCACCAACAACGAAGTTTTCAAGACATGGAGGAAGAATGCAGAGAGATATAGAAGCAGGAGCTGAACAAAAAGAAGCGGTAAGTATTGCCGGAGCAGCTGCACCAAAAGCAGCCGCAGCACCAGCAGCAAAGCCTGGACCTAAAAAGTAGCATACGAAAAGCGCACTACGAAAGCGCCCATACGAATTAGTATTTTAGTAGATTAGAATAAAATTAGTAGATTAGTATTATATTATGGAAATAAAAGTAAAATTATCAAATTTCAGGACATCTCCGAGAAAAGTCAGGCAGGTTGCCGACTTGGTAAGAGGGAAAAGCGTGTCAGAAGCACAGTCTATACTTTTGTTTACTGTTAATAAATCTTCCCCGATTATTTTAAAACTTTTGAATTCAGCAATAGCATCAGCAACCCACGATATGCACATGGACGAATCAAATTTATATATTGCAAGAATTACTGTTGACGAAGGGCCAAAATTGAAGAGATGGCACCCAATGTCCCGTGGCCGTGCATACCCAATTATAAAAAGATCTTCGCATATTGCTTTAATATTATCGGAAAAAAAACCAGTCGAAACAAAAATTAAAGAAGTAAAAAAAGAAGTTAAAAAAGTGAAGAAATAATATATCGCTACGCTAAATTTCGAAAATTTATGGCACACAAAGTCCACCCAAAATCATTTAGAATAAAAGGAACAGAGGATTGGAATATCCGTGGTTTTTATGGCAGAAAAATGCCCCAGTTTTTGGAAGAAGACTTTCTGATTAAGGACTTTTTAAGAAAAAAATTAATAGAGGCATCGATTGCCGGAATTCAAATTGAACACTCGGCCAACAAGGTTAATGTTATTATTGAAACAGCCCGCCCTGGTTTGATTATTGGAAGGGGAGGAGAAGGTATTGAAAAGTTAAAAAAAGAAGTAGAAAAGAAAATACAGAGAAAACTAAAGAATAAAAATATTAGAGAAATAAAACTGGAAATAAGGGAAGTAAAAAATCCTTGGATTTCTTCGGCTTTGGTGGCGCAAATGGCTGCTCAACAAATTGAAAAACGTATGCCATTTAGGCAGGTTTTGAAAAAATCAATTGAGAGAGTTATGACCAACAGAGAAGTCAAAGGAATAAGAATGGAAGTTTCCGGAAGATTGAACGGAATTGAAATTGCAAGAAGAGAATGGCTAGGATCAGGTCAGATGCCAAGGAATACAATAAGGGCAGATATTGATTATGCGCACGATGAAGCTCAATGTACATATGGAAAAATTGGTATAAAGGTTTGGTTATATAAAGGAGAAAAATTTGAATAACCCACAGGGTAAAAATATATGGGAATATTAATGCCGAAAAAAGTTAAACACAGGAAGTGGCACAAAGGTGTGTCAAAGGGAATTGAAAACAGAGCAACTGATCTTAATTTTGGTAGCTTTGGTTTAAAGTCTTTAGATACTAGCTGGTTAACTTCAAGACAATTGGAGTCCGCAAGAAGACACATAATTAGATATTTCAAAAAGGGAGGCAAGCTTTGGATGAGAGTTTTTCCAGATAAGCCAGTAACTTCTAAAGGAGGTGAGGTTGGAATGGGAAGCGGAAAAGGAGCAGTTGACCATTATGTTTATGCAATTAGACCAGGAAGAATGATTTTTGAAATAGATGGTTTAAAAGAAGATATAGCAAAGGAGGCACTTGAAGGAGCAGGAAATAAGTTGCCAATAAAGACAAAATTTGTTAAGAAAGACAATATATAAACATGAAAACCCTTGAATTAAGAAAAAAAGATAGGAAAGAGCTGGAAAAAACTGTACACGAACTTAGAAAAAAACTGAGCGATCTTAGATTTAAGTTTTCATCCGGAAAATTGAAGAATGTTAAGGAGATAAATAATTCCAAAAAGGAAATGGCAAGAATATTAACCATTCTTAACGAAACAAAATAATATGGCAAAGAAATTATTACAAGGAATTGTGGTTTCCGATAAAATGCAAAAGACAGTTGTAGTTGAAGTAGAATCAATAAAGGAACACCCAAAATATAAAAGAAGATATAAATTTCACAACAGATTTAAAGCCCACGACGAGGCTGGACAATACCATGTGGGGGACAAAGTTGTAATAGAAGAAACAAAACCAATGTCAAAGGATAAAAATTGGATAGTTTTAAGAAAAATTTAAAAATTTAAAAATTTAAAAAATGATACAGCCAAGATCAATGTTAAAGGTTGCAGATAATACCGGAGCTAAAATTATCCAGGTTATTAATGTGCCAGGAGGAACCAGGAAGCATTATGCTCAGCTGGGAGAAATTGTTGTTGCGGCTGTTAAAAAAGCTGAACCAAGGAAAATTGTTAAAAAACATGATAAAGTAAAAGCAGTTATTGTAAGGCAAAGGAAAGAGTTCAAGAGAGCAGATGGTTCTTATATAAGATTTGATGATAATGCGGCAGTTATTTTAGGCGAAGGAAAAGAGCCAAAAGGTACAAGAATTTTAGGACCAACAGCCAAGGAATTAAAAGACAAAGGTTTTGGCACAATAGCCATGATGGCGTCGGAATTATTATAAAAAATTATGAAGATTAAAAAAGGAGATAACGTTTTAATAACAGCAGGAAAAGACAAGGGTAGAACAGGAAAAATAATGAGAGCCTTACCAAAGGAGCAGAAGGTTTTAGTTGAAGGAATAAATTTAAAAAAGAAGCACGTCAGGCCGAAAAAAGAAGGAGAGAAAGGACAAATTGTTGAAATACCTGCAACTATTGACGTTTCTAACGTAGAATTGATTTGTCCTAAATGTGGGAAGGTCACAAAAGTTGGATATAAAATTGATAAAGATATTAAAAAACGTGTTTGTAAAAAGTGTAAACAAGAAATCTAATGGAAAGCTTAAAAGAAAAATATAAAAAAGAGGTTATACCCGCCATGATGCAGAAATTTGGCTATAAAAGTGCCATGGCAGTTCCTTCAATTAGAAAGGTGGTTTTGAATAGCTCATTTGGAAAAGCGGTTGTCGGCAAGTCTGGTTCAGAAAGGGAGAAAATTCAGAATCTTATTATGCAGGATTTATCTTTAATTGCCGGGCAAAAAACAAATTTGGTAAAATCAAAGAAATCAATTGCCGGATTTAAATTGAGAGAAGGATTAGAGATAGCGGCAGTTGTCACTTTAAGGAAAAGTAAAATGTGGGATTTGTTGGAAAGATTAATTTACCTTTCTTTGCCAAGATCTAGAGACTTTAAAGGATTAGACCCAAAATCAATAGATAAGAATGGAAATTTGTCTATTGGATTTAAGGAGCACATTTTCTTCCCAGAGATTTTTACTGAAAAGGAAAAAACAATTTTTGGATTTGAAATAAACATTGCAACAAACGCAAAAAGTAAGGAGGAAGGATTAGAATTATATAAATTATTAGGCTTTCCAATGAAGGAAATAAAATAACATGGCAAAAGCATCACAAGAAGCAAAAGCAAAAGAAAAACCAAAATATCCATCAAGAAAACAGAGGAGATGTTTTAAATGTGGCAGACGCCATGGTTTTATGAGAGCATTTGGACTTTGCAGAATTTGCTTCAGGGAATTGGCAAATAAAGGGGAAATTCCGGGAATTAAAAAATCAAGCTGGTAAAAAAAATACTATGACAGATCCAATTACAGACATGTTAAATCAGATAAAAAACGCGCAAGCTGTCCAAAAGACAGAGGCTTCTGTGCCGTTGTCAAAATTAAAAAACGAAATTGCCGGAATTTTGGTTAAGGAAGGATTTATAACAGAAGCTAAAAAAGCTACAAAAGGAAAAATTAAGATTTTGAAAATTACCTTAAAATATGACAATGAAGTGCCGGCAATTACAGGATTTAAGAGAATTTCTAAGCCAGGCCAGAGAATTTATAACAGTGTTCACGAAATCAGAAAAGTGCGTGGAGGATATGGAATTTCAATAATTTCCACTTCAAAAGGCTTAATGACAAATAAAGACGCAAGATATAAAAAAATGGGCGGAGAAGTAATCTGCCAGATTTGGTAATTAACCGTTAAAATAAAATTATGTCACGAATAGGTAAAAAAATAATAGAAATCCCTCAGGGCGTCACTGCAACAATCAGTGATAAAGAGATTATAGTTAAGGGCCCTAAAGGAGAATTAAAGCAATTTATCCACCATGAAATTAAGGTTGAACAAAAGGATGGTAAGATTTTTGTTATGCCTAAAACTGAGCTTTCAAAAAGGGGCAGAGGTTTGTGGGGATTGTATAGAGCTTTAATTGCAAATATGGTTGAAGGAGTTAGTACTGGTTTTGCTAAAAAATTAGAGATAGAAGGAGTTGGTTTTAAAGCTAATATTGAAGGAGAAAATTTGGTTTTGAACCTTGGATTTACAAATCCAATCAAAATTGCAAAAATTCCAGGAGTTGATTTTTTGGTTGAAAAAAACATAATTACGGTTTCCGGACCAGATAAGGAAAGAGTAGGGCATATGGCGGCTTTAATTAGAATACAGAAGAAAGCGGAACCGTATAAAGGAAAAGGAATTAAATATCAAGGAGAAAAAATTAGAAGAAAAGAAGGTAAAAAAGTTGTAGCAACAACTAAATAACATGAGTATAAAAAAAGACAAGAGAATAAGAAGGCATAAAAAAATAAGGATGATAATAAATGGGACTAAAGACAGACCAAGGCTGTTTGTTTTTAGGTCTAACCAGCATATTTATGCTCAGTTAATTAATGATGAAAATGCGAAGGTGTTGATTAGTGCCTCTGACAAGGATTTAACCGTAAAAAAGGGATTGAAGAAATCAGATGCTGCAAAGAAGGTTGGAGAGTTAATTGCTAAAAAAGCAACGGAAATTAAAATTGAAAAAGTTGTTTTTGATAGAGGAGGACTTGTTTTTCATGGTAGAATAAAAGCATTAGCCGATGGAGCGAGAGAAGGCGGACTTAAATTCTAATATAAAATAAATTTTATGGCAGACGAAATCAAAAAAGAAGAAACAAAATTTATACCAATTCCAACCGGAGAAACTCCTACAGATTCGGCTAATAAACCAGCACAGAAAGGTGGTTTTGGTGGACAAAGAGGAGGAGGGTCACCTTTTGGATCTGGTCAGAGAAGGCCTGGTTTTGGTCGTGGAGGAGGTTTTGGAAAAGATAGAGCTAAAGATGAATTTCAAACAAAATTGTTGGATTTGGCAAGAGTTACCAGGGTTACCGGTGGAGGTAAGAGGATGAGTTTTAGAGCAGTTGTTGTTGCCGGAGATAAAAAGGGTAAGGTTGGTATTGGTATAGACAAAGGAAAAGATGTGTCTCAGGCCATTGATAAGGCTACTAGGCGCGCTAAAAGGGACTTAGTGAGTGTCATTATAATAGATGGAACAATTCCTCACGAAGTTGAAGCAAAATATGGACCTGCAGTAATTCTGTTAAAGCCCCAGATGAAAGGACGCGGATTGGTTGCCGGAGGAGCAGTTAGAACTATTTGCGATTTAGCCGGAATCAAAAACGTTTCTTCAAAAATTCTTTCTGGTTCAAAAAATAAATTAAATAATGCCAGAGCTACTATTGAAGCATTGAAGAAATTAAAAGCAAAAAACTAAAAATATGCAACTTCACGATTTAAAACCAAAACATAAAAATAGGAACAAAAAAAGAGTTGGCAGGGGAGGAGCTCATGGAACTTACTCTGGACATGGAATGAAGGGCCAAAAATCAAGAGCAGGAAGAAAAATGGTTCCTATTATAAGAGAATTAATCAAAAAATATCCTAAATTAAAAGGTTATAGGAGTTTTAGGTTTGAAAAAGATTGTGCCGTTGTTAATCTTGAAACATTGGAAAAACATTGCAAAGACGGAGAAATTATTAATCCGGAAAATTTGACTAAAAGTGGAATTGTAAACCAGATAAATGGGAAAACACCAAAAGTTAAAATTTTGGGCACTGGAAAACTTACAAAAAAATTGGTTGTAGAAAATTGCAAAGCATCTAAAACAGCCAAAGAAGCAATCGAAAAAGCCGGTGGCGTTATTAAATAACGGATTTACACAGAGGAAAGACGGATTTACACAAATCACGGATACAAAAAATCTGTGATCCGTGAAAATCCGTAAATAATCCGTGAAAATCTGTTTCATAGACTATGTGGTACGAAAAAATATTATTTCTTTTTAAAAATAAGGAATTACGAAACAAATTTTTATTTGTAATTTTTCTTTTTGTAGTTTTCAGATTGGCCGCCAATATACCAATACCGGGAATTGGAGTAGAAAATTTAAGAAAATTCTTTGATCAAAATCAGGTTTTTGGTCTTTTAAACTTATTTACAGGAGGAGCTTTAAGTAATTTCTCTGTTGTTTTAATGGGACTTGGGCCCTACATTACAGCCACAATTATTTTACAGCTTCTGACAATGATTTTTCCTGCTTTAGAAAGAATGTACAAAGAAGAAGGCCAGGCTGGAAGACAAAAATTCAATCAATATTCAAGACTGCTTACAATTCCGTTGGCCGCTTTTGAAGGCTATGGAATGCTTACGGTTTTTGCGCGTCAAGGAATTATTACCGGCATGTCTTTTCCTGTTATGATATCGGCTATTTTAACAATTACGGCTGGAGCAATGTTTTTAATGTGGATTGGTGAAATAATCTCTGAACAGGGGATGGGAAACGGTATATCTCTGCTGATTTTTGCCGGTATAGTTGCTGGAATACCAATTAACATTTATCAGACATTTATTGCATTTGATCCAACAAAAATTCCTGCTTATATAGCCTTTGCTGTACTTGCGGTGGTTATAATTGCCGGAGTTGTTTTAATAACTGAAGCCCGCAGAAACATTCCAGTTTCTTATGCAAAAAGAATAAGAGGTATGAAAATGTATGGAGGAACCTCAACTTATTTGCCATTAAGCGTTAACCCAGCCGGAGTTATACCAATTATTTTTGCTATGTCTATACTTCTGTTTCCAGGAATGATTGCCAGTTATTTTGGAACATATTCAGGAATGGTTGGAAGCGTAGCCACAAATATTGGAATGTTTTTTAATAATGTCTGGATAAATGGAATTCTGTACTTTTTATTGGTTATTCTTTTTACATATTTTTACACCGCTGTGACATTTGACCCAAAAACAATTTCTGAAAATTTACAGAAGATGGGCGGATTTGTACCGGGAGTAAGGCCGGGACAGTCAACTGCTATTTTCATAAAACACATTTTAAACAGAGTTTTGTTTACGGGTGCAATATTTCTGGGACTTATTGCGGTATTGCCGTCAATTGTGGCGGGTTTGACTGGCGTAACCGGATTTGCATTCTTGGTTGGAGGTACCTCACTTCTTATCGTTGTAAGCGTTGTCTTAGATACAGTAAGACAAATTAACGCGCAACTCCAAATGCGCGAATACGAAACATTTTAGGGAGTGAAACGAACACTAATCCCGCTCAGCGGGACAAATTCATGAAAAAACCATTAAGTTTTGCTTTAATCGGCAGATCTGGATGTGGAAAAGGAACTCAAGCAGAATTACTGATGAAACATTTCGGTAATTTGTTTTACGTCTCCACGGGAAATCTTCTTAGAGAACTGGCTAAGTTAGACACGCTAGCCGGCAAGTCCGCAAAAGAAATTATGCATAAGGGAGACTTAATTCCTGATTTTATGATAATTGGCTTGTGGATGAAGGAATTGAATTTGAATCTGAAAGTAGATCAAGGAGTTTTGTTTGATGGAGCATTTAGAAGATTGATTGAAGCACAAGAGGCAGATGAGTACTTTAATTTTTTGGATAGAAAAGGCACTTTATTTCCAATTTTAATTGATATTTCCAGAGAAGAGGCCTATGATCGTTTAACAAAAAGAAGGATTTGTAAAAAATGCGGAAAAATATTTCCATGGGTTGGAGAGTTTAAAAAACTGGAAAAATGTGATAAATGTGGTGGCGAATTGCAACATAGGGCAGATGACAATCCGGACGCTATTAATAATAGGTTGGCATATTTTGATAAGGAAGTTTTGGAGGTTTTGGAATATTATAAAAAAGATAATAGACTTATAACAGTAAATGGCGAGCAAACCGTAGAAAAAGTTTTTGAGGATATACTTAAAGCTGTAAAGGCAAAATGATTACAATAAAGACACAAGAGGAAATTCAAATAATAAAAGAAGGTGGAAGGATTTTGGCCACAACTTTAAAGGAGTTGGCCAAAATGGTTAAACCCGGAATTACTACTTTAGAATTAGACAGAGCCGCAGAGGCTCTTATTTTGTCTATCGGAGCTAAGCCGGCTTTTAAAGGTTACGCCGGTTTTCCGTTTTCCCTTTGCGCCTCGCTGAATGAAAATATAGTTCACGGGTATCCTTCAAAATATGTTTTAAAAGAAGGGGACATTCTGAAATTAGATTTGGGTGTTTTGTACAAGGGTTTTAATACTGATTCGGCAATAACAGTTGCTGTTGGAAATGTTTCATATGAAGCCAAAAGACTAATAAATGTAACGAAGAAATCCTTGCGCTTGGCAGTGAAAAAAGCAAAAATAGGGAATACAATTGGGGATATTGGAAACACGGTTCAAAGATTTGTTGAGGATCAAGGTTTTGGAGTTATAAGGGATTTGTGTGGACACGGAATTGGAAAAACAGTTCACGAAGATCCAAAAATTCCAAATTTCGGTAAAAGAGGGGCGGGCGAAAAATTGGTTGAAGGAATGGTAATTTGCATTGAGCCAATGGTAACAATGGGGGATTATAATTTGCGAAAATCTGATGACGGCTATGGATATGCCACAAGAGATAATTCTCTAACCGCCCACTTTGAACACACAATTGCCATAACTGAAAAAGGCCCGAGGATTTTAACAGAGCTTTAATTTGTGGTAAAATAAAGTCATGAAAAATTTAATTGTTGCGAATTGGAAAATGAATCCTGCTTCGCAAAAAGAAGGTAAAGAAATTTTTGAAGCAATACGAGATGGCGTTAAGGGACTCAAAGAAGAAGTTGTTATATGTCCTCCATCTGTTTATTTGTATGCTTCTGTATTTGGGCAGGGTATAGTTTCAATGGGTGCTCAAAATGTTTATTTTGAAGATAAAGGCGCCTTTACCGGAGAAATATCTTGTACAATGTTAAAGGACTTGGGAGCTGAGTATGTAATAATTGGACATTCTGAACGCAGGAAATATTTTGGCGAGACAGATGAGATTATAAATAAAAAAATTAAGAAAGCACTGGAAGCCGGCTTAAAAGTTATTTTTTGCATTGGCGAAACCGCAGAAGAGCGTGACGCCGGCAAAAAAAATGAAGTTCTAGAACGCCAAATAAAAATCGGTCTTGACGGTATTTTAAATCTAGAAAATTTAAATATAGCATACGAGCCAGTTTGGGCAATTGGAACTGGAAATAATTGCGGAGTTGTTGAAGCCAAAGAGGCTATTAGTTTTATAAAAAATCTAGTTGGTGCTGTGGACCGGTCCACAGGTCCGCGAGTGTTATATGGGGGAAGCGTTAAGAGTGAAAACTCGGGCGCTTATATAAAAGAAGCAGGAGCAAACGGATTGCTGGTTGGAGGAGCCTCACTAAACGCCGAGGAATTTGTAAAAATAGTAAAAAGCGCAGAATAATTTTTTAAAGATTTTTCAAACCGCCGTCAAAGGCGGTTTTTTGTTGGAAAATAATTTGACACAATTTATTGATTTGGTAATATAATTAACTGCCTTGATGGTTCAAGGTGAGTTCTTTTCCAATTTCGATTTTGTTAACAACGAAAAGGAGACCGACCATGATGACGAAGCTGTATCGCAATGACGGCGTGGTGGAAGTGTGTTTTAATATCGAGAGTCCTAGACAGTTGACGGATGAAGAACGGCAGAAGATTGCTTGGCTTATTGCTAGGCAGTATGCTGGTTTGGACGCAAAATCGGCGCCGGCGCATGCGTTTAACGAATACGTGGAGATTGGTCCTCGGCTTCAGGTTGAGACACCTTTTTCCAGCAATGCTGTGGGTATCTGTCGGAATATTGGGACCAATGTGGTTACGCGCATGGAAGAGTCGCGTTTGTATCCGATTCGGGTGCAAGGACGCGGTTTGACTCGCGAAGAACTGGTTGCTATACATCTGGATAAAATGACTCAAGCGGTCTATCCATTGTGTGGCATTGAAAGTTTTGACTCAAAGCACGAAGTAGTGCCGGTCAGGATGATTCCGGTTCTTACAGAAGGCGCAGAAGCCATTCGACGCTACAACAACGAGATGGGTCTTGGTATGGACGAAGTGGATATCGCATTCTGTGTGAATCTCTTTGGTCAGAAGTATCGGCGTAATCCCACGGATGTGGAATTGGTTCAACTCGGCAATATGAATAGTGAGCATTGCCGGCACAAATTGTGGAAGGGAAGAATTGTGATTGGTGGTGTGGTAATGCAAGAAACACTGTTGGATTTGGTGCGCGCGCCTTTGCGGCTTCGCGGACAATGCAACAGTATCCTGGCGTTCAATGATAATTCCGGATGTTTGGCCGGACCGGAAATTTGGGGCTTTGTGCCCGAGAATCCGGGTGATCCGTCAAAAATGATTCGGGTCAGAATTACTCAATACATCACGGCAACCGCGGAAACTCACAATCATCCCACAGCTATTTGCCCCTTTCCTGGGGCGGCGACAAAAGATGGTGGTGAGATCCGCGATGAAAGCGCTACGGGGAGTGGTTCACGTGCGGGAATGGGATTTCACGGACAATGTGTGGGAAATTTGCATTTGCCTGGTCATGAAATTCCGGGTGAGACGCTTGGCAAGGGAGAAATTCCTAAGTATGCTTCAGCTTTGAAAATCTTGATTGAAGGCACAAATGGTGCGTCGCACTATTGTAACGCTTTTGGCAGACCACTTGGTGGTGGTTTCTGTCGGACGTTTGATCAAATAGTCGCCGGAGAGAGACGTGGCTTTCACAAGCCAATTTTCTACGGTGGCGGTGTTGCGACAATTGATGCTCGGCATGTGATTAAAGGAGAAGCTGAAGTCGGTATGATGGTAATACGTTGGGGTGGCCCCGGCTTTGAGATTGGCCTTGGTGGCGGAGCAGCCTCCAGTTTGGGGCAGGGTGACAATACGGAAAGTTTGGATTATAAGTCCGTTCAACGGGGCAACCCGGAAATGGAAAACCGAGCTAACCGTGTAATTACTACCTGTACTGATTTGGGAGATAATAATCCCATTGTTGCAATCCATGATCAAGGTGCCGGTGGTCCGAGTAATGTGCTTACAGAGCTGGTTGAGGCACTAGGCGCGTTGATTGATGCTGACCAGATTACTTTGGGCGATAAAACAATGGCGTACCTGGCAATCTGGAGCGCAGAGTTCCAGGAAGGTTACGGCGCTCTTGTTCGTAGAGAAAATCTGTGGTTATTCCGAAAAATCTGTCAGCGCGAACGCGTGAATTGCGAGGTGGTGGGCGAGATTACTGGTGATCATCGGATTAAGGTAATCAGCTCCAAAACCAATGCGGTTCTCGTGGACTTGGATTTGCGGGATGTGTTAACGCATGCCCCGCAGAAGACCTTTGAATTCCAGCGGGTTGAACGCAAGTTTGATCCGCCAGTGATTCCGACCGATAAGACAGTTGAACAGTTGATTGAGATGGTTTTTAGACTGCCATCGGTTGGGTCAAAGGGATTCCTTACGCGAAAGATTGACCGGTCAGTGACGGGTAGGGTTGCGTGCCAGCCCTGTTGCGGACCAACACAAATTCCGTGTGCTGATGTAGGCGTCCATCTGGACGGTTATTTCGGAGATTCAGGAGCGGCCGGAGCGCTTGGTGAACAGCCGAATGTGATGTTCGTGAACTCGCAAGCGGGAGCGCGAATGTCACTTGGTGAAATGTTGACCAATTTGTGCGCGGCCAAAATTTCCGGCTTTCCAGACATCAAGACGCGCATTAATCAGATGGGTGCATTCAAATTGCCGGGCGAGGGCGCGCGACTGTGGGATGCCAATGTTGCTTTGCGCGACATGATTGTTGCTATGGGTGGAGCTGAACCAGACGGCGGAAAGGATTCGTCGTCTATGGTTGGCCTTGCCGGTGGCGAGAAAGTAAAAGCGCCCAGCGAAATGGTGGTGCTGGGTTATGCTCCGGTGCCAGATTGCAATAAGGTGCTCACGCCGGACTTCAAATATCCGGGACAAAGTCTCATTGGTTTCATTGATTTGGGGCATGGCAAAAACCGTATGGGCGGTTCGGCCTTGCTTCAGGCTTTGGGACAAGTGGGCGATGTCATTCCGGACGTGGATGATCCACTAGAATTGCGCCGTGCGTTTGACGCTGTACAGGAACTAATTGGCCGTGGTCTCATTTCCGCTTATCACGATCGTAGTGATGGCGGACTGGTGGCGACTTTGGCCGAGATGTGCTTGTCGGCAAATTGCGGAGCAATGGTGGAGTTGAAAAGATGGGAAAATGTTGTTTCTGGCCTCTTTAACCAGGAACTGGGGATGGTGTTTGAGTATTCAGAGGAGAATGAACCTTTGATTGATATGGTTTTAAGACAAGATTTTGGGATAGAGTGGTCCCGAATCGGTCAGACGACCATGTTAAAACAGTTGCTTATCATTACAAGACCGCATTCTCAAAGTAGTCCTAATGTCCGAATTCCACTCGGCACGCTTCGTCCTTGGTGGGAGGCCACAAGCACTCGCCTGGAAATGGAGCAGGCCAATCCGGAAACGGTGAGACAAGAGAGCGAGACGCACAAAAACCCGCAGGCGATTTCATATCATCTGACTTTCGTGCCTCAAGAAACAGCGCCGGAAGAATTGGTGTGGGATAATCGTCCAAAAGTTGCCATTCTTCGTGAAGAGGGAACAAACGGCGAGCGGGAAATGCAAGCGGCATTTGAGACAGCTGGTTGCGAAGTATGGGATGTTTGTATGCAGGATTTGCTGGACGGCAAAATTTCTCTGGACTTGTTCCAGGGTCTGGTGGCCGCCGGCGGATTTTCATATATGGATGTCTTTGAGAGCGGAAAAGGTTGGGCGGCAGGAATACTGTTTAACCCGACTTTGCGGGAAATGTTTGATCGGTTTTACCACCGGTCTGACACTTTTTCGTTGGGCGTCTGCAATGGCGCCCAGCTTCTGCCTCTCATCCGGCGGGTACCTTTCAAGGACATGCCGGAAGAAGAGCAATCGAGGTTTGTGGAAAATACTTCTCGCCGGTTTGAGTCGCGGTGGTCGCTCGTGAAAATCCTTCCGAGTCCATCGATATTTTTTACTGGTATGGAAGGCTCGGTGCTTGGTGTTCATGTGGATCATGGGGAAGGTAGGATGATCTTCCCTGATCGGACAGTTGAGGTAAGAGTACAAAGAGGTCAGCAAATTCCTATGGCGTTTGTTGATCCTGAACACCGCCTGACCGAACAGTATCCGTACAATCCGAATGGGTCGCCAATGGGATTCTGCGCTATGTGCACGCCAGATGGGCGACACACGGCAATGATGCCTCATCCCGAACGGGCGTTTCGAAAGTTGCAGTGGCACTATTTGCCCGAATCGTGCAAACGAGATTGGCCGGTGTCACCGTGGCTAAAGATGTTCCAGAACGCCCGCAAGTGGTGTTTAAAAAATAAGTAGGTCCCTTTGGGACAAAGCACGGCCCGGCTTGCTACTCAGCAACTCCGGGCTCTTTTTTTGAGACGTGGCATTGACAAGGTGGTTTAATTCGTGCTATAATTAACACAGTAACTTGATTCAACAATTTCCGGTAACGGAACGGCAGGCAAGCCGAAAAAACCGAAAGGAAAAATGCCATGAAGATGACGATAATTGAATACAAATGTCGTCGATGTGAGGCTCACTTCGATGGCAAAAAAACTGGAATCGAGCCGGGGATTGCCGCGGTTCTTGATGAACTCGCAAAGCCAATTCCCTTAACGTGGCATTCCTGTGCCAACGGTGGCCACGGCGCCGCCGATATCATCGGATATCGTGAGGAGCAGGGCTTGATGTGAGCCGAGATCTGCCACAGGCAGAAAGCATCACGAAGGGCCGAAGAGAAATCTGAGGCCTTTTAACTTGCAAAAAATATTGCCTGCCTGCTGGCGAGGCAGGTTGCAGGAAAATTAGTTTTGGGGTAAAATGAAATATTAAATATGAAAATAACTTCGGGAGAACTTAGGGAGAAATTTTTAAATTATTTTAAAAGGCAGGGGCATGTGATAATTCCTTCGGCTTCTTTGATTCCGGAGAATGATCCTACTGTGCTTTTTACAACTGCGGGAATGCATCCGTTGGTGCCTTATTTGTTGGGGCAAAAACATCCGGAAGGAACACGATTAACTGATTCTCAAAAATGTATAAGAACCGGAGACATTGATGATGTCGGCGATGACACTCACAATACTTTTTTTGAAATGTTGGGAAATTGGTCGTTGGGAGATTACTGGAAAGAAGAATCTATAAAATGGTCTTTTGAATTTTTAACAAAAGAATTAGAGATTCCATTGGATAGATTAGCTTTCACTTGTTTTGTGGGAGATGAAAATGCGTCAAAAGATGAGGAGTCTGCAGATATATGGAGGAGTTTGGGTGTTTTGGATGATAGAATAAAATTTTTGGGTAAAGAAGATAATTGGTGGGGTCCTGCTGGGCAAACTGGTCCTTGTGGTCCTGACACAGAAATGTTTTATTGGAAATTGAATGACACGCCAGCTCCAAAAGTTTTTGATGCAAAAGATAAAAATTGGGTTGAAATTTGGAATAACGTTTTTATGCAGTATGTGAAAGATGAAGCCGGAAATTATAATATTGCAAAACAAAAAAATGTTGATACGGGAATGGGTTTAGAAAGAACCTTGGCTGTGCTAAACGGAAAAGAAAATATTTATGAAACAGATTTATTTTCTGATTTAATTAAAAAAGTTGAAGAATTATCCGGAAAGAAATATGCGGAGGATATGAAATCTTTTAGAATTATAGTAGATCACTTAAGGGCGGTTACATTTATAATTGGGGACGTTAAGGGAGTTACTCCAAGTAATGTTGGCCAGGGTTATATTGTGCGACGACTTATTAGGCGAGCTGTTAGATTTGGAAAGAAGATAGGAATTACAAAAGAAAACTGGACAAGGGAAGTTGCAGAGGTGGTTGCAATAAATTACGAAGATGTTTATCCAGGTATAAAAGAAAATTTAGATTTTGTTTCAGCCGAGTTAACAAAAGAAGAAGAAAAATTTAATTTAACTTTGGAAAAAGGATTAAGAGAATTTGAGAAGTTAGAAAAAATATCAGGAAAAGATGCTTTTAATTTATATCAAACATATGGGTTTCCAATAGAAATTACAGAGGAATTGGCGCGTGAAGATGGTAAAGAAATTAACAAGAAAGAATTTGATAAAGAACTGGAAAAACATCAGGAATTATCTCGCACAGCTTCGGCTGGAGTTTTTAAGGGGGGATTGGCTGATGCTAGTGAGGCAACTACAAAGTTGCATACAGCAGCTCACTTAATGTTAGCTGGTTTGCGCAAGGTTTTGGGTGGTGAGGTTTATCAAAAAGGGAGCAATATAACCGCTGAAAGATTGAGGTTTGATTTTTCTTGGAAAGAAAAACTGACCAGTGCACAACTTAATGATGTAGAAAATTTTGTAAATGATATAATAGAGAAAGATATGCCTGTACGCTGTGAAGAAATGACTTTGGAAAAAGCAAAAGAGCTGAATGCTATGGGAGTTTTTGAATCTAAATATGGGCAAATCGTAAAAGTTTATACTGTGGGCTCGGAAAATAATATAGCAAGCAGAGAAATATGCGGTGGCCCTCACGTAGAACATACAGGAATTTTAGGAAAGTTTAAAATACAAAAAGAAGAAAGCTCCTCTTCAGGAGTAAGAAGAATAAAAGCAATACTCGAGTAACGACGGATTTTTACAGATTAGAAACGGATTAACACAGCATCACGGATACGAAAATCTGTGATTCGTGAAAATCCGTAATTCATTTGTGTAAATCCGTTTCATACAAATGGCAAGAAAAATTTACGATATAAAACCGCCTAAAGTGGCTAAAAAAGCAGAGGTAAAACCTGATGGTAAAATTAAGATAAAAAGAAACACACAAACGGTGTCACGCCCGCCCATCACCCGTAAGAAAAATGAAAGACGCTCTGTTTGGGGTACCCCATGGGTCTCGGTTTCTATTACTGTATTAGTTATTTTATTGGCTGTTGGCGTATATTTATTTTTTAAATTGCCTAAGGCCGATATTGCTATTTGGCCAAGAGTGGATGTATTAAGTTTTCAGCAGACAATTACAGGAGATAAATCAGCTGATTCGGTTGATATTGTAAAAAACACAATTCCGGCTTATTATTTCCAAACAACCAAAATAAATGCCCAAGATTTTCCGGCAACAGGAAATGGGTCAAATGAAGGATACGCCTCTGGCTCAATACTTATTACCAACAAATATAATCCGGTAACGCCTTTCACATTTAAAGCGGGAACTCATTTTATGTCTGATTCTGGAAAATTATTTATAACCTTTCAAAAAGTTGTGATTCCGGCGGCAACAAAATCCGGAAGTAAAATTATTCCAGGAACAATAAAAATAAATGTTCAGGCTGTTGAAGGCGGAACCGGTTATAATATAGCCCCTTCAAATTTTTCAATATCAGGGCTTAAGGGAACCGCTTATTATTACAGCGTTACAGCCGCCTCTTCAAGTGCAATGACCGGCGGATATTCAGGGAAAGTTAAGAAGGTGACTGATGACGATATTAGCGGAGCCAAAGATGTTTTGACCAAGAAAACCACGTCTGATGCGTTAGCAGATTTGAAAAGCCAAATTTCGGATGATTATGTTTTATTAGATAATGCAATTTTGTCAAATGTTGCTAGCGCCTCAACAAAAACAAAAACTGGAACTGTCGCCGATAATTTTAATTACAGTGTAACAGCTAACGCAAGCGCTTTGGCTTTTAAAAAATCTGATTTGGAACAGTTTGCAAAAAATTATATTATTTCTAAACTGGCCGATGGAAAAAGTATTTTGGAAAAAGAATTTAAGTTGGATTATTCTGCCAACGTGGTTGATGTCTCCGGGGGAAAGGCAACATTAAATTTAGTTTTTTCTTCGGGAATTTATCAAGGCATAGATAAAAACTCTATGTCACTGTCTTTGCTTGGAAAAAATATTAGCCAGATAAAGGAAATAATAGGTAATACTTTGGGAGATCAGGTTTCAGAATTAAGAATAAACCTCTGGCCATTTTGGGTAACTAAAGCGCCAAACAACCAGAAAGCAGTTAATATAGACCTTAAATTCCAGTAGAGTATTGACTGTTTTAATTTAATTTGCTAACATACTGTTATATACAAATGAGTCCAAATGACCCAACGGGTACACCGAAAAATCAAGTGATAAAGAAAGACGGGAGAGTTATAGAAGCTTTACCAAATGCTTTTTTTAAGGTAGTATTACCTGACGGGAAAGAAATAATGGGATTTCTCTCGGGAAAGATGAGAATGAATAGAATTACTATTTTACCTGGGGACAAAGTTTCGTTAGAAATGAGTCCATATGATGAAAACAAAGGCAGAATAGTTTATAGGCTTAAATAAACAGATTAACACGGATTGATGACGGATTTGCACAATATCACGGATAAGAAAAATCTGTGATTCGTGGAAATCCGTTATTTATATGTGTAAATCCGTATTATAAATGAAAGTAAGACCATCAGTAAAAAAAATTTGTAACGATTGTAAAACTGTCAAAAGGGAGGGAGTACTTTTTGTTATTTGCAAAAAGAATCCTAAACATAAACAGAGACAAGGTTAGACTGAAAGTTTAAAAATTTAAAAATTTAAAAATTATAGCATGCCACGTATAGCAGGGGTAAATATACCCGAAAATAAAAGAATTGTAATTTCATTAACTTATATCTACGGGATAGGGAAGTCTTTGAGTGAGAAAATTTTAGGGGAGATGAAAATAGATGTTAGTAAAAAAGCATCTGACCTAACTCCAAAAGAGGTTAACGATTTGAAAGATTATATTGAAAAAACCTACAAAATTGAAGGAGATTTGAGAAGACAGGTTATGATAAACGTCAAAAGATTGAAAGATATAGGCGCCTGGAGAGGACTAAGGCATATGAAAGGTTTGCCAGTTAGAGGACAAAGAACAAAAACAAATAACAGAACGGTAAGGGGAAATGTCAGAAAGACAATGGGTTCTGGCAGAAAACCACCGGCAATGGCCACTTAAAACTATGGGAAAAAAACACGTAATAGAAACAAATCAAGAGGAATTAATAAAGGAGCAAGAAAAAATAGATAAAAAAGTAGGGAAAGATGCTCCAAAAGCTTCGTCTGAAACTCAGACAAAGCAAGTTTTTGCTGGAGTTCAGTCGGGAAAGATTTATATTTCTTCTTCATACAATAATACAATATTGACCCTAACAAATTCAAAAGGCCAAGTTTTGGCTTGGAAGTCAGCCGGATCGGTTGGATTTAAAGGAACCAAAAAATCAACTTCTTTTGCCGCATCAAGAGTAGCAGAAACTATTGCCAATGTGTGCAAAAAAATGGGGATTATTGATAAGATAGAAGTTTTTATAAAAGGCATTGGAGCAGGAAGAGAATCTGCTGTAAGGACACTGATTACACAAGGATTAAATGTTGTTTCAATAAAAGATATAACGCCGATTCCGCACAACGGATGCAGACCGGCAAAAGTAAGAAGGGTATAATGAATTAACTTCGTAAATTCACATGCATTACGATCAATGTAAAACTTGTAGGCGATTAGGACAAAAACTCTTTTTAAAGGGCGATCGTTGTTTTTCACAAAAATGCGCCATGGTTAGGAACGCAAATGTTCCAGGACCTCAGAAAAAAAGAAGGGGAGGCGCTCCGTCAGAATACAAGAAGTCCTTGGAAGAAAAACAGACATTAAAGAAATGGTATGGATTGTCTGAAAGGCAATTTAAAAGGTATGTTAAAGAAACTCTTGCAAAGATGGGAAAGGTTGACGATGTTTCAGCCGAACTTATAAGAAAATTGGAAAAGAGATTGGACAACGTTATTTTCAGATTGGGTTTTGCCAAATCAAGGGTGCAGGCCAGACAACTGGTATCGCACGGATATTTCTTAATAAACGGCAAGCCTGTTAATATTGCTTCATACCAAGTTATGAAAGATGACGCTATTGCCATAAAAGAACACAAAAAGGCCAAGGGCATTTTCAAGGACTTGGTAAATGAATTGAAAAGAAAAGAAATACCGGCATGGTTGTCGCTTAATAAAGATAAATTAGAGGCAAAAACTGTTGGAGAACCAAGCTTGGATGAAGTAAAACCTCCGGCAGAGATCTCATTAATATTCGAGTATTATTCAAGGTAAAATATTTATTAAAGTTAATTTTAGGCTTTAGCCTCCAGGGTGATAACGTAAACAAATCGTTGATATCTGGGTGTTAAAAACTAATAACAAATGATTCCTCTTCCATTACCGCCAAAAGTAATTCAAAAGAAAAAAAACCAAACGGTTTTTGAGGTAGAAGGATTATATCCTGGGTACGGCGTTACAATTGGAAACTCTTTAAGAAGAGTTTTAATGTCATCCTTACAGGGAGCGGCTGTGACCGAAGTTAAAATAAAAGGAGTTCCGCACGAATTTTCAACAATATCCGGCGTCTTGGAGGACGTGATAATGATACTTTTGAATGTTAAGAATCTAAGATTTAAAATTTTTGAAGGAGAATCGCAAAAAGTCAGTTTGACTGTTAAAGGAGAAGGCGAAGTAACTGGCAAAGATTTTAAATGTCCTTCACAAATAAAATTGGTAAACCCAGAATTACATATTGCAACAATTACAGACAAGAAAACAGAATTAGAAATAGAAATTACAGTTGAAAGAGGAATTGGATATGTTCCAAAGGACCAGGTTAAAAAAGGAAAAGCAGAAATTGGATCTATTGCAGTAGATGCTATATATACTCCAATTAGAAATGTAAACTTTCAGGTTGAGAATATGCGCGTTGGCGACAGAACAGACTTTGATAAATTGTCCTTGGAAATTGAGACCGACGGCACAATTACTCCCGAAGAAGCATTCTTTGAAGCTTGCGATATTTTAATAAAACATTTTAATATTATTTTTGAAGGCAAAGCAGGTGAAAATAAGGAAAATATAAAAAGTGAAAAAGGAGAGGATTCCGAGGGTGAAGTTGATGTGACTAAAATAGCTGTAGAAGATTTGAAGTTAACCGGCAGAACGCTTAACGCCTTAATAAATAATGGTGTTAAGACTGTTGGCGGAGTTGTAAAGAAATCAGAAAAGAGTTTGTCTGAATTAGAAGGTATGGGAGACAAAGCAATGTCCGAAATAAAAAGAAAAATAAAGAAATTAGGTTTGGAGTTAAAAGGTGAGGAATAACCATCAACGAATAACGAATCAATACGAATATACGAATTCGTAAATTAGTACAGAATTCGTAATTCGATGATATTTCATGAATAAGAAAAATAAAAATAGAAAATTATCACTGAAAAAGGGGCCAAGAACACTGTTGCTCAGGGTGCTTGTGAATAATTTTTTTGTGCACGAAAAGATAAAGACTACAGAGGCTAAAGCAAAAGAGTTAAGATCTATTGCCGAGAAGATGATAACAAGAGCTAAAGACGCTGGTCTAGCAAATAGAAGAATATTGGCTCAGGATTTAACTCCTACAAACCTAAAAAAGGTAATGGATAAAATTGCTCCAATGTATTTAGATAGGCAGGGTGGGTATACAAGAATTATGAAATTGGGGCCTCGTAATTCAGATAGTGCCAAAATGGTAATAATTGAATTGGTAAAATAACATGGAAAACATTGTAAGAAAAATTATTTCAATAGACGCAGACGGCAAAAGTTTGGGCAGATTAGCTGCCGAAGTTGCTGTTTCACTTCGTGGAAAAAACAAGCCAAGCTATGTCCCATATAAAGATGTGGGTGATACAGTTGTTGTAAAAAACATAGACAAAATGAAGTTTACAGGAGACAAGATGGAAGGAAAGGAATATTTTCATTTCACCGGATATTTGGGAAATCTTAAAAAAATGACACTTAAGGAATATTTAATTAAAAGAGGACCTAGGGAAGTTTTAAGAACTGCAATAATGGGAATGCTTCAGAAAAATAAATTAAGAGACAAACAAATTAAGAGATTAAGATTTGAATAAAAATATGGTTGAGAAAAAGATAGTAAAAAAAATAGCGCCAAAAACAGAGATAAAAGCTCCAGAGGTTGTTGAGCAGAAGGCTTATGTTGTTCCTGAGACTCCGATTGAAGTGGAAGAAATAGGAGATGTTGATATTTCTGAGGAAATTGCAAAATCTATAAAAGAAGCTGCTGGAAAACCGGACAGATATTATGAAGCAATTGGCCGAAGGAAAACCGCAGTTGCCAGAATTAGACTTTACACAAAAGGAGACAAAGAGTTTATTGTAAATGAGATGCCATATACACAATATTTTCAAACTATTGAAGATAGGGAATCGGCTGTCTCATCTATGAAGAAAATGAAATGTTTGGACAAGTTCAGAATTACCGTAAAAGTGCAAGGTGGAGGCCACAGAGCTCAAGCCGAGGCCATTAGACACGGAACCGCCAGAGTATTGGTTGACTTCAATGCCAATTTCCGAAAACGCCTAAGAAAAGCCGGCTTCCTAACAAGAGACCCAAGAATGCGCGAAAGAAAGAAATTCGGTCTCAAGAGAGCCAGAAAGAGTCCACAGTGGGCAAAGAGGTAAACAAAAAAATTCAAAGCCCCGCTTCGGCGGGGTTTTTGTTTACTTATTTGTATTATTTGTTAATATGAATTTGGGTCATTGTCAAAAATAAGGAGAATCCAATGATAAGTAACAAACGCATTGTTGTGTACTTTTTTGTACTGTTAATTGCGGTCTGGTTTTTTAAGATTACAATCAATGATGGCAACAGCATGGCTCCAACTTTGTTTAGTGGGCAGGTTTGTCTGGTGGTGAAGTGTGTGGAACCCTTGCCAGGAGATATTGTTTACGCTTACGATAATGAAGGCGTGGGAGTGTGTAAGAGGTTGGCGTGGTACACCAAAAACGGAGAGATGTTTCTTATTGGTGATAATGCCAAAAATAGCCTTGATAGCCGACATCTTGGGCCGGTGCCCATGTCAGCCTATATAGGCAAAGTGGCGTTTTGTCCTTAGTCGCAGAGGTTTGTCCTCTGCTTTTTATTGAACCTCACTCAATAAGGTTTGACATTTTTGATAAAATTGGTAATGTTATATTGCAACTTGAAAAATAGTTTCGAATAGTTCGGAAATTTTCCAGGTGAGTATTCTTTTTAAAAGGAGAAAGTTCATGAGCAAGAAAGCTAAGAGGGAAGATCCAAAGGCGAGAGCCTATCTCGAGAGTCTTTATCGCCTCGCAAAGACCGGGAGAAGCATAAAGAAGAGATTGAAATTCATGAAGTCGCGCAAGAATGGGAATGTCCGTATCAGCCATGTGAACACTCCAGCGGAAGGGCTTGCTATTCTGGAAGTTGCTGAAATTCACGACATCACAGACTATTGTTAGTCCAAAGGATAAGTCATCGCACTTCATCCTTTTTTTATTTGACAATTTTAGTAAAATTGATAAGGTTATATTGCACCTTGAAAAATAACTCCGAACATCTCGGAACTTTTTTTTGGTGTGGTGAAGAACCAAGGAGATAAAAATGAAAAGTATGACATACGATGGAGTTGGCGTTGATTACGACGCAATGGATCCATTCAAACGCATGGCGCAACTGGCCGGCAGGGAAACCGCTGGCGAACTGTCTCGCCACGGATTTTCTGAAGTTGAGTGGAGTCGTGGTGAGAGTTGTTACCTCGTGGAAACGCCATTTGGCTACATCGGTTTTGTCGTTGAAGGTCTTGGCACCAAAAGCCTGGTCGCCGATGCCTTACTCGAACTGGCTATCAAGATGAAATCGTTCAACGGCACAACCTACTACAACAAAGTGGCGCAGTGCAACGCTGCGATGGCGTTCAACGATATCATCACGCTTGGGGTGCGTCCGTTTGCCTATGGGCAATATCTTGCTGTAGGAGAATCCAGTTGGTTTGACAATGAAGTGCGTTGTCGTGAACTGGTTGAAGGCACAAAGTTTGCTTGCAAACTCGCTCGGTGTTCTTGGGGCGGCGGTGAAACGCCAACCCTCAAGGGCATCGTTGTTCCTGGCACAGCAGATCTGGCCGGAGCAACCGTCGGATTTGCTCGTAAAGATCAATTGATTAACCCTGCCAATATTAGGCCGGGCGATGCGATTATTTTTGTCGAAAGTTCTGGAATTCATGCCAATGGTTTAACCTTGGCAAGACGAATCGCTGACAAGCTTCCGGAGGGATATCTGACAAAACTTTCCGATGGTCGGACCTACGGCGAAACACTTCTCGACCCTACTGAAATATACGTCGGACTGGTTGCAGACTGTCAGGATAATGGGGTGGATATCCACTACGCAGTCAACATCACCGGCCATGGCTGGCGCAAGCTCATGCGGGCTACACAGCCCTTTACCTACGTCATCGAGACGTTGCCCAAACAGCTTCCCATTTTCGACTTCATCCAAGAGCACGGACCGGTCGACGACAGGGAAGCTTACGGCAATCTCAATATGGGTGCGGGCTTCGCGCTCTACGTTCCGGCAGACGATGTTGCCAAGGTTTTGGCTATCGCCAACGTCAACATGTCGGCAGACTTCGACAGTGTTTTCCTTGCCGGCTATATCGAGCAAAGCGACACCAAGAAAGTGGTCATCAGGCCAAAGGGTCTGGAATATCTCGGCTCAACGCTGGGCGTTCGCTGAACATATTCGATTCGGTCTATATCCCGCCACACGGATTTTGTGTGGCTTTTTTTTACTTGCATATAATTTTTGAAATTGGTAGAATTTAGGATAATACCAAAGGTATACCCTTCGACAAGCTCAGGGTGATTTTCTCGCTGAGCTCGAAAATCATATGTTAAAAGAACTTATAGACCAGTTTTATTTGGATAATCAGAGGAATAGGGAACAGACTCGGTTTTATATTACGGATGCGGGGAAGTGTCCGCGGGCGGTTTTTTTTAAGTTTAAAAATGCGCCAAAGGAGCCAATGGATGCGCGAATTATGCGGATTTTTGAGCACGGGGAAAACATTCACAGGTCTATTTTTAATATTTTATATAGGTTGCGACTAGGAGTTGTCACCGAGGTTTCTATACCGTCACAGGAGATAATTTCCGGCAGGGCAGACGCCATTTTATGTATGGATAACCAAAACTATGTGCTGGATATTAAAAGCATGAATAGCATGATTTTTAGGAAGCTTGAGTCGCCTAAGGAAGAAAATATTTTTCAAATCCAGCTTTATCTGCACTACTTTAATATAAAAAAAGGAATATTACTTTACATAGATAAAGATAGGCAGGAAATGAAAGAATTTTTTGTAGATTATGACGAGGCGCTTTGCAAGGGGCTTCTGGACAAGTTCTACGTCCTGAAAGATCAAGTGGAAAAAAATATTATACCTGCAAGACTGGAAGACTTCCCGCGCAATTGGCAGTGTAATTATTGCCAGTTTAAAGATATTTGCAAAATAGCCAATGGAGACACTCTAAACTGGGATGATTTCAAACAAAAAGTATTGACCATAAGTCAATAATATAGTATATTACAGGTACGTATTTCAGCTCTTTCAATTTCGGCCAGGAGACATGGCTTGGCGGTACTAAGCACCGACACCGATAGTATTGTCATTTGCTATGGCCGTTTGGGAGGGCTTGCTTTCCCAAAGTGCTTGCTGGGTATCTCATAACGGGCCGGTTACCCCCTTCCCGTTTGACATAACCTTTCTCCTGGCTGGATTCCTTTCGTGGTCCTGTTGCTTTGGGGCAGGACTTTTTTATTGAGTAATTTTTTCTGATCCTAGTAAAGTTTTTCCAGATAAAACGTAGAGTTTGCCTTCTTGTTGGTTGAAAAATATTTTGTCGGCTGTTTGTGGCAAAGTTACAGAATTAATATTCCCTCGGTAATCTATTTCAGAAGTTATAATTTTGTCCTCGACGGTAAAAATAATATAACTGCTATTAAGCCAAATACAGTCGCTTATTTTATTAGAGGATTTATATAAAATAGTTTTTAGCGCAGGAATATTTGGAAGAGGAGATATATAGATATTATTATCGTTGAAATAAGTTATATTTTTCCCATCGGGGGAGATTTTTGCGTTTTTAACTAAAGTGGAGAAATTATCAAGCTCGTTTGTTTTGCCGTTTAATAGTAATAAATTTTGGTTAGCAATTACAAAAGTGTTGTTGTTGTCGGTAATTATTTTGTAAGAGCTGGTTTTTAATATTTTTATTGGGGTTATAGTAATTTTGTCCGGAGTTGCCGAAAGACTTGAACTATCTGAACTGTAAAGAAATCCGTCTGTGCCCAGCCATATTATATTGTTGTTTTGAGTTGCAAATGCGATTATTTTCTTAATTATAGGTGTTGTTTTTTGTGTGGCGGTTAATGTTGAGTTTTCTGGTGCATCAGAGTAATACAAATTACTATTTTTTATTATATATTTGTCTAAAATGTTAAAAGGCGAAAGTGTTTCATCCGTGACGGCGTTAAATTGAATATCTTTTTTGAAAAGCAAAACATCTTCTAATTTTGTAACTTCTTTTTCCAAAACGGGCAAAGTTTTGAAATAATCATAATACTCGGATTTTTTTATTGAAACAGTGTGATTATCCGGTAGTAAACTTTGCACAAAAATCCAATTGGAAAACATCCCGGGTTTTTGCGTGATTTTAGAGTCAATTGTTATCTCATCGGCCGAAGGGTTTGTTCTAATATAAATGCCTCCGGTGGCTACAATTTTATTTTTTTTGAAATCAAACCTATAGCCCATAGAATAAGGCACCAAAACTGTAGCTCCAATAAAAAAACAGGCAACGCATACAAGCAATATTGTAAGTCGAGTTTTCTTTGTCATGATTATAGTATGTTACCAGTATTATTTGCTTTTTTCAACTTTTTAGATTAAGATAAGTTATAAAATCATGGACAAATTTGTTATTAATGGAGGCAAAAAATTACAGGGCACAATAGAAGTAATGGGCTCAAAAAATGCGGCTTTTCCGGTTTTGGTTGCGTCACTTTTAACAAAAGAGCCGTGTATCATAGGCAATATTCCGCTGGTTGAGGATATTTTGAAAATGATTGATATTTTGCAGAAAATTGGCGCAAACATAGAATGGCTGGAAAAAAATAAAATAAAAATTACCTGTAAGGACATAGATTTATCAAAAATTCCTCAAGATGTTGTAAGTCACTTTAGAGGGTCGGTTTTGCTGTGGGGGCCGTTAATGGCAAGGTTTGATAATTTAAAAACAAAATCACCCGGAGGATGCATTATTGGAGCACGGCCATTGGACACGCATTTTGACGCATTTTCGCAAATGGGCATAGAAGTTAAACAAAGCGGAAAATTTTATAACTTTGTAAAGAAGAATTTAGAGACAGAAAATAAAACTCAAGAGGTTGTTCTGGACGAATTTTCTGTAACCGCAACCGAGAACGTCTTGTTGTTTGCTTCGGCCCAAAATAAAAAAATAATTTTAAAAATAGCTGACCAAGATTATCAGGAACAGGAGTTGGCAAAAGTTTTACGACAAATGGGCGCTAAAATAAGCTGTCCTGGTCCGCATATATATGAGATAGAAGGTTCAAACAGCTTGAAAGGCTTTAATTACGAAATTATTCCAGACCCAATTGAGGCAGGTACGTTCATTCTTTTAGCGCTTGCAACTAAGGGAGAGATTTTAGTCAAGAATATAAACACAGAATATTTGACGTTGTTTTTTAAAAAGATTAAAAATTTTGGAGCCAATATAGAATTTGTTGATGCAAATTCGGTAAGAGTTTTGTTCTCGCCAAAAATAAGAATAGATAAAATTCAGAGCATGCCTCATCCGGGAATTAGTACAGATTTGCTTCCGCTGTTTGGAGTTTTAGCAACACAAACAAAAGGTGCCACGCTAATTCACGACCCGTTGTATGAAGGCAGGTTGAAATATCTTGAAGAATTGAATAAGATGGGAGCAGACATAATTTTTTGCGACCCTCACAGAGCAATTATTAATGGGCCTACACATTTGCGCGGAATTGAAGTGCCAAGTTTAGATTTGCGAGCCGGAGCCGCCTTAATTATTGCCGGATTAATAGCTCAGGGTACCACCACAATTGACAACGCCTACCAAATTGACCGCGGATATGAGAAGATAGAAGAGCGTTTGCAGAAACTTGGCGCAGATATTAGACGAATTTCTAATTAACCTAATTATTCTAATTTATGTTTTCAAATAAAATTGCAATTGATTTGGGGACTTGTAACTCACTTGTGTATGTTCAGGGCAAGGGGGTTGTTTTGTATGAACCATCAGTTGTGGCAATTAATTTGGCCGATAACAAAATTTTGGCAGTGGGCGAACATGCTAAAGAAATGATTGGCAGGACCCCTTCAGATATCAAGGTTTACAGACCGCTTAAAGATGGAGTTATTGCTGACTACAAAGTAACTCAGGCAATGATAAAATATTTTATAGATAAGGTCAGCAAAGGGCTGAAATTTTTAAAACCAGAATTGGTAATTTCAGTTCCTGCAGGCATTACCAGCACCGAAAGAAGGGCGGTAATTGAGGCTGCTTTGGCAGCTGGGGCAAAGAGCGCTTATGTGGCCAAAGAACCAATTTTGGCTGCCATTGGAGCGGGCATTCCAATTAATTCCTGTTCAGGACACATGATAATTGATATTGGAGGTGGAACTTCCGAGGTGGCGGTAATTTCTTTGGGAGGAATTGTAACCTGGCATTCAATACGCATTGCTGGAGATAAAATAGACACAGCTATTGGTGAATATATAAAGAAAAAATATAATTTGGCAATTGGAACTCAGTCAGCCGAAGAAATAAAAATAAAAATTGGAACAGCTCTTCCACAAAAAGAATTAAAGTTTCTGGAAATTCAGGGTAGAGATTTAATTTTGGGGTTGCCAAGAACTGTTAAAATATCTAACAATGAAGTTTGCGAAGCAATATCTGACGTTTTAGCGGAAATAATTGTGGCAGTAAAACACGTTTTGGCCGAAACTCCGCCCGAGCTTTCAGCTGATATTATGAACAAAGGAATTATTATGGCTGGTGGCGGAGCTTTGTTGCCAAAAATTAACGAACTGGTTGCCCAAAGTACCGGAGTCCCATGCTTTGTAGCCGAAGAACCTCTTTTTTGCGTAGTAAAAGGCACCGGAACCGTCCTCGAGAATCTTGAGGAGTACAAAAAAGTCGTAATGTCTAAAAAATAGAGCAATTAAAACATGTTTGAAATAAAAATTATAAAAGATAAATTGCCCAAAGAAGAGCTCGAAGAAATTGCAAAAAACAATTTTGGAGAAATGGTCAAAGCAATGGTGGATATAGATAAGAAAATTTTTGCTGTGGGCGGAGAGTTGCACGCCGATGCAATGGAGAGGATTGTAGAAGATGGTTCTAATCCAAATAATACTTGGGGAATTAACATTTATCCAAATAAGCCAGAAATAGAATGGATTGAGTTCAATTCTTTAATGAATATACGGCCAGGGCAAAATAATTTTTCGCTTGAGGTAGAAAATCCGGAAATTAGAGAAAAAATTAGAAAAATAATAAAAGATTTAATTGTATGACAGAAGAAAAATGGCAGAAATTATCTTTTGCTGAACAAATGGGTAATATAGGTAGCGAAGTAGCTCGAGCTTTTAGTCTAAAGCAGAAAGCAGATAAAGATAATTCGGAAAAGTCGTTTTTTCGGGCGCTCGAATTAATTGATTTGACAATAAAAAATAGAAAACACCATTTGCTAGAAATTTTTCGTTTGCGGGAAGTATTGTGCGACGCATTTAAACTAAATTCTTTAAAAGTAAAACCGGAAAGTCTTAACAAATATTTTATAAAATTTGCCTTGTGTGCATAAATAATGTTAATAGGACATAAAAAACAGTGGGAATTTTTGGAGGCAAAACATAAGCTAAATCAGCTGGCGCATGCATATTTGTTTACGGGGGCGGAGGGGATTGGGAAGAAAACTTTTGCCGAGGAATTTGCCGGATTTATTGGGTGTAAGTTTCCTGATTTGTTGATTATAAAGTCAATTAACAGTAAATCGTCAATTGAAAACAAAAGGGACAGTTTGGAAATTGATGTGGGACAGGTCAGAGATGCGTTAAATTTTTTAAGCTATAAATCTTATAATGGAGGATATAAAGTGGTAATTGTGGACAATGCCGAAAGAATGAATGTTGAGGCGCAAAGTTGTTTTTTAAAAACCTTGGAAGAGCCAAAAGGAAATACAATATTGGTGATGGTTTCTTCAAAGCCTGATATGCTTTTATCCACAATATTTTCCCGATGCCAGACAGTAAAATTTTTCAAGCCAAAAGATTTGCCAAAAAATTCGGAGAAAGTTGAAAGAGACAAAGAAATTCTTGACGTATTATTGCCAGTGCTTAATTCCACGCTTGCCGACAAATTCAAATATGTAAAAGCTATAGACTGGGAGAAACAAGAACTGAGTGAAATATTAGAGGTTATGCAAAGATATTATAGAGATATGCTACTTGCAGATTATGGTAATAAAAAAATAATAAATATTTTAAATTTAATAGAAGATGTAGGTAGCAAAGCGCTTTTTACAAATATTAATCCAAAATTAGCATTAGAGATATTATTAATGGAAGTATAAAAAATATGGCAACATACAAAGAATATATAGATAAAGTAAAACCAGAATTTGAAAAGACATTCAAATTTTTAGAAGGTGAGTTAGCAAAAATAAGAACTTCAAGAGCCTCGCCATCATTGGTGGAGGACATTGAGGTAAATGCTTTCGGCCAGAAATTTCCCTTAAAACAATTGGGCGCTATTTCTACACCATCAAATAATCAAATAGTTATTCAGCCTTGGGATACTTCATATATAGAGCCAATTGAAAAAGCTATTGGGCAATCTGGGCTGGGAATGTCTTGTGTTGTTGATAAAAATCTTATCAGATTAAATTTGCCAATGCTTACAGAGGAATATAGGCTGTCTTTGGGTAAGGTTTTAAATGAAAAAGCAGAACAGGCAAAGCAAGTAATGCGCAGGCAAAGAGAAGATACCTGGAACAAAATTCAGCAAGCCCAGAAGGATAAATTAATTTCTGAAGATGATAAATTCCGCGGGAAAGATGAATTGCAAAAGTTAGTTGATGATTATCAGGAGAAAATAAAGAGTTTAGTTGAAAAGAAAAAACAGGAATTAATTTAAAAAAATAATGTTTTCATCAATAATAATCCTCGTAGTTGCGTTTCTGAGTTTAATAGCCTTAATGGTTATACATGAATTTGGGCATTTTATTATTGCGAAAAAGTTTGGAATTAGAGTTGATGAATTTGGAATAGGATATCCTCCAAGAATTTTTGGGAAAAAAATTGGTGAAACTATTTATTCTATAAATTGGATACCATTTGGAGCCTTTGTGAGGATTTATGGAGAGGAAGGCCTGCCCGGCCAGGGGGGGTTAGATAATTACAGAAGTTTTTCAAATTTAAAAATTTGGAAAAGAGTTTTAATTATTATTGGCGGAGTTGTTGCTTTTTGGATAACCGCTATAATTATTTTTTCAATTGTTTTTGCAATGGGAGCCGATTTGCCGGTGGGTGACCAAGATATGCAAGGATTAACTAATGCTCAAGTAAAAGTCATATCAGTTTCTGCAAATTCTCCGGCAAGCGTGGCTGGTCTTCAGTCTAGAGATACAATTACAGATATAATAGTTGGCGGAGTAGATACAAAAATAAATAAAGTTGCTGATTTCCAAAAAATTACAGCTGACAACAAGGGCAAAGAAATAACATTGTTAATTAAAAGAGATAGTAATGTCCTTAATGTTAGCCTTACGCCAAGAGTTAATCCGCCTGCAGGAGAGGGTTCAGTAGGAATTGGGTTAGAAAGAATGGCAACCCTAATTAAAAAATCTGCGTGGTATATGGCGCCAGTTGATGGGGCGGTTTATACCTGGCAAACAACTGTAGACGCATTAAAAGGCTTATACATTACTTTCTCAGGACTGTTGGGTGGTAAAGGGACTCCAGAAGGCGCTTCATTTGCTGGGCCATTAGGAATTACAGTATTTTTGGCCAATGCAGCAAGCTTTGGCGCCGGATTCTTTTTATATTTTATAGGAATGATTTCTGTTTTTATTGCTATATTTAATTTATTCCCAATTCCGGCGTTAGATGGAGGGAAATTAGTATTTTTGTTAATTGAAAAAATAAAAGGCAAACCGGTTTCTGTAAAAGTAGAGCAGTGGATTACCTTGGTATGTTTTACCATATTAATTTTGTTATCACTTTTTATTACCATAAAGTTTGATATCCCAAGATTTACAGATTTTCTAAAATCATCATTATTAAAGTAAAATAATAAAAATATGTTGCAATCACAATTATTTTGCAAAATAAATAAAAATAAATCTGCAGAGGTGGAGTCTGTTTCAGCTGATTTATTGGCAAGGGCGGGATTTGTGGACCAGTTGATGGCCGGGGTTTTTACTTTTTTGCCGCTGGGATTTAGAGTTTTAAAAAATATTGAAAATATTATCAGGAAAAATATGGCGGAGGCCGGAGGACAGGAAATTTTAATGCCGGTTTTGCAACCCAAAGAAAATTGGTTAAAAACTGGGAGATGGAGCAATATGGATGTGCTTTTTAAAATTAGAGGTTCTGGAGATAAAGAATATGCAATGGGGCCAACGCATGAGGAAGTTGTGAGTCCACTGGCTAAGAAAAATATTTTTTCTTATAGAGATTTGCCATTTTCTGTTTTTCAAATACAAACAAAATTTAGAGATGAATTACGCGCAAAGTCAGGCATTTTGCGAACCCGTGAATTTTTAATGAAAGATTTGTATTCTTTTCACACAACACAGGAAGACTTGGATAAATATTATGACAAAATGATTAAAGTGTATTTTAATGTTTTTAAGGAATTGGGAATTGGAAAAGAAACATATTTGACTTATGCCTCAGGCGGAACATTTTCAAGATATTCGCACGAGTTTCAAATGGTTACAGATGCTGGAGAAGATTTAATTTATATCTGTAACAAATGCAAAACAGCAATTAATAAAGAGATAAAAGCAGAAACACCTGCTTGTCCAAATTGTAGTTCGGATAGTTTTGAGGAGAAGAAAGCGGTAGAGGTTGGGAATATTTTTAAGCTTGCAACAAAATTTTCTTTACCATTTGATTTGAAATTTAAAGACAAAGATGGAGCAGAAAAGCCTGTTATTATGGGTTGTTATGGTATAGGGCTCTCCCGCGCAATGGGAGCGATTGTGGAGGCCAATTACGACGAAAGGGGTATAATATGGCCTAAGTCAGTTGCGCCCTTTGCAGTTCATTTAATTGCGATTAAGTCAGAAAATAAAAAAGTTATTGCCACAGCGCAAAAAATTTATCAAGACTTGAATAAAATTGGCATTAAAGTATTATATGATGATAGAGAAGAGAAGTTTGCCGGGGAAAAGTTTGCAGAAGCGGACATGATTGGAATTCCGTTTAGAATTGTGGTTTCAGAGAAAACAATAGCGAAGAATTCGGTTGAGGTAAAAGAGAGAAGCAAAAAAGAAGCAAAACTGGTTAAGATAAAAAAATTAATGCAGTCCCTCGCCTAATGCTCGGGATGAATTTCTTACTTCGTAAAATTCATGTTTAAAAAATTATCTTCATTATTGTCTATAGACATGGCAATTGACCTTGGAACGGCCAATTCTTTGGTTTACGTAAAAGATAGGGGAATAATTATTAATGAACCGTCTGTTGTGGCTGTTAATAACAAAACCGGGCAAATTTTGGCTATTGGAGAAGAGGCCAAAAAAATGGTAGGTAGAACTCCTGCATACATTTCTGCAACAAGACCGCTAGTAAATGGAGTTATATCTGACTTTGAGGTGACAGAACAGATGTTAAAATACTTCATTGAGAAAGCGGCATCAGGAAGTAAGAAATTATTCGGTTTGGCAAATATGCCGAGGGTTATTATTGGAATTCCTTGTGGAGTTACAGAAGTTGAAAGAAAAGCAGTTAGAGACGCCGCAAAAAATGCCGGAGCAAGAACAGTGTTTTTAATTGAAGAACCTCTGGCCTCGGCTATTGGAGCTAAATTACCAGTTCAAGATGCCGGAGGAAACTTTATTGTTGATATTGGAGGTGGAACCACAGAAGTGGCGGTTATTTCTTTGGGAGGAATTGTGGCCTCAAGAAGTTTGAGAATTGCCGGAGATAAATTAAATAATGATATTGTAGAGTTTGCGCAAAAAGAATATAAACTTTTAATTGGAGAGCGAACAGCCGAGCTAATTAAGATAAATATTGGGTCTGCTATGCCAATGAAAGAAAAGAAGGAAATGGCAATGCGTGGCAGAAATTTGGTTACAGGATTGCCCGAAGAGGTTGTAATTTTTAATGATGATGTTCAGAGAGCCTTAGATAGATCTGTAAAGCAAATTATTGTAGCTATTAAAACAACAATTGAAGAAACTCCGCCAGAATTATTGGCCGATGTTATGACAAATGGAATTTATTTGGCTGGAGGAGGAAGCTTATTGCGCGGATTAGATGTTTTAATTTCTAAAGAAACAAAAATGCCGTGTCAAATAATTGATGACCCGCTTACAGCCGTTGTGCGCGGAGCTGGTATTGCATTAGAGAATCTTGATACATTATCTGAAGTAATGTCCAAAGACGAAGACGGCGACGTCCCGTACTAAACTTAAAATAATATTTTAAGTATGATTTCTAAGGAAGAGGTACAACATATTGCGAGTCTTGCTAGGTTGGAACTTTCCGAGCAGGAAATAGGAAAAATGCAGAAGGATCTGACGGAAATTTTGGATTATTTTAAGTTGTTAAATAAAGCCCCCACCAAAATTTCCCGAAGGGAAAATTTAGGCGGGCAGGCCCAAAATTTACGAAAAGATGAAGTTATTTCGCAAGATAGGGAAGTTGTAGAAAAGCTAGTTGCTGCTGCGCCGGATAAGAAAGATGGATATATTAAAGTAAAAACCATATTATAATACTAATCTGCAAATCTTATCCTAATCTGCGAAAATGCGAATCCGTAGATTAGGGCTTTTGTAGATTAGAATGAAAATCCGTAAATTAGTATTATGAATCTCACAGAACTTACAATTAAACAAGCCCACGAAGGATTAAAAAACAAGGAATTTACTTCTGTTGATTTAACAAAGGCTTATTTGGATAAGATAAAAAAAGTTGATGGGGAATTGAATGCTTATTTAACCGTGACTGAAAAGTTGGCGTTAGAACAAGCGATTCGAGCCGATGAGAGAATCGCCCTGAGCAAAGCCGAAGGGCAGGATTTTCCGATGCTTTGTGGAATTCCTTGCGCTATAAAAGACGCAATAATGGTTGATGGAGAAAAATGTACAGCTGCTTCAAAAATTTTGGAAAATTATGTAGCCCCTTACGACGCAACTGTGATAAAAAAACTTAAAGAACAAGGAGTTGTAATTTTAGGCAAAACAAATTTGGACGAATTTGCCATGGGAGGTTCGGGAGAAAACTCTGCTTATGGTCCTACAAAAAATCCACACGACAAGACTCGCGTTGCCGGAGGGAGTTCTTCGGGTTCAGCGGCTTGTGTGGCTGCAAATGAGGCTTGTTTTTCGCTTGGTTCTGATACAGGTGGGTCCATAAGGCTTCCATCATCATTTTGTGGCACAGTGGGGCTAAAACCAACCTATGGAGCTGTTTCTAGATATGGATTAATTCCTTTTGGATCATCTTTAGATCAAATTGGACCAATCACAAAAAATGTTGATGATGCAGAGACTGTTTTTAATGCGATTTGTGGAAAAGATAAAATGGACGCCACCAGCACGGATTACAAGTTTCAAGTTTCCCTGGCCGGGCAGGCAAGTTCCAAGTTACAAGGTTTGCGCATTGGAGTTCCTAAAGAATATTTTGTTAAGGGCATAGACCCTGAAGTTGAAAAAATAGTTAGGAGCACAATTAAAAAGGCCGAGGAAGCCGGCGCTAAAATTGTTGAAATAAGTTTACCAAATACAGAATTTGCTTTAGCTTGTTATTATATTATTGCTCCGTGTGAAGCTTCTGCTAACTTGGCCAGGCTTGATGGCGTAAGATACGGCTTATCAGTAGATGGTAAAGATTTATTAGATGTTTATCTAAAGAGCAAAGGGCATGGTTTTGGAGCCGAGGTTAAACGCAGAATAATGATTGGAACTTATGCTTTGTCATCTGGATATTACGACGCATATTACAAAAAAGCCCAGGAAATTAGACAACTAGTAAAACAGGATTTTGCTAAAGCTTTTGAGAAGGTTGATTTAATATTTTGCCCAGTTTCTCCGGTTCCTGCAATTAAAATAGGTGAGAGGACAGACGATCCACTCTCAATGTATTTAATGGACATTTACACAGTTTCCGTTAACCTGGCCGGTTTGCCTGGGCTTTCTTTACCGGTTGGCAAAACAAAAGAGGGTTTGCCGGTTGGTTTGCAAATTATTGGGAATCATTTTCAGGAGAATAAGATATTGGCAGTGGCGTCGCAATTGGAATAATAGTATTTTACAAAATAAAAATCCCTTAAACGGGATTTTTTTGTGGGCGCGGAAGGAATCGGACCTTCGACCTCTATCTTATCAGGATAGCGTTCTACCACTGAACTACGCGCCCAATTAATTAGAATTTTATCAAATATTTCGGAAAATAGCAATGGGGTTGATTTCAGATTGTATTAGGGCTAAAATATAAATATGAAATACAATATAGTGAAATTATTAGTAAGTATAATAATTTGTGAGTTGGCCGGAGTTGCCGGGGCTGTTTTTACTACGCCGGAAATTGCAAACTGGTATACAGCATTAAATAAACCAAGTTTTAATCCGCCAAGTTGGATTTTTGGGCCAGTATGGACAACATTGTTTGTTTTGATGGGTATTTCTTTATATATAGTTTGGAATAAAAAATTTGAGGTGTCTGAAAAAGTAAAATTTAAAAATGTGAGAGCTTGGAATAAACTGTCACAAAAATTATTTGACGGACAATGGCAAAAAGCAAATATAATTATAATATTTATAATACAGCTTGTTTTAAATGTTTTGTGGTCATATATATTTTTTGGAGCGCACTCTCCTGCTTGGGCATTTTTTGAATTGCTAATGCTTTGGGTGGCCATAGTTTATACAATAGTAAATTTTTACCGAGTTTCAAAAATAGCCGCATGGCTTTTGCTTCCATACATTTTATGGGTTTCTTTAGCGGGAGTTTTAAATTTATCTATTTGGTTAATTAATTAGCCGAAAGGCGAAAAAATATGTTAGCTGAAGTTAAAGTTTTAGTTTTAGGCGTTTCAAATGCCGAATCTGTAATAGAAAATGGCGAGGAGCATACTCAGCCAACAATTACTCTTGTCCGCGACAAGGATTTTGTGATGGTAGTTGACCCGGGCGTTTTGGAAAACCAGCAGGTATTAGTTGAAGCATTAAAAAAAGAGAACTTAACAGTCCAAGACGTTAATGTTGTTTGTATCACACACTCGCACCTTGACCATTACAGAAACATTGGGATGTTTCCAAACGCAAAAGCTATAGACTATTATGGGGTATGGGACAAGACAACTATTGTGACTTGGTCTGAAGATCTCACAGATAATATTAAGGTTCTGCACACCCCCGGCCACGATTATACCAGTATAACTCTTTTTGTAACTACTAAGGACGGTGTTGTTGCAATATGCGGAGATGTTTTTTGGAGAGAAAATTATCCACGTGATCCACATGATGATGTTTTTGCTTCTAACCCGGAAAGATTAAAAGAAAGTAGGGAAATGATATTGAGGGATGCTGATTGGATTGTTCCCGGCCATGGCCCGATGTATAAAAATGACCGAGCTGCGGAGGAAGAAAAGGAGAGAGAACAAATGGCAGAAAAAAGAAATGAAGAAGGAATAAGAAATCAAAAGGTCACCATAGCCTGTAAAAGATGCGGAATGCAGATGAGTCAAAAGGACAAATGTAGATGCAGGCCATATTTATGTTTTAGGTGTTGTGAGTGTGGTTTAGATTGTAATAATTGTAGTTGTAGCCATCGGAAATCCTGATGAAAAAGATATTTTTAATTTTAATAATTTTGGTAGCACTAGGTTTTGCAGGTAATGCTTTTGCGCATCAACCGGTAATTGTTTTTGGCCAGACTGGTGAAATACAAGTAAAAAATCCGGATATTTCTAGGGCTTTTTACGACGAGCTAAAAGGTAGCCCGCGGGATTATTTTATTGATTCGGATAAGGATTTTATTTTGTATATAAATCTCTTAGTGCCAGGACACGCAAATGAGATTGGGAAGTATTCGGCTGTTATTTTTAGAGGAGAGGAAAAAATTGCTTTAGTTGACGGGGATTCTTTTGAGTGGAAATCATGGTGGGAGCCTTTTGGGCGCGACTGGTATATGCAAGGTCCTGAATTGACACAACAGGTTCCTGCGGGAAAATATAAAATTGAGGTCTATTCTAAAGACAATCTTGGCAAGTATGTTTTGGCTGTTGGTCAAACAGAGTCTTTTGATATTAAGTCACTGCTGAATGTTTATTGGCAATTGCCTTTGCTTAAATTAACATTTTTTAAAACATCTATTTTGCAATTCTTTCTTACGCCTTTTGGGATAGGTCTAATTGCAGTTGTTGGAGGGTTGTTAATACTTCTAGCCCTTATTTATTTTGTTATTGGATTTGTTAAAGAAACCATAAAACATAATCAAGCAAAAACTTTGCTTTTAACCTCTGGTGGTATGCTACAAATGCAAGACGAAATAATAAAATTACTTCAGAAACCAGCCTATGACGTAACGGTTGGGTTTATTAATACTGCTGCTAAACCCGAGGAAGATAAAAGTTATTTGCAGAGGGATTTAGATATCATGAAAGAGCTTGGTTTTAATGTAGAACAGTTTGATATTGAGGGTAAAAAAGAACATGAGGTGATGGATTTTTTACGGCTAAAGGACATAGTTTATGTGGAAGGCGGGAGCACTTTTTATTTATTAAAAGCAATGCGAGCTTGTAACTTTGAGAAAGTGATTAGAAAATTATTAAAGCAGGGCAAGGTTTATATTGGAGTATCGGCTGGGACTTTGGTTGCTGGAAGAACAATAAAAACATCTAGTTGGAAACATCCAGAACAAGATTTTAGAGTCAAGAATTTGAGAGGTTTAAATCTTGTGCCGTTTGATATTTTTGTGCATTATTTACCTGAGCATGCGGAACTTATAAAACAAAAAATTAAGAATCCTAAAAAGAGGGCTAAGAATTTGAGGATTTTGACGGACGACCAGGCAATTTTGGTTCAGGGAAAAGAAGTAGATTTAATTGGCGACGGCGAAGCCGTTATAATATAAAATTATTCTAATTATTCTAATTGCTCTAATCATTCTAAATAATTTCTAATATCTAACTTTTAAAAATTTTGAGTTTAGGTATTATGTTTTATTTAGGTTAATTAGTATAATTAGGTTAATTAGAAATTCATCGTGAAAATATTTATCACGGCTAAGCCTAACTCTAGAGAAGAATATGTGGAACGGGTAGATGAGAGCCACTATGTTGTTTCGGTTAAGGAACCGCCGGTAAAGGGGAAGGCAAATGAGGCAATAAGAAATGCTTTGGCAGTGTATTTTAAAACCGGTTCATCGTGCGTTAAAATTGTTTCAGGGTATTCGTCACGTAATAAAATAATAGAAATATTATAATTAAAATAGTCTATTAAAATGGAAACAAAAACAACAATTAAAGGCCATACCGTTTCTCATGGATTGGACGTAAGTGGTGGTTTGAAATATTTAATGTATGAATTAGATTTTCAGGAAGCAAAAGTTTTTTTTAATGAGGCACATGATCATGGGTCAGTAATTTTTGAAGATCATTTAGATAGGAAATATAAACTTATCTACCACGGAGGAGAATATCAGCTAATTAGAGCATAAATATAATTGATTCTATATTTTTCAGTCATCTTGAAAGGGTGACTGATTTTTGTTATAGTTTTACCAGACAGCACTAACGTTGTCGCGGTTCATTGAAAAGGAGAAAAGCAATGATAGATCTTTCGGTAGAAGTAGCAGGAATCAGAATGCAGAATCCGATTATGCCGGCTTCCGGCACCTTCGGCTATGGCGAAGATTACATCGACCTAGTTGATAATTCAAAACTGGGTGCGCTGGTTGGTAAAGGCACAACCGCCCTGAATCGCGAAGGAAATGAGCAACCGCGAACATGGCCGGTTCCTGGCGGGATGATAAATTTTATCGGTTTACAAAACCCCGGCGTTCATACAGTCGTAAACGACAAAGTTCCATACATGTATAAGTTCGGCGTTCCGATTATTATTAACGCTTCTGGTAGTACGGTTGAGGAATATGCTACGGTTGTGGCAGTTTTGAATACTTCTTCGTTGATTGACGGCATTGAGGTAAATATTTCGTGTCCAAATGTAAAAGAGGGCGGAGTTGCTTTTGGTCAAGATCCTGTGTTGGCAGGGGAAGTTGCTCGCGCTGTCCGCAAAGAAACAAAACTTCCATTGATATTTAAACTGACTCCAAACGTGGCGAGCGTTATCCCTGTTGCCAGAGCAGTTATTGAAGCTGGAGCCGACGCCATTTCTTTGGTCAACACATTCAAGGCAAGGGCCAGAATTAGGAGTGGTTTGTACAAAGGCCAATGGATTGAAGGCGGTTATTCTGGACAGGGGATTATGCCAATCGCGTTGAAAATGGTTTCCGATCTATACAAAGCTAAAATCGGAGTTCCTATAATTGGCATGGGTGGAATTTCCTCGCTAGAGGACGTCCTAGATTTTTTGGAAAGTGGAGCTGATGCTGTCCAAATTGGCACGGCAACTTTCATTGTTCCATCCACAATGACCGACATTATCCGTGACCTCGGATTATATATTGAACAAACGGGATGTCAAAGTCTCAAAGAATGGCGGGAAAAAGGTTTCCCAATGCCCAAAGAAAAATGAGATTCATAGGTTGGTTCTTGCTATTGCAAGAACTTTTTTTTGTGGTAATCTGAATACGAGTTAGTTACAGTCGCGACGTGTTGTCGGGGCGCTAACGGGTTCGTTGAAATCATTATTGGTGGAAAGTTAAGAGAGGAAAACAGCAAATGTCAACAACAGCAAAAGTCCCACAGATTGATAATAGTGGCGCACCTATTTGGTGGCATAAACACGGATCAAAAATGCGACTGAAGGTTTTTAGTCATTCGGCAAATATTTTTTTGGTAATCCAGGGGAGTGCCGCCGAGCTGAAGGTAGGTAAGCTCGACAACCGCTGGATTGTTGCCTGGAAAATAACCCAAAGCCCGACAGAAAATTCTTCCGGAAGGATTATCATGAACGACCATAGCCTTGCTCAGGCGTTCGGCTTGGATGACGATGGATTGTTTAGCAGTTGTTGGTTGATCGAACGATACGGCGGAACAGTTGCTCATCAAGGGCAGTTTATCCGTTGGGATAAATTTTTGAACATTCCTTGTCCGGGAACCGGCCACGACGGCGACCTCAATGTGTCCATTTATTTGGACGAGAAGATAAAGGAAGCAGTCGGCAAACTTCTCGGCCGATAACAACACCAGTGATTCATGTCCGGCGACCCTCGCGTCCCGGATTTTTTTTGCGTTGACACAAAATTATTTTATTGGTAAGGTAATTTAAGTCAGTTGTAGCGTCGGCATTTTGTCTGCGCGCTGATGTGGGTAGTTCATTGAGAAAGGTTGGTTACAGTGAAAAATGCAAAAGACATGATATGGGTAGCGGTTGACGTTTCAACCCAGGCAGAAGCGATTGGTCAAATCAAAACCCTGGTTGACAACGGCATAAGAAGAATCAAGTTGGGGCTTGAGCTTCTTTCAACAGGGGACCGGGAAAGTGTGATTCACTTCGCACAGCTATCCGGGTGCGAGGTTTTTTACGACGGGAAGTTTGACGACATTCCCCACACGGTTGGCGCGGCGGCAAAAGTTGTCGCTAGTCGTGGAGTGGCAATGTTCAACGTTCATGCTTCGGCTGGGCGTAAAGCCATGGAAGCGGCGGTAGCGAACAAGGGTCAAAGCAATGTTCTTGTTGTGACCCTGCTCACTTCTCTGAGCAAAGAAGACCTCCGCGATTTGGGATATCCGGAATCCATAAGCAAAGACGTTGTCGTACGAGCGATGGCGTCCTGCGCTGCTGAGTGTAAGGTAGATGGTATCATCTGCTCGGCTCAGGAAGCCCAGTTGGTGCGATCTGTTATGCCACAAGGCATGATTGTCACGCCGGCGATTCGGCCTGTTTGGGCAGTAGTCGGCGATCAGAAGCGTCCGACAACTCCGACTGATGCAATCAAGGCTGGCGCAACGGATTTGGTTATTGGACGACCCATCACAAATCCTCCGCCGGAAATCGGTTCTCCTACAGAAGCTCTGAAGCGAATCGTTGACGAAATCGCCGAGGCTATGCAAGTTACACCGTAATCTCACAAACCAGAAAGGAAACAGAACAATGAGAACACCACAAACAATTACCGATTTGCTTCGGCTGAAATTTGGTGGATTGGGAAGTTTCCCAACACCAGAAGAGGTCCTGACATGGTTTAACCTGTTACAAGCCGGTTGGGTTCATAACGGGGATCCCAAGAAGCCTCATGCGGTGCTTCATTCCGGTTTACATAGTACAGGATTTTTTCTTTGCAAGCGTGTGCTGGCATACGGCAACCTGCGGGAAATCCTGGCAGAATGTATCGTAAACAAGCTCTATACCGCCGGTGGTGAGAGCTTCATGAAAAGTATTGGAGGCGTATTTGGCTCACCGTATTCCTCCATTCTTTTGGCTGGCGACATCGCTCGGTTGATGGAGGTGAAGGTTTACGTGCCCGAGAAAGATCCGGCCGATCCTGACGGCAAGAAGATGCGCTTCAAGCCCGATGATCCGATTCCTGCTGGCACAATACTTCTGCAAATCGAGGAGCTCGTTACCAAGTTTGACAGTGGTGACGCAACTAAACAGGCAATTATCGACGGCAATTCTAATCCGGTGGAATTCGCCAAGTTCGTCGGTGTATTGGTGTATCGTCCGCCGGAGATTGCCCCCGAGCTACCTGACGGTCGCACAATCATACCATTCATTCAGAAGCGCGTGGATGCTTGGGATCCCAAGTATTGTCCACTTTGCAGTAAAGGCTCAAAAGTGGTTTCTCCCAAAACCAACTGGGCTGAGCTCACTGCTTAAGTCTTCAACACAACAAATAATTATCTCAATGGTCCTTTGTCGCACTCGCGGCACTGGACCTCTTTTTTTGGATGGGACTTGATTTAATTTTATAAGTGATTAAGATATAGATAATGGGAAAAGTTAAGAAATTGAAGAAAAAAATAATTCGGCGCGGGAAAACTAAAAAATTGGTGAAGACCAGGAAGATTTTGAATAGGAAAAAAAGAAACCCGACAAAAGGCCGGAAGGGTATTTTGACGGGCCCGTCACAATCTCGCCGAAGGCGAGTTTGGTCGGGAAAGAAAAAGATTGTTGTTCGGAAAAAGACAGTTAAAAAAATAAAGCAAGTTAAAAAAGTTGTGAGGAGGGATGAAGGGTTTCCGGTGGAGGCTTTGTTTAAGGCGAAGATTAAGGTTATTGGAGTTGGCGGAGGGGGAGGGTCAATTGTTTCTGAAATTGGAAGGTCTTTGGAAAAGGCAACATTTGTTGTTGCAGATACAGACATTAGAGCTTTAAAAAAGAAAGCGGGAATAAAATATTTTTGGTTTGGCGAAGAGCTGACTCACGGTTTGGGAACAGGGGTAAATGTTGAATTGGCAAAACAGGCAGCCGAATCGGCAAGGGGGAAAATAAGCGGATTTTTTAAGGATCAGGATATTATAATTTTTGTTGCTTCTTTGGGTGGAGGACTGGGTTCTGGAGCCACTCAGGTTTTTGCTGAAGCCGCAAAAGAATTTGGCGGGATTACTTTTGGCATTTTTACAATGCCTTTTAAATTTGAGGGCAAAAATAAATACCGTATAGCGCAAAACGCCTTAAAAATATTAAAACAATCGTTGAATGTTTCGCTGGTTATTCCTAATGAAAAGATTTTTAAAATTATTGATAGCTCAACTCCAATCACAAATGCTTTTTCAACTGTTAATATAAGTTTGATAGGATCTTTAGAAAGTTTAATAGACTTAATTTACAATCCTGGAGTTATAAATATAGATTTTGCCGATTTGCGTACAATTTTAAGAGGCAGGGGAAATTCGGCCTTTTTGAATACTATTGAGGAGTTTGGTAAAGATAGAGTGGAAAAAACTTGCGAAAATATTTTTAAAAATCCCTTGCTACAGAATAGCAGTTTTAAAGCTGATAAAATTTTGTTTGACATTGCCGGTTCAGAAAATCTTTCAATGTTTGAGGTGCAAAAAATAAGCAGTCATATTGCTAATTTAAATCCTACGGCAAAAATTATTTTTGGAATCTCCAAAGATCATAAATTAAAAAATAAAATAAAGACGACAATTTTAATGACTGGGTTACCCTCTGGGTCACAGGTTAAGGAAGAAATTACTAAGGCTATTACAGTCAAGGAAATAGAACCAGTAAAAGCAGTTGCTGTTAAAAAGAAAAAATTAGTACCGAGTAAAAAGACAAAAGAGAAAAAGTCTGTTTCTTTTATTCCTGTTTTTGAGACATCCAGGCCTTCAATTTCAGTTTCGGAACAAAAAGTGGATATTATTCAAAACGTGGAAAAAAAAGGCCTACCTGCTAGCAGGCAGGCAATAAGGAGAAGCGGTTTAGAAATTAAGGAGGCCGAGGAATTGGAGGAAAAAAAGAAAGTAGACCAAGAAAAAGAATGGGAAATCCCAGCATTTTTAAGGAAAGTAAAATTCAAGAGCTAGTAAGGACATCAAAAACACCAGAAACATGTAGGTAAATAAAACAACATAAGCAGCTCGCACCCTTCTTTGGGAAAATATATAAAAGGCTGTAAAGTTTAAGAGCTAATAAAAACATCAAAAACACAAAAAATATGTCAGATGAAAAAAAACCTGCTAACGCAGGAGGTGAAATAAAAAAAATAATCATTCCTGTTGCCGGTCTTGGCACCAGGTTTTTGCCGTTGTCTAGGGCAATTTCCAAAGATTTTTTCCCCTTGGTTGATAAACCTGTTATCCAATATATTATTGAAGAAGCAAAAAAATCCGGCATTAAAGAAATTGTTTTTGTGACAAGCCCAGGCCAGAAAACAATTTTTAATTATTTTAAAAAATCTCCCGAGCTGGAAGCAACTCTTGTAAAGAGAAAGAAAGATAAAATATTAAAGGAAATGAAGGAATTTGAGGAAATATTTGAAGGTATTTCTTTTTCTCATGTTGTGCAGAAAAAACCTCTCGGTGACGGACACGCTATTTTGCAGGCGGCAAAGGTAATAAATAATGAGGCGGTGGCTGTTTCATTTGGCGACGATGTTGTTGATGCAGACGAGCCGGCAATATTGCAACTGATAAACATTTTTAAAACATGTAATGCGCCGGTGGTGGCATTGAAACAGTTGCCGGCAGAAAAAGTTCCGGCATATGGAGTTGTTGCCGTGGAAAAAATTGCAAACCACTTGTATAAAATAAAAAAAATAGTGGAGAAACCAGATCCTTCGCAAATTCCATCTAATCTTGTAATTGTTGGAAAATATGTTTTAACACTGGAAGTTTTTGACTACCTTAAAAAAGCAAAGCCATCGGCAAAAGGGGAAATAATTTTGGCTGAGGTTTTTGATAAAATGCTTTCCGACGGTAAGGTTATTTATGGTTGCGAGTTAAAAGGCGAGTGGCTAGAGTGCGGAGACAAATTAAAATGGCTTAAATCATTTTTTTATCTGGCGTTGAATGACCCAAGGTTTAAAGAAGAATTAAAACAGTATTTAAAAACAATAAAATAGCGTATAATAACTAAATGATATACGATTTAATTATTATAGGCGGTGGTCCGGCTGGAATTACAGCTGGTATTTATGCTGGCAGACAGCGAATGAAAACTCTTTTAATGACAAAAGAGTATGGAGGGCAAATGGCCAGAAAAGCCACGGAGATTTGTAATTATCCTGGTTTTGATAAATGTACTGGCCCCGAACTTATAGAAAAATTTGTGAATCATTTAGAAAAGCAGGAATCTGTAGAAATAGAATTTTCTGAAGCGGAAAAAATCACAAAAGATGGCGCTGTTTTTACAGTTACTAGTACACAAAATAATAATTTTCAAGCAAAATCAATAATTATTGCCACTGGAGCAGACCCAAGGCCTTTGGAGGCTATAGGAGAAAAAGAATTCATTGGTAAGGGGGTTGGATATTGTGTAACTTGTGATGGGCCAATATTCAAAAACAAAGATGTAGTTATTGTTGGCGGAGGAAATGCCGGTTTTGAGGCTGCCTTATTTATGATAAATTATGCTAACAAGATTTATGTTTTAGAATATGGCCCACAAGTTAAAGCCGACCAAATAAATCAAAATGAAGCCAAAAAATCAGATAAAATTGAAGTTATTACCAACGCCCTTGTAAAAGAAATAAAGGGTAAGGATTTCGTAGAAGCTCTAGTTTATCGAGATGTTTCAAAACCCGACAAAAGCCAAGGGCATTTTGACGGGCCCGCCACAATGCCGGCGGAACCGGCTTTGGGTGGGGAAGAGAAAACTTTGCAAGTGCAAGGAGTTTTTATAGAAATTGGCACACAGCCTGCAACTTCTTTGGCAAAAGGATTGGTTGATTTTACAAAGAGAGATGAAATTATAATTGCCACGGAAACTTTTGCTACCAAAACCCCGGGTCTTTTTGCCGTGGGTGATTGCAATGCCGGTCCATATAAACAAATAGTCACAGCCGCCGGTGAAGGTTGTAAAGCCTCCCTAGCCGCCTACGATTATTTAAGAACATTAAAGTAATATGAGTAAAATAAAAAGTATAGTTGCGAGAGAAATTGAAGATTCTAGAGGGAAACCTACGGTGGAGGTTGAGTTAGAAACCGAGCGCGGTGTTTTTGTTGCTTCTTGTCCGAGTGGGGCTTCAACGGGAGCGGGTGAGGCGTTGGAGTTGAGGGATGCAGATGGGCTAGGGGTTTCTGGCGCGATTAATAATATAAATAAAATTATTGCACCAAAACTTAAAGGGAAGGATGTATTAAATCAACAGGAAATTGATAGGACAATGCTTGATTTAGATGGGACAGAAAATAAATCTACTCTTGGAGCCAATGCAATTTTGCCTGTTTCTATGGCGGTTGCCAGGGCGGGAGCTGCTTTTAAAAAAGTCCCACTGTACAAACATTTGGCGGACTTATCGGGCAACAAAAACATGCTTTTTATTCCGTTGCCAATGTTTAATATTTTAAATGGCGGCCGTCATGTGCACAAAGAACCGCATTTGGATATTCAGGAATTTATGATTGTTCCTAGTAAGAAAACAATTGCTGAAAATTTGGTTTTATGCAATAAGGTTTTTAATAATTTAAAGGGTGAGATAGAAAAAGAGTTTGGTTCAGATCATCTTGATCTTGGTGATGAGGGTGGTTTTGCCCCGCCAATATCTTCTGTTGAGAGAGCGTTATTTTTATTGAAAGGAGCTGTTGGAGTGGAGAAAGATGTTAATTTTGCTTTAGATAGTGCAGCTTCAGAATTTTACGAGAACGGAAAGTATATTATAGAAAAAAATCAGCTTACCAGGTCGCAAATGATTGAATTTTATAAAAATCTGGCAAGTGAAGTTTCCCTGCCTGACGGCAGGCAGGCGATTATTTCTTTTGAGGATCCGTTTGCAGAAACAGATTGGGAGGGATTTAAGGAATTTACTGCAGAGATGGAAGGAAAAATAATAATAGGTGATGACCTAACAACAACCAACGTTAAAAAAATTAAAGAAGCGCATAGTAAACAGGCTATAAACGGGGTTTTGATAAAGTTAAATCAAATAGGGACGGTTACAGAAACTATAGAAGCAATAAATATGACTAAGTCTTTTAATTGGAAGGTGGCAGTATCTCATAGATCTGGAGAGACAATGGACAATTTTATTGCCGACCTGGCCGTAGGCACCGGAGCAGACTTTCTAAAAGCCGGTTCCCCAGCCAAACCCGAAAGAATGATCAAATATCAAAGGTTATTAGAAATAGAAAACGAATTCAAAAAATAATGGAAAGTAAAAGAAGAAAAATTATTTTGATAATACGCGATGGTTGGGGATACCGGAAGAGTGCCAAACAAAATGCGCTGACCAAAGTTTATGCCCCAATAAACTATGAGTTAATGAAAAAATATCCCAATACTTTACTCAAGGCTTCAGGTGAAGCTGTTGGTTTACCAAAGGGCTATCAAGGAAATTCGGAAGTTGGGCATATGGCTATTGGAAGTGGTCGGGTTATTTTTCAGTCCTTGGCAAAAATTAGCAAATCAATCAAAGATGGAAGTTTTTATAATATTAAAGAATTTTTAGATGCAATTGAAAACTGCAAAAAAAATAAAACCAGTCTTCATTTGATAGGGCTTTTACAAACAGAGGGGGTGCACTCGCATATCGAACATTTATTTGCCTTGTTGGATTTATGTAAAAAACAAAATTTTAAAGACGTTTTTGTCCACGCAATTACCGATGGCCGAGATTCTCTTGTGAATGATGGAGTCAAAAAAGTTAAATTATTGGAAGATAGGCTGAAGAAAATTGGTTTTGGTAAAATAGTAACTATTTCTGGCAGATATTATGCTATGGACAGGGATAAAAGATGGGACAGAACTAAAAAAGCATACGATTGTATTGTAAATTCCGATGGAGCAGAATTTACTAATGCGGTTTCTCAAATTAAAAATTGTTATTTGCAAAATCAGACAGATGAATTTATTGTGCCTTGTAAATTAGCAGGATATTCCGGTGTTAAAGAGAGCGATTCAATAATATTTTTTAATTTCAGAACAGATAGGACACGACAACTTACAGAGGCAATTGTTGAAAATAGTTTTACAGGTTGGGATAGGAAACCGTTAAATGTCTTTTTTGTTTGCATGACTCAATACTATACTCCAATAAATGCCAGAGTTGCTTTTAAAGATGATAAGATAGAAAATATTTTAGGCGAGGTAATTTCTAAAGACGGGTTAAATCAATTACGAATTTCCGAAACAGAAAAATATGCGCATGTGACATTTTTCTTTAATTGTCAGACTGAAAGGCCGTTTATCGGAGAAGATAGAATTTTGATTCCTTCACCAAAAGTTGCCACATATGACCTAAAGCCTGAAATGAGCGCCTATGAACTTACTGATAAAATTGTTGAAGCGGTTAAAACAAATAAATACGATTTAATTGTAACAAATTTGGTTAATTGCGACATGGTGGGACATACAGGAATTATGAAAGCAATTTATTCAGCTGTTAAAACTGTAGATAATTGTGTTGGGAAAATTGTTGAAGAGGGACTTTTGAATAAATACACAATTTTAGTTACCGCTGATCACGGAAACGCCGAAGACAAGACGGCTAAGAACAATACAAATCATACAAAAAATCCAGTGCCATTTATTATTGTGTCGGACGAGCTTGAATTAAAAAGGGTAAAATTAAGAAAAAATGCGGGGTTATCTGATATTGCACCGACTATTCTTGCTCTTTACGGTCTAGAAAAACCCTTGAAGATGACAGGAGAAAATTTGATAAAAAATTATACACACTTGCAGTAATCTTTACATATACTATAATAAGTTATTAATAATTAAAAATATAAATTAAAATATGAAGAAACATATTGATAAAGTAGTTAGTCATTTGAAGAAAATGAAATTGCCTGAGTTTTTAAAGAAAATAAATAGAAATACCATTTTTGTTGGCGTAGCGGTAATTGCTGTTGTAATAATAGGTGTTTTATTTTTCAACAAATCAAATATTAGCTTTGAAATTCCAAGCATATTTGGAAAATCAGACAGTCAAATTGGTAAGTTGGCGGTAGATTATATAAATAATAATCAACTTTCACAAACCCCGGCCACATTGGTAAGTACTTCTGAGGCCTCTGGGTTAGTTAAAATAAAAATAAAAATAGGCACGCAGGAATTTGATTCATACGCCTCAAAAGACGGGAAATTTTTATTTCCTCAGGCATTTGATATGACTCCCAAAAAAGATGTAGCAGCTGCACCAGCAGAAAACAACCCAGCACCAGAACAAAATAATGAGCCTGTAGTAAAAAATGATAAGCCAATGTTGGAAGCCTTTGTAGTTGCCCGATGTCCTTATGGAATTCAAATGCAAAGAGCCATGGCTGATGCAGTAAGTAATAGCCCTTCATTGGCTCAATACATAAAAGCTAGATATATTGGTTCTGTTTCCGGTAATACAATAACGGCTATGCATGGAGAAGCAGAAGCTGCAGAAAACCTAAGACAGATTTGTATTAGAGAAGAACAAGCAAGTAAATATTGGGCATACGTAGGTTGCCAAATGAAAGCATCGGGGACAGAAGTAAGTTGCGCACAATCAACTGGTATAGATTCTGCTAAATTGAGCGCTTGTATTTCCAGCCCACAAAGAGGAGTAGCCTACGCTAAAGAAGATTTTGATTTAGCTGCTAAATACGGTGTACAAGGTTCGCCAACTTTAATTTTAAATGGAGCTACAATTTCAGAGAATGGATTTGGTGGCAGGTCTTCAGATGGAGTTAGAGCTATGGCTTGCTCGGGTTTTAATTCTCCAGCCAGCTTTTGTTCTACCAAGTTAAATACAGCAGCCGCCGCAGTTTCTTTTTCGGCAACCTATAGTGCTGCCAGTGGTTCGGGAACAGCAGCAGCTGGGGCAGGATGCCAAGCAGCTCAGTAACTTATATTAAAATCTATGATAAAAATATATTCCACACCGACGTGTGTGTACTGTAAAACATTAAAAGGATATTTCAAGAAGAATGCAATTGAGTTTGAGGATATTGATATCTCAAAAGACGAACAGCAGCTTCAAAAAATGATTAAAGATTCTGGGCAAATGGGAGTGCCGGTAGTTGATATAGACGGAGAGGTTATAACCGGTTTTGACAAACAAAGAATAGATAAGTTATTAAAAATAGCTCCAAAAACATGATTAAAATTGCAATAAACGGTTTTGGTAGAATAGGCCGACAAGTATTCAAGGCAATTGAAAATAGTCATCCAAATTTAGATGTTGTGGCTATTAATGATTTAACAGATACTAAAACATTGGCGCA
>JAPLZC010000006.1 GCA_026395215.1 Candidatus Staskawiczbacteria bacterium
ACCCCGAACTGCCTGGTTTGGGTTTTTATTTGAAAAAATTATTTTTTGTGGTATATTATAGCATATAGGGGCGTGGTGAAATGGTATCATAGGGATCTCCAAAATCTCTGGTCTGGGTTCGATTCCCAGCGCCCCTGCCAGGTAAAGCCACCCTTAATTGAGATGGTTTTTTGGTTATAATTTGACATCGTCATTATGAAATAGTATACTAATATAAATTAGTGTAGTTTTTGTTTATGAAAAAGAAAATAGATAAGGCAAATGAGTTTCTCAAAGTTATAGCCGATACAAATCGGCTTAAAATTTTAGTTTTCTTAAAAAACAAACCCCAATGTGTTTGTAAAATTTATCCAATGCTTCAAATCTCCCAAAAATTAGCTTCACATCACTTGTCCCAATTAAGAAAGTTAGATTTAGTCAAACAAGAGAGAAGTGGAAACTTTATACATTACAGTATAAATAAAAATGTTCTTAAAAAGTATATGCATATTCTTAATTCAACAATAAAAATATGATAAAGATTTTAGGTATGGGTTGCCCAAGCTGTGCAACATTAGAGAAAAACGTAAAAGAAGCGTTAAAACAGCTGAACAGAACAGACGAGGTTGTTAAGATAACCGATATTAAAGAAGTTATGGCATATGGAATAATGAGCATTCCTGCTTTGGTTGTTGACGAAAAGGTTTTAGGCTATGGAACAGTTTTATCGGTTGATGAGGTAAAAGGTCTTCTTACAAATAATAAAGCCAGCGAAAATACTCCAAAGCAAGGCGGGTGTTCTTGCGGAGGAAAATGCTAATGGATATTTTTTACCCTATACAATTATTTTCAAATCTCGTCAGCTATAGTTTGTTTAAATTGACGGAGGGTTCTTATCTTGGAAGCGCCGTTAATTTTTTTATCTACGACACTATAAAAATTGGTCTGCTTTTGGTTGTTATAAATTACATAATGGCCATGACTAGATTTTATTTTCCGATGGAAAGGGCGAGAGATATACTAACTAAAAAACGCTGGTTCGGATTGAATTACTTAATGTCCGCTCTTCTGGGCATAGTAACTCCTTTTTGTTCGTGTTCATCAATCCCTCTTTTTATCGGATTTGTCGGAGCAGGTATACCTTTAGGGGTAACTTTTGCTTTTTTAATAAGTTCACCACTTATAAACGAATCATCGCTTTTTTTATTTCCTGCAATGTTTGGTTGGAATGTTACCATTTTATACAATATATTTGGATTAACAATAGCTGTTTTGGGAGGAATGCTTATTCAAAAGCTTAAGGTTGAAAAATATATTATGCCTGAATTATTACAGTTTAAGACCCGTTCCCAAGTAGAAGCTGATAATGGTGGAAAGAAAATGTCCGTAAAAGCATTAGCTTTATATTTTTGGAAAGACGGAATGGCAATCACAAAACAGATTATTCCCTATGTAATTTTGGGTGTAGGCCTTGGTGCAATTATTCATGGCTTTGTACCAGCAGGATTGATTGAAAAATATCTTTCAGCTGGGTCATGGTGGACCGTGCCTTTGGCCGTTATACTTGGGATGCCTCTTTATGCTAATTCAGTAAGCGTGATACCTGTGATGGAGGCAATGGTGGGCAAGGGCGTTCCATTGGGTACTGCATTGGCTTTTATGACTGCCGTTGTAACTCTCTCAATTCCTGGAGCGTTAATTCTTAAGAAACTGATGCGGTGGCAGTTGTTGGTCATATTTCTTGGTATTACTGCGGTTGGAATAATGATAATGGGATATTTGTTTAATATAATTTTGTAAAACTATGGATAAAAAAATAATAATAGGTGTCGGGATTATAGTTTTAATTTTGTTAGCTGTTTTTGTGATTAAGCCAAAAAATAATCTCATAAATAGCTTAAATCCAACGGGAGCTACAAAAGTCCAAGTTTTCCTTTTCCACGCAACCCAACGCTGTCCTACCTGCATAAGTATTGGAAGATTAGCTAAAGCTACAGTAGAAGAAAGATTTGCGGAACAACTGAAATCTGGCAAGATAGAATTTAGGGAAATTAACATTGACCTTCCAGAAAACAAAGCTCTTGCAGAAAAATTCCAAGCCACTGGTTCAGCTCTTTATATCAACTCGATTAAAGACGGACAAGATAACATAGTAGAAGATACTATGGTCTGGCAACTTGCGTCGGGATACGAAATTAAGTTTAAGGATTATTTATCAGGTAAACTTAATACCATATTGGAAATATAATGGAGTTTATAAACACAATAATTGCAAACTATAACATACCTGTTTTGTCAGCTTTTCTGTTAGGCATATTAACCTCAATCAGTCCTTGTCCGTTGGCTACCAATATAACAGCGATTGCTTATATCTCCAAAGACATAAAAACTCCCAAACATACAATTTTGTCTGGGCTTTTTTATACTTTGGGTAGAGGAATAAGCTATACATTGTTGGCGAGTTTAATTTATTTCGGTTTTTCTTCTTTTCAGATTGCTCGAATTTTTCAAGGGTGGGGAGACAAGGTTTTGGGAATTGTTCTGATTTTGATAGGTTTGATTATGTTTGGAGTAATTAAGATAAATATAAAAAATAATAGTCAAATTATTGAAAAGGCAAAACTATGGCTTGCAGATAAGGGTTATTTCGGTTCATTATTATTGGGTATGTTGTTTGCTCTTGCTTTCTGTCCATATAGCGGGGTTTTATTCTTTGGTGTGGTAATCCCGTTAGTTATTAGCTCTGTTGGAGGTCTGTTGCTTCCTGCTTTTTTTGCTTTGGGAACTGGTCTGCCAGTAGTCGTCTTTGCTTTTCTTATTGCTTTTAGTATGAAAACTGTAAGCAGGGCATTCCAATCAGTGCAAAAAATAGAGAAATATGTTCGTTACGGGGTAGCTTCCATTTTTATTTTAACAGGGATTTATTACACACAGTTTTTAATTAAATTTATTTTAGGGTATTTTTAGTGTATTAGTACCGACAATTGATTGATTTGTTTAATTAGTTCAACAAGTAAGTGCAATATTACTTGACATATATTATAATATAGTGTAAATAAATAAATTAGGGCGTTTAGGCGATTTCCATTGTCCTTGGCTTTATGGGAAGGAGGGTTTCTATAAAACGAATTTCTGGTTTCGGCCGGTAATTTCGATTTAACATGTTTGCAAGGAAATCACCCAAGCGCCCGAGTGGGATGGCTTGCATCTACAAGGATGAGTAGTAGTACATTGGACAAAGAGCCAGTGATTTGGGCTCATAAAAAAAGGAGAGCGATCATGAGCGAGAAAACATCGTGTACATGTGCGGGTGCGCCGAAGTTGATCTTCGCGTGTTCCGGGGCGGCGGACGTGGGCGCGGTTGCTGATCAGGCAGCGCGCAAACTCACCAAGGACGGTGTGGGCAAGATGTACTGTCTGGCCGGAATCGGCGGGCGGGTTCTCGGTATCCTGGCCATGACGCAGTTAGCGTCGCGGATTTTGGCGATTGACGGGTGTCCAATGAACTGCGTGAAGAATACGCTGGAATTGGCCGGTTTCAAATCGTACGAACATCTGCAGTTGGCTGATTTGGGCATGGAAAAGGGCAAGACATTGCCTACGTCCGAGGTTGTCGCGAGTGTAGCGACGGCGGGGGCGGCGAAACTGACCAGCTAACGATGGCCAAATCGATTCTTTCGTTTCTATAATCCGCAAGGATTCGTAAGGCGCTTTCTCCAAGTTGGGGACGGCGCTCTTTTTTTGTATAAAAGTTGTTTTTTGAGATAATTTTGAGTATACTAAAATAATCAAATGGGGCTTAAAGACAATCGAATAGCGGTTCTAACATTGTCCAAAGCCCACTGCCATGTATTGTGCGACAAAACCATCTATTACCGCGATGGTTTTTTGTTTCGCTGTTGACAAGTGCAACCCTGTTGCGTTAACATATATTAATATGATAAACAAAAAAGAAATATTAGATAATTTTAAGGAAAATGGTTTTCGTCTTACTAATATACGTAAGGCTATTTTAGATTTGTTTTATAAATCTAAAAAAACTCTTTCTTGTCAGGATATACAGAGATATTTAAAACAAAAGAAAATAAGTGCTAACAAAACAACTGTGTATAGAGAATTGGAGTTTATGAAAAATAGAAAAGTTATAGAAGAATTTAAACTTGATGATGGGGTGAGAAGATATGAAGTTTGTTCTAATCACCATCACCATACAGTTTGTTTAAAATGTAGAAAGATTAAATGTGTTAAGTTAGATAAAGAGCTTAGTGAACAAGAGAAAAAAATAGAAAAAAGTAATAAATTTAAAATAATTAGTCACTCGCTTGAGTTTTATGGCTTATGTCATAAATGCCAGGCAGTAAAATAATAAAATGAATAAAAAAATAGCATTTATTTTTGGGATTATCGTAATTGTTATTTTAGGAGCATTTGTGGTAATGAATGTTGCTCAAAAACCAATCGTTTCTTCGGGAAAAATATCAGTTGTTACAACGCTATTCCCATTATACGATTTTGCAAAAAATATCGGGCAAGACAAAGTGGAGGTTTCGCTTCTGCTTCCGCCCGGAGTTGAGGCTCACACCTTTGAGCCAAAACCGAGTGATATTGTAAAAATAAATGAATCGGGGCTATTTGTTTATACCGGAAAATTTATGGAGCCTTGGGCTGAGGATATTATTAAAGGCATTAAAAATAAAAATGTAGGAGTTGTTGATTCGAGCTTGGGCATAGAAATGATGGCTGAGGCAGAGGGTGCTCATGAAGGTGAGGCGGAAGAAGCACATGCAGACGAACATGGCGCCGAGGCAGAAGAAGTCGGTCATGAGCACGGCGGAGTTGATCCGCACATCTGGCTTGATTTTGATAATAATAAAATCATGATTGACAGCATTGTGAAAGCGCTCACCGAGAAAGACCCTGCCAATGCTTTGTTTTATCAAAAAAATGCAGATGAATACAAGAATAAATTGGCGCAATTAGATAATAGGTATAAATCCGGATTAACAAAATGCGAAAGCAAGGAGATTGTTTATGGTGGACATTATGCCTTTGGTTATTTGGGTAAAAGATATGGTTTGGCTTATGAATCAGCGTATGGTATTTCTCCAGATTCAGAGCCATCAGCACAGGATTTGGCAAAACTCATTGAACAAATTAAAAAAGAAAAAATTAAATATGTATTTTTTGAAGAATTAGTCAGCCAAAAAGTTGCTGAAACTCTTGCCAAAGAAACCGGCGCCGGACTATTGCTCCTTAATCCAGCTCACAATCTTACCAAAGAAGATTTTGAAAATAATGTTTCATTTCTCTCTATTATGGAAAAGAACCTAACCAATCTGAAAACCGGTCTTGGTTGTGGCGAATAATTATGAAGAAAATTATTGAAACAATAAACCTATCTGTGCATTACGGGCAAACAGAAGCGTTGAAAGACGTTTCTTTTGCCGTTGAGCAAGGTGATTTTGTTGGACTGGTTGGGCCTAATGGCGGCGGAAAAACAACTTTAGCTAAATCAGTTTTAGGGTTATTACCAGTTGCTTCTGGGAAAATATTGCTATTTAATCAAGCAATAGAATCTTTTGATGATTTTAAACGAATTGGATATCTTCCACAAAAACATACTGGCATTAACCAACTTTTTCCAGCCTCAGTAGAAGAAGTAGTTTTGCTTGGTATTTTGTCATCTAAAAAATGGCCTAGAAAAATTAACCAAAAAGATCGGCAGAGAATAGATGAACTTCTTAAGAGTTTAGGAATATCTAACCTTAAAGGTAAACTTATATCTGAACTTTCGGGTGGTCAGCAACAAAAAGTTTTTCTGGCCCGTGCAATTGCTTCAGAACCAGAACTTTTAATTTTAGATGAACCATCAACAGCGCTTGACCCGAATTCACGAGAACAATTTTTTGCTCAACTCAAGGAATTAAATAGTCAAAAAAAGACAACTATTATTCTTATCACTCATGATACCGGATATGTTGGCAAATATGCTAATAAACTTTTATATATTGATAGGAAGTTAGTATTTTTTGTTAAAATAGCAGATTTCTGTCCATCAGGGGAAATTGAATCCTGTTTTGAAAAAAGTGATAAACATATAATTTGGCATCAACATAAATAATTATGGACATTATACAATTTTTACAATATTCATTTATACAAAAAGCATTTGTTGCAGGGTCATTCGTTGCAATTACGTGTTCGTGTTTAGGGCTATTTTTAGTGCTTCGTAAAATGTCTTTAATAGGTGATGGGCTGTCGCATGTAAGTTTTGGGGCTATTGCCCTAGGGTTATTTTTTGGGGTGTATCCATTTTATGTTGCTGTGCCACTGGTAATTTTGGCTTCGCTTCTTATTCTTAAAATTAGTGAAAAGGCCCGCATTTATGGAGATGCGGCCATTGGCATTGTGTCGGCTGTTGGTATTGCAGGGGGTGTGATACTTGCTAGTTTGTCCAATGGGTTTAATGTTGACCTTTTTAGTTATCTTTTTGGTAATATTTTAGCCATTAGCACCACCGAAGCAATTCTCTCAATGATACTCTCAGCTATTGTGCTTTTAGCAATTTATTTTTTCTACTGGGATTTATTTTCTGCCACCTTTGATGAGGAATATGCTAAAACAACTGGCATTAAAACAAATTTTATCAATTCTTTTCTTACTGTGTTAACTGCTATTGTGGTTGTTTTGTCAGTTAAAGTGGCGGGTATAATGTTGGTTTCGGCCTTGCTTATTCTGCCAGCTGTCACAGCATTACAAGTGTCACATAAGTTTAAAACAGCCTTATTTCTAGGAGCATTATTTTCTTTTGTTTCTGTTGTGGCGGGCATAATCTTATCTTTTATTTTTGACCTGCCTACTGGAGCCACAATCGTTATGCTAAATGCTCTATTTTTTGCTTTGGCATATGTTTGGAAAAAAATCTCTTAAAACATTTACAACTGGTATTTTGGGTGGTTTTGGGATATAAATAAGTAATTAGGTAGGCTAAACGGCACATAAGCTCGCTTGAATAGCGGTTCCCCGCCTGCAAAAGCTATGCTTTAGCATTGCGGGCAGGTAACATTGTCCAAAGCCCACTGCATCTATTGTGCGACAAGGCTACCTTTTAATTGGGGTGGTTTTTTTTGACAAATTATAGCAAGGTAGTAGAATGAGGAAACAACTTGCAGGTTTAGGTTTGAAGTAGGCACATTGAAAAAGGAGACAGGAAATGATACGTCGAAATGTTTTGGGAACAATTGGCAATACGCCGGTGGTACGGATAAACCGGCTTAGCCCCAAGCATGGGGTCACTATTCTTGCGAAGCTTGAAGGGTTCAATCCTTCGGGTAGTATAAAGGACAGAATTGCCCTAGAGATGATTGAACAGGCCAAAAGAGAAGGAAAGTTGACAAAGCGTCAAACCATTATTGAGGCGACTTCGGGAAATACTGGAATAGCCTTGGCAATGATTGGGGCTATCAAGGGATACAAAGTCGTAATTGTGATGAGTGAAGCAGTTTCTGTTGAAAGAAGGAAAACAATTCGGGCTTTTGGCGCAGAGCTTATTCTAACAAATGGTGAGCTTGGCACCGATGGCGCGATACGCAAGGCAAGAGAGCTGGTGAAAAGGCATCCGAAAAAATATTTCATGCCTGACCAGTTTTCAAACCAGTTCAATGTTGTTGCGCATTACCGCACCACTGCAGAAGAGATTTGGCGCCAAACCGAAGGGGATGTTGATTACTTTGTTTCGGCTCTTGGAACATCAGGGACCATTATGGGAGTTGGGAGATTTCTCAGGGAGAAGAATCCCAAAATCAGGATTGTGTGTGCCCATCCGGTCAAAGGGCATTACATTCAAGGGCTTAAAAATATGCAAGAGGCAATAGTGCCTGCCATATACAAGCCCGAAGAGATTGACCAAACTGTCATGGTTAAGACGGAGGACGCCTACGAGATGGCTCGACAAATAGTCAGGAAAGAAGGAATTTTTGTAGGTATGAGCAGTGGTGCTGCTATGTTTGCGGCTGTAAAGGTTGCCAAGACCATTAAAACTGGGACAATTGTCGTGATTTTTCCGGACAGAGGGGAAAAATATCTAAGCACGAAATTGTTCGATTTTCCATAATACTAGCCACTTTTTTCACCATCATATAGAAAAGGTGGTTTTTTATTAGGAAATGGTTGTTTTTTGGGATAATTTTGAGTATACTGAAACAATAAAATGATAAACGGAAAAAAAGATAAAAATTTGAATTTTTCTAAGGTGTCGGTAAACGAGCTGATTTTGTTTTGCATACATTCTATAGTTTTGAATAACGAGCAGTGCAGTTTTGATAGACTTGTGAAGGAATGTTTTACTTTATTTCCGGATACGCTTAGATTTACAAGATATCCAATTTGGCCCGATTCAAGAAAATTAGATAGGCCGCTGAGGGCGCTTAGAAATGATAAATTAATAGTAGGGGATCCTAAAACGTATTTTATTTTAACAAAAGAAGGAGAGGAAAAAGCCAATGTTGTCTCAAAAATGTTAAGACAAGGTAAGCTATTATAAAATGAATGATTTTTCTACAATATCTATAGAATATCTAAAAAAAATTACATCAATAATTGGGAGTGTTTTTTTGTTGATAATTTTTTATTTATGTTTTGAAATTTATGTCCCGGTAAATCCGGCCTCTCATGAAACAATTGTCTATACGGTGCAGAAAGGTTGGGGGGATAGTGACATTGCTAATAATCTAAAGCAATTGGGTATAATTAGGAGTAGTTATTTTTTTAAGTTTTATGCGGTGTTGTCTTTAAAACATTCGGGTTTGCAGGCCGGAGAATATAATTTGTCTCCAAGAGATTCTATTCATGAAATTGCCAACAAAATGGCTAATGGGGATGTTATAAGGGATAATGTTGTAATCTTGGAGGGCTGGGACGTAAGTGATATTGGCCAGTATTTAGAGTCAAAAGGAATATGTAAAAAAGATTATTTTGTTTCTCTTGCAAAAGGTCACGAAGGCTATATTTTTCCGGACACTTATGAGATTGCCAAAGGAGAAACCTGCGAAGGTATTTTGAGTTTGGCGTTGGCTAATTTTGACAAAAAACTAACGCCGGAATTAAGAGCTGAAATTATTAGCCAGAAAAAATCAATTTTTGATATTGTTACAATGGCCTCAATGATTGAAAAAGAAGTAAGAAGTTTGGATGACAAAAAAATTGTTTCAGGTATTTTGTGGAAAAGGTTAGCCATTGATATGCCTTTGCAACTAGACGCAACAATTGTATATATTACCGGTAACGCCCAGATTACAGCAAAAGATAAATTAATAAACTCTCCATATAACACCTATAAATATTATGGCCTGCCAAAGGGGCCAATTTCAAATCCGGGCATAGACTCAATTACTGCTGCCATTTATCCAACAAAAACAAAGTACTGGTATTATTTAACCGACGGCATAACCCATTTTAGTGAAACCCTAGATCAGCACAATGCCGCCAAAGCCAAGTATTTAGGTAGGTAAAACGCTTGACATATAATTCAAGATAGATTAAGATACAACTACAATTAATTAAAGCCATAGACAATGGGTCGCGAAAGCATAAATCCCATCGAGGCAACTCAACTAGTTTTATACTAGTTATTGCTGTCTGTGGAGACAGTTTTTTTATGGCACTAAATAAAGAACAGAAGACAAAGCAAATAGATAGTATTAAAGAAAGTGTTGCAAAACAAAAGTCGGTAATTTTTGTTGATTTTGCGAAGGTTCCTTCAAAGGAAATGTTTAGTTTGAGAAAATCTTTGAAAGAAGCTGGGTGTAAATTAAAAATTGCCAAGAAGACATTGGTTAGAATTGCTTTTGGGCAATCAAACATTTCATTTTGGAACAAAATGAAAGCAGTTATTCCTGGACAATTAGCCTTGGTTTTTGGAATTGAAGATGATATAGCTCCAGCAAGAATTGCCAATCAGTTTTCAAAAACAAATGAAAATCTTAAGATTTTGGGAGGAATATTTGAGAAGAGATTTATTGATAGAGAAAAGGTATTGGTATTAGCCAATTTACCTACAAGAAACGAGCTATTGGGCAGATTGGTCGGCTCTATATACAGCCCAGTGTCAAGCTTTGTAAGAGTATTAAATAAAATTAGCGAAAATAAATAAACAAAACACTAATCTACGGAAAATATCCTAATCTACGGAAATACGAATTCGCATTTTTGTAGATTAGCATAAGATTTGCAGATTAGTATTATAATAATATGACAGACGAAATGCAAGTACCAGAAAAATTTCAGAAATTAGTAGCTGAAATAGAGAAAATGCCAGTTGTAGAATTGGCAGAATTGGTAAAAGTTTTGGAAGCCAAATTTGGTGTTTCTGCAGCAGCTCCAGTAGCAGTTGCCGCAGCAGCCGCCGGACCAGTTGAGGAAAAGACTTCTTTTAACGTTGAGTTGAAAGAGGTTGGAGCTCAAAAAATTGAGGTTATTAAAGTTGTTAGAGATGTAACAGCCAAAGGATTGAAAGAATCAAAAGACTTGGTTGATGCAGCCGCAGCCGGAACAGCTCAATTGGTAAAAGAAGGCGTAAAGAAAGAAGAAGCCGCCGAAATTGAAAAGAAATTCGCCGCCGCCGGCGCCAAAGTAGTTATCAAATAGGAAATAGAAATTAGAAAAAGCAGAGGATTGACTCCTCTGCTTTTTTGTTGTAAGGTTATTGCCGAAGGACGTAATGTGCGTTCTAAAACGGAATGCGGACGTTCTTTGACAAGGAGGATGTGTTATGGCAACAACAAAACTGGCCAGCACGTTCACTGGGGTTCGGTACAACATTGGCGTGAGACTAGACCAACTTTTGTCGGTTGGAGACTATTTTCGAAAGGCGGGTCTCGCTGGTGATGACGAAAGGGATATTGTTGATACGTCCGGATGGAATATGAAGAACAAAACGGTAGGTGTTCGCGTTTTCGTTCCATCTGGCAATCACGGTGGAAGAAGTAATTACGAAATCTTCTGGGAGGAGATGGGCAAATTTGGTGTTACTAAAAAGAATATACGGCATGCTGAAGCAGTAACTCTACGTTGCCCGCCGGCGCCGGAACCGTGCACGGATGATGGATATCTTGGGACTTGCTCCATATGTGGGGAAGAACACCCAGTGATTGGTCCTATTGGAGCAGAGAGGAAATTCCTTATGGGGCGTCATACTCCCCATGGTGATGATTCTAGCCTCTGTAGTGGCACTTCTGCGCTTCCCAATGGTGAAGTGCGGCGTAAATAACCATAGTACCTGATTTTCAGGTTGTTGCTTTGCAACGGCGTCCCGATGTCACATCGGGACTTTTTTTATAAATTGATTGTTGACAAATTGGGGACTTCTGGTATACTTAAAATATTAAATTGTTCTTTGAAATTTGATTCTCGGTAGCGATTTGGAAATAAATATTTGTTTTTAAATCGCTACTGAGACAGTGGCCATGTGGGAACAAGTCCCTCATGAACCTGGAACGGGAGAACAGAAGTGAGCAGGAACAGCAAGAAGGGTGATGTCCAAACAATGTCGTTAAGCCAAGGTGTGATGTTGGCGATCGACATGAACCGTGAAGCCTTGTTGAAGGTTAACGGTGGAATTCTGCACGGAATGCAGGTTAACATGGAGCTTGGCTCTGAGAGACCGGGTCGTTCGATTTTGGATCTGAGGAAGGATCCGTACTTCGACGCCGCGACCAAGGACGAGACCATACGGGTGATCACCTTCAACGGCTCAGCCATGGGCCGTAACGGATGGTTCCGTTTTACCAGCATCTGCATAATCAGTAATTTTGTGCAGAAGATGTGGGACCCGTGGTTCGTCGACGTCAAAATCGAAGACTCCGACAAACTCCGGTTCACATACGTCAGGGACCACGAAGGCTTGCCGGTTATGATTGACTGGCACGCGGTCTCAGACGATTACCCGCCTCTTTCGGAGGATACGGGCACTGAGGATGCGGACGAGGAGTAATATCCGCTTTAAAGCGCCGGAAGAGTGAGAACATCTCACTCAACCGGCGCTGTTTTTTTTGCAAAAAGATGGTAGAATTGTTTAATAGGTTAGAGGGCAGTTAGTTCACTGGTACCCGACCAAAGCCCGCAAGGCGGGCATTGTGACGGGCCCGTCAAAATGCGCAAAGCGCTTTTGTCGGGGAGCATCAAATTTTATGTTTTACACTTACGCATTTTACGACAAAACTAGAGGAATATTTTATATCGGTTTTACTAATGATTTGAAACGCAGAGTTAAGGAACATCAATTAGGTAAAACTCAAACGACACAAAGAATGCCGGACAAATTATTAGTTTATTATGAAGCCTGTTTATCTAAGAAAGATGCAGAGGATAGAGAAAGACAATTAAAAACAGGATTTGGTAGGGGGTACCTAAAACGAAGATTGAAATATTATTTAGAGGGCACGTAGCTCAGCTGGTTAGAGCGCACCATTCACATTGGTGAGGTCTGTGGTTCGAGTCCACACGCGCCCACATGACAGTTCAAGAGTTTAGAGAAAAAATAAAGCCATTAATAAAGTTGTCTATTGAGGGCAAAGATTTTTTGGTCAAAGAAGTTGTTAAATTTAGATTTGACGACGGAAGTTTTTATATAAAATGCTGGATTAGCGACGATTATGTGTTTGCTGACGATTTAAATGAAAATAATTTTTTATTAGTTAAAGAAGTAAAGACGCCATTTGTGGCACCGTTTGCCCAAGAATTAGAATTTGATAATAAAAAATTTAGTTTTTTATATTCGGCCCACGCAATAGCCGAAGAAATTCAGGGAGAGGAAATATTTAAAAAGGGAGAAGGCGAAAGGTTTTGGGATTATAGAGCAGAAGACAATAGTTATCTTAGTCTAGGAACAGAAGATAAAACGGGCGAAAGAGCAGATTTTTACGGAAAAATTATAGATGTTAACCTAGTGGAAATTCATGATAGCGCAATATAAAAAATTACTTTGGACGGAGCATAGTAAGATTAAGATGAGGCAGTACGGGTTGTCCAAACAAAAGTTGTTGGGGATACTTTATAAACCGGAAAGAAAAGAACAGGGGATTGTGCCCGGGACTGCCGCCGTAATGAAAACCAACAAGACATTTTTCAGGGAAAAACAAATAAGCCTGGATAAAGCCTGGAAAAAGCCGCGTAAAGCTCCCGGAGAAATCTGGTTGATGTATAAGGATGTAAAAATGGCTATGGTGCCGGTGCGCAAAATAATCAGCGCATGGCGTTATCCGGGCATTTCTAAACCGGGAGAAGCAATTCCAATACCTGACGATATTAAAATTTTCTTAAATAGTGGTACAATAGAGTAATGCAATCATCTGAAAGAAAAAATATCATATCATTGTGGCTAGTTTGGCATTTTGGAGAGATGCCGAGGTTTTTGGCTGGGGTCTGGAAAAACTATATTTTATTTGCCTCAAACTATTTTTCATTGCCAATCTTGTTAAAATCACTTTTTGCCCCATGGCGAAGGTACAGATGGAATTATCCTAAGGGTTTTCAGATTGGAGAATTTTTTACCACTCTTGTTTCTAATATTTTTTCCCGTTTGATGGGTGCCATGGTCAGGATTGTTTTAATTATTTGCGGAATTGTTTTTCAAATTTTTGTTATATTAGCAGGAGCAGTAGTTTTTATATTTTGGATATTGCTCCCTCTTATTATAATAATTGGTTTGTGGTTTGTTTTTTTCTACTAAACATAAATTAAAAAGATGGATTTTTATTTTAAAAACACAAAGATTTTCTTAGCTTTAAAGAGGGCGCGATTTCCTTTATTTAGGTTCGCGGGATTTTTGAAAAATCTTTTTTTGGTTTTGTTTGTATTAGAAGCAATATTACTAGTGGTGGCGCAAAGCCATAATGCGGAAAAAACGCTAATTTTATTTTTATTGTTGTATCTTGTCTTTTGGAATTTTGAGTTATTTTTGAGGTTGAAAATAAAAAGACCAAGCACTAATTTAAAAATTGAAGGTGCTGTTTTAAGCCCCAATGATTATAATCTGGCCGAGCTTTTAAGTTTTAATATGGCCACGGTTGTTTTAGAAGCAATAAATTTTTCTAAGAAAAAGAGAATTCCAGTTAGTTCAACATCACTTCTTTATTCTGCGGTAAGGTATGGTAGAGATGTAAATCTAATTTGTTTGCGTTTAGGAATAAATCCTAAAAAATTGCAATCTGATATCAAAAATTATTTAGAAAAAACTGAGAAACATAATGTTACTGGGGAATTGTTTTCAGAAGATTTTAAAAAAGTAATAAGTAACGCGCTTAAACTATCTGCGGATAGGGGACATAAATATATTGGGCAAAATGAGGTTTTGGTTGCTTTAGCCAAAGAAGATGATTTTTTTAAAAAAACACTGGTAGAGTTTGATCTCAAACCCGAAGATGTTGATAACTTAACATTATGGGTATCTTCGGCAGTAGATTTGGCAGATAGTAATAAAAAGTTTTGGACTTATGAAAATTTGGCGAGAAAAGGGTCGCTGGGTAAGAATTTTTCATCAGGATATACCATAACACTGGATAAATATGCAATTGATTGGAGAAAATATGTTTCGCAATGGAGGTTTACGGAAATTATTGGTCATGAAAAAGAAATAGACCAAGTTGAGGTAATTTTGGCAAAATCTAGTATGGCCAATGTGTTGATTGTGGGTGACGCGGGGGCAGATAGAAAAAGTATTGTTAAGGCAATAGCTCACAAATGTTATTTGGGAACAACTTTGCCCGAGTTAAACAACAAAAGGGTTGTGGAGCTAGATGTTGTTTCATTGGTTACCCAGATTTCTGATTTTGAAAAAGTAGAATATGTGCTAGGCCAGATTTTTTTGGAAGTTGCAATGTCAGGCTCTGTGATTTTAGTAATTGATAACTTAGAAAACTTTGTGGGACAGAATGTGCAAAAAGCCGGCGCATTTGATATTTCAGGAGTGCTTTCAAAATATTTGCCTTTGCGTAACTTTCAGCTTGTTTGTTTGACTTCTCAAGATGGCTTGCACAAAAACATAGAAAAAGAGGCAGGGCTTGCTAATTCATTTGGGAAGGTTGAGGTTGTAGAAGTCACAGAATTAGAAACAATAAATATTTTGCAATCAGTTGCTTTGGATTTGGAATACGTGCATAAGGTTTTGGTTTTGTATCCTTCTATTCGTGAGATTGTAAATTTGACCGCGCGATATATGCCAAGTTTGCCTTTTCCTAAAAAGGCTTTAGATGTTTTGGAGGAATCAGTTGTCTACGTGCAAAAATTACGCGAAAAAATTGTTTTGCCCCACCACATAGCTGAAATTATTTCTAAAAAAACAGATATACCTGTTGGAAAAATGGAGGTAAAAGAAAAAGAGGTTTTGCTTAATTTGGAAAATTTAATTCATAACAGAATTGTTAACCAAGAAGAAGCGGTTAGCCAAATATCTATTGCAATGAGGCGAGCCAGAATGGGAATTGCCTCAAAAACAAGGCCAATGGGAACATTTTTATTTTTGGGCCCAACGGGAGTGGGCAAGACTGAAACTGCAAAAGCTTTGGCCCAAATATATTTTGGATCTGAGAAAAAAATGATAAGGCTTGATATGTCAGAGTTTCAGGCAATTTCAGATATTCCAAGATTATTAGGAGCTACTTCTCCGGTTGAAATGCAAGGACTTTTAACAACACCTGTTAGAGAAGCACCGTTTTCTCTAATTTTGTTAGATGAAATAGAGAAAGCCCACCCTAATATTTTAAATTTGTTTTTGCAGGTTTTAGATGAAGGCCATATAACCGACGGGCAGGGCAGGAAAGTTGTTTTTGCAAATACAATTATAATTTGTACATCAAACGCCGGCGCCGATATGATTTTTAAGCAAGTAGAAGCTAGTCAAGCAGTTGAGAAAGATAAATTACTAAGTTCTCTCTTCGAAAAAAATATTTTCAGACCGGAATTTGTAAACCGTTTTGACGCTACTATAATTTTCCATCCTTTAACAAAAGACAACTTAATGAAAATTGCTCAGTTGTCTTTGCAGGGTTTACAAAAAGGTTTGAAGGAAAGGGATATAGATTTTATAATTACAGAATCACTCAAAGAAAGAATTGTAGAATTATCTTATAAGCCCGAGTTCGGCGCCAGAGAAATGCGAAGAGTTGTCCAAGATAAAGTGGAAAATGCGGTTGCCACAGCTCTTCTATCTGATAAAATAAAAAAAGGAGATAAGTTTGAAATTAACCCAGAAAATTTTGAAATATTTATAAATCCCCCAAAGCCGTAAATTAAATTCTAAATTAAAACTCGGGCAAACAAGCCCGAGTTTTTAGTTATTGACAAATTCGTAAAATGCTATAAACTGGAGTGACAACTCTGGTCTTTGACATTTTACAGTTTTTATCTTTGCCCGCAAAGCAAAGAGCTGTTTTTGTGTTGAAGTCCAGAAAGCAGGGGAGTAGGAAATGAGTAGTTCAAAGTTATATCCGCCGATAGTATTCGGCGTGTTTGGTACATTCGATCCGCGACTGGATGGCGCTGGCCCTCAGGACCGCGAACGGTCGAACTTCATCGTGAAAATGACCGCGGCAATGATTGCGGATCATGTGAAAATGCCGGACGGTAATCCGGTGAACGTGTTTGAACCAAAAACCTTGGTTGGTGGTGAAAGGGATGCTGACATTGTCGCCGGAATGTTCAAAGGTGCCGGCGTGCAAGTTCTTGTTTGCGTTTCCGACACCTGGGCATATCCCGGCAAGACCGCGATTGCACTGGCAAATCACTTCCCAAACGACATGCCCCTGCTTCTTCTCTGCGGTAACTCGGCGCCCAAACCGGGAGTGGTTTTTGACCACGCCTGCAGCGGTGCCTTTGCGCAGATGGGACGCAAGGCTTATCTCATTGTTGGTACCTGGGACGATGTTGGCCAGAAACCGGTGATGACCGTAGAGACCGCCAGCGAACTGATTTCCTGGTGCTACGGCATGTTGCCCAAAGCCGGCTGGAAGGGAAAGCGTCTGCTTTTCCACGGCGCTCATTCCATGGAAATGGAAACTGCGATGGCGCATGTCATTGCTACCCGGAATCAGTTCGGGGTGCATATTTCCATGAACGACATGACCGAAGTCTCCGACCGTCTCACCAAGCGAGAGTACAGCGATTCCGAGCTTTATAACCTTCGCAGATGGATGGACAGGATGCTCGGCAAACGCATTCAGATTCGGAATGTCGAAGATGAGGGAAAATTCCAGCAAGAGCTGGCTATGTACCTCATCACGCGTAACCTCATGAACGAGGTCAATGCAATCGGCGGCGGGTTTATGTCTCAGCTCTCGTGGGGCTCGGACAAACGCATTTTGCCTCGGCCGGTTGCCGATGCAATGGAAAGTCTTCACAACAGTACATTTGACCATAACGGCCCCAAAACACCCAGGCCCTATGCAACGGAGTCAGACGCACAAGGCGGGTTGACAATGTTGCTGCAGTTCTGGATCTCCGGCGGTATGCCTCCGCTTTTCGCGGACTTCCGCAAGGTGTGGGAGGCCAATGATTTGGCTGATGTGGCCGCCAGTCTGAAAGTGGTACTCTCTGATGATGGGTGGGCCAAGCGAGGAATTGTTGATTACGACAACTCCGGTTCGGCCTCGTTCAACTGGGCTGGAAAACCCGGCATGACGGCCGAGGAATGCACGGCCAAGGTCTCAATGCCTTTGGCTGATGAATTTTATTTTCCCGGCGGAGGTAACAGTGTGACATTCATGACTCCTGGCGACATTGACATGTTGACCGGCCGGCTCTGGTATGTTCAGTCCAAAGACAGGTGGGCGCTTACCTGGGACGACGCAGTTACCTGCGAACTTCCCGCTCCGCTGGCCAACAAACTCGCCAGTCTGTCTTCGCCTGGCTGGCCACACACATGGGTCATGTTTAAGAACTTTGAGCTGGCGCTGGTCAAGCACATTTCGCCCGCCAACCACTGGCACGCAGTCTGGAACACAGACCGCCGGCGGCTGATGTATGCCATGGATGCCTTGGGTATCCAGGACCTGCATGCTTCCAAGTTCCCAGCGTACACCCCCGGGCACGACATCCCGCCAACACTGCTTTCGCTGATCAAGTAGCGACCAGTTGGTGGTAGTCATACATAAAAATATCCTTATCCTTGTGTAGTCTCTTCGGAGATTGCGCAAGGATTTTTTTTGCATAAAAACTATTGTGCGACAATTTGTTTGACAAAAGAGGAAAATAATGTAAAATAATAAGACAACTCTGGTCTTTGACATTTTACAGTTTTTATCTTTGCCCGCAAAGCAGAGAGCTGTGTGGTATTTAGGCTAGAGAGAAAGAAGGCAGGAACAATGAAGCGGCAAATGTTTAATCGTGGGCCAGTCACACAAAGGTCAATGCCTTTTTGGCCGTTGCAGTACCGCGGGACAGATCCTTTTGGCGGTCCGATTTTGGGCGCCATGGATTCATTGGAAACAGCCGATCTGCTGTGTTGGGCGGGAAAAGAAGGATTCATTGAACTAACCTCGGCCCATGATGATGACTTGGTGCCGTGGAATCCGAAGAGGCCGGAAGACGACCTGGATAAAAGCGGACTAGTCTACGGACGGCTTATGGAAATCCGTCAAAAACTCGACGCCGCCAACGTGGGTTTTCACATGGTTACCTGTTGTCTGCACGGAGACCCTATGTTCCGGCGCGGTGGGCTAACCAACCCCGATCCGAAAATTCGTGAACTGGCTAAGCTCAAAGTTCAGCGCACTTTGCGCATTGGCAGTATGCTCGGCGCCAAGCGGTTCACCTACTGGGTGGCCCGCGACGGTTTCGAGGTGATGATCACTGTCGATCCGAAGGTGATGGACTGGTTGGCTGAAGGGTTGAATAGCGCAATCAGCTACATGACTGAGGCCAGTCTGGACTACGATATGGCCACAATTGAACCCAAACCCAACGAACCGCGCGGACACATGTACCTGCCAACAGCAGGTCATGCCGCGGCCTTCACTCAAGCTCTCAACGAGCCAGGTTTCTGGAAAGTGAATCCGGAATTAACCCAGCACGAAGGTATGGCTGGGCTTGACCCGATTACTTGCATTCGCCTGCTCGTCAAGCTCGACAAATTGGGATTCCTACACTTCGGCAACCAGATTAACGGTCAGTTCGACAACGATTTTCCGCCGTTGGTTGGCCCGGAGCATCTCAAAGAAACAGCCGAGATGTTCCGCGTGCTTGAACAGCTCGGCTGGAAAGGTGTGGTTGAATATGACTGCCACGCATTGCGTTCTGAATTGAATCCGGATGATTCGCTCGGATGCAAGAAGGACTTCATTGTAGACTGCACCATGGGCCTTTCCATCTCGCTCAAATTGGCGGAGCGGATTAAAAGCCTTGTGTTCGGCATGCGCGAGAGCCAAGCTGATCTCAATTCGATTATGTTGCTTTGCAATCTTTCAGACGAAGATGTTAGTCATTACCTTGTTCGATAAAAGCAGGAAAACAAACATTTGAAATGGCCCCGAGTTAACAGCTCGGGGATTTTTTTTATGTCTATCCGTGGTAGACAGGCGACAGAGGGGCTTGACATAAAAGTGTAACGGAGTAATATAAAGCCATGAATAAAAACTTTGCCCTATTGTTAAGCTTGTTGTTATTGGACAAACAGTCTAGGGGGTTTTTGATAAAATAAACACAAAATAAAATTACATATCAAAAAATCCTCCTAGAAAGAGGATTTTTCAGTGTGTAATTTTGTCAGCACTTTCACAACTCAAAGAAAGGACGGATCCTATGTCCATTGTCACAACAAAAGAACTTACGCACAAATTCGTCGTTCCAACAACGCGCCACCCAGAGTACGGTTGGTTCTATGCTTTCGTTTTTAGCGTAGATCAAAACGAAATCTGCAAACTACTTGCGTGGTGGAGTGCGAATATTTGTAGAGAGATTTGGGTGCCAGTGGGAACAATCGAGTCGTTCACGTTGTTTGATAATGATAAAGAGGCTAAAGCATGTTTAGAAGAAAGAAAATCGGCCTCATCCAATCCAAAAGGTTGTCGGCTTCGTTGCTGACAGCGTACTAGTCTTGTGCCTCACTTCGGTGGGGCTTTTTTTTGCTTTGCCTCGCCGAAGCTTTTAGCGTAGGCGGGAGCTGTGCATAACTAAGGGTGTTGACTGGGTAGTGTGAAGTGGAGTATAAATAAGCTACAGTGGGTAAAAGTGGATAACAGTGGGATAACTAATTATGCTAATAGGACAATACGAACACACAATTGATATCAAAAAGCGCCTAGCCCTGCCTGCAAAATTTAGGGGGGAACTTGGTGATAAAGTAATTGTTACAAAAGGAATTGAATCTTGCTTGGTGGTTTATACTGAAAAAGAATTTAAAATAATGTCAGATAAAATAAGTAATTTAACAATCAGCCAATCAGAAGCAAGAAGTTTTACCAGAACAATGCTAGCAGGAGCTATGGAAGTAAATTTTGATAAGCTTGGAAGAATATTGGTTCCAGACTATTTAAAAAAATACGCTAATTTAAATAAAAATGTTGTTATTTGCGGATTGTCCAATAGACTAGAAATTTGGGATGCAGAAAATTGGAATGCTTGGACAAAGGAAGCTGAAAAAGGAGTAAGTGATATAGTCTCTAAGCTTGGAGGATTAGGTATATAACATTAACGAATAACGAATCTATTACAAATATACGAATTCGTAAATTTGTACGGAATTCGTAATTCGATGATAGAGCAAAGCGATTATGATACATACAGCGGTTCTTAAAAAAGAAGTTCTTGAATATTTAAACCCGCAACAAAATGAAAATTTTGTTGATTGCACAGTGGGCGAGGGAGGGCATTCTGAAGATATTTTAAATAAAAATGGGCCTGAAGGAAAAGTTTTGGGAATTGATTTAGACCCACAACAAATTGTGGCTAGCCAATGGTTGCATGTGCAGTTTAAAGAAAGGATAATTTTGGCTAACGATTCTTATATAAATGTAAGAGAAATTGCTGAAAGGAAAAATTTAGGCCAAGTTAACGGAATATTGTTGGATTTAGGAATGTCATCTGCACAGTTGGTTAGGGCACACAAAGGATTTTCATTTCAGGTAGATCAGGGTTTGGACATGAGATATAACGACGAGACAGGATATTTGACGGCAGAAAAAATAGTTAATGAATGGCCGGAAGAAAAAATTGCAGAAATTTTGGAAAATTACGGAGAAGAAAAATTTGCGAAAAAAATTGCCAAAAATATTGTTGAAGAAAGAAAAAAAGGAAGAATAAAAACAACATTCCAACTTATAGAAATTATAAAGGACGCCACACCATCTGCATATTGGAGAGGGAAAATTCATTATGCTACCAGAACCTTCCAAGCCTTAAGAATTGCGGTCAACGACGAGCTTGAAAGCATTAAGAGAGTTTTGCCAGAGGCAGTTTCACTTTTAGCGCCCGATGGAAGGCTTGTGGTTATATCATTTCATTCTTTAGAGGATAGAATTGTTAAGAACTTTTTTGCAGAGCAGGCAAAAAAGGGAGTATTAAAAATAATAACAAAAAAGCCTATAACAGCCAGCAGAGATGAACTTGGGAAAAATCCCAGAGCCAGGTCTGCAAAACTGAGAGTGGCAGTAAAAATATAAACCATCAACGAATAACGAATCCAATACGAATATACGAATTCGTAAATTCGTAACTAAATTCGTAATTCGATGATGGAGCAAAGCGATTATGACAACAGCAGTATTAGGATATTTAAAGGTTCAAAAAAGCATCCAATCTAAAGTAAGATCAATAAATCTTCCTGTTATTAATTGGAAATCGGTTTGTTTTGTGGGATTTTTTGTCAGCTTATCTTTGCTTGTCTTTTACGTTTGGCAAATTAATAATTTGACAAGAGGTTCTTTTCTGGTAAATAGCTATGAAACGCAAATTAGCAAGCTTTCGGCAGAGAATAAAAATTTACAGGTTTCATTTGCCGAGAACAGCTTTTTGGGGCAGGCTATGGAAAAAATTCAAGCATTAAATTTTCAAAAAACAACTTCTGTAAAATATATACAAATTCCTGACAGCTCGGTTGCAATAAAATGAAAAAGCCTAAAAGCTGGCGTGTAAATATAGTATTTATTTTTATATTACTTTTTGGGGCAGCTATAATAAGCCGCCTGTTTTTTCTGCAAATAATTGAAAGAAAGCTTTACGAGTCGCAAGCGCTTGGTCAACAAACCACATTTAGCAATGTTGTAGGTACAAGGGGACAAATTTTTTGCGAAAATAGTCAAGAAACCAAAGGGGTACAAGGATCGGGCGAAGTTAAAAGTCTGGCAATAAATAAAGATAGTTGGACAATATCGGCAAGCCCTAAAGACATACCAGACAAGCAGAAATTTGCAGAGTTGTTAAGCCAAATTACAAAGCAAACTGTTAAGCAAATACTTACACTGTTAGACGGCTCAAATAGCTATGCTGTTTTGCAAAAAGATTTGTCGGGAGAGCAATTAGATGAAATTAAAGCCTTAAATTTAAAAGGGCTGTCTTGGCAGAATATTCCCGATAGATTTTATCCGCAAGGCGAAATGGCTTCGCAGACAATTGGATTTTTAGGTGGAGCCGGCTCGGGGCAATATGGCGTTGAGGGATATTATGAAGATGTTTTAAAAGGCAAATCGGGGGTTGTGGTAGAAAAATCCGGGATTGGTTCCCTTTTTTCAAATAACAGCCAGATATCTTTAAATGGATCTGATTTGTATCTGACAATTGATTATAACATTCAATTTCAGGCAGAAGAATTGTTGAAGCAAGAGCAGAAAAAAAATGATATAGATTCGGGTCAGATAATTGTTATGAGGCCGGACACCGGCAAGATTTTAGCCTTGGCTGAGTTTCCAAGTTTTAATCCAAATCAATATTCTAGAGAGGCAGATTTGAATATTTTTCAAAACTCTGCTGTGCAAAAACTTTTTGAGCCTGGTTCTATTATGAAGCCATTTACAATGGCAGCAGCTTTAAATGAAGGAAAAATAACGCCTGACACAACCTATACTGACACGGGCGTTGTAGATTTTGGGAAGTATCAGATTCATAATTTTGCCAACGAAAAATATGGTCTACAGACTATGACACAAGTCCTTGAAAGTTCAATTAATACTGGGGCAGTATATGCTGAACAACAAATTCCTCACAAAACATTTTTCAATTATTTGGATAATTTCGGATTTTTTCAAAAAACAGGAGTTGATTTGCAAGGAGAAACTTATTCTAGCAACTATTTGCTGAAAAACGGACCCGATGTAGAATATGCGACTGCTTCATTTGGACAGGGAATTGAATTAACTCCACTTCAAATTGCCAGAGGATTTTGTGCAATTGCTAACGGCGGAAAACTGGTTAAGCCATATATGGTTGAAAAAATTATAAATGGGAAAGATGAGGTAAAAACAAGGCCAGATGTTTCTGACCCAATTATTTCTAAGCAGACAGCTTCGCAATTGAATATGATGTTAATTAATGTGGTTGATAAGGGTTTCAATAGTGTGGCAAAAATTCCGGGCTATTATTTGGCTGGGAAAACGGGAACAGCCCAAGTTCCATTAAAAAATGGAAAAGGATATGAACAAGACAAAACCATCCAGAGTTTTGTGGGCTATGGTCCGGCTTTAAATCCGCAATTTTTAATAATGGTAAAATTAGATAATCCAAAGGTTCCCAAATCATCTCTCTCGGCAGTTCCTGTTTTCAAAAAACTAGCCCAATACATAATCAACTACTGGCAAATCCCCCCAGACTATGATATAAATGCTAAATAAACAGCTGAATAATTGGCCCCATCGTCTAGCCTGGTCTAGGACATTTCCTTCTCAAGGAAGTAACTCGGGTTCGAATCCCGATGGGGCCACAAACGGGCGGGTTATACACATAGCCCGTTTTTTGTTTTAATGGTAAAATAGATGAATATGTTAAAGGATTTATTTAAGGATTATATTTATCCTGTAGCGGTGTTTTCGGGGGGGATGGTAGGCGTGGGGTTTTTGTCCCTGCCATATATTGCAGTGCAGACCGGTATTTGGATTATGCTTGGTTATTTTTTGGTTATAACGGCAATAGTAATTGCGCTTAATTTAATTTTTTGCCAAATAAGTTTAAAGACCCCTGATTACAAAAGATTCCCGGGATTTGTGGGACATTACCTTGGAAAATACGCCAAAGCCTTTTCAATGATATCGGTAATTTTTGCAACCGTTGGAGTACTTCTGGTTTATTTATTAGTTGGTGGCAAGTTTCTAACTACTGTTTTCCAACCAATTTTTTCCGGGAGCGTTTTAACCTATGTGCTTATTTATTTTTTCATTGCAAGCATAATTATATATTTTGATATAAAAGTTGTTGCCAGAGCGGAGTTTTGGATTATAGCCTTACTTTTTTTATCTCTGCTTGTAATTTTTATAGAAGGTTTTTCCCAAGTCAAACTCTCTAATATATTTATTTCAAATTTTAAACTTCAAATTTCAAATTATTTCCTGCCTTATGGTCCGCTGTTATTTGCTTTGTGGGGGATTGGGTTAATACCAGAAGTGGAGGAAATGCTTGCCGGCAGAAAACATTTACTTAAAAAAACAGTTTTGATTTCAACTATAATAGTTTCTGTTTTTTACTTTTTGTTTATTCTCTTAATAACCGGAATTACCGGAGCAAGAACCGAGCAGACGGCCTTAATTGGACTTAATAATTTTTTACCAGGTATACTTGTTTCAGTTGCTATTTTTATGGGTATTCTCGCAACTTTTACCGCTTTTATTACCCAGGGAATTATTTTTAAAAAAACACTTATGTTTGATTTAAAAATCAAGCATTGGCAGGCCTTTGTAATGACCTGCTTTCCACCGTTGATACTTTTTTTGCTTGGAATAAACTCTTTTATACCCTTGTTGTCCTTTATTGGAGGAGTTCTTTTAGGAATCAACGGAATTTTAATTTTATTAATGTATAGAAAAATATCTTGCTTGCCGGCAGAAAAAATAAAAAAGAATATCATAATCTGGGTTTTGTCTTTAGTCTTTTTATTAGGTTTAATTTACGAGATAATATACTTTATTTAATTTTATTATGAATATAATTTTTCAAATTATAATTTTTGGATTTTCTTGTGTGGGGCTATTTCTTGGCGGTAAATTTATGTCAAATTCTGCTATAAGAATTTCAAAGTTTTTGGGTTGGAAAGAGTTTGTTGTTTCCTTTTTTCTTATTTCTTTTATAGCGTCTTTGCCTGAAATTTCTATTGGTATAACTGCTGCCCTCAAAGGAATACCAGAATTGTCATTTGGAAATATAATTGGGTCTAATATTATCCACTTTACGCTAGCTATTGGGTTATCTGTTTTAATGCTTGGTGGCGTCACAACCAACAGTAGAACAGTACAAATAGGCTCTACTTTTGCAGCCGTTGTCGGAGTTTTTCCTTTATTTATGCTTTGGGATGGAGTTGTGGGTAGAATAGATGGCGTTATTCTTATGCTTTCATTTATTGTTTATACAGTCTGGATATTTTCAAAAAAAGAACATTTTACAAAAGTTTATAAATTTAAGAAGGGGATTAAAGAGATAAGCACAGGAGTTGGGAGTTTTTTTAAAGATATAATATTTTTAGCAATTGGTTCTATTTTTATTTTGTTAAGCGCGCAGGGAATTGTTGTTTCAGCTTCCGATCTTGCGGGCGCCTTAAATGTTCCTGTTGGGCTTATTGGACTTTTAATTGTAGGTATAGGAACTGCCTTGCCAGAGTCATATTTTTCGGCAATGTCTGCTACCAAAAACCAGTCATGGATGATTTTAGGTAATCTTATGGGATGTGTTGCTATTACAGCAAGCTTTGTTTTGGGTATGGTTGCGGTAATACATCCAATTGTAATACAAGATCAGTCGCCATATATATTGGCTCGTATATTTTTGATTCTTTCTGCTTTACTATTTCTATTTTTTTCAAAAAATGATAAAAAAATAAGTCGAAGAGAAGCTATAATTTTAATTTTAATATACGTGGTTTATTTATTAGCAGAAATTTTTATTCGACAAAAATTATAAATTTTGTGAATTTCTCTCAATATACAAACATATCGGTTGAAGAAACGTTAAGAAGTCTTAAAACTTCAACTTTTGGTCTTTCTGAAAAAGAGGCAGTATTAAGAATAGAAAAATACGGATTAAATGAAATAAAATCAAAAAATATTAACGCCATCAAAGTTCTTTTGAGGCAATTAAAATCTCCTTTTACTTATTTGCTTTTAATTGCCGCCTTAGTGTCTGTTTTAATAGGCCAATTGGTTGATAGTATTGCGGTTTTTGCCTTTATTGTGATTAATGTAGTTATTGGTTTTGTGCAGGAATACAAAGCAGAGAAAGCGGTATTTATGTTGCAGGAGTTTATACCAAAAAAAGTAAAAGTTTTGCGTGATTCAAAGGAAGAAATAATAGATGAAAAATTTTTAGTACCCGGAGATATTGTTTTGTTAGAGGCAGGGGACTTGGTTCCGGCGGATTTGAGGGTAGTAAATATGCACAACTTTTTGGTGAATGAATCGGCACTTACAGGAGAATCGGTTCCTGTTTCTAAAATTACAGAAGCGTTTAATAGTCAGGAAAGTGAGATATTTAAAGCCAAGAATATTATTTTTTCCGGTTCATTAGTTGTGTCGGGCAAGGCACAGGCAATTGCCATAGCCACAGGCAAAGATACTGTTTTTGGTGATATTGTTAAAACAATCTCCGGCATAAGAAGAGAGAGCACCTACGAAAAAAGCATTTTGTTTTTCTGTAAGCTGATAATGAAAATTGTTGCGACAACAATAATTTTAATTTTTGTTGCAAATATATTAATAAAAGGCGTAAGCAATATTTTTGAGCTTCTTTTGTTTTCAGTTGCTTTAATAGTGAGTATTTTGCCAGAAGCTTTACCAGCCGTTGTAACTTTTGCGCTTTCGGGCGGAAGTTTACGTATGGCAAAGCAAAACGTGGTTGTAAAGAGATTATCTGCAATTGAGGATTTGGGAAACATAGAAATTTTGTGCACTGATAAAACAGGAACCTTAACGCAGAATAAACCTTCTTTAGAAAAAACCGTTTCGTCAGATAAAAAAAAGTGTTTTTTATACGGAATTTTGGCCTCGGGTGGAATTTTTCCCGCCACAGCGGGATCCCGCCCTTGGCGGGAAAATCCTTTTGACTCGGCCTTATATCAAAGGGCTACGGAAGAAATTTTGAGGGAATCAAAAAAATTTAAAATAGTTTCCGAATTACCATTTGATTCATACAGAATGAGGTCGGCTTTTTTGGTAAAGAGTATAAAAAATGAAGCATTTTTAATTGTTAAAGGCGCGCCCGAGTCTATTATAAAAAATTGTAGAAATTTTTCCGCCCAAGGCGGACCAGCTTCGGGCTGGGATAAAAAAGAAATTCAAGAAGATATTGACAGAGAAGGCGTGGAAGGGAAAAGAGTTTTGGCTATAGCATATAAAAAAATAGCAAACGAGAAGCGCGCTACAAACGAGGCCATACGAATAGAAGATGAAAAGGGGCTGACCTTTTTGGGTTATTTTGTTTTTGATGATCCAATAAAAACTACTGCAAAAGAGGCGATAAGTTTATCTAAAAAGCTGGGAATTAAAATAAAAATTGTCACAGGAGATTCTAAAGAGGTTGCTTGTTATGTTGCCAGAAAAACAGGGCTTGTTTCGGGCATTGAAGATACAATTTCTGGTCAGGAATTGGAAAAATTATCAAAGGAAGAATTTGAAGACGCATGTGAAAGCAAAACTATTTTTGCCCGCATTTCCCCAGACACAAAACACAACATAATAAAATCTCTGCAAAAAAAATGTGAGGTTGGATTTATGGGCGAGGGTGTTAATGACGCGCCGGCTCTAAAAACAGCCGATGTTGGAATTGCCGTTGTTGAGGCGTCTGACATAGCCAGGGAAGCGGCTGATGTTGTTCTTTTGCAAAAAGATTTGCGGGTTATTATTAACGGAATTAAGGATGGCCGGACTATTTTTGCAAATATTAATAAATATATTAAATGCGCGCTTGCCAGCAATTTTGGTAATTTTTATTCAATTGCCGTAATTTCCTTGTTCATAAATTTTTTACCAATGCTTCCGGTACAGATTTTGCTTGGGAATATTTTATCGGATTTTCCATTAATTTCTATTGCAACTGATTCAGTTGACATAGACGAGCTTAAAAAACCAAAAGCCTACCAGTTGTATAATGTTTTGCCGTTGATTATTTCTCTGGCATTAGTCAGCACTGTTTTTGATTTTATTTTCTTTTCTATTTTTCATGCGCAACAACCGGGCGTTATACAAACTTTGTGGTTTATTGAAAGCATTTTAACTGAACTTTTGCTAATTTACATTATCAGAACACGAGGTATTTTTTACAAAGCAAAAAGACCAGGTTTTTGGCTCATTTTCCTCACTGCAATTGATGGCATATTTGTTGTTGCCTTGCCGTTTTTGCCAATTGCGCAAAGCTGGTTCCATTTTGCAGTTTTGCCAATTATGCCATTGTTGATTGTTTTTTTCCTAATTGGTATGTATTTTATTGTCAGCGAAATAGTAAAATTAATCTATTTCCATTACCTGCCTGCCGGCAGGCAGGTTGGAAGCCAAAGATTTCTGTGATAAACTAAATTAAACATGGATATAACAACTATACTTTTAATAGTAATTGCAGTGGGGATAATTATAGCTGTTTTTTTGTTGTTAAGAAGAGAAAAGAAAGATTTGCCTGCGCAGGCAGGGGACGGGTCTCTATTAATGCTTCAACAACAGTTGAATCAGGTGGCACAGGCGGTGGACAGTAAGTTATCAGAGTCAAATAAAAATGTGCAGGAGCAATTTAAACATTCGGCTGATATAATTAGAAATGTTACTGAGAAGCTGACTAAGTTAGATGAAACAAATAGGCAAGTGGTTGGGTTTGCTGACCAATTAAAAAGTTTGCAGGATATTTTAAAAAATCCAAAACAGCGTGGAATTCTGGGGGAATACTATTTGGAAACCGTTTTAAAAAATGTTTTACCGCCTTCGTCTTTTCAAATGCAATATTCATTTTCCAATGGCGAAATTGTTGATGCGGTTGTTTTTGTAGATAAGCGTATAATCCCAATAGACTCAAAGTTTTCTCTGGATAATTATAACAGAATGTTGCAAACCAATGACCCGGTTGAAATAAAAAGATTGGAAACGGCTTTTGTTAATGATTTGAAATTGAGAATAGACGAAACCGCAAAATATGTAAGGCCGGAAGAAAAAACAATGGATTTTGCTTTTATGTTTATTCCATCAGAAGCCGTATATTATGATTTGTTAATAAATAAAGTCGGGGTTATTGCCGAAGACACAAATAATTTAATTTATTACGCCGGAAAGAAAAAAGTTATTGTTGTTTCACCAACTTCATTTTTAGCTTATTTACAGACAGTTTTGCAGGGCTTAAGAAATCAAAAAATTTCAGAACAAGCACAGACAATAATAAAAGAGGTAGAACGGCTGGGCAAACACTTATTTACTTACTCGGAGCATTTTAATCGTTTAGGTCAGCATTTAGACGAGACAGTAGGTAGTTTTAACAAGGCAAAGGTAGAATTTGCAAAAGTTGATAAAGACGTAATAAAACTGGCCGGTGGGGAGAGTAAGCTGAAATTAGAGGAAGTAGAAAGGCCTGCGATTGACAGCGGACAATAGTCTTGCTATAATGTCTAATTAACCTAATTATTCTAATTAACCTAATCAAGTTCTAAATTTAGAAATTTAAAAATTAGAAATTATTTAGAATAATTAGAGCAATTAGCATAATTAGAATAATTTTAAATATTATGATTGCAATTATAAAGACTGGCGGAAAACAATATGTTGTTAAGCCGGGAGACAAATTAAAAATAGAAAAGTTACTCAAGGAAGTGGGGGAAGAGTTTTCCTTTACAGACGTTTTGTTGACTGAAAAAGCCGGCAGTGTAGAAGTTGGCGCTCCTTTTGTTAAAGCCGATGTAAAAGCAAAAGTCCTAAGCCACGGAAAAGGAGATAAAGTTGTAGTTTACAAATATAAATCAAAGAAAAGAGAAAGCAGAAAAATCGGCCACAGACAACCCTATACCGAAGTAGAAATTCTCAGCATTAAATAAATATTTTAAAAACCCGCAAAAGCGGGTTTTTTGTTGCGCAAGTATTGACAACAATTTAAGAAGGAGTATTGTAAAGGTGAATATAAAAATAACACGATCTATTGTTTTTATTATACAAATAAATTAAAATAAATAATTAAAATTTATAAATATAATATTAAAAAATTATGGCAAAAACTATAAAAAGAATTTTTAAGTCACAAGCTGGTAAAATAGCAATCGGCGCAAGTGTTATATTAACCATTTCATTGGTCACCGTCGGCGTCTTAACCGGTTTTTTTATCCCCGCCGGAAACGCTTTAGCAGCAAGAACAGTAATGTCTGTAAACTTAAATGGTGTAGCGATGTCTTCGGGTAATAGTATTATTGTTGGGGGGGGGTGGAGTAACAATTTCTGCACAAATTAACGTTAATAATGATGGAGGAAGTGATTGGCAATCAACTGGATGGAGAATTTCTACAACAGCTCCAGGTTCTTATAATTGTATAAATCATACAAACCATAATGGTAATGGTAGTTATGCGGAAACTTTTAATGTAGCGGCTCCATCAGGTACAGGGACTTACGATGTTTATTTTAAGGCTTTTAGTGACAACTCTTGTGGTTCTGGCAGTTCTGGCAGTTTTTCTTACAATGACGGTATTGTTGTTAATCTTAAACAGATAACCTCGGCGACAGTTAATGGAGGTTCGAGCGTGACGGTTGCTCCAGGCGCCTTGATCTCGACAGTTGTTAATCTTACCGCAACCGGTACTGGTAACGACAATTATTGGAGCTCGACTTCATGGAGGTTATCAACAACTGCTCCAGGGTCTACAACCTGCGTAAACACTTCTCCAGATTCAAACACAGCAGGAAATTATACTTCTAACGCTTTTAATGTTACGGCCCCTGCTAGTTCTGGAACATACAATTTATATTTGATCGCAAGAGAAAATAATTCTTGTGGCGGTGCCTCCAGTTCAGTGTATACATTATTAGGCGCAGTAACAGTTGTTACCGATAGTACCCCTCCGACAGTTTTGAGTATTGTCATGGATGATACTGATTTTAAGATTGGAGACACAGCTCAAGTTGATATTACGTTTTCAGAGGCAGTTACGGGTTTTGATAATAGCGACATAACAACAATAGATAACGGTACCTTAACACCAGTATCTTCATCTGATGGCGGAGTAACTTGGTCAGCGGTATTTACTCCCACAAACGATATTGAGGTTCCTGCAGATCCATTTGGAATACCATCGAAAAACTTAATAGTTGTAACTTTGACTGGCTTAGCTGATTTAGCCGGAAACGCCGGAGTTGGGACAGAAAGATCGAGCTATTATTCAATAGACACAAAAGCACCAGTTTTGACTCTACCTTCCAATATTACAGTAGAAGCTACTGGCCCAAGTAGTGCAGTGGTTACATGGGAGGCATCGGCAACTGATTTAGATCCAGCCAATCCAACGGTAACTTGTGCTCAGAGTTCTGGTTCAACTTTTTACCTTGGATCAGAAGGAGTTAATTGCTCTGCTACCGATACCGCTGGCAACACAGCCACTGGTGGTTTTAGCGTAACAGTGCAAGATACTACTCCACCAGTATTGACAGCTCCAGCTGATCAAACCTTTGAGGCAACTGGATCAATTGATTCTTATTCATTAGTTTTGGCAACAGCTACTGATATTGCTGACGCAAGCGTAGATATTGATTCTAATCCAACTAGTTTTCCATTAGGAACAACCCTTGTTACTTGGACCGCAACTGATGATTCTGGTAATACAGCCACAGCTACTTCTAATGTGACTATTGTTGACACTACCGCACCAATAATTGCTTTAATGGGTAACAATCCTTTTGATTTATATATTAACAATGATTACTCTGAACCTGGATTTTCTGCTGTAGATATTGTTGATGGTGATATAACAGGAAGCGTTACTGTTGAGGGAGAAGATTTTGACAATACTGTTTTGGGAGCACATATTATTACTTATAGTGTTACTGATGCTAATGGAAATAGCACAAGTGTGACTAGAACAGTAAATATTGTTGATAGAAATAAACCGATTATTTATAGAGTTGGCGCCAGTCCATTAACAGTTGAAGGCGGATCAACTTACACCGATCAAGGGGCAACAGCCATTGATAGAGACGGGTCTGATATTACTTCATCAATTATTACAGTAAACCCAGTAAATACCGTTGTTTTGGGTGGTTATACCGTGACATACGATGTTACTGGAGCTGAATTAGGTGATTTGACTGGGACAAATATTGCAGACCAGGCAAAGAGAATCGTGAATGTTGTTGATACTACTGCGCCGATTATCTATGTAGATCCAGGCGCTGTAAATGTTAATGTTGGCGATTCTTATATTGATACTGGAGTAACAGCTTCTGATATTATTGATGGTGATTTAACTTCTTCAATTGTAAGAAGCGGGACATTCACCGACACGTCAACACCTGGAACCTACACTATTCTTTATGACGTCTCAGATTCTGCTGGAAATCCCGCAATAACGATTCAACGATCAATCAACGTAGTTGTTCCCGACACCAAGGCCCCAGATCTTACCTCTGCAGATTTGATTGATGGTATAACAATAACAGCCTTCTTTGATGAAAATCTCGACGACGATGCATTACAGGCAGGCGACTTTGGAGTTAAAATAAATGATATTGGTGAATTTATTTATCCAATTAGTGCGGTTGATGACAATGGCACTGTCACATTAATATTCACTGACAGTTTCGGAACTGCCAATTCTCTTAAACTTTATATTAATCCTAATACACCAATGAGTATTAAGGATATTGCTGGTAACGAACAAACAGGTTATTATGGAGTAACCGTAAATGACAAAATTAAGCCAGTTATTACCTTAACCGGTGACGCTACTGTAAATCTATTTGTTGGTGGTTCTTATATAGAAACTGGAGCAACTGCTAGTGACATCATTGACGAATTAATTACAGTTACAGTTACGGGTACAGTTGATACAAATACAGTTGGAACATATACTATATATTACAATGCATCTGACTTGGCTGGTAATCCTGCAAATGAAGTAACTAGAACAGTTAATGTTAATTTGCAACCGGTAAATGGTGGGTGGTCGGATTGGGGGACTTGTTCGGCAACTTGTGGAGGTGGAACACAGACTAGGACTTGTACAAATCCAACTCCAGCTAATGGAGGTGCTACGTGTGTAGGTGAAACAAGCCAAACATGTAATCCACAATCGTGTGGTGGAGGTGGAGGGGGAGGAATAACGTTGGCTCCGGAATTGATGATTTCGGGAATTGCTTCTACGGGTGTTACAACAGATACATTGACTCTTACATGGACAACTAACTTGCCTGCTAGCAGTTATGTAATTTACTCGGCAGAAGGTGAAAATCATACATTAAATATGGCAGATAATGCTGGGACACCGCCATTGTTTGGATATGCTCACGCAACAGCAGAGCTTGATACAGATCCAAAGGTTACATCGCACACAGTAGTAATTACAGGTTTAACACCTTTTACAAATTATTACTTTAGAACAGTTTCAAGAGGGTCATTGGCCGTTAGTGGAGAATATAAAGTAACAACTCCAGCGGTATTGGCAGCAGCAACTGTGGCAGCTGCCTCAGAAGAGGTGAGCGTTGCCCCAGAGGGTGCAGAAAACAATGGTGCAACAATTGCTCCTCAAATTGAAGAGGTGGCAGGGACAGAGGCAGTTAGTCAAACAGAAGTTCAAACAGAAACTCCAGCAGAAACAGTAGTGGGAGAAAATCAAGCTACAGATGATTCCAATCTATATGCAGCTGGATTTATGGGAGCTGCTGGTAAATATTTCTGGCCGTTGTTAATTATATTAATAATTGTTATAATAGGGTACGGAGTTTACTACTTTATAATTAAGAGAAAGAAAAAATAAAAATATGGAAGAAATACCGGGAAAATATTTTGCGGCGGATTTGGGGGGGGCTGATTTGATGGACGTAGCTTCAAAACACCCTGTGGTGTTTTGGGTAATATTTGTTGTGGTGGTTGTTGTTGGGATAGGATACGGCATTTATTACTTAGCCAAAAGAAAAAAGGCACAAGACTAATTATTATAAAAAAAGACAGTCCTTTGACAAGTTCGGGACTGTTTTTTTGTTTTACGACGTACATCTTGACATAATTTTTAATAAGAGTAGAATTGATGAAAATGCGTTTGTTGTGTTGTTCGTTGTAAACGGGAAAGTGAGTTAAACTCTACGAAAGGTTAAACCAATGAAAGCAACAGTAGTTAAGTCACGGGAAGAGTTTCTTGAAGCCTATAAAGACGTTTATAAAGACGCGGGGGAGCTTATTGAAGGGAGGCGTTGGGTCAAGCTCAAAGAGACTGGCCGAATGTTTCACGTTCTTGCAGACGACAGTCCCGCATATAAACAAACCTATACATGGGTTGGAGATTATTCCGAAGGACTCGCTCCAGCCAGAGAGGATATGGATCCATCCCTGATTAACCACAATGGTATAATAACAGACTAGACGTGTTGTTTAGTAGTTCAGGTCCTCAATGAGGACTTTTTTTATTCACAAAATTTTGGTAAGGTTGAGTTATGAAAAAAGAAATTGAGTGGTACCCACAGCCTCAAGAATATGCAATTGGATTTGTAGAGTTTTTGGGTTGCAAAATTGATTTATCTAGTAGGCCATTGATTCCGCGTCCTGAAACCGAATTCTGGGTAGAAAAGGCGATAGAGGTAATACATCATAATATCCACGGCCGTGGGAAATATGATGTAAGAGTTTTAGACATGTTTGCGGGGTCTGGGTGCATTGGCATGGCAGTTTTAAAACATGTTAAAAATGCAAAAGTAACTTTTGCCGACAAATATAAATATTTTGATAGTCCAAATTTTATTAAGTCAGATGTTTTTAGCAATATAAGAGATAAATACGACTTCATTTTTGCTAACCCGCCATATATTCCAACAAAAAATAAAAGCAAAGTAGGGAAGTCGGTTTTGAAATATGAGCCCAAAACAGCATTGTTTGGTGGGCCAGATGGACTTTTTTATATAGATAAATTTTTACGTGGCGTGAAAAAACATTTAAATACTAATGGGCAAATTTTTATGGAGTTTTCTCCCGAACAAAAAACAGCAGTGGGGAAGTTGACTAAAAAATACGGATATAAGAACTACGAATTTCATAAGGACCAATTCAATAGATGGCGATGGGTGAGTATCTTTAATTGACAAGAGTTTTTAAAAAAATTATTCTTACATAATCTCATCAGTTTTTTGGTACACAACAGAGCAACCGCTCGTTGAAAAAGACAGGAGTTGTCTAAATGCACGAGTACAATACGGAAAGTCATCTGCCTAAAATAATGTCGCATTTGCCGGTAATCCCACAAAGGAAACTGCCGTGTAAATTGTCGGCGAAAAGTAAGCCACGGCGGAAGAAGTCGAAGGGAAGTAATCTGTTAATTATGGAGCTTTCCTGGGATTCTTTGAAAAATCCCGGCGTGGCTAACGCGTTGGCAGAAAGCAAATTGTTTGCCGATCGATATGCCATCCGGCCCAAGTCGAAAGACTGAGCATATCCTCATATTACTGCACAAGTAATTGAGGATTTTTTTGTTTGAAAATTTAAAATTGTAAATTGAAAATTAAATCTTGGCATGGTATTATTAAACAATAATATGGACAAGAAGATACAGTTATCGCCAAACTCACTCAATCTATTTCTCGAGTGTCCGCAGTGTTTTTGGCTGGATAAAAATTTGGGGATTAAGAGGCCGCCTCCATATCCTTATGCTTTAAATTCGACGGTGGATGAATTACTGAAAGAAGAGTTTGACACATATAGGCAGAAAAAAATTCCCCACCCGTTGCTTGCCGAAAATAATATAAAGGCGCATTTATTTGAAAATCAGAAATTATTAAATCAGTGGAGAAATAATCTAGCGGGTGTAAGATATTTTGATGAAGACTTGGAAGCAACTTTATTTGGTGCGGTTGATGATGTATTAGAGTTTGGTGATGGGAAAATAGCTCCGTTAGATTACAAATCTACAGGAAGCACTGCAGGTAAGGTTTATGACAGATTTCAATTACAGCTTGATACTTACGCGTTTTTGTTAGAAAAGAACGGTTATAAAATAAAAAATAAGGGTTATTTAGCTTTTTATATAGTTGATAAGAGCAGGGGATTTATTGACAGACTTCCGTTTAGGAAAGAAATTGTAGAAATAGATACAAATCCGGCAGATGTTTATGAAATTTTTAAGGATGCGGTTGTGTGTTTAAGAAATTCAACTCCGCCTGCACACAGCTTTGATTGTCAGTTTAAAAAATGGTTAGACGGAGCAAAAACATTTGTATAATACTAATTTACTAATTCTATACTAATCTACAGAAACACTAATCTACGAATTCGTATTTTCGCAGATTAGCATAAGATTTGCAGATTAGTATTATGTTTATGAAAATCAAAAAAAGTTGGATAGTCATAATAATAATTATTTTGTTGCTTGTTGGGTACTTTTTTATAAAGCCGCTTTTTAAAAGTCCGACAGATGGGCTGGTTACAGAAAAAATTGTGAAGGGCGAAGTTTTGCAGGAGGTTTCTGAAACCGGAAGCGTAAAGGCAACTGAAGATGTTGGTTTGGGTTTTAAATCAATTGGGAAAGTTTCAAAAATAAATGTTGAGGTGGGCGATAAGGTAAAAAAGGGAGATATTTTGGCATCTTTGGATGCTAGTCAAGTTTTAGCTCAATTACAATCAGCCAAATCTGCCTTAGACTATACAACCAGCCAATATGACAGCGGAGTGTCTTCGGCTAGAGATGATTTGAGGTCAGCTTACAACAGTGCCCTAAATGTTTTGAACGATACCTATACAAAAATTTATAATTCTTATAATGCCGTGGTTGATTTGCAAAATACTTATTTTTTAACCACAGACCAAGAAGGAATCGAAGTCCTAAACAGTAAAAATGACATACAAAAAAAGATGTCTGATGTGAAATCGTATCTAGATCTGGTGCAGGCAAATTCAAATTCTGCCATTGACTCTGCAGTCTCTGTGGTTTTGACCGATTTAGACAGTATTTATAATGATTTAAAAATTATTCGGGCTCAGTGCGATAGTGGAATTTATTATAATAATGTTTCTTCAACCAGCAAAATCTCTATTGATACTCAAAAAACAAATATAAATACTGCTATTACAAACTTAACAGCCTCGCAAACTAGCATAAGCTCTTATAAAATTGCCTTGCAAAAGGCAGAAGATAGCACGGTGGAACAGGCGCAGGCTGATGTGGACTCTTTGCAGAGCCAGTTAAATGATAATTACCTTGCCAGTCCAATAGATGGAATAATCACCCAAGTAAATATAAAAAAAGGCCAGGTTGCTTCGCCAACTCAGACGGCAATTAATATGCTTTCTACTGAGCCGTTTCAAGTAAAAGTAGCTATTTATGAGCAAGATGTTGTAAATGTAAAAGTTGGAGATGCTACAAAAGTAAACTTAGTGGCTTTTCCAAAGCAGACATTTCTCGGAAAAGTTTTGTCAATTGATCCGGCCGAAACTATAATTGATAATGTTGTTTATTATAAAGTGACTATTGAATTTCCAAACCAGCCAGATGGAATTAAATCTGGTATGACTGCCGACATTACAATTGAAACCAATAAAGCAGAAAATGTTTTGCGAATTCCTAAGAACGCTGTTCTGCAAACAAACGGCACTCAAACAGTTCAAATTGCTAAAAATGGACAAATACAAAACGTCACAATTACCACCGGTCTTGAGGGCAATGACTACTTTGAAGTTTTGTCCGGGCTTAAGGAAGGCGACGAAATTATCACAGGAAAAAAATAGAAATTATGACAGATGTGCTGATAAAATTGGAAAATGTGTGGAAGACTTATAAGCTGGGAGAAACTCCACTTTCGGTTTTGAGGGGCGTTAATTTGGAAATTACGCAGGGGTCTTTTGTTACAATAATGGGGCCGTCGGGCTCGGGTAAATCAACTTTAATGTATATGCTTGGGCTCCTAGATACGCCGTCTCAGGGCAATATTTTGTTACAAGGGCAAGATACTACAAATTTTTCAGAAGATAAGTTGGCAGAAGTTCGCGGAAAAAGAATTGGATTTATTTTTCAGCAATTTAATTTGCTACAGAACCTGACCGCTTTAGAAAATGTGATGCTGCCAATGATTTTTCAGGGAATTTCAGAAGGGAAAAGAAAGGAGAAAGCAAAACAGCTTTTAGAATCGGTAAGTTTGGGACATAGAATAAATCACAAGCCCTCAGAAATGTCCGGAGGAGAACAGCAAAGAATTGCCATTGCCAGGTCCTTGGTAAATGATCCGGAAATTTTAATTGCCGATGAGCCAACAGGAAACCTAGACTCTACAACCGGAAAGGCAGTTATGGAAATTTTAACAAAACTGCATAGAGAACAGAAGAAAACAATTGTGGTGGTAACTCACGACCCAAACATTGCCAAATACAGCCAAAATGTAATTCACATACAAGATGGCTTAATTGTTGCAAATCATTTTCAAGAATCAGAAATTTTATGGCAAAAATAGACATTAACAACCTAAAAGAATATTTAAAGATTGCTGTTAAAACAATATCCACCAGGCGGATTAGATCTTGGCTTACAACAATTGGAATTGTAATTGGAGTGTTTTTAATTGTTTCTCTTCTTTCTCTTTCCCAAGGTTTAAAAAATGCTGTTTTGCAACAGTTGAACATGATGGGCAAGGATTTAATTACAATTATGCCCGGAGATATTACAAATGTTTCTTCCATGATGAGCGGGCAAAAATTAACAGACGCAGATTTAAAAATAATAAAAGAAACTGAAGGTGTTGATATTATTGTGGCCATGGACTATACATCTGTGGTTGCAAGATACGACAATCAAAAGAAAACTGTTTTAATTTATGGAGCTGATTGGAGGAATGATTTGGATATTTTTAAAAATGATATGGGTTGGTCGGTTTCGCAGGGCCAATGGCCAAGTCCGGGGAGGGCTGAGGTGGTTGTGGGCAGTATTGTGGCGTCTGATACATTTGGCGGCCTGAGGGTTGGCAATGAGATTGTCATAAAAGGCAGAAAATTTATAGTTGCCGGAATTTTAAATTCAGTAGGGTCAAAACAGGATGACTCTATGATAGGTGTTGATTCAAATATTTTTCAATCAATTACCGGTGAACGCAATGGAGCTAAAATGACAATGGCAAAAATAGAAGCAGGATATTCAGCGGATTTTGTTGCTGAAAAATTAAAAAGTAATTTAAATGAAAATAGAAAGCGTCAGATTGGTCAAAAAGAAAATGATTCTTCTTACACTGTTTTAACCTCGGCAACATTGTCATCAATAGTGGGTAACGTAATGGGCTTGATACAGGCAGTTATAATTGGCTTTGCATCTATTGCTATAGTTGTTGGCGGTATTGGAATTATGAACACAATGTACACCTCTGTTTCTGAAAGGACAAAAGAGATTGGAATTATGAAGGCTATAGGAGCTAAAAACAGGACAATCATAACTATATTTTTGATAGAGTCGGGAATTTTTGGTATGCTGGGCGGAGTTGGAGGAACCTTATTGGGGCTGATTTTTGCGAAAACAATTGAAATTTATTTTCAGATACATCCATTATTTTATTTACGGGCCGACGTAAGTCCCGGGTTAATTCTGTTTTCCCTTTCTTTCTCTTTTGTGATTGGATGCGTTTCCGGATATTTTCCTGCTAGAGCTGCCGCAAAATTAAAGCCAGTTGACGCTTTGCGTTATGAATAGATTATGCTAAAATATAATAATAATTAATTTTTAAAAATATGTTCAAATTCAATAGGTCCTCCGGCCAGGCTTCAAGATTACTCTTAGTCTTGGCAGTTGTTATTTTAGTTGCAGTTATAATTGTCTATTTAGTTATGAGAATGGCGGAAAAACCGCCGGCACCTAACTCTGATCCGGCAACAACAATTCCTCAGCCGGTTTACAAACAAACGTTGAACAAAATATTATTTTTGTATGAATCTGCTATTGATAGAGGAAATGTATTAAGAGTTTCGCAAATTGCGAGTGGTCAATACAATTCCTATTATCAAAAAGATTTTTTTGTATCTAATACGGGAGCAAAATTTATACAAGTTACAATTGGCGCGCAAAACGTTGGCACTGAAAATATAGGACAGGGTGGGTGGGGACTGGTGAATATTGTTGACTCAGAGGGTAGAAATTTTGTTCCTCTTGATGGATATTCCGTTTCGGCATGGCTTCCAAATCCGGATATGTGCGGGACTTTACTAAAGCCGGCATTTGACCCAACTCCATGCACTAGAATTTACGAAGTTTCAAAGGTATCGTCGGGATTTAAAATACAAGTTAAAACCGGGGAAAAAATGGCGTTAATAGATTTAATTGTTAAATAAAATGTCATTACAAGATAAAAAAGAAGAATTAGAATCACAGGAAAAACCAGTTCCTTTTGGTGAACAGGCGGTTGTTGAGCAAGAAAAAATTCCAGAGTCTAAAGAGGCCATTCGTGACGAAAAAGAAGTTTCCGATGAGTTAAAAAGGGAAATTGAATTGATGCAGGTTGATGATAGTCTCAAAAAACAAGCAGAGCAAAAGGCAAATAAAATTAGTTTTTTGGCGGATGATGATAAATTGAAGCAATTAATGGCTGTAGCCAGGGAAAAAGGTGTTGTTTTTGCAATTAAGGTTGCAAAAACAATGAATGATCCTTTTCTGTTAGACACACTACACGATGCTTTAGCTCGTGAAGGATATTATAAGGATTTTGTTAAATAAAAATGGCGATTATTATTCCGGGTTTAATTTTAGTCTTTTTATTGATAGTCATGGCATTTGTCATGGTTTTAAATGCCGAAACAAATGAAAAGAATTCAGTTTTTGGTGGTTTGGAAATGACCTTGTTTTTGGTAATGATGCCAAAATACACTCCTAAGAAAGAAGGGGAGCAACAGAAAGAAGAAAAAATGTTAATTGCCCAAATGGAGCAGGTTTTTGCAAACTTTCTGTATTTGAAAAAACCAAAAATGTTTCAAACTCCTCCGTCTTGCGCTTTTGAGATTGCGTCTCAAATTGGAAGTTCTGATATATCTTTTTACGTGGCTGTTCCAAAATATTTGGAAACGGTTTTCGAAAAATATGTGCAGGGAGTTTATCCAAATGCGGTTGTTGATAAAGTACCGCAAGATTACACAATTTTTGAGCCTCAAGGAGCTACTGCTGCTGCATATCTTAGGCTTTCAGAAAGTTTACTTTTTCCAATTAGCACATATCAGACTTTAGAAACAGATCCTTTGGCTGTGGTCACAAATAATCTTAGCAAAATTTCTGCTGATGAAGGAGGGGCTGTTCAGGTTCTAATTAGACCGCTGTCTAAATTAAATTTAAGAAGAAAAGGCGAAAAAGCGCTGAAAAAAATAAGAGAGGGAAAAGGAATACGGGAAGCCGTGGTACAAGCATCTCACGGTTCTTTTAGAGAGGCATTAGAGGATGCATTAAAGGTATTGCTTGGAAAAAGTCAAAAGAAAAAAGAAGAAGAGCTGGGTTTGAGAGAAAAAGAACAAAGCTTTGATCAAAAAGGGTATGATGCAATTCAAAATAAAATTCAAAAACAACCTTTTGAAGTAAATATAAGAATTGTTTCGTCTGCTCAGTCAGGACAGAGAGCAGAAGAAATTTTACATCAGCTTACTTCGGCATTCAGCCAGTTTTCTTTGTCAGCCATAAATAGTTTAGAGCCAAAAGAGGTTTATAAAAGAGAATTGCAAAAATTGGTTTATGATTTTAGTTTCAGAAATTTTAGTGAAAAACAGTCCAATGTGTTGAATCTTGAAGAGTTAGCATCTATTTATCATTTTCCAACGCAATATGTTGAAACCCCATATATTAAGGCCGCAAAATCAGTCAGCGCACCTCCGCCTTCAGATTTGCCGGACAAGGGCGTATTGGCAATTGGAAAAGTTACTTACAGAAACGAAGATAAAAAAGTTTATTTTGCATCACGCGTAGACAGGCGCAGACACTTTTACTATATTGGACAAACAGGTACTGGAAAATCTTGGTTTATGAAGGGTATGATTATTCAGGATATTTTAAATGGTGAAGGGGTTGCAGTTATTGATCCGCACGGAGAATTAATAGAAGATATATTGGCATTTATTCCAAAAGAAAGAATTGATGACGTTGTTATGTTTGAGCCGTTTGATTTGGAAAGGCCATGTGGATTGAATATGCTAGAGTACGACAGTCCCGAGCAGAAAGATTTTGCAGTGCAAGAAATGATAGCCATATTTATGAAGCTTTTCCCGCCGGAAATTATTGGTCCAATGTTTGAGCACTATATGAGAAACGCAATGTTAGCTTTAATGGCAGATAAAGATAATCCTGGAACATTGGTTGAGATTCCAAAAATGTTTACCGATCCCGCATTTTTGCAGACACGATTGGCAAAGGTTTCCGACCCTATTGTGCGATCTTTCTGGACAAAAGAATGGGCGCAAACAACCGGCTCTACAAGGTCTGATATGTTAGGATATGTTGTTTCCAAGCTTGGTAGATTTATTGAAAACGAAATGATGAGAAATATTATAGGTCAGTCTCATTCTGGTTTTAATTTGGGCGATATAATGGATGGGAAAAAAATATTTTTGGCAAACTTATCTAAAGGTTTGACCGGCGAAGTTAACAGTTCGTTGCTTGGATTAATTTTGGTTTCAAAAATGCAAATGGCCGCTATGAGAAGAGCAAGAATTGCCGTAGAAAAAAGAGAAGACTTTTATTTATATATTGACGAGTTCCAAAACTTCACAACTGATTCAATTGCATCAATTTTATCTGAGGCTAGAAAATATAAGCTGTGCTTAATAATGGCTCACCAGTATATGCCACAACTAACTGACCAAATTAGGGAAGCGGTTTTAGGAAACGTTGGAACAATGGGGGCATTTAGAATTGGGGCTGAAGATGCAGAAAAACTAGAAAAGCAATTTGAGCCTGGGTTCTCACGATTTGACCTGGTTAATTTGGATAACTTTACAATGGTAATTAAGATGATGATAAATGATAAAATTTCAACTCCGTTTAAAATGAATACTCTTCCTCCGCCAAAAGGCAAGCCAGAAATTGTTGAAGCCATCAAAAAAATATCAAAGTTAAAATACTCCAGAGCCCGCGCTATTGTAGAACAAGAAATCGCCACCCGTTCTTTCGCCGAACCTCCTCCAGTTGCGCCAGTTGCCCCAACTCCAGTTTCACCCATTATCCCACCTAAAAAATAATTATATACAAATATAATATTAAAATAATAAAAATATGAAAAACGAAAGAAATATCGGAGAAGGTAGTGACGTTATTCCACAACCACAAGAAACCGGTGTTGTTACTCCACCGGAGGCTGTTGTTGCACCGCCTGAAAAAGGTGGTAAATTATCAGCTGAGGAAAAGTTGGCTGCGCTAGAGCAGGGTATAAAAGATAGAGAAACAAAAAAAAGAGGCAGAAAGAAGAAAATGGCAGAAGACGTTGTGGATATGGAAGAAGGAAATAAAAAATTGGCGGAAAAAGTTAAAACTATTAGCAAAAAGCCAGGTTTTGAGAGCGCAGTGGAATCAGAAACAAAAGGTCTGCGTGCGCAACAAGCGAAGTTAGAACAAGAGGCAGAAGATCTTTCTAAAAGAGCCAAGGAAATTAAAATTAAGGTTGGACGACTTCGTGGAAATGTAACACGCGGAGAAGAAAAAGACCTAGATGAAGCTCTTGCCGGCGTCGAAGAAATGGAAAATGAGGTAGCGGTAAAAAAGTCAAATGCTGAAGGTATAAAATACCAAATTTCTGATATAGCAAATAGACACCGCGAGGTGGAAATACAACAACAAGTAACCGGTTATAACGCGGAGGAATTTGCTATAGATCAAGTTGCTTTAGCTAACGACCCGGAAAGATTTAATGCAGGTATTGAAGTACCAGAAGATGAAAAGAAAGAACTTGGAAGAGATGTTAAAGTAGAAGAAACGCGTAGGAAAGAAGAGGGCTGGGCAGAAGATGCGCACAGGGTTTTGAGCGAGTTTAGTGAGAAGTCGGAAAAAGAATTTCCAGAAGCCGTAGCTCAATTTGAGCAAATACTAAAAACTTTAAATTTTGAAGGTGGTGCAGGCCAGCAGTTATCGGCCAAAATTGAAGCGGTAAAACAGGCTGACTCTAAATTAAAGCAAGCTGAGGGCGCATTTTTATTCAGAGATAAGAAACTTGCTAAAGCATATGAGGTTGAGACCGCTGCAAAAAATATCTTAGCTGAAGCACTTAATGGGTTAATGCAAGAGATAAGGAATGCTTCTCAGTATAGAATTAAGACTGATAAAGGTAGATACTCAACGAGGATGTTTGGCTATGATATGTCAAAGGGTGCAATTTCTCCTGCTGAAGCTGACAGGAGCATTGCTTATATAAAGGATACTGTTTCGTCCGGGTCCAGTGATTATGATAAAAAGCTGGGCCAAACATTGCAAAATCCTGAAATTGCAAATACAATCGAGCAAGAAAGGGCTAAGGTGGTTAGTGAAGCAAAAGTAAAAATTGCAGACGTCTCTCAAAGAGAACAGCAGGCTAGGGGAATATTGCAGAAAATTGCTACAGAATGCGGGATAAGAGTGGAATAGATTTAAACAAAAAAACACTCCGATGTACATCGGAGTGTTTTTGTTTTAAGTTATTCTTTTTCTACGCGTTTTACGTATTTGCCGTCTTCGGTGTTGATTTCAATAACGTCGCCTTCTTCAATGAAGAGGGGGACTTGTACAACTGCGCCAGATTCTAGTACGGCTTCTTTGGTTCCGGCCTGGGCTCGGTCGCCTTTAACTCCGGCGGCGGCTTCCTTAACTTTTAGCTGAACTTTTATTGGAAGTTTGAAAGTAATAATTTTTTCCTCAAAGACAATTCCGGTAACAATCTCGTTTGGTCTTAAATATTTTGCTTGTACTCCAATTTGAGCTTCTGTAAAGGAAAGCCTTTTTGACGGGTCATTTGGTTCACAGAAAAAACATTGGCCTTTTGTTTGGTAAAGGAATTTTATTTCTTTTTTCTCCAAATTAGCTTCGTCAAACATATCTCCCTGTTGGAAGCTTTGTTCTTGAACTCTGCCGTCAACCAAATTTCTTATTTTGGTTCTTACAACCGGCCGTCTTTGCGCCATTTTCATAGAGTTGGCGTCTAAAACCTCCCAAGGTTGCCCCTCAAAAATAAATTGCGTCCCCGGTTTTAAATCTGTATGGTATAACATTTTAACTACTGATTGACACAGATTCTTAACGGATTTTCACGGATCACAGATTTTAGTATCCGTGATATGTGTAAATCCGTAATTTATCTGTGCAAATTTGTTTTATTTATTGTACTATTTTCCATTCTATTTCTTCTTTTTTTCCGGCGTATTCTAGCCATTCGCCGTCTTTTATTACAAACCATTTCTTTTTGGTTTCGGAGAAAATCATTGGATCGCCTCTATAAAATGGTTTTTTAACTATTTCTTTTGGCTTTAATCTATCTAGTTCAAGCCATTTTTTGAAAACAGTCTCAATAGTATAATCTAGTTTTCTAGAATTTGCCCAATTGGCAATCTTGGTTATTGCTTCTTTTGAAGCCTCAACCGAACCTGCTAAATCCAGCAATTGCTTTGCGGGTTTAGTATACCTAGAATATATTATCTTCCTCTTTTTAGCATTTTCTTTTAATTCTTGCAACCCCAACCCCTTTGTCTGGAAAAAGTGCGCAATTACATTCTGTATAGCCGTTTCCTCGTTTAGCTCTTCAAATTCTTTAATTCTTTCATGTTTTATATACTCCTCAATCTTCTTGGCATTCTTCTCCCCAATGCCCAATTCCCGTATTCCCTTAAGTCCTTTCTCTTTATATATATCACTAATATCAACCTTCAAATGATTCAAAATATTGATGGCATTCCTATAAGCCCTAATTTTGTAACTCAAAGCCTTATCTCCCTTAATCTCCAGAAGCCTAATAGTCTCCCCAAATATTTCCGCTATTTCTTTGTTCATGCACCTTCATTTTATCACAAGCGCAGGGAAGTGGCACTATTGACATTGTCATATTATATTGTAATATAAGAATAATTCTTATTCGGATGGATAAGTCGTCCTTAGCGAGAGCGAAGGATAAGGAGGTTCTAGTCTTGCCTCAACTCAAGACTGATTAGTACAAATACAAAGGAGGTGCCGTATGGCACGCTTCACAATCACAAACGGTCCCAGCAAATGGGAGTTTATCTTGGCTATCTTCGACGGGGATTCCCGTGCCCGGAGAGCCGTCACATTCGTTCTTAATGATCCCCGACGTGAACTGTCAGAGGATTATGGAGAGGTGGTATTGGATGATGCCAATCCTCCTTATCTTACCTTTGTCATCAACGGGGCTGAGAGGGTAGATGGTAGCGATGACAACTGGCATTTCAAGGGTTTTTACCCTCACGCCACGGGTCACATCTTTGCGAGGGGTACCTTCTCTACCAAAGACCGCAAAGGATGGGTGGAGTGGGATTGTGACTACTCGAACTCCTAAGTCCTAGATGGTCAGAAGATCAATTCTTTACCTCAGTCAGTATGGAAGCTGATTGGGGTTCTTTTTTTGGAGAAATATGGTAACATTAAAAAATAAATTATGGAAAAACGACACAGAATATTTGTGGCGATTAATTTGCCGGGGGAGAGTTTGTTCGACGTCCGACATCGAACAAACTTAAAATTTTGGTATAATAAATAAATGGCTTATATACGTCCACAATTAATTAATGATGAATATTATCATATTGTAAGCAAAACTGTTGGTGATACGGTTGTATTTGAGAAGGAGGACGATTTTTTTCGAGGTATTTTTTCTATTTATGAATTTAATAATGCTAACCCCGTAAGCATATCTCGGAGACGGCGTGATCGTAAAACGGAAAAGAAACTAGAAAAACAAAATGTTCAACGTCCGACGTCGAACAATTTAGTTGATAAAAGAGATAGATTTGTAGATATTCTTGCTTTTTCTTTTATGCCGAATCATTTGCATTTAATTTTGAAACAGTTAAAGGACAACGGAATAACTGAATTCATGAAGAAGGTTAACGGTGGGTACGCAAAGTATTTTAATGAAAGATATAAAAGGCAAGGGCATTTATTTAATAAGTTTCGAGCAGTGCACATTGAGGATGACAATCAACTGGAAACCGCCTTCGTGTATGTGCATACGAATTTGATATCTATGATAAAGCCTGGTTGGAAAGAAAAAGGAATAAATAATTCTGATAAAGTAATAAAATTTTTAGAGAATAATAAGCGGCATAGCTATATGGACTATCTTGGGAAAAAAGCCTTTCCGTCCGTAACACAAAGAGAATTTTTTCTGGAAGCTATGGGCGGGGTAGATGGATGTAAAACATTTGTTGATGCACGGATAAATCATAAAAAAGAATTAAAAGACTGGAGTGATATTGTTCTAGAATAATTAAAATTGTTCAACGTCGGACGTCGAACAACTATATTTATGGAAAAGAGACATCGAGTATTTGTGGCGATTAATTTGCCTCATGAGATTAGGAAGGAGCTTTTTGAGTATTCGGAAAAGCATTTGGATTTGCCGGCAAAATGGACTGCAAAAGACAATTTGCATATTACGTTGGAATTTTTGGGAGCGTTGACTGATGAGGAAGCTGGGGAAGTTTGTTTAGCCGTAAAAGAAGTTGCTGAAAGACATAGCAGTTTTTCTTTGAATTTGAATAAAATTTTATATGGGCCTCCTAATCTAAAAGCTGGTCAGGCGCCAAAGTTTGTTTGGGCCGAGGGGGATAAATCAGAAGAGTTGTCAGCACTGCGCGAAGATTTGGAAAATTCTTTAGCTGAGAAAGTTGCTTTTGTCCCAGAAAACAGAGTTTTTGCTCCGCATATTACGTTGGCCCGCATCAGCTCATGGGAATGGAAAGCAATTGAACCTGAAGAAAGACCCGAAATAAACGAAAATCTAGATTTACTTTTTACTGTAGAATCCATTGAAGTTATGGAATCGGAAAAAAGAAAAGATGGGCAGGTTTACACGGTTTTAGAATCTCATCAATTAAATAATTAATATAATAATAATTTTAAAAATATGTTTGAAGAATTAAAAACGCGAGAACCTGGAGACAATCCAGACAAAAAATTTACAATTAAAATTATTTGTAGCTGGTGTGAAAAAGATATGGGCACAAAAGAGGCAGAGGAACCAGGGGAGACTCATAGTATCTGTCCAGATTGCAAGAAGAAATTTGTCGATGAATTTGAAGAAAACAAAAACACCAATAATCCTGAAAAGGAAGAAGCAGCATAATTTTAAAATGAAGATACATTTGATTGGAATTGGGGGGATAGGGGTGTCGGCGTTGGCACAATACTATTTGGCAAAGGGGCACGAGGTTAGTGGCTCTGATTTGGTTGCTTCGGAAATTACGGAATTTTTGAAAAAAAGGGGTGTTGAGATTTTTATTGGAAATTCTGCTGAAAATATAAAACAGGATTTAGATTTAGTGGTGTACAGCCCAGCAGTAAAGTCTGATAATCCAGAGTATAAAAAGGCAAAAGAGCTGGAAATAAAAACCCAGAGTTATCCTGAAGCGCTGGGGGATTTAACTAGGGAATATTTTACAATTGCGGTTTCGGGAGCGCATGGAAAAAGCACAACAACTGCAATGATTGCTTTAATTTTATCAGCGGCGGGGTTAGATCCAACGGTTATTGTTGGCACAAAATTAAAGGAATTTGGGAATAGTAATTTTAGAATAGGAAAAGGTAGATTTTTAGTTATAGAGGCTTGTGAATATGATTCTTCATTTTTAAATTATTCGCCAAAAATAATTGTAGTAACAAATGTTGATAAAGAACATTTGGATTATTTTAAAACTTTTGAAAACGTGAAGAAAGCTTTTGAGAATTTTATTGTGCGACTACCAGCGGATGGGTTTTTAGTTTTTAACAAAGACGACAAAAATATTTTATTACCTAAGAAATTTGATTTTAAGGTTTCCAGTTTTTTCTTAAAACAGAAGGAAGCTAAAAAGGTTAAAATAATGTTGCAGGTGCCCGGTCAACATAATATCTCAAACGCGTTGGCAGCTTTGCAGGTAGCAAGAATTATGCGAATTCCCGATATTATTTCTTTTAAAGCGCTTTCTGAGTTTCAAGGAACATGGAGGAGATTTGAAGTAAGAGAGGCTAATATAAATGGGAAAAAAGTAACAGTTATTTCTGACTATGCGCATCACCCTAACGAAATTTCGGCAACCTTACAGGCTGCACGAGAAAAATATGGGAAAGAAAGAATTTGGTGTATTTTCCAACCGCATCAACATCAAAGAACGTTTTATTTATTTGATGACTTTGTTAAAACTTTTAGAAAAGCCAAAATAGACAAAATAATTATTACAGACATCTACGACGTAGCCGGTAGAGAAGAGAAAAGTATAAATGAAGAAGTAAGTTCAGAAAAATTAGTAAAAAAAATAAACCGAAAGAATGTTTCATATTTACCAATGAATAGTTTAGAAAAATATATCACAGAGAATGTCAAAAGCGGGGAAGTGCTAATAATAATGGGCGCCGGAGACATTTATAAACTTGCTGATAAGTTTTAGGGCCGGATATTGACACAGGATCCTGTTGTGATATGATTAACATACATTGAAAATTACAAAACCGTTGAGTTAGGTCCTTTGGTTCCCAAGACCAGAGGGTGGGCCTAATTCGCCCCGTCATCCGACAGGGCAAGGTGATTCTTGCGTAAGTGAGAGTCCGGCTTCCTCCGTAATCATAGGATAACTGCTTCTATAAGAGTCAGTGAGAACAAACAAAGGTGGTACCACGAGATAATTCCTCGTCCTTTGCGCTCCGACATTACGTCGGAGTCCAGAGGACGGGGATTTTTTTGTACATTCACAACTAATTAGGAGAGTGCCATGGCTGAGAAAGAAAAACCAAAAGAAATTTGCCAGCAATGCGGAAAAACGTTGCCTATTTTGGATGACAAAGGGCGACCCAATTTTCGTACGGTTGGAGGCGAAGGTTTTGGTGCCGTAAGGAAACGTATTTGCAGGTACTGCCCAGATGAACCAAGGCGGATGAAGCCTGTTGGATTTGGGCAGTAAAACTCTCCATACATGCAAAAAAGCGAGTACTCACAGGGTCTCGCTTTCTTTTTTTGGGAAAAGTTGGTATTATTGAATAATGTTTTAAATTATAAAATCATGATAAATACAGACCCTAATAAAATAGAGGAAATTTTAACTCGTGGAGTAGAGGAGGTAATAGATAAGCAGAATTTAGAAAAGAAACTGAAATCAGGTAAAGTTCTACGCGTTAAACTTGGAATTGATCCTACAAGTCCAAATTTGCATTTGGGTAGGGCTATACCGTTGCTAAAGCTTAGAGATTTTCAGTTGGCCGGTCACAAAATTGTTTTAATAATAGGTGATTTTACCGGAGTTATTGGAGACACTTCCGATAAAGATTCTGAAAGGCCTATGTTAGATGAAAAGACTGTAAAAGCTAATATGAAAAGCTATGTTAATCAGGCCGGAAAAGTTTTGGATATTAAAAAGTGTGAGATAAAATATAATTCTAGGTGGTTAAAAAAACTTGGCTTTGGTGAAATAGGCAAACAGGCGGATAATTTTTCTCTAAATGAGTTTATTTCCCGAGAAAATATCAGCAAAAGGATGGATTCTGGAACAAGGGTCTCTTTAAGAGAACTTTTGTATCCGTTAATGCAGGGGTATGATTCGGTTGCAGTTAAAGCTGATGTTGAAATTGGTGGAACTGATCAAAAATTTAATTTATTGGCGGGCAGGCAATTGCAAAGGTATTATAAACAAGAACCTCAAGATATACTTATGAATCCTTTGGTGGAAGGTTTAGATGGTAGAAAAATGAGTTCTTCTTGGGGAAATACAGTAAATCTTTTAGACAGCCCAACAAATATGTTTGGAAAAATAATGTCCCTAAAAGATGAATATATAATAAAATATTTTGTCTTGGCGACAAGGATTGGAATGGAAAAAATAAAAGAATATGAAACTGAACTAAAAGCTGGAAAAAACCCGCGTGATATTAAAGTTCTATTGGCCAAGGAAATTGTAAAAATGTATCACGGCGAAAAAGAGGCTAACAAGGCAGAAGAGGAATTTAACAAAGTACACCGCGATAAAGAATTGCCGACAGATATTCCGGTTTTTGAAACCGATAAGAAAAATTATTTTATTGCGGATTTGTTAGTTGATACAAAATTAGTTTTATCAAAAAATGAAGCCAAAAGATTAGTAGAAGGCGGGGGAGTAGAAACTATTCTTGGCGAGAAAAAGGAAAGAATTACTGATTGGCGAAAAGAGGTCGTTTTGGAAGATAGCATGATAATAAAAGTTGGTAACAGAAAATTTGTTAAAATTAAACTTAAATAATATGCAAAGATTTTTAATAAAGGATACGGCAAAACATGTAGGGGAGAAGGTTAGGGTTTGCGGGTGGGTGAACACATATAGGGCCCATGGGAAAATTTTGTTTATTGATTTACGCGATATTAGCGGAGTTATTCAGGTGGTTTTTGTGCCTTCAAACAAAGAAGCTTATGAATTGGCGCAAACTTTAAGAACAGAGTGGGTTGTAGAAATAATCGGGACAATTGTAAAAAGGCCCGAGAATATGATTAATGCTAAAATTGAAACCGGAAGTGTTGAACTTTCTGTTGAAAGCTTGAAGGTTTTGTCACAGTCGGAAACCTTGCCATTGTCCATTGAAGGTGACGGTTATGAAATAAATGAGGAGGTAAGAATGAAATATAGGTACTTGGATTTACGCAGAGAAAGGCTGAAAAACAATATGTTAATGAGGCATAAAGTGATAAAGTTTTTCCGAGATTTTTTAGATGCAGAAGGATTTGCCGAAATTGAAACTCCAATGCTGACAAAATCAACCCCCGAAGGGTCTAGAGATTTTATTGTTCCTTCAAGACTGCAGGCTGGTAAATTTTATGCGCTTCCACAATCTCCTCAGCAATATAAGCAACTCATAATGGCTTCCGGTTTGGAAAAATATTTTCAGGTTGCAAGATGTTTTCGAGATGAAGATTCAAGAGGGGACAGGCAGTTTGAACACACCCAGCTTGATATGGAAATGAGTTTTGTGGAAAGAGAAGACATTTTGGAATTGGTTGAAAGAATGTTTATAAAATTGGTTGAAACGTTGTATCCTAATAAAAAAATTCAGGAAATTCCTTTTCCAAGAATCCCTTATGCCGAAGCTATGGAAAAATATAATTCAGATAAGCCAGATTTGAGAAAAGATAAAAACGACCCAAATCTTCTGGCCTTTTGTTGGATTATTGATTTCCCATTTTTTGAGAAGACAGAAGAAGGCGGGTGGACATTTGTGCATAATCCATTTTCCGCGCAAAGGCCTGAATTTGTTCAGGATGTTTTGGACAAAAAGAATCTGGGTGATATTGTAGCAAACCAATATGACATTGTCCTTAATGGAATGGAGTTGGCCAGCGGCGGGATTAGAAGCCACGACCCAAAAATTTTAGAAAAAGTTTTTGAAATAATGGGATATAAAAAAGAGGAGATCTGGGAAAAATTTGGGCATATGCTTACCGCTTTTACCTATGGTACACCTCCTCATGGCGGGATTGCTCCGGGAATTGATAGAATACTTTCAATTTTACAAAACGAGCCAAATATAAGGGAGGTTATTGCCTTTCCAAAAACTGGCGACGGTAGAGACTTTATGATGAATGCTCCATCAGAAGTTAGCAAAAAACAGTTGGAAGAACTTCATATAAAGATAGATTCAGCTAAAACAAAGTTAGATCATAAGAAGCCCGCTAAAACTAGTAAGAAATAAAAAATATCTAATATAAAATGACAACAGATGTCCTTGATGTTATTAAGGTTTTTGTACTCGCAGCTATAACTTCAGTTGTGGCCATTTTGTGGTGTCCCTTGCTTACCAATTTTTTGTATAAGCATCAGCTCTGGAAAAAAATAGCCAGGCAAAAGGCAATGTCGGGCGAGGACGCCGTGGTTTTTAATAGTTTGCACAAGGAAAAAGAAGTTGGCACACCTCGCATGGGTGGACTACTTATTTGGGTAACAGTTGTATTTATTACTTTGGTATTTTTTGTTTTGTCGCTGGTTTTTCCAGATTCATGGGTTGCTCAATTTAATTTCTTATCAAGAAGCCAAACATGGTTGCCAATTTTTACATTAATTATTGCGTCGATTGTTGGCTTGGTTGATGATTTTCTTGTTGTTAAAGGATGGGGAAAATATATTGGCGGGGGAATCTCATTCAGAAAACGTTTGCTAATAGTAATTTTAATAGGTTTAATAGGTAGCATTTGGTTTTACCAAAAACTTGGCTGGGACACTGTGTTTATCCCATTTATAGGTGATATATCCATTGGTCTGTGGTATATACCTCTATTCATAGGTGTAACTGTTGCTTGCTGGTCTGGAGGCATTATAGACGGCCTAGATGGCCTTGCAGGAGGTACATTTGCTTCAATATTTGGCGGATTCTCAATTATTGCTTTTTCTGCCGGTAAAATTGACCTCGCAGCATTTTGCGCGGTTGTAGCAGGAGCAATATTTGCTTTCTTGTGGTTTAATATTCCACCGGCAAGATTTTATATGGGAGAGACGGGGATTCTTGGTTTAACAACAGTTTTATCTGTCATAGCCTTTTTAACTGATTCGGTTTATATCCTGCCAATAATTGCCGGGCTTTTAGTGATAGAGGTTTTGTCGGTAATTATACAGCTTTTGTCTAAAAAATTCCTTAAGAAAAAAGTTTTCCTTTCTACTCCAATCCACCATCACTTTGAGGCGCTTGGCTGGCCCGCTTACAAAGTCACAATGCGCGCCTGGATTATAGGAATAGTCTTAGCCTTCATCGCAGTTGCAATAAGGCTTCTTAAATAGTATAATGGAAAATTAAATAGTTTTGCCCCGTGATAAACACAGGGCTTTGGGCCCATAGTAAATCGGTATTATGCCTCCATGGCATGGAGGAGGGCGGGGTTCGACTCCCCGTGGGTCCACTATGAAAAATATGGAAACAATGCACAATTCAAATAGTGAAAAAATAGTAGCTTTTGAAAATCAACAGGAGATTATGGGAAAAATCCGTGAAGACGGTTTTGCAGAATATGCTAAAACATTGCCAAATATGGCTGACGCTTTTGATTTGGAAAAAAATAAGGCATCATCAGAACTTCATCGCTGTATTTGTTGTATGGATGGAAGAACTCCCTGCGGAATACATTCAGCCGGTAGTGGGATGCTTTTGTCAGATGCGGAATTTAATAAATTATTTGAAGAGTCGGAAGCTGATTCTATTTCCAGCCATACAGGTTGCGGAGCTGCAAAAATTTATGCGGAGAGAAACGGCCTTAGCGGAGACCCTGACGAGATAGCCAAACAATGGGCACAGGAAAAAGCCAAGGAATTGGGGGTTCCTTATGTTCATCTTGAAGTTGATAAACCTTTTCATTATGAGCGAGTTTGCTACTACGATGGCACAGGCAATTTTAATTACAAAGGAGTCAAAGGTTTACCACCTGGATTTGTTGTCGGAAGAAAATTTATGGAAAAAGGTGCATCTCTTGCCGAAGTTGGCGTTGCAATTAATATAATTTTTGGAGACCATGGTCTTGGAGGACTTCTTAACGAGGAGAATCCGTTTGTTTTAGCGGTTGTGGCGGATAATCAAAAGGAAATGGAAGAATTAAAAAAAGAACTGGAAGAAGTTGTAAAAACATTAGGAAAAAAAGTGACAATTAATGGATTTATTTCTCCAAAAGAGGAGGAAGAAACTAAAATCAGCCGTATAGCCGCCTAACAATTTTTCTGTTGTTGCTTTGCAAAATATAATTTGTTAAAATGTTTATATGAACTATAAAAAAATAATTTATCCGATTATTTTAATTGTGGCTTTTGCCGCTTTTTTTGGTTTAGGAGCCTGGGTTGGCGTAACTAAAATGGCCTATCATGTTCCTCAGCCGGGGACAATTGATTTTTCTCTTTTCTGGGATGCTTATAGCAATCTCCAGAATAATTTTATAAATCCGTCAAAAATTACTGACAAAAAAGTGCTTTATGGCGCCATAGAAGGAATGGCAAGTTCGTTGGGAGATCCCTACACCAGTTTTTTTGATCCAGAACAAGCAAAAATGTTTCAGCAGGATTTAAACGGATCATTTGAAGGAATAGGAGTGGAGATTGGAATTAAAAAAGATTTAATTACTGTTATTGCTCCGCTGAAAGACACGCCGGGAGAGGCAGCTGGACTGAAGTCGGGAGATATAATTGTCAAAATTGACGGAAAAGACGCGACAAACATGACTACCGAAGAGGCTGTAAATTTAATAAGAGGGCCAAAGGGTACGTCGGTGACGCTAAATATTTTTAGAAGTAATTGGAACAGTGCAAAAGACATTAAAATTACCAGAGGCATTATTAATGTTCCGTCTATTGAATGGTCCTTAAAGCAAGGTGATGTGGCTTATATACAAATTTATCAATTTGGCGGGTCACTGCCGACTGATTTTGAAAAAGTTGCGCTTGAGATTTTACAAAGCCCGGCAAAAAAGATAATATTAGATTTGAGAAATAATCCTGGAGGATATCTTGATGCTGCCCAAAATATTGCAGGGTGGTTTATTGAAAAAGATAAAATTGTAACTATAGAAGATTTTGGAGAAGGTAAAGACCAACAAATTTATAAAACACAAGGAAATGCTAATCTTTCAGGTTATCCAATGGTTGTTTTAATTAACGAAGGCTCGGCTTCGGCATCGGAGATTTTAGCGGGAGCTTTGCGTGACAACAGAAATATCAAATTAGTTGGAGTAAAATCATTTGGAAAAGGATGCGTGCAGGAAGTTTTAGATTTGCCAGGAGGGTCATTTCTTAAGATAACCATTGCCAATTGGCTTACTCCAAAAGGAGGTTCTATATCAGACGTAGGATTAACCCCGGATATTAAAGTTGAAATTACAGAAAAGGACGCAGAAACCAAAAAAGACCCTCAACTAGACAAAGCCCTTGAAATTGTTGGTGGTTTAAAGTAGAATACAAATATTGTAATAATCAAAAAAATATAAATAAAAAGAAAAATAAATAATATGAAGGTTATATTACTGCAAGACGTTGAAGGTCTTGGAAAAAAATACGAAGTAAAAGAAGTAAAAAATGGTCATGCCAGAAATCTTTTGTTGCCTGAGAAAAAGGCTAGGGCCGCAACAAAAGAAGCATTAAAATGGTTGGCTGATCAGAAAGGTGTTATAGAGAAGGAAGTTGAAGAAGATTTAAAGAAGGCGCAGGAATTGGCTTCACAATTAGATGGTTTAGAAGTAGGTATTACTGTAAAGGTTGGCGATGAAGGACAACTTTTTGAATCAATTAATAGCCAGAAAATTGTTGAGAAATTAAAAGAGATGGGTTTTGAGGTCAAAAAATCTCAAGTTAAACTTGAAAGTCCCATAAAAGAAACAGGAGAATTCGCGGTAAGCATAAACCTAGATCATAATTTAGAAGCAGAAGTTAAGGTTGTAATAAGCGGAGAAAAATCAGAGGAAAAAATAGAAGAATAAAATTATAATATGCCAACAAAATACATTTTCGTCACTGGGGGCGTAATGTCGGGGGTGGGCAAGGGTGTCGCAACAGCTTCAATAGCAAAGCTTCTCCAATCGCGCGGTTTTAGTGTCACTGCTATCAAAATTGATCCTTATGTCAATGTTGATGCCGGGACAATGAATCCAACCGAACATGGGGAAGTTTTTGTTTTGGACGACGGAATGGAGTGCGACCAAGATATGGGAAATTACGAAAGATTTTTGGATGTAAGCCTTTCAAAGGCAAACTATATGACAACTGGAAGTATTTACCTTTCAGTTATACAAAAAGAGAGAAATCTTGAGTATAAAGGAAAGTGTGTTGAGGTTGTTCCACAAATTCCACTTGAAGTAATTAACAGAATTGATAATGCGGCCAAGGAAAGCAAAGCAGATATTGTTATGATAGAGGTTGGCGGGACAGTAGGGGAATATCAAAACGTTTTGTTTTTAGAAACAATCCGTATGCTTAAAATAAAGAAGCCAAAGGATGTTCTTTTGGCCTTGGTCAGCTTTATTCCCGTATTGGGCGCCGGTGGCACAGAGCTTAAAACAAAGCCTACACAGTATGCTGTGAGAACATTAAACTCGGCAGGACTACAGCCGGATATAATTTTAGCTAGAGCCACAGTTCCGCTGGATGAAAAAAGAAAACAGACTATTTCACTAAATTGTAATATAGATAAAGAATTTATTATTTCAGCACCAAATGTTGAGAGTATTTATGACGTACCTATTAATTTTGAAAAAGATAATTTTAGCGATAAAATTCTAAAGAAGCTTTCATTACGTTCAAAAACAAAAAATTTGCAGGAATGGAATACACTTGCTAATAGCATAAAGAATTTTACCGGAGAGGTAAAAATTGGGATAGTGGGAAAGTATTTTGGAAGCGGAGATTTTGTTTTAACCGACTCATATATTTCTGTTTTAGAGTCTGTAAAACACGCTGCGTATTCCTTGAAAAAGAAGCCGGTAATAAGCTGGCTTGATGCAGATTCTTACGAATCTTCACCGGCAAAGTTAAGTGAACTGAAATCTTTTGACGGTATAATTGTTCCCGGCGGATTTGGAAACAGAGGAATAGAAGGCAAAATAAAAGCCATTGAGTATTGCAGAGTAAATAAAATTCCTTATTTTGGACTTTGCTATGGTATGCAATTAGCTTGTATAGAATTTGCCAGAAATGTGGCTGGGCTAAAAGATGCCAATACTACAGAAATAGACAGGAAAACTAAAAACCCCGTTATAGACTTAATGCCCGAGCAGAAAATTTTAATCGAAGAAAAACGCTATGGCGGGTCTATGCGTCTTGGGGCTTATCCTTGTAAGTTAATAAAAGGGACTAATGCATTTAAAGCCTATGGCCAAGAAAATATTTCAGAAAGGCACAGGCATAGATTTGAATTTAATAATAATTACAGGGAAGTTTTATCCAGCAAGGGTTTAATAATTTCAGGAATAAATGCAGATAGAGACTTGGTGGAAATAGTGGAGATAAAAGACCACCCATTCTTTGTAGGCACACAGTTTCATCCGGAGTTTAAATCTAGGCCGTTAAAACCGCACCCATTGTTTAAGGAGTTTATAAAGGCGGCAATCAAGAAACACGCATAACAAAAAAACCGTCCCGATGTAACGTCGGGGCGGTTTTTAATAATTACTTTGTCTTTGCTACCTTGGCCTTTTCTACAGCAGGTATTACTGAAACAATCTTGGCAACTCTTGTTGCTCCGTTAAAAATCTTTTTGGATTTTGAGCCAAATTCTACCACACCATCCTTCATAGCGTAAATAGTGTTATCGGAACCCATTTTGACATTTTTGCCCAAAAGGTATTTTGTTCCGCGTTGTCTGACAATAATCATTCCAATTCTGACTTTTTCGCCGGCCGAAACTTTTATTCCAAGCCTTTGAGCAGCCGAATCTCTCCCTAGCCTAGATGAACCTCCTTGTTTAGATGTTGACATGTGAATTTTTGAACGAAGTGAGAAAAATTCATCCCGAGCCAGTAGGCGAGGGAATGCCTTTCACGTTCTTTCTTAATTTTGTTATAATAATAGTATGTTATCAGAAATAAGAGACTTTGTCAAAGTTCATTTTAGTGATATAATGCTATTTATAATAGTTGTGCTTTTGGTTATGCTAGCATTTGCTACAGGATACATAACCGCCAAGTACCAAATAAAAACACCAATTACCATAGAACAAAAATAATGACAAACAAAATACCAAATCATATAGTTTTATTTCCAGACGGCAACAGACGCTGGGCAAAGCAAAACGGATTAAAATCATTGGAAGGTCACAAAAAAGGTTACGAAAATCTCTTGGACTTTTCTGATTGGTGCAGAAATAAAGGCGTAAAAGTGCTCACGGCTTTTGGTTTTTCAACAGAAAACTGGAATAGAAGCGAAGAGGAAGTAAATTACTTAATGAAGCTTTTAGAAGGTTGTTTGGTGGATAATTTGGGCAGATATGAAAAAGATGGCGTTAGAGTCAGAGTAATAGGCCAAAAAGAGCGTTTACCAAAATCCTTACAGGAAGCAATTATAAAAGTAGAAGATTTAACAAAAAATAATTCTAATTTGTTTTTAAATTTGGCAATAAGCTACGGTGGTAAGTGGGATATTTTAAACGCCGTAAAAAATATTGTAAAAGAGGGGATTAGCCCAGGTCAAATTACTGAAGAAGTTATGGAATCTCATTTATCTACAGCCGGTTTGCCTTCACCAGACTTTATTATTCGCGCCGGCGGAGAAATGCGTATGTCCAACTTTGTCCTATGGCAATCCGCATACGCTGAACTATACTTTTCTCCAAAATACTGGCCAGAATTCACCGAACAAGACCTAGACATAGCTCTAACCGAATTCGACAAGCGCACCCGTAGATTCGGCAAATAAAAAAAACAGGGCCTTAGCCCTGTTTTTTAGTAGTTAGTTAGTTTTTGATAACGTCTTGGCCATATCTAACCATTTGGGTTCTCTTGGTTTATTTTTATATTTGGCAGAAGATTTGTGAATTTCTATTAGGGTGCAAATGTCGTTCTTTTTCCATTCGGCTAAATGTTTTCCTTTGTTTTTGTGGATTACCTCAACTCCTTTTGCCCAAAGCTCAAAATCTTTTTTCTTTTTATCTGACAAAAGATTTTTTTTGAAAAAGGGAACAACAATTCCGGCAATGTCATCAATTTTTTGCACAGAAAATCTTGCCTGGTCTTTTGATATATTAACTTCTCCACAAGCTAATTCTTTTTTAATTTTCTCTAAAACCTTAACATTGTCCTTTGGTCCTGTCACCACAAATTGCGCCTTCCACCTATAATAAGTAGGTGACCCAGTTCTTTCCCGCCTAACATCCTTCCTAAACTGCAAATCAAAACATCCATCCTGATTAGTTAATACTGCAACGTTAAATTTTTTTTCTGCCATAAATTTTATTAATTATATTTTATTATATATCAATTGTGCGACAAAGTACAAGCCCCAATTGCTTCGCCCGTCCGAAGCTCGTAGAGCGTAGGAGAATGCGACAAAATGTGAAAAATAAGAGAGAATTTTGGATAAAATGTCAAGCGGTAAAAAACGGAAAATTTGCTTGACTGGGGGGCGGGGACTGGTAAAATAGGGGGTATAGTATAATTAACATAAAAATACTATGCCAAAACCAGAATTTGCACCAAAACCATAGTGCTCAAAAAAAGCCCCTCTCGGGGCTTTTTTGATTGTTATTTTTTGTCAGGGTCGGAGTGGAATTGGTGGTGGATGTCGCGTAACCTTTTGTTGGTTACGTGGGTGTAGATTTGGGTAGTGGCGATGTTGCTGTGGCCAAGAAATTCTTGGATACTGCGGAGGTCTACGCCTTGGTTTAGTAAATCAGTGGCGTAACTGTGGCGGAGGGTGTGTGGGGTGGTGAAAATTGGGACACCAGATAGTAAGGCATATTTTTTGACCATACGTTCTATTGAACGTGGTGTGAGTCTGGAGTCTTCATCGTCTTTTTTATCGCGAAAGTTTATAAACAAAGCTTTTTGATTGATGTGTTTAGAATCATTTCTTATTTCTAAATATTTTCTGATGAAGTTTAGCGCGCGTTCAGAAAAATAAACAACTCTTGGTTTGCCACCTTTTCCAATAACTCCAAGTTCCATATCCTTTTTATCTTTTAAACTGTTGAACTGTTCAAGGTTTAGGGCGGTGAGTTCGGCAATGCGCAAGCCGGTTGAGAAAAAGGCCTCTAAAATGGCTCGATCCCTAATACTTCCATCATCTTTTGGGTTTATTGAGGCTAAAAGCTTGCCAACTTGGTCTAGGTTAAGGAATTTGATGCTTTTTTGGCCTTTATCTGCCTTAGGAAGGACGATTTTTCCTGGGGGTATCGAAGGCACGTCTTTGGATACAAAATACGCTAGAAAGCCTCTTAGAGCGACTAAATAGTAGTTCTGGGTGCCTTTGGACAACAATTTACCTGTTGCAGGGCTAGGAGTCCTAGAAAGGTAAACTCTATAGGCCCAAATATGCTCTGGAGTCAGTTGATGGGGAAGTAGAGAGCCCAATTTAGCCTCATCCATCCAATGGAAAAACTTTTCCAAATATTTTCTATAATTTTCCTGAGTATTTTTTCTTAAACCTTTTTCTATTTCACAATAATCTAAAAAGTCTTGAATATGTTCTTTAATTGGTTTTGTTGAATTTTGCATTGTTTTGAAGTTTCTTAAGAGGCCCCCTTATGGTACGCCTGTTTACCTACATTTTGCGACATACCTTATATCTATATAATAGGCTCCCCTTGGGCCTTGGTCAACCCCCAAATATCCACAGGTACAAAAAAGACGATGTTTGGGTCGTCTTTATTGGCCGGTCGGACATTGGCAACTGCCAGAATTATTTTCTTTTCCTTGAATTGCATTAGAAATTCCGGAAATATAATTTTCAATATTATTTTTTGTGTCAGAAATTTTTTGTGTAGTTTGATTAACCGAATTTTGTACAACCTCTCCCCCATTTTTGATGGTTTCACCCACTTTTTGAGATACCCCGGAAACCGCTTCTACGCCCTTGGCAACATAGTCTCCAATACTAAGTGGACTGGCTGGTTTGATACCTGTAGTGTCAATTAATTGCTGTGAGGCGGCGTTAGTAGCACTGAATGCGTCGATAGTATTTGATGAATTAGTATTTGATGAATTGCTAGATGCTGTGTCAGTCTTAGGTACAGTATCTGTTGAGGTTTTGGTATCTTCCGAATTAAGATTGTTTACCCCACCCAGTAAGCTGGCACCAGCGTATTTTTGAATCATGGAAAGAATATTTTTAAAGACATCTCGTGAATACGCCTGCTGACTAAAAAACACAGCCACCAATATAACAATTATTATAACTATATAAATTATTATTTTCTTATTCATGAAAGCATTTTGATGGCGTCGGAGATGCGTTTTAGGGTTTTTTCTTTGCCTAATATATTGGCTATTTCAAACGGGCTTGGTGAGGTGCTTTTTCCAGATAATGCTACGCGTAATGGCCATAACATGTATCCTTTGTTTTTCTCCGGATAACCCTTTTCTATGTTAAATTTTTCAGATGCAGAAAACATTTCTGTTTCCAAACTTTTTAAAGTCCATTCTTTGACGTTAGATAATATTTTTTCTGAAAAAGCCAAGGAATCTTTTACTTCCCCACTTCCCATCTTTGCCCAGGTTAATAAATCTTTTTCATAAACAAGTTTGTCACCAAAAAAGAAATCAGATAAGCCAGCTATGTCAGATAATTTTTTCATTCTGGTTTTTGATATTTCAACTATTTCTTGTAGCTTATTCTGTGAAATCTGTCCTTGGACCAAAAGTCCGGCCTCCTTAAGATATGGCACACAAAGTTCCGTAAGTTTTTCAATTGATTTTTCTCTAATATAAAGCCCGTTTAAAAAATCCAGTCTTTGTGTATTAAATACAGCTCCGGCTTTCTGCACCTTTTCTATGGAAAACTCTTTTATCAACTGCGCCAGCGTAAACATTTCTCGTTCTGTGCCAGGGTTCCAACCAAGTAAAACCATAAAGTTAATTAAAGCCTCAGGTAAATAGCCATTTTTGTGATAATCAGAAATAGCAACATCGCCTTGGCGCTTAGACATTTTGCTTCTATCCATGTTTAGCATTAAAGGTAAATGTGCATATATAGGTTGGTAAAATCCCAACGCTTCCTGAATTAATATTTGTCGCGGTGTGTTTGATAAATGCTCCTCTCCTCTTATTACGTGGCTTATTTGCATTAAAAAGTCATCAACCACAACTGCAAAGTGATATAAAGGGCTGTTTAGGTCTTTGGCAATAACAACGTCCCCCAATAATCCGGTGTCAAACTCTACTTCTCCGCGGATTAAATCATTAAATTTTACTTTTTTATTTTGTACTTTAAATCTTATTACGCAAGATTTATTTTCAGCGATGTTTTTGTTAATTTCGGCATCTGATAAATGTGCGCATTTGCCATCGTATTTAGGAGCCAATCCCCTGCTCATTTGCTCTTGGCGTTTATTTTCCAATTCTTCTTCCGTGCAGAAACAGAAATATGCTTTCTTTTCTTCCAGAAGTTGTTTTAAATATTTTTCGTAAATATCTAATCTTTGTGATTGCTTATATGGTTCACAATTTCCACCAATATCTGGCCCTTCATTCCACTCAATTCCCAACCATTTTAATTGCTCAATAACTTCATCGGTCCATCTTTGTTCTGACCTTTGAGTATCAGTATCTTCAATTCTTAGCAAAAAATCACCATTGTTTTGTTTCGCAAATAAGTAGTTAAACAAAGCTGTTCTTGCGGTTCCAATGTGCGCCGGTCCTGTTGGTGATGGTGCTATTCTGGTTCGTACTTTTTTAATTTCTATTGTTTTTTTTGTCATGTTTTTAGTCTAGCATTAAAAATTCTAAAATTTCGCGGGCAATTGCTCGGGCAGCCAGTGGTTTTGCAAAAGCTAAAGCTGCTTGTTTCATTTCTTCTAATCTTTCTGGGTGTAAAAATAATAATTGAACATTTTCTAGAAAGAAATTAGGAGTAAGGTTTTCTTGTTCAAAAACAATTGCGGCTCCAGTCTCTGAATAAATATAGGCATTTTTAGACTGATGGTCGCCCGCTGCGCTTGGCAGAGGAATTAAAATGCTTGGCTTACCGTTTGCAGCAATTTCAAAAATTGAGCCCGACCCCGAACGCGAAACAATAATGTCGGCGGCCTTGTACGCGTGTTTTAACTTTTCTTCGTTCAAATATCCAATTGGATGATAATATATGTCCTCGCCCTTGTCCTCTACAACCTGAGCTTCAGCCGACTCTTCTTTTAAATTGGCTACGCCTGTGACATGGATTATTTCATAATCTCTTAATAATTTTTCTAAAATAAGCAAAATAAAATCATTTATGGCTTCGGCTCCCTGCGACCCTCCAATCACTAAAATTATTGGCTTTGAAAGAGTTAAATTGAAAATTTCTACGGCTCTCGCTTTGTCGCCTTCTATTACCTCTTTTCTTATTGGATTACCTGTTAAAATTATTTTTTCTTGGTCAAAATATTCTGTTTTTGGAAATGAAACAAATATTTTCTTTGCCCATTTTGCGGTTGCCTGATTTGAAAGTCCCGGCACAACATCAGACTCGTGAATAAACACCGGAATTTTTAGAATTTTTGCTGCAAAAGTTACGGCAATAGACCCCGAACCTCCCTTACTAAAAACTAAATCTGGCCTGTTAATTAAAAGTAAGAAAAAGCTTTGGACAAAGCCAAATGGGATTTTAAATAAAATATCAACAAAATTCTGCAGAGCAAAATATCTCCTTATTTTTCCAGATATAATTGTTTTTATAATAAAATCTTCCTGCGACAGCAAAGCCAGGCTGAAATCATCTTTAGGCCCAAGATAATAAAACTCCAGATCCCTGCCCGCCGATGAGGAGGGCTTATTTGGATAGATTCTTCGTATTTCTCTGGCAATGGCAACTAGCGGATAAACGTGTCCCCCAGTCCCCGCCCCCGTAAATAATATTTTCATATACTTATAATAGCAAAATTAAGTGTTTTTTGAAATATTTAGTAAGAGGCCTACGCCAATTAGTTCAGCTAGTAGGTGCGAACCTCCGTAGGAGAAAAATGGCAGTGGAATACCGGCCAGAGGAAAAATTCCCGCAACAGATGAAATATTTATAAATGCTTGAAGGGTTATCCAAAAAACAATTCCAATGGCAGTTAATTTTGAAAACCTGTCGTCTGAATTTTTGGCTATTTGTAGGCCAAGCCAAAAAAATAAAATAAATAATGCAATTAGAGCAATACATCCTAAAGCCCCAATTTCCTCTCCTATAATTCCAAAAATAGAGTCAGACATTGCTTGTGGTAAAAAGTTAAACTTTTGGACAGACATTCCTAGTCCATTGCCAAAAATTCCACCCGATCCTAAAGAAATTAACGACTGTCTAAGCTGGTATCCTGTGCCTAGCGGGTCGGCGTTTGGGTCTAAAAATATCAGCCAGCGTTGAAGTCTGTAGGCCTCAAATCTTACCATAAAAAGCAAAAGTCCCAGTCCTCCGGCAATTATTACAATGGTGTGCCAGACAGGAGTTTTTGCTGAAAAATACATGGCAAGTAAAGTAAGCGCAATAATTCCCAGTGTACTGGCATCTCGCTGAAAATATAAAGCCACAAAAAGTAAACCTAAAAAAATCAAAAATGGGAAGAAAATATATACTACGTTGTGATAACCTTTTTTGGTGATGGCTTTCCAGTCTGAAGCATTTTCATCTGATAATTTTGAGGCAATCCACGCAGATAAATATAAAATAGCGGTAATTTTTAAAAATTCTGAAGGCTGTATTGTAAATCCTCCCAAATGAATCCACCTGCTTGCGCCGTAAATTTTCATTCCAATACCCGGCATGAAGACAATAAATAAGGCTGCAAAGTTAAGCAATACTAGTAATGGAGACCATTTTTTCAGCCATTTCAAGGAAATTTTATAGGCAATAATACCTCCGATAATTCCCGGCAACAGCCCAAAAAATAATTGATGGAATAGATAATAATTTGTATTGCCAAATCTCTGCAGAGATGCAGATGATGATAAACAGGCAAAAAACAAAAAACTAAAACCTAGCAAAAAAGTAACAACAAAAAATAAAAAATAATTGAACTTACTCTCCATTTATTTTAAATTATTAACGGCTTTAGTAAATTGGTCGCCCCTGTCAAATTCGTTTTTAAATAAATTAAAACTTGAGCCACCGGGAGATAATATAACTATGTCTTTTTTTTCTGCTAGGTCCTTGGCTTTTTTTACTGCTTCTTGCATAGAGGAAACATTGTGTACTCGCGTGTATCCGCCAAGCCCTTCTTTTATTTTATCAGACGCTGTGCCTGGTAGCATAATAACCTCATCAACTCGTTCTCCTATTATTCTGGCCAAGTCATTGTATTTTAGTCCCTTGTTCATGCCACCGCATATTAAAATTAGCCTTGAATCAGGGAAATTTTCTAGAAAAGTATTAATTGCCACTATTACGGCATCGGGCATTGTGGCGGTTGTATCGTTAAAGTATTTTACACCCCTCACTTCTCTTATAAACTCTTGTCGACTAGAAACTCCCTTAAAAGTTTTTAGTGATTTTTCTATGACCTTAGTTGGAATTTTTAGCACCTTGGCAACTTCCAGCGCAGCAGAAAGATTATATAGATTATGCTCGCCAAGTAATTTAAAACTGTCAGTTTCTTCTGCCTTTGAAAAATAAATGACTTTTCCTTTAGACTGGCCTGCAAACTGTCGCACAATATAATCGTCTGCGTTTAGAACTAAAATGTCATTTTTCTTTTGATATTTAAAAATTATTTTCTTGGCCTCAGTGTATTCCGCCATAGTTGCATATCTATTCAAATGGTCGGGCATTATATTTGTAATTACAGCTATGTTTGGACTTTGAGTTAACCCTTCTAACTCAAAACTGGAAAGCTCTAAGACGACTTTATCATTTTTTTTAATTTTAGGCAGAAGCTCTAGTGGTGAAACGCCATTGTTTCCAGCAAAAAATGCTTTTTTATATTTTGTTTTTAAAATATGGTAAATTAAGCCAGAAGTAGTTGATTTTCCTTTTGTGCCGGTAACGCCTATTATAAATGCACCAGATAATTTGAAAAACAAACTAATATCAGTTTCAATTTGTTTGCCATTTTTTCTGGCAATTTCTAAATATGGAGATGTGTCCGGAACATCGGGATTTTTCATTATTAAATTTGCCCAAAGAAAATCCTTCTCTTCGTGTTTACCCAGGGCATATTTGATTTTTTTGAATTCCTTTAGCTTTCCAAGGGATTCTTGTAGTTTATCCTCGGTTTTTAAATCTGTAACCAAAACCTCCGCGCCTTGCTCGCAGAAAAATTTCGCCACTCCAACTCCCCCGCCATGCAGTCCCAGCCCCATTACCAAAACTTTTTTATTTTTGAATAAATTTTTAGACATTGAATGGATCTTTTACTATTGGATTTATTTTTTTACTAAAACAAAAGTGGCTTATTTTTGCTAGATTATATGGCTCATCGGAAAAAAAGAATTTATGAACGTTTCCCCGCTTTATTTTTTTATCTATTACAGAATTATTTTCTAAATAAATCTTAACTTCTTTGGCCAAACTTTCCGCAGGATTTATAACTTTTATTCCAGAGTCTATTGTTTTTTCTATTATATCCTTAAGCAATGGATAATGTGTGCATCCCAATATTAAAGTGTCTATTCCCTTGTCTTTAAGCGGTTCTATATATTTTTTAATGACTTCTATTGTTATTTTATCATCTAACATTCCTTCCTCAACCAGCGGAACAAGTAATGCGCATGGTTGTGAAAATACTTTAAGGTTTGAATCTGCTTTTAAAAGTTTTTTTTGGTAAACTCCGCTTTTAATTGTTCCCGGGGTTCCTATTATGCCTATTTTTTTGTTTTTGGTAGTTGCCAGCGCTTCAGCCACGGCTGGGTTTATCATTTCAAAAATAGGAGTTGGGCTAAATTTTTTCTTTAATGAATCAGATGCCCAAGCTGAAGAAGTGTTACAGGCAATAACTATAATTTTTGCGTTTTTACGTAAAAGCCAATCTGTAATTTTTTCAGAATATTTTTTAACAAAATTCTCTCCCTTTGTTCCATAAGGAAGTCTTGCAGTATCTCCAAAATAAATTATTTGGTAGCCAGGTAAATATTTAAAGATTTCTTTAACTATTGTCAGGCCTCCAACCCCAGAATCAAAAATGCCTATCATAATAGTTTATGATAGCTTTTTTTTTAAGATAATTCAATTATACTTCGGAAGAGAATCTTTTAAATACAATAACAAACAGGAATATTAGAATGAGAATTCCTAAAATCCATAAATACCAGCGTTTTAAAAATCCCATAAAACCGGTAGATTCTGAAACAGATTCAGAAACAGGAGCCACGGCTGCAGCGACAGCGACAGCGTCTGGAATAGCAGGCTCTTGAATTATTTTGCAATCATTTGAGCAATTATCATTTGTTTCGCCTAAATTGGGTTCGCACAATCCGTTTCCGCAATTTTGATTAACTGCCGGGATGGGGGGGACACTTGGCTGGACTGGCTGGACTGGCTGAACTTGCTGAGCTGGGGCACAATAGATATTGTAATCGGCAGAACTTGTGGCGCAAGTTGATCCATCACATTTAAATGTGTTTAAGCATTTGCTGGCAGAACATTCATCTAATGTACAACTGTTGCTGTCTGCGCAATTTTTGTATAATCCGCTTTCAACTCCTTTTGAGTCAAACCAGTGTATAGAACCGCCATAGCATGCTTTTGTAGAATAAGGATTATAGGTGTTAACCTGTTGCACTTGAGGCAAAATTGGGTTGTATGTGCATTGCCCATATTGGCAAGTCTGTCCGTTGTAGCAACCAGTGTATAAATCTTGCTGAGTTCCGCAGGAATCATACCAATAAATATTGCTACCTACGCAGAGCTTGTAAGCGTGATAGGTGCAATTGCCATATGAATTATATTGAGCGTTAGCAAAACCGGGCAATACTATTGCCAGCGCACAAAACATCACTATAAATATCCCAAAAACAAGTATTTTATTCATATACTTATTATAGCATTTAGAAAGTAAATGTCAATATCTGTGCCCTTGTCGAGACTCGCCAGGTGATTAACACCTGGCGCCCAGTGTTCATCACTGGGCGAACTCATTTATTATTTGTGCCCTTAATCTTACACGATTGGAACGGAATTGTCCACGAGATAAAAGAATATGCCGAAATTGCCAGGGCCTACAATGAAAGTCAGCTTTCAGCTTGTTAGGATATATAGTAGTAAAACTAAACTACCTATATAATATCACATTAACTCAAAACATAAAGATGGCCGCATCCCCCACTCTTAAGGTGTGGACTTTTTATTTACCACTTAATTGTTGCGGCGACAATTAAGTTTTTTTGTGCTTGAAAAGAAGCTTGACAAATGGTAAATTAAAATAATAAACGGGAGTAAAAAATAGTTGAAAATGCTTACAGACGAACAACTGGAGGAGTTTAGGAAAATTTATAAGGCAAAGTTTGGGAAAGAAATAACGAAGGCTGAAGCTCTGGCTAAGGGCCTACCTTTGGTTAATATGATGAAGACGATTTTACTGGAAAATGAGAGACAAGACAATTTAGAAAATAACAAAAATAAATAAAATTATGACTGACGAACAAAAAAAGATATTAGAAAGGCAGTTGTGGGGCGTAGCAAATGCGCTTCGTGGAAAAATGAATGCTGATGAATATAAAAATTATATCCTCGGTTTTATTTTCTACAAATACCTTTCTGAAAAACTTGAGCAGTATGTGAATAAAAAATTGCTCGTCCGTGAAAAATTTACTTTTGCGGAGATAAAAGAAAATACGCAGGAAGGTAAAAAATATCTGGAACACATTAAAACCGCATGTGTCGGCCATCTTGGATTTTTTTTGAAGCCAATAGAGCTTTTTTCATATCTGGTTAAAAAGGGTAAGGGAGAAATAAAAGATAAAGATACATTTATTCTTGAAGATTTAAAAAATGTTCTTAATGCCATAGAAAAAACTTCTGCCGGAACTGCAAGCGAAGACGACTTTAAGGGACTTTTTGATGACGTGGATTTAACATCTTCAAAGCTTGGCTCAAGAGAGAAAGAGAAAAACGAGGTTGTGGTTGAAGTTCTCTCACTATTGGACGGCATTGATTTTCAACTTGAAAATGCCAAAAGTGATTTGCTTGGCGATGCTTACGAATACTTAATTGGTGAATTTGCAGCCGGCTCGGGCAAAAAAGGCGGTGAATTTTACACGCCTGCGCAAGTGTCCCGACTGCTTGCTCAAATCGCCTCAAATGATAAAAAGCGTGTGCGTTCGGTTTATGATGCTGCTTGCGGTTCGGGTTCGCTCCTGCTTCGTCTTGGCGAGTTTACCGAAGTTACAAATTACTACGGACAAGAGCTAAATCCTACTACCTACAACCTTGCAAGAATGAATATGATTTTGCATGGCGTGCAATTTGATCGTTTTTCTCTTCTACGGGGCGACACTTTAACCGAAGACATGCACCCTGACCTTAAGGCGGAAATAATCGTCGCAAATCCACCTTTTTCATTGCAATGGAAGGGGGAAAGCGATCCTGTGCTGGCTCATGACGACAGATTCTCGCAATATGGCAGACTTGCTCCAAAAAGTGCCGCAGATTATGCCTTTGTGACTCATATGCTATACCATTTGGCAGATAACGGCACTATGGCAATTGTATTGCCTCACGGAGCGCTTTTTCGCTCCGGCGCCGAAGGCCAAATCAGAAAATACATAATTGAAAAGCAAAACTATCTTGATGCGGTTATTGGCTTGCCATCAAACCTATTTTATGGGACAACAATTCCGGCCACAATTTTAGTTTTCAAGAAATGCAGAAAAGATGACGAAGACATTTTGTTTATTGACGCCTCAAAGGAATTTGAAAAAGTTGGTAACCAAAACAAACTAACTGACGAAAATATCAAGAAAATTTTTGAAACTTACAAAAACCGCAAAGAGGTTGAAAAATATTCTCACAAAGCAGGCATAGAAGAAATAAAGGAAAACGACTTTAACCTTAATATTCCAAGATATGTGGACACATTTGAAGAAGAAACTCTGGTTGATATTGAAGCCGTGGCAAAAAATTTGAAAAAATTGCACACAGACGAGACTGATTTGGAAAGCAAAATTGAGAAGTTTTGCAAAGAATTAAAAATTGATAAGCCGTTTTAATTATGCCAACAGCTACGACTTTAAAATTAGAAACTAAAAAATTACCGAAATTACGCTTTCCGGGATTTTCTGATAGATGGCAAAAAAGAAAGCTGGGTGAAGTTGCTAAATTTTGGAATGGGAAAGCACATGAACAAGATATTTCTGAAAATGGAAAATATATTGTTGTTAATTCAAAATTCATTTCACAAAATGGACAGGTTAGGAAATATTCTGATAACCAGAGTTCCCCGCTGAAAAAAGGCGACATTACTATCGTTATGAGCGACATTCCAAATGGAAAAGCCATAGGGAAATGTTTTTTGGTTGATAAAGATGGTGCATATAGTTTGAACCAAAGAATTGGTGGAATCAAATCAAAAGAGATTGTAAGTCCATTCTTATTTAGAATAATAAATCGCAATAAATATTTCTTGAAATTTGATAATGGCGTAAGTCAAACAAATCTGCGGAAAAATGATGTTTCGGAATGTCCGGTTATTTTTCCATCCACAGATGAGCAACAAAAAATTGCAGATTTTTTGAGTTCAATTGATACTTGGATTGGAAGTTTACAAGCGCAAAAAGAAAATTTTGCATCGTACAAAAAAGGAATTATGCAAAAAATCTTTTCACAAGAACTTCGCTTTAAGGATGCTAATGGAAATAATTTTCCGGAATGGGAAGAGAAACAATTGGAAGACATTTGTGAATATAAAAATGGAGGAGCTTTTGAAAATAATTTAGTTAATAATGGAAAATATAACCTGATTAATTTGAATAGCATTGATATAACTGGGAAATTAAAAAATAATAATAAAACCGTTGACCATGCAGATTGGTATTTAGAAAAGGATGATTTGATTATGGTTTTAAGCGACGTTGCACACGGATATTTTTTAGGTCTTGTTGATATAATTCCTGAAAATAATAAATATGTTCTCAACCAAAGAATGGGGCTTTTGCGCAGGAAGGATAAAAATGTTGATATAAGATTTTTACGGGCATACATAAACAAAAATCAAAAATACTTCAAGCTGAATGGGCAAGGCTCCTCACAGCAAAATCTTTCGAAGGGAGATATTCTAAAATTTAAAATACCAACGCCACGATTTCCGGAACAGCAAAAGATTGCAGAGTTTTTGACTTCAATTGATAAAATAATAGAATCAAAACAACAACAAATCATCCAAGCTGAGCAATGGAAAAAAGGTTTGATGCAAGGGTTGTTTGTGTAAAGTATGAAATATATTTTTATTGACGCAAACCAATATAGACACTTGTTCTCAAAAAACGAGGGATTTTCTGACCAAATCAAAGAACTGATAGATAAATTAATTAGTCGCAACAAGATTAAATTGCTGTTGCCACAGCAGGTTAAGGATGAAGTCGACCGAAATCGTTTTGAAGAATGGTATAAGGAAGAAATTGAAACTTGTAAAAATAAAATCAAAAGTCTGACAGCTCAAATGGAAAGGCGAGAGAAAGAATTAAATGTATTTCCAAAAGAATTAAATAGCATTAAGAAAAAAATTCAGAATGCTGTTGCCAATGAGGAAAAAGAACTCAAACAGATTAAAAAGCGGTTCAGAAATTTGAGAAGTAAGGCAAATCAAAAACTTAAATCACTTTTTGATCAGGCGGAGATTATTGCAGAAACACCACAAATTATTTCTGCTGCGTCTTTACGTTTTGAAAAGGCCAATCCGCCCAATGATCGTAAATTGGGCGATGCTTTGATTTGGGAATCGATAGTCGAATACCTGGCCAGGAATGCAGAAAGGCACTCAAGCTTGGTTTTTGTCGCCAGGGATGGCGATGCTTGGGGTTACGATGGTTTTAACCCATGGCTTGTCCGTGAATTAAAAGAAAAAACGAAGGTTTCGATCTCTCTATCTACAAAACTTTCCGACATTAAAGATTTAACAAAGGACGAGCAGGAAGGGTTAAGGCGAATTGAACAGGAAGAACTTAAAAATAATGCAGTGCTGAGCTTCGTAAATAGTGGCAGTTTTGTTTCCGCTGGGAGAAATGCTGACAAACTTATAGAATATAAAGATATTTTAACGAAAGACGATTATGAAAAAATTGTTGACGCCAGTATTTCAAACTCTCAAATTTATCAATCGTTTTTTACGGCAGCAGATTTAAATTATTTGTGTAAAGGAAATGATAATTATGTGGTAAGTCACCTAGAAGATTTAGACGGCACAAAATGGCAAAATTTTGTCAAATTAAATGCAATAAAGCTAAAAAGGCAAATTGACGAAAATAATGAAGAAGTGAGTGTTGTCGACATACCTTTTTGACAAAAATATGGTTGAAGAAAGCACACATTTAGTATTTGATGGAAACAAGGTTATAATATCCCCCGATATAATGCCGGTTTTTAATTTTTTAATGGAAATAGAAAAGGAAATTGACAGTATTCTTGGATTTAATAAAAAATTAAACGGCATAAAAGAAAGCCACTTAGAGATGATTAAATTTGTTGGCTTTTTAAGTAATAAATTAAAAGAGAATAATATAGATTTTAAATATAATTTTAAGGAAAATCCCGATAAAATTGCGGAGAAATTATACTTCCATTTTCCACTTAGATCGCAAGCAATAGTTCTTTTTGCTAGCTTGGATGTTTTGTTCAATCTACATATGGCGTACGAAAATGAAACAGACAACAAGGACAAGCTTAGGGAATTAACAATGAACACCGGTAATGCCAAATCCTTTTTTAATGGATTTTTATTAAATGAAGAAAACCAATATTATAAAATTAACAAAATAAGATTATCAAAAATTGATTCTACCAAACTTAGAGATCTTAGAAACTCATTGACTCATTTTTTCTCAGTAGGACACGGGGGTCTTTCACTATCACCAAGCCCTTTGGATGACAGCGCTAGAAAAATAGAGAACATTTTGAAACAAAGAGGAAGAGGCAATGTCATTTTTATTTCTGAGGAAGATTTATATGAACTAATAAAGTCGGCAAATCAGCTGAGAATGAAGAAATGGAGCGACGACTTCCAAAAGGATAAAGTTAATTTTAAAAAAAGAATGGGTTTTGTTATAAATTTAGTGAAAACAGAGGGTGCTATTACTATGATAAAAAATTCAAATATTAAATAATATGACATATCAATCAGAAAAAGAATTGGAAAAGACATTAATTGAACAACTTCAAAGGTTGGGATTTTTGCTTGTTGTATTGGAGGACTCCGGCGCAATGGTTGCAAACCTGCAGCGCCAGCTTGAAAAGTTTAACCAGACAAAATTTTCTGATGCGGAATTCGTAAAGATATTGAACCACTTGAACAAGGGTGATCGTTTCCAAAAGGCAAAAACGCTTCGTGACCGCCTGGCGCTTACCCGTGATGATGAAAGTACTTTCTATGTGAGATTTTTTAATATTGACCAGTGGTGCAAAAATGAATATCAGGTTGCTCAGCAAATTACACAAATGGGTAAATATGAAAATCGCTATGATGTAACATTGTTTGTTAATGGCCTGCCCTTGGTGCAGATTGAGTTAAAGCGCAGAGGAATGGAGCTTAAGGAGGCGTTTAACCAGATACAGCGCTATCACAAGCATTCTTTTACCGGAACGCTATTTGAATATGTGCAGATTTTTATTATTTCAAACGGTATTAACACAAAATATTTCTCTAACAATCCAAAACAATCCTTTGAGCAGACATTTTATTGGACAGACGAGCAGAATAATAAAGTTAATAAAATCAATGAGTTTGCAGAAGTATTTTTGAGAAAATGCACAGTATCGGAAATGATTGCAGAATATATTGTGCTTGCCGAAGCAAACCAAATTCCAATGGTATTAAGGCCATATCAATACTATGCGGCAAGAGCCATTGAGAAGCGAGTTCGTGAATCAGATAAAAATGGCTATATCTGGCACACTACCGGCTCGGGCAAGACCCTAACCTCATACAAGACAAGCCAGATACTTTCACAAATTCCGGAGGTTAAAAAAGTGCTTTTTGTGGTGGATAGAAAGGATTTGGACATTCAAACAACAAAAGAATTTAATTCGTTCTCCGAAGGTTCTGTTGATGGTACAGACAATACACGAGCCCTTGTGAAACAACTTAAAGATAAAAATAGAAAGCTTATTGTTACCACAATTCAAAAGCTTGATATTGCAATTGGCAGGGAACAATATCTTAAACAATTTGCATATTTGGAAAATGAAAAAGTCGTAATTATTTTTGACGAATGCCATAGAAGCCAGTTTGGGCAAACGCATGCCAGGATTAAGGGATTTTTTAAGAAGGCGCAACTCTTTGGATTTACCGGCACGCCAATTTTTGCAGAAAACAATGTGGGCGGAGTTACAACTGTTGATGTGTTTAACGAGTGTTTGCATAAATATATTATCACCAATGCAATTTCCGACAATAATGTGCTTGGATTTGCTGTTGAATATGTTGGGAAGTATAAACAGAAATCGCCAGACACGCTTGATGCAGATATTTTTGCTGATGCTTTGGTTGAAGGAATCAACACAAAGGAGGTGCTCGAAAGCCCTGACCGCTTAAATAAAATCACAGATTACATTTTGGCTGATTGGAAACGAAAAACAAAACAAGGAAAGTTTAACGCCTTGTTTGCAGTCTCTTCAATTGATGTATTAAAAAAATACTACAAATTATTCAAAGAGAAAAAGCCCGACAACTTTTCAATCGCAACAATTTTTACTTTCAAAGCCAACGAGGATGAAAGTTCGGATATGTTGGATATTGATGTCTTCGGAGGAGAAGGCGCTGTTATTAACCAGCATTCAAGAGATTTTTTGGAAAACTGCATAAAGGATTATAACAAGCAATATGCAACAAACTTTTCAACAGATAGATTTTACGATTACTATAAAAATCTGCAAAAGAGAATTAAAGACAAAGAGGTTGACCTAGTGCTAGTGGTAAATATGTTTTTAACCGGATTTGATAGCCCACGACTTAATACTTTGTATGTTGATAAAAACTTACGCTACCATGGGCTTATTCAAGCATACTCCAGGACAAACCGACTTTTGAATTCAGACAAACCGCACGGCAACGTGGTTTCATTCAGAAACCTGAAAGAAGCAACAGACAAAGCGCTGGCGCTCTTTGGGGATGAAAACGCAAAGGAGGTGGTGTTTAAGAAGCCGTATGATGTACAGAAAAAAGAATTTGAGGACAAGTTACAAGAATTAAAAACCAAAACTCCAACCATTGATGATGTTGATAAGTTGCAGGGCGAAGAAGAACGAGCAGGGTTTGTGAAAACATTCCGAGATTTGTTGCGCATAAAGTCCTCCCTTGAGACCTTTGCAGATTTTTCTTTTAGCGATGTTGGGATAACAGAGCAGGAATTTTATGATTACCAGAGCAAGTATTTGGATATCTACGAAGAACGTAAAAACAGTGATGCAGGGCCAGAGTCTATATTGGATCAGATTGATTTCGAGATTGAATTGACTGTCCGTGATATTGTTAATTTTGACTATATCATACAGCTTTTGGCCGGCCTAAAGAATATCACTTCTGAAACTGTCCGCAAAAAGAAAACAGAAGATATTTTACACTTGTTTGACAGAGACGTACAACTTAGAAAGAAAAAGGATTTGGTTAAGAAATTTATTGAGGAAAGCTTACCAAAGATTGGCAAAAGGGGCGATGTTGAAAAGGCTTTCGGCGATTTCTGGACGAGTGAGCGCTCAAAAAGTCTAAAGAGCATCGCTAAAAAGGAGAATATTCCGGTTGAGAAATTTGAAAAACTGATTGGAGAGTACCTGTATACTCAAAAACTGCCACATGGGCAGGATATTGTTGATATGTTGCCGAAAGCCCCAAAGATATTAGAGCGCCAAGGAATTATTAACCGCATAAAGAGCGCAATAGAAAATATAGTTGCTATGTTTGAATGGTAATTAAAAAGGTAAGAGATAAAATATGCCTAAACTATTAACCGAGCCATTTATTCAGGAATGCGTAAGAAAATATCTTCTTGAGAAAAAGGGATTTGGAAAGCCGGAAGATAAAAGTACGGAGCTTACCGAGCATGGTGTAGATATAAAGGTTCAGAAAATAAAACCAAAGCGTATTGGCTGGTATTTTTTAGTTGAATGCAAGGGTGATCCAAGTGAAAGGGTTGTTTCGCCAGGTGGATGGAGAAGTAGCGCAATGAATTCTGCACTGGGGCAAATTATTACAAGGATGCATACAAACAGGAAAGCCTTGTATGGAGGCTATAATTACGGTGTTGCTTTTCCACATTCATTTAGGAACAAAGTATTACAGAAAATCCCTTATTCTGTCTGCAATAGATTAAGGCTGAGTATCTTCATAGTTGATGATAATGGAAAGGTGGAGGAGTATAATCATAGAAAACTAAAAGTTATTCAAAATAAATTTTCCAAATAAAAAAGAGGCTAAACGCCTTTTTTTATCATGTTATTTCCCCATCCGGTTCAAGGAGTACCTCAAAATAATTACACAAATCCTCTCCAAACTGTTTCGCCTCTTCCAGTGAAATGTTCGGCCAATTATATCTCTCCTTAATGAGCTTCTGCCATTTCAAAATTAATTCTTTTGATTTAATTTCTACCATAAGGCATCCTTATTCAGTAAAAATAATGGATTTTACAATACTGCTCATCTCCTCCTGCAACGATTGACTTGGATTCTCTCCTGGCAGAGTAGCAATACTTACCTGGAGCTTATTATTGGGTGTATCAAACACAATCCATGTCCCTTTCTCTAACGAGATAGCTTCCTGGCCATCTATATTTACTATGCCATAACCCTTTGAAAGGTCTGCGCTAGAATTAGGACCCTTCAGCCACTCTAAGGGCGTTATTTTTTCCGTATTTGAGCTTACACTAATAACCACTCCTGTTGCCGGCTCATCTTTGTTGGCTTTAAAAGAACTAGGAACTACGGCTATAAATGATGTGTCCTCCGGATTCCTAAAAATAAACATATCGTTTGGATAATTGAATGTAAAGCCAAACTCGCTGGCATACGGTAAGAATTTATCTTTTTCCAGTATGGTCTTGTATTCTACGTTGGGATGAAATGAAAAACCAAACAAAAAGAACACCACAGAGAATATTACAACTGTAAAAATGTATATTATTTTTTTCATCTGTTTGCTATTTTTGGAACTTTTTAACCCAAGCATACTTTTTTGGATCCTTCTTAAGTAAGTAATCACAAATGCGTTGGCGCTCTTCTTCGGTTGCAAGTTGTATTTCTCTTTCCTGAGCTCTCGGACTCGAACCTAATTCAATTGCCTTTTCGAAATATTTAGTTCCACCCTCAATATCTCCCTCGTCATAAGAAATCCCGCCAAGAAGATTATAAGGGTGAAAACTACGGGGGGACAGGACGAGTGCTTCATTTGCGCATTTTTTTGCCTCGTCAAGATTAGCTAAATCTCGGAATGCAGCACCCCGACTAGCATAAACTGCGCTATCGGCCCTAAACTCTATGGTAGTTCTTTTAGAAAAGCCGTCTGTAATTTCAATAGCCCTTTTGTTCATGCCAGCTTTTCTAAAAAATTTACTTGCCTTAGAAAGGCTCCATGCATCAATAGTTTCAAAACTTTTTGAGAATTGGTAATAATAATCGGCTAATAGTTGAAATAATTTATTTTCCTCTAGCCATTTCAAATCTGATTCATCAAGATCATCCTTTTCTTCAAGTTTAATCAAAAGTTTAGCCAGTCTTGTCGGACCGAATTCATCCACAACTTTATTCATATCTACTATATTATATTTATCTGCTAGTTCCACAAATTGACCTTGGGCTTGCGATAATTCAAGTTCTTGTTGGTGTCGAAATTCTTGTATTTTTTTATTTATGTCTGGTTCTAAAAATAAATGTTGTAACATCATTGATCTCCATCCTTCATCAAATTGTGCTCGAGAAATATGATTCCTAGCTTCCTCGATTTTGCCACACAATAAGAGCTGACTTATTTCAGCTCGTAAAATTTTACGACAATGTAAGTCTCCTGAATCACTAGTCTCGGCACCACATTTTGAGCATTTTAGATTCATAAATAAAATAAATAAAAAGCCAGCTTTTGGGCTAGCGTATTGTTCACCACCACAAAACCAGCCGCTAGACCCGAGACTTTCGTCTCCGTATTTCTTTCGAAATACGACCGTATGTACAGAGGCCTGAACGACTGGTTCAGTGGGTACATACGGAATTTTTGCCATGATCTTTTTGAGATTTTAGGCAGTCAATATTCAATTTTCCTAAATCCAGTATATTACAAATCTTTTGTAATATCCAGCGACGGCGACGGGTAGGCTAATAATTCCCTGTGTACAGAGAATATAATGACTTTAAATAATCAATATATAACATAAAACTCATTAATACACTGCGTTCGTCATAATCTATTGGGTTTTTGTTATTTCAAGCATGCCCTTAGCGTTTTCAACCATATCATCTAAACCAGCGGCTTTACACTGCGCTAAGAATCTATTAAAACGCTTGGTATATTTTCCTTTATAAAATATTCTTGGTATGTCGATCCTTTTGTAGATAAGCTTAGATATTCTATCAAACCTGTGTATCTTATAACCAGCAGCAGATTTAGGATTTAGGTTAGAAAGCCTGTATCGGAGATTATGACAGTGCCTACATCCAAATTCAATACCGTGGGGTAATAGATAGAGCTTTGCTATTCTATTCCCACAAGCACAATTAAAAAATGCCACTTGCCCAAAAGTCATATCGAGCCACTCCAATTCAAACTCTTTTGGCTCATTACCGTTTACACTAATAGATATTAGGTCTGGATTTTTAGGATCATCAATCCAACATTTTACATCCGGTGGATTTACCCCAACTTTTTTTATATTTAAACCCTTTACCATTCGGAGGGCGTCTTTTGGCGTGAGAATAAGGCAGTCTTCTATATAGTTACCATCATTCATATATCCATATTATCACAGTCCTTTTCTGGAAATTTTGCGCAAAATTTTGCCAGCCAATGAAAAACAAAAGTCTAAGTACCTAATCTAAAAAGGTAAGAAAATTTCCGTGAAGGAGTCCTACGTTGGGGGACCCATCAATTCTAACATCCACCCCGAAGGTACCCCCTCCACCGCCCTACGCACAACTTGAAAGCTGATAGAATCTTAATTATTATTGCCAACACTTTCTATATCCACGCATATAGGTCGATGCGTGTTTTTGGTTTATATTCTTATTTAATCTATGCAAAGACAAATGACAGTTGGCTATCAGAATAGATATGGCAAGCCATGCGGATGCAATGGCTCATATTCTCATGATTTGCCTACTGCTCCGAAGTTAGTAATTGCAAACCATTTTTTGAAGAAGCTATCTGGCTTCTCAATTGGTGAAAAGGTGAAGGTTACCTATTCAGCAGGTTCAATTACAATATCTAAACTAACCTAAACAAACATTATGGGCATAAAATTTATAGGTGTTTGGACGTCTGGCTTAATGCAGTTACCCTCCGAAACGAGGGAACAGATTGAGTGTGCGTTTAATGCCATGTCTGAAGAAAAAGATGATTGGTTCTACAAAATATCCATATCCGGTAAGGACTATTTTGTAGCCGAAAATGGCGAATTTGGCTTTACCGCCATGTTGCCAGAAGAGTATTAAGTATTAATCCGGTTATTAACTAAATAACAAACATATGAACACATTTCCTATTTTAGAAACTTTTTGGGACGAGGAGGAAGGTTTAATCAACACAGATAAAATTTTAGGCTATAAAGTTTTGGGAGCTGATGGAAAGGTTCTCGGCACTGGTGAAACACCTTCAGAAGCTCAAGAAGAGGCCTATAACAAGCTTTACCCGCCAGAGTCTAAAGCTAATATTCCTGCCCCAAAGTCAACAAAGCGTAGGCCAAAAGCGCTTGCCAGTAAAGTATAGACTTCAATGTTGCCTCGGCCCTTCCCCCGTTTTGGCGGAGGGGTTGAGGCATTGCCCTTGTTTAGCGTTAAGTCATATTATAGAATAAATTAACTTACACCTATTATGGAAAATCCAGATTTTGTCACTCATGTCTATAATTTTATCGCCCGCAAGGCTAAGTCTTTTGATTGGAAAGGAACATTTCCGAAAACCATTGAGGAAATAATAAACACAAAAGAGTATAGTTTTTTACATGTTGGGATAACAAAGGATGATTTGCCTGGTGAATTAAAATTCTCTGAATTGCCTAAAATCCTTACTGAATTAGACAAGGCCGGTTTTATAAAGTTCGACAATAAAATGGAGTTGAAATATGATAACAATCACCCAAGGGGAGAACAAGCTTATTTTGTTTGGCTATTACGGCTTGTGGATATTGGGGAATTTTTAAAGAATAATTCGACAAGCATTAACGGAACAATGCCAAGCGAACAAACGCTCGCTCAGGCCGGAACCGCCATTTTGTCGGTATCAAATGGTAAATCGTACACTCTTGTAAAGAATGGCATGGGATATTTTAAATTTTATAAAGAAGGTAAGGATATAAAAATAGGCAAAGGAAATACACGCCAATTTAGGCTATTGCAATGTTTAACCGAGCCAAGTTTTGGAATACAAAAAACAATAGAAGCCGTTTTTGAGGGGATTAAGCTACCGAAAGACGACAAAGATACAAGGTTATCTGGTTTGTCATCGCCCCAAAGAAAAACAAGAATGTTGGAAATCATTGAATTTACCAAAAAAGAATTGCAAAAAATTAAAGATTTACAAGGGAAAATAAACTATTGCATGGACGATAAAAAACAAAATATGTGGCTGAATTAATAGAGGGTTGAAGAGGGCTTTAGTAGTATAAGCTTGATTTAGTTTAGAGGGTTTTACGGAGCCCTCTTTTTTTGTGTCTAAAAACGGCTTTTTAGTCGTTTATTTTTTTGATTTCCCTCTCAATCCCTCTCGTTTTTTTATCGGCGGAGAGTTTGAAATCATTAACTCATAATAAAGATTTTAGAAATTATTATGAGTCAAAAATCATTTCAAAAGCAATCCGAAGGCGATGCTATGCAGGAACTCAAAAGGCGATATTTTGAGGAGCATGGCGAGGAAATGTCTGACACGGAGGTGGAAGACGTCCGTTTTATTGCGCAGACACTTGCTGAGATTGCATATCAGTCCTGGATTGGCGAAAAGAAAAATCTTAAGGAATCAAAGAAGACAATTCCAAGAGCTCCATAATTTTTTAGTTTGGCCAGTTTTTATTAAATTAACTTACAAAAAAAATTATGGATAGCAAAACAATTTTTAACCAGGCGTTAAGATATCACGCCTTAGGCTGGAGTATAATTCCAGTCGGACAAGAAAAGAAACCACTAATATCTTGGAAGCAATACCAACAAAAGCAAGCGACTGCGCAAAAAATCGAGGAATGGACTCTTGCATTTCCTAATATGAATATCGGAGTCGTTACTGGGGAGCTTTCTGGTATATTAATTATCGATGTGGAGGCTGGCGGAGACATCAGCCAATTTCCTCCTACAGCGATGTCTAAGACTGGAGGCGGAGGCTGGCACCTTTTCTATAAATACCCTAATGTCCCTATAAGCAACAGTACCAGAAAGTTAGCCCCGCTCACAGACGTAAGGGCTTCCGGTGGATATGCAGTATTACCACCATCAATCCACGCTTCCGGTAAGGCATACGAATGGGTTACGCCACCAGAAAATGGTTTAGCCGAAATTCCTCAGGATTTGCTGAAAAGATTGACAGATAATAGCAAGCCACAAGCAGAATTGCAAACAGAAACGAACAATGCCGGAGATGTGCCACAAGGCGAGAGAAATGATACCGCCACAAAATTTATTGGTAGGGTTCTGCATTATATCCCCCAAGACCTATGGGAATCAGTCGGATGGGTTACGCTTAGGGGTTGGAATGCTAATCACGCTAATCCCCCGCTGGCTGAAAGCGAATTACGCCTTGTGTTTACAAGTATAAAAGAAAGAGAACAAAAAGCCCGGGATGGTAGTGCCGAGCCGATAAACTTCACTCCATTTACTTTGACTGACTTGTATAAAGAAGATTTTCCGGCAGCCAAATGGGTTGTCCAAGACCTTGTGCCACTTGGGACTATCGTCGCATTAACAGGAGATGCCAATTCCTATAAGACATTCCTAACCCAAAGTATGGCCGCCTGCGTTGCAACTGGCACTCCATTTCTTGACCATTTCACAACCATCCCCGGCAAGGTTCTTATAGTTGATGAAGAAAATCACAGAATGCATATTAAGGACAGATTCAAGCAAATGGGTGTAAATGCAACTTCAGATATTTCATTTCTCTCACTAAATGGAATCAAAATTGACAATCCCGAACATCTTGCACATTTGAAGGAATTAATTGAAAAAGAAAAGCCGGTGCTTGTCATTCTGGATTCGCTTATACGACTTCATGGTGGTGAGGAAAATTCCGCTTCGGAAATGTCAATCGCATTTTCAGCCATGAAAAAACTTGTTTCCGATGACCGAGCAATACTCTTCATCCACCATCACCGCAAACCGCAGGGTTTTGGAAAGAAAAGTGGCAGTCAAAGCATTCGTGGCTCCAGCGATATAATCGCTGCTGTAGATTCTCACATAGCGATAGATAGGAAGGGCTCGGATTTCATTGTCACTCAAACTAAAATGCGTTTGCAACCGGAGATAAAGCCATTCATGGCTTCCCTGGCGCCAACTATTGAGGGAAACTATGTCTTTATTTATCGGGGCGAGGATACAAGCGAAAAAGACCAGATGCAAGAGATATGCGAAACGCTAATCAATGCGTTAGAGCAATCGTCAATGCTGTTATCAGTGGATATGCTTGAGGAGGAAACCAAATTGCCAAAATCAAAAATTCGTCAGGCGCTCAAAGAACTTGTCAAAAGTGGAGATGTTATTATTGCCGCAGTTGGGCCGCACGGAGAACATTTTTTTGGGCTTCCGCAGGCCAGATTAGATTCCGGTACTATATAACCTGAAAAGCTAAAACTGAGTTTGGCGGATAATTCCGGAGTTATCCGCCAAACTCCAACGCTTTACAACTTTAACGGAAATATTAAAATTAAATTAAAAAAATATGAACAAGACAAAACGAGGCGTAATTTATATTCGTGTTAGCTCTGACGAGCAAGTTGACGGAACCTCCCTTGAATTTCAAGAGGAAGCCTGCCGGAAGTATTGCGAGCAGAAAGGAATCGAAGTGGTAGAAATATTTAAGGATGAGGGAGAATCTGCGAAAGATTTAAGCTCAAAAAACAGAAAGGAGTTTTTGAGAGCCTTTGAATTTTGCAGAAAAAACAAAATCGACGCATTTGTAGTTTTAAGGGTCAGCAGGTTTGCCAGAAATACTGAAGACCATTTTGCTGTTAGAAAAATATTGTCAAAATATGGCACTACCTTGCACTCTGTTACCGAACCGATTGGTAATAAACCAAGTGAAAAGTTTATTGAAACAGTTTTGGCCGGAGCCGCTGATTATGACAATGCGATAAGACGTCAGCAGTGTGTTGACGGCATGAGCCAAAAGCTTAAACAAGGAATTTGGCCGTGGAAGGCCCCAGTTGGCTACATTTGTGACCATAACAAAAAGAAAGATCAGAAAAAGACTGAACCGGACCAGCCGCATCCCGATGTGTTCCCTCTTTTGCAAAAACTGTTAAAACAGCACGCAAAAGAGCTTATTTCTGCAAAGGGAATTGTAGACGAACTTAAAAGGTCTGACTTCAAGGAATGGACTGGCATAGAGCCTACAAAACAGGCTGTAAATCACATATTAGGTGAGCAGTTGGCCTTTTATACCGGTTGGCTCAAGAATCCATGGCCAAGCGAGGATGGCTCAGATAAGGAGTTTAAGGGTAAACACGATGCCATGATTACTGATGGCGAGAGACTGGCTATTGAGAACATCAGAAAAGGCAAGGGCGGCCAGGGTGGACTTAAAAAGTGTAGAAATAATTCCAAGTTTCCTTTGCGTGCGTTTGTAAGGTGCCCCTCTTGCCACCGGCCTATGACTGCCAGCACATCAACCGGAGAGTATAACAAGTTTGATTATTACCATTGTTATTTTGATGGATGTCCTCTAAAACACAAAAGTATTCCAAAGGCAGAGATGGAAGACGCTTTTATCGCCCTTTTGCAAAAGATTGTGCCAACTCAGGCATTCACCGCCTACTTTGAGGCGGTGGTCCTTGGGCATTTTCAAAACCAAACTGCTGAAATGAAAAAATCATCCAGTGTGCATGGTAAAGAATTGGCGGAGTTACAAGCCAAAAGAAAAAGCATCTTTGAAATGCGTGAAAGTGGAGTTTATACCACCGAAGAATTTAGGGAGAGAATGGAAGATGTTAAAAACCAGATTGGGGTTATCGAAGCGGCCATCAGTGAATCGAATATGGATGACTATGATCTTGAAGATGGTTTGGCTCATGCAAAGCAAAGCATAACTGATTTGGCTAGCCAATGGTTGAAATTAGAGATGCCTATACGAAAAAAGTTCCAAAAGTTAGTGTTCCCTGCCGAAATTTGCTACGACAGAAATCTTGCTTTTGGAACTCCTCAACTTGGCTCTATTTTTACCCTAAATGAGGCATATTTGAGCCAAAATGATAATTTGGTGCCCTTGTCGAGACTCGAACTCGAAACCAATTCCTTAAAAGGGAACTGCTCTACCAATTGAGCTACAAGGGCATTTCGGCCTTTTGGCCTCAATGTAAACTTTTTCAAGTATACCTTATAATCCTAAATTTTTCAAATCCTCTAGGAGTTTCTTCTGTTCTTTAGATAGCTTTTTAGGTGTTTTGACTTTTAACTCAATATATAAATTACCTCGGCCCGGGTTACCCCAAGAAGAATTGCTAAAGTGCGGAATTCCTTTTCCTGAAATTCTTAAAACCTTTCCAGATTCTGTCCCCGACGGAACTTCCAACAAAATATTTGTACCTTCCAAGGTTTTCATTTCAATTTTATCGCCCAAAGCCGCTTGTGAAAAGCTAATTTCCATTTGACTGAATAAATCATCTCCCCTTCTCTCAAATACTGGGTGTTGTTTAATAAATATTCTTATGAAAAGATTTCCGCCTTTGGCGCCCTTTTTACCAGCTTCGCCCTTTCCATCAACTCTTATTACTTGATTTGCATCAATTCCAGCTGGAATTTGTACCTCAATTGTTTCTTGTCCTCTAATTCTGCCTTCTCCTTTGCATACATTGCAAGGTTTTTCTGGCATTGTTCCTTCACCCTTACATTCTGGACAAACTACGTTTGTTGTATAAGATCCAAAAACTGTTTTTCTAACTTGCTGAACCTGTCCTAAACCTCTACAAGAAACGCATTCTTTAATTTTGCTTCCTGGTTCGGCTCCAGCACCCGTGCATCTTTGGCAAGTAACTTGTTTTCCAATATTTATTTTTTCAACAGATTCTTTTAATGTTCTCTCTAAATCAATTTCAATATCAACCTGAATATCTTTTCCTTTTCTAGAATCCTTTTTTGATGAGCGTCTTCCCCCATCAAACCCTCCGCCAAAAAACTGTTCAAACACATCTCCAATATCTCCCATATCAAACTCGGCACCAGCTTGCTGTCCATTGCCCCAAGCCCAGTTAAATCCCGAGCCATCAAATCCTGCCCCACCCGGTTGTCCATTTTCAAAAACCCTTCCGTACTGGTCGTACTGAGCCCTTTTTTCCTTGTCGCTAAGCACTTGATAAGCCTCGTTTATCTCCTTAAACTTTTTCTCCTCTCCACCCTTATCTGGGTGATGTTGATGAGCCAGCTTATGAAATGCTTTTTTTACTTCGTCTTGCGAAGCACTTTTATCAATTCCTAAAATTTTGTAATAATCTTCCGCCATAATTTATTTTTGTTCGGTGTATTTTCCTTCTTCGGCTTTTGGTTCTTCGTTATCTTTTTTTGCTTCACCAGAATCTGCTGGTTTCCCCTCGCTTGCTGGTGGAGTCTGTTGCTTATACAACTCTGCGCCGATTTTTTGGATGGTTTCGGATAGGTCTTTGGTTTTTGATTTAATTTCTTCTATGTTATCACTTTTTTGAGCATCTTTCAAAGCGCTCATTTTGTCCTCTACCAATTTTTTATCTTCTGGTTTTATTTTATCAGCAGAATCTTTTAAAGTTTTCTCGCAGGTGTAAACCAAAGCGTCGGCAGTGTTTTTAATTTCAATAACCTCCTGTTTCTTTTTATCTTCTGTGGCATGTATTTCGGCATCTTTTTTCATTTTCTCAACTTCCTCTTTAGAAATTCCAGCACTGCCCTCAATTTTAATAGATTGAGTTTTGTTTGTGGCTTTGTCTTTTGCCGAAACATTCAAAATTCCATTAGCATCAATATCAAAAGCAACTTCAACTTGCGGAGTTCCTCTTGGTGCTGGTGGTATTCCGTCTAAAATAAACCTTCCCAATGTTTTGTTATCTTGAGCCATTGGCCTTTCTCCCTGTAAAACGTGTACTTCCACACTTGTTTGGCTGTCGGCTGCTGTTGAGAAAATTTGAGTCTTAGCAGTTGGCACAGTTGTGTTTTTTGGAATCAACACTGTGTCTACTCCGCCAAATGTTTCTATGCCAAGTGAAAGCGGTGTTACGTCAAGCAACAAAACATCTCTAACTTCTCCTTGCATAATTCCTCCTTGAATTGCAGCTCCAATTGCCACAACTTCGTCTGGGTTTACTTCCTTGTTTGGTTCTTTGCCAAAATAGTTTTTTACAACTTCAATCATTTTTGGCATTCTTGTTTGTCCACCAACCAGCACAATTTCATTAATTTGGTTTGGTTCTAGCCCAGCTTCTTTCATTGTTTTTTTAACTAACTCAATAGACTTGTCCAAATAATCTGCAACCATACTCTCCAAATTTGCTCGGGTCAATTTCAAATCCAAATGTTTTGGCCCATTTTGGTCTGAAGTAATAAATGGCAAGTTAATTTGTGCTTCCAAAGAAGATGACAATTCAATTTTTGCTTTTTCAGCTGATTCTTTTATTCTTTGTAAAGCTAAATTGTCTTTTGATAAATCAACTCCATTATCTTTTTTAAATTCGGCCACAACCCAATTCATAATGCGTTGGTCAAAGTCATCGCCACCCAAGTGTGTGTCACCACCTGTTGCTTTTACTTCTATTGTATCTGCGCCAACGTCGAGTATGGATATGTCAAAAGTACCTCCACCAAAGTCATACACACAAATTTTCTCATCTTTCTTTTTATTCATTCCATAAGCCAAAGCAGCCGCAGTTGGTTCATTTATAACCCTGTCCACCTTAAACCCTGCAATTTCTCCTGCAATTTTTGTAGCCTTTCTCTGTGAGTCATCAAAATATGCCGGGCAAGTAATTATTGCCTCAGTTATTGTTTCCCCTAATTTTGCCTCAGCATCGGCCTTCAACTTCTGCAAAATCATAGCCGAAATTTCAGCCGGATTCAACCATTTATCCCCCATTTTCACATCCACTCCGCCATCAGCCGATTCCCTAATCTCATAAGGCAT
>JAPLZC010000015.1 GCA_026395215.1 Candidatus Staskawiczbacteria bacterium
CGGAAGTTGTACAAACCAGACCATTAATTGCAGTACCAACTCTCAGTGTGGAACCAGTGGAGTTGTAGGATCACCGTACTGCCAAGGTGGCAATGTTTACAACAACTACAAAACATATACCTGTAACAATGCAGGTACAGCCAACTCATACTGCTCAGATTCAACCGCGTCACAATTACAAACAACTTGCTCTGGCACACAGATATGTGCTAACGGAAGTTGTACAAACCAGACCATTAATTGCAGTACCAACTCTCAGTGTGGAACCAGTGGAGTTGTAGGATCACCGTACTGCCAAGGAGGCAATGTTTACAACAACTACAAAACATATACCTGTAACAACGCAGGTACAGCCAACTCATACTGCTCAGATTCAACCGCGTCACAATTACAAACAACTTGCTCTGGCACACAGATATGCGCTAACGGAAGTTGTACAAATAGCTGTACTCAGAACTATCAGCAAAGATGCTTGGGTACAAGCATGTACTGGTATGACTCCTGCGGTAATATTGGAAGCTATGTAGGAACCTGTGGTAATGCTTGTACTTCAAACTATCAACAGAGATGTTCGGGAAGCAGCCTTTATTGGTATGACTCCTGTGGAGCACAGCAAAGCCTTATACAATATTGCGCAAACGGTTGTTCGGGAAATGCATGCTTAAATTATACAAACGGGACATTGACTGTTAACAAAACAGTGAAGAATCTTACTACCGGGACTGGTTTTGTAAGCTCAGTTTATGCAAATCCGTCTGATATGCTAATGTTTATGATAACCTTGCAGGCAAACGGAGGACAGAATATCCAAAATGTTGTGGTAAGAGACGCACTTCCTTCTAGTCTTATTTATAATAACCAGTTGGTTGTTGCTTGCACAGGAAATAGTAGTAATTGTAATAATTATTCAGGTGATATAACTACTGGCATTAATTTTTATTCAATATCCGTTGGTCAGACAATTACAATAACTTATCAGGCTCAGGTTGCAAGTGCTGCAAACTTTTCTTACGGAACTACAACATTAAACAACAGTGTTTCTGTAACTGGCTCGCAATTGGGATATACTCCAACATCTAATGCATCTGTCTTTGTCACAAAAGCAGGTGTCTTGGGCGCCAGCATTGTTTCAACCGGTTTAACAAATAATTTCTGGTTAGATTCATTCTTTCTGCCATTGCTTTTAACCTTAATTGTAATTTGGATGTGGAGATCTGGTATATTTTTTGGAATAGAAAAATGGTTTAACGGTAAAACAATGACCTTCAAAGATTACAAAGCCGAAAAAGAACTCTCAAAAAGAATTTCCCAAATTCAAAAATCCGGTAGAGCGTAATTTCATCTATTAAAAAAACTCGGCTAACCCCCGAGTTTTTTGTTTGACAAAAATAAAATAAAAAGGCAATATAAAAGTGTTCATTGACAGACAAGGAAACCCATCAGCCCGCCTGGGGCCTCGATGGTGGTCGACTGTCCCGATAATCTGCTATGTGGCAGAAATCGCGGATAAAGGCCTAAACCAGGCAAAGGGAGTAGTGTTATGAATCAAGTTAAGTATTACGAACCGATAAAGGAAGTTAGGGTTACTAATTTTTGGCAGGCAATGAGTATCATTGGGCCAGCATCCTTGATTGGACAAAACGTGAAAATGGAATTAGGCCTTCTTGTTGAGTTCTCTGCTGAAGAAGACAGTTGCTGGGCAACCTGCAATAAGGAATTCGGGCGCTCTATCGAAACAGACGAACGGTCTCCTTACAGGAAAGGTAGTTTTTCGTTGGGCGGAAGAATATTTAGCCAGTATGGTCCGCTGGGAGATATTTTTGCTTTTTTGGTGCTTAATTTAAAAGCTCCAAATAATCCCACGACTACAAACGTAACCTTTTCGCCGGTGCCATTCGGTCCCAACGGCAAGCCGATGCTGCCACGCGTAAGCGACAAAAACCAACTGAAAAAATTCCTTTGGTTTGTAGGCAGAATCCTGTTGGCTAAGCAGTTTAGTCTGCGAGGTTTGCTTCATGAACTAGAGTGTGTGGTTAACCCCCGTGCTATTTCATGGGTTACCTCCGATGATGCGGAAGTATTCGTTAGGATATTGTGTAATCTCGGTGCGTTAAAGCAAATTTCAAACCTCTATGAGGTCTGCATGGCACCAAGTGAGTTTGCGCAGATATTCGACGTGGATTTGGGTCCTTCAGACCCTCCAAGGCAGTGGACTGATCCAATCAATTGGCGGTCATAACGTTTCCATGCGGAAACGAAAAACCCGCGCTACACAAGGCGGGTTGTTTTTTTATTTGCGACCTTCTAGGGCGGATTCTAGGGTTTCTTCGTCGGCGTATTCTAGTTCACCGCCTACGGGCAACCCCTTGGCCAGATGCGTTATTTTTGGAGAAGGCCGAAGGTCCTGAGCGGAGTCGAAGGACTCTCTGATAGTCTGTTCAACCAAAACAGAGGTTGTTCTGCCTTCTGGCGTGGAGTTTAGAGCAATAATAATTTCTGAAGCACTGGCGCCCGATTGGATGGATAAATCTTTTAGGCGTTTTTTTAATTGTTCTATTCTTAACTGGCTAATTTCTTCTTTTCGCATTGTGCCAACAGTTCCTCCTAAAATAAAGTATAAGCCGTTGAATTTTTTTGTACTTTCAAGTGAAAGCAAATCACTTTCTTTTTCAACTATACAAAGCAAATTTTTATTGCGTTTTGTGTCGGCGCAAAGCGCGCACAGACCTGTGGACCCGTCCACAGGTCCAGCCTCAAAAGGCTGGAAGCACAACGCGCATAATTTTATTTTATTTTTAACTTCTAGAATTGCATTTATGATTTCATCTATTCTTTCTTTGGGTAACTTCATTAAGTAGTAAACAAAACGGCCGGCTGTTCTTGAGCCAACCGTTGGGAATTTCTTAAAAAGTTCAACCAGCTTCTGTTGGGTATTCATTTTTATCTAAATTTCTAAAACTTACTCGGTTTTCATCAAAGAATAAATCTACTCCGCCAGTTGGTCCATTTCTGTGCTTTTCAATCATAATCTTTGCTATATTTGGATTTAAGCTATTCTCGGCATATTTATCTTCCCTGTAAATCATCAGAACAACATCGGCGTCTTGCTCAATAGCTCCAGATTCTCTTAAGTCGGAAAGTTTTGGTATTGATGGAGTTCGCTGTTCAACCGCGCGAGACAACTGTGACAAAACAAGAACCGGCACGTTTAATTCTTTTGCAAGCATTTTTAACGCCCTAGAGTTTTCTGTGACCTGCTGGACAGGAGAAGCAAGTCTGTTCATAGGTTCCATAAGTTGTAAGTAGTCTATAACAATTAAAGATAAACCCTTGTTTGCCTGTAATCTTCTGGCCATTGCCCTAATTTGCAGAATATTTACCGAGCCGGCGTCATCTATATATAGAGGGGAGTCAGATAAGCTTCCCATGGCGTGTTGAAGCCTTGAATAGTCATCAGATGTTAATCCTCTGCCATTTCTTAGGTTCCACAAATTAATGTTTGCCGTTGAAGCCAAAAGTCTGTCAGCCAGCTGGTCCTTAGACATTTCAAGGCTGAAAAGCCCAACTGGTTTGTTTTCAAGAACTGCTACGTTTCTGGCAATATCCAAAGCTAGCGAAGTTTTTCCCATACTTGGCCTGGCTGCCAAAATTACAAGGTCAGATTTTTGCAAGCCTCCTAAAACTTTATCTAAATCAGCAAAACCAGTTGGAACTCCGCGCATTTGTCCGGTGTTTTTTGAAAGCTCGTCTAATCTCTCAAAAGTATCAGATAAAATATCCTTTATAGGTAAAAAGGTTTGAGTTAAGGATCTCTGGCCAATTCCGAAAACAGTTTTTTCCGCTTTATCTAGTAAAATATCAACTTCTTCTGTTTCATCAAAAGCTGAAAGGCCAATTTCCTCCGAAGCTGAAATTAAATCTCTTAAAATTTTCTTCTGCCTTACAATTCTTGCATAATTGGAAATATGAGTAGCGGTTGGAACTGTGTTTATTAAAGCGGTCAAATATGCTGAGCCTCCAACGTCGTCCAATTTATTTCTTTCTTTTAGTTTTGAGGAAACGGAAAGTATATCAATTGGTTCTGATTTTTCATAAAGGTCATACATTACTTGGAAAATATCTTGATGTGAACCTTTGTAAAAATCTTCAGCCTTAATAAAATCAACAATTTTAACAATTGATTCTTTGTCCAACATCAAACAGCCCAACAGACATTGTTCTGCTTCATTATTTTGCGGTGGTAGTTTGTCTACTGATTCTTTAGGCATATTTTTATATTAGTACCTCTACATTATCAAAACCAAAAGGGGAGAGCAAGACCTTGACGATAGCCATTTTCAGTGCTATCATATATGTGTACTGGACTAGCACAGTGCTAGCTCAGTTTCACAATAATTGTTCTTTTTTTGCCTAAGGAGATAGACCATGAAGACTAATTTTAGTCCCAGTGCGATTACACTCACGATTTGCGCAGTCGTGGTGGTGATAATGATTCCGGTGCTTAAACGGCTTCGAAAGAAGCCTGTGAGCGTTCCGATTGGCAATCAGATCCAGCGCGACCTTTTCGAGGATTTCAAACGAAATCTTCCTCCGGGCGTGGCCTTCATTTCGCGCAGGGATGCGAATAAAAAAGCCACTCACGCCACCTATAGGCGAGGAAGGGGCTGGGACACAGCCCCAATCCATCATTTCGCAGGGGGGATGGTTTTTCTCCAGCATCATAATGGAGACCGGCCATTTCCCAGGAGGCTGGTATCGGCGTTTGCCGACCCCCTAAACCCATGCTGAAGGGTTTCTGCATGCTGTTCATTTTGGCCCGACAGGTTTTACTTGTCGGGCGCTTTTTTTAAAACGAGCTTTTGACAACAGTACCTTTGTCTGTATCTTCTACGGAAAACCCCTTGGTTTCAATTTCTTTTCTTAGTTCGTCTGATTTCTGCCAATCTTTATTTCTTCGACATTCTTCTCTGGTTTTGACCAGTTTTTTTATTTCTGCAGGAATAGTTTGATTAACTTTTTTAAAATTGATAATCCCAAATACCTTATCTATCTCCTGGAAAAATTTATACACATCTCCAGCCTGTTTTTTTGATATTGCGTCCTTATCTAAGTATTGGTTTATTTGTTTCATAAAATCAAACAAGACCGCAAAAGCCTGGGGCGTATTAAAGTCGTCATCTAATTCTTTATAGAAGTTTTCTTTTATTTGTTTTATTAAAGCGTTTGCCTCTTTGTTGCCCTTTATCATTTTTACAGATTTTAATCTTCGCAGAAAGTCTTCAATTTTTTCAACCGTTGTACGTATTTCAATTAGCACTGACTCAGAATAATCAACCGGTTGTCGCCATGAGTTTCTTATAATAAAAAATCTTAAATAATTAGCTGGGCACCTTTTCAAAAAGTCGCTTATTGTTATAAAATTTCCAATAGATTTAGACATTTTTTGACCGTTAACAGTTAAAAATCCAACATGCATCCAGTATTTAACTAAAGGTGATTTACCGGAAACTGCCTCCATTTGGCTTATTTCTGCCTCATGGTGTGGAAAAATTAAATCTCTTGCTCCGCCATGAATGTCGTATTGCGGTCCGAAGAACTTTTCAGTAATTGCAGTGTCTTCTATATGCCAACCTGGTCGTCCCGCTCCAAAAGAAGCCGGCCAAAATGGCTCTGGGCTGTTTGCAGATAGATTCTCGGAAAACTTCCATAGGCAAAAGTCACCTCTATTTCTCTTATCTTTACTATAATCAATTCGCGAAACTGCATCTTCAGCGCCCAATACTGTTCGACCGGAAAGTTTACCATAATTTGCAAACCTAGAAATGTCAAAATATATTCCATCACTGTCTATTTTGTAAGCAAAATCCTTTTCCTGCAGTCTTTGGACTTGGCTTATTATTTCTTTTATATAATTTGTGGCTCTGGCATATTTGGAAACGCTATTTATTCCAAGAGCTTCCATATCCTTCAAATATTCCTTCTCAAAGGCAATAGCTAAATCTTTTGGAGAAACGCCTTTTTCCCTCGCCCTTGCAATAATTTTGTCATCTATATCTGTAATGTTTTGTAAATAAAAAACAGTATAGCCTCTTAGTTTTAGATATTTTACAAAAGAATCAAAAACAACGTAATTTCTGGCATGACCTATATGAGAATAATCATAAACTGTGGGGCCACAGACAAAAAGATTAACTTTTTTGCCCTTCAACGGTTTAAATTCTTCTTTGCTTCCTGAAAGCGTATTAAATATTTTTAGATTGTTCTTCATATTTGTTAAGTTGTTTACTAATAATCCTATTTTTGATATATCCTTTGTTATTTAATTCCAAAATTCTTGAAAAAATACTTAAACAGGAAAAAATTATTGAAATCCATAAAACGTAAATAAATAATGCCGGTGGAGCTTTTGGCCAAACAATTAAAATTACAATAAATACAATACATAATAAAACCATTTTTGTTTTACCAAAAATATTGGATTCTAAATATATTTCTTTTGATTTATAAAACATTGAGCTAACGGCGTTAAGAATTTCCACCAGTAATAATATTAGAAGTAACCATTTGTGGGGTCCGTACAAGCTATATATAGCAATTGGGAATATTAAAATTCTATCAGCTGTTGAGTCTAGCATTGCGCCAAATTCTGTAACCCTATTTGTGCCCCTTGCAACAGGCCCGTCAATTAAATCAGTGAGTACACCAACGCAGAAAAGAGAAATGATTAATGGGCCGTCTTCCTTTCCAAAGAAAAACAAAACAACAAACAATATTACGCCAATTAAAACCCTAACCCAAGTTATATGATTTGGAGTAATTTTGCGTGGCCAATAAGGTTTTATAAACAAAAAGAGAAATTTATCTCTATAACTGTCAATCTTTTCAAGAGTATTTTTAAGGTCGTCAATAAACATATTAAGTATTTAATTTATATTGTTATATTAGCAAACTTCCCAAAGAAGTTCAATTATGATAAACTGACAAAATGAAAACAATTTTAAAGCAGGGCATTAAGCATATTATAACAGGTGGTTTTGCCGACTTGGTTGATATTGGAGCCTTTATTTTGTTATTTTTATTTATCCCATATCAAACAATAGTTAAGGCGGTTTCTTTCCTAATTGCGGCCACCATAAAATACTTTGGAAATAAGTACTGGGCCTTTGATAGTCCAGAAAAAGATGGTACGGGAAAAGAGGCTGTACAGTTTTTAGTAATAACCCTGATTGGTCTTTTAATAAATGTTGCGTCGTTTTCTATATTTGTTAGAATAAATATTGGATTAAACACAGAGCTATGGCGTCAGTTGTCTGTAATTTTTGCCATGTTCATCACCGCCATCTGGAATTTCTGCGGATACAAATTCTTAGTCTTCAAAAAATAATAAAATATATGACAAATTTAGTATTATATAGAAAATATAGGCCACAGAGGTTTGAGGAGGTTATTGGGCAGGAGCATGTGGTGCAGACGCTTACTAATGCGGTTAAGGGAAAGAACATTTCTCATGCTTATTTGTTTTCGGGGCCACGCGGGAGCGGGAAAACAACAATTGCCCGGCTTTTTGCTAAAGCAATTAACTGGGTCTTGTCTTGAGATTATGGCAGGTAAATCTATGGATTTGGTGGAAATTGATGCTGCTTCACATACAGGGGTTGATGATGTAAGACAATTAATTGAGGGAATAAAGTTTGCACCGGTAAAGTCTAAATACAAAATATTTATTGTTGACGAATGCCATCAACTTTCTAAATCTGCGGCAAATGCTTTGCTCAAAACTCTTGAGGAACCGCCGGCTCATGCAATTTTTCTACTGGCCACAACAGAGTCTCATAAAATGATTCCTACAATATTATCTAGGTGCCAGAAATTTGATTTTAAAAGATTACAGGTTTCAGAAATAATAAAAAAATTACAGTTTATTTCTAAAAAAGAGAATGTAAAATTTGATGATTCGGCGTTATCATTAATTGCTTTAAATTCTCGAGGAAGTTTTAGAGACGCCGAGTCTTTACTGGATGAATGCTTAAGCTTCTCTTCTGCTGAAAAAGGTGAGATTAAAACCGAAGACATAAAAAATCTGCTGGGGATTGTAGAAGTTAAAGAAATTTCGCGCTTTGTTGATTGTTTGATTGCCAAAAACACAAAAGAGTCTATTTTATTTATAAATACCATGGTAGATAGCGGAGTAGACCTACAAGAATTTACTAAAACACTAGTATTTTATCTTAGACAAGAATTACTTTTGAAGATTGACGCAAACTTTTTGAATTTACAAAACTCTGGTTTGTCCGGGCAGGAGATAGAAAAAATGAAAATACAAACAGCCGGCTTAACACAAAAAGATTTACAAAATATGTTGGAACTTTTTATTGACGCAGAAAACAAAATAAAATATTCCGCAGTTTCTCAATTGCCACTAGAATTGGCAACGATTAATATAACTGTGGTATAATAAATTAATAATAATACTTAAAATATAAAAATATGGCAGAACAACAAATAGTTGATTATATTATTAAAGCAAAAGGGATTGGCCAGACAGATGATCAAACGCGTAATTTATTACTTAAAAATGGTTGGACAGAAACTGAAATTTCTGATGCTTTTGCATCTTTAGTTAAACCTGCAGAATCAAAACCTGTAGAGCAACCTGTTTCAATAGTTCAAGAACCTAAGTCTCAACCACAATCTCAGCCACAGGTGCAACCTCAGCCGGTTATCGTGGAAAAGCCACAACCAGCAGTTCAGACTATGACGGTTATAAAGATTCTGATGGTTTTAATAATTATTATTGTTTTGGGCGGATTAGGAGTTTTTGTTGGCGCTAAATATATAAATCTTCCATGGAATCCCTTTTGGCCAAATCCAACAACAGTCGTCAATAATATGATGACAAACATGAAAAACGTTAAATCGTCTCATATGGCTGTACAAGGAGAAATTAACGCTTCTATTAATAATGTATCTCAAGGTAATTTATCTTTTAATATTAGTGGTGAAGGTGATAAAACTGACATAAACAACATAAAATCAAACGCGGCAATATCAGTTAATGTAACCGCCCCCTCATTTCCAGGAGGAAATATTTCTGTAAAAATGGATACAGTTATTTTAGGCGAAACTTTGTATTTTAAAATCAATAGTTTAACGGCTCCAAGTGATTTTGTATACCCTGGTTTAGATATATCTAAAATTACAAATATATGGTTCAAATTTGATCACGAGTCTTTAGAAGTATTAACCGAAGAACCAAATGGACAATCAAATTTACCAGATATGTCTCAAATAAATAATTCTGAGCTTACTAGAAAATTTCAAGACTTATTATTGACAGAAAATATGTTTTCTATCAGCAAACAACTGGGAGATGAAACTGTAAGCGGACAAGGCACTTATCATTATTTGGCAACTATTAGTAAAGACAAGCTAAAAGATTTCTTAAATAGAGCAATCACCGCGCAAACTACTGCCGATACAACTATAGATCCATTGGTTACTAGCATTGCAACAAGTATGGTTGGAACTGTTACTGACGCTATAGGAGATGTAAATTTTGAAATGTGGGTTGGAAAAAGTGATTATTTGCTTTACGGGTTAAAAATTGATAAAACAATTGATTTGAGCAAAGTTTATGCTGGTTTACCAGCTATAGGATTAAAAATTAACGAGACCAATAATAATTTCAATAAACCTATAACAGTCAAAGCCCCTGAGAACGCGCAAAAAATTGAAAGTTTATTTTTGCCTTTAACAAAAAACCAGGCAGTATCCTCTGATTTGCTTGATATCCAAACAATAGCTAGTTCCTTGTCGCCAAACTATTCTTCACTTTGCACAAAAGGGCTACTAAACGGCTATCTTCCTACCTACGGTTCACAGTTAGTCTCATTACATGCTGACATTATAAAACAGGGAGCAGGGAAACCGTCATGTTACGCATCTACATCTAACTTCTGTGTCTCAACTCAATTACCAGACGGAAGTTATCTATGCACAGGTAATAATGGCGCAGGGGATATAAAATGTACTTCTTCTGCAACCAGATGTGAACACTTTACAATTGGTGAATAAAAAAACAACAATCATTTTAGTTATTATAATAACTGCTGTCTTATCAGCAGTTATTTGTTATATTTTTTTGCCGCGGCCGGCTAAAAATGTTTCTATAAGTGTACCTGAAATAAAATATGCGCAAATTTTGTTTGTGGGAGATTTGATGTTTGATAGAGGGATAAGATATTATGCCCGACAAAATGGAGGTAATGACTTTATCTTCGACAAAATTTCTTCAACTTTGGCAGAAAATGATTTAGTGGTTGCCAATTTAGAAGGACCTATAACAAACAATAAATCAATTAGCTCTGGCACAATTGCAGGAAGTACAAATAACTATTTTTTTACGTTTGACCCAAGCGTGGCAAAAACCATGTTTGATAAAAATATCAAAATAGTAAATTTAGGGAACAACCATATTTTAAATTTTGGCAGGGATGGATTAGCTCAAACAAAAAATTATTTAGATAATGAAAAAGTTGGATATTTTGGTGCTTCTGATTATCCTAAGAGTATTTCAACAGAAATTAATGGCATTAAAATAACGCTTATTAGTTATAATGAATTTGCTGATTTACCAGAAGACGTAAACCAAAAATCAATTATTGAGGAAATCCAGAAGGCTAAGGGTTTTTCTGATGTAATAATAGTCTATAGTCATTGGGGAGTTGAATATAGTTTAACTGCAACTAATCAAATTCGAGATTTGGCTCACCAATTTATTGACGCCGGAGCAAATCTTATAATTGGCAGCCACCCTCATGTAATTGAGCCAATAGAAGTTTATAAAGAAAAAAGAATATATTATTCCTTGGGAAATTTTATTTTTGACCAATATTTTAGTGAGGATGTCAGAAACGGGCTAGGAGTTGAAGTAATAATAAACAAAGACACAAAACAACTAGATTTTTCAGAAAAACATTTTTACCTAGGTAATAACGGCCAAACTATAATAAAAGATTGATAAAATCAAAAAAAAGTGCTAATATTTTAATCATTACCATTGCGGGATCGTCCCTGGCCGGGCAGGCTAATGGTAGGACGCATTATGTATTACATTTATATACTAAAAAGTTTAAAGGATAATAAATATTATGTCGGCATGACTAAGGATTTAGTTAAGAGATTGTCTTACCATAATTCTGGAAAGGTTAGATCGACTAAAAGCAGAATCCCGTTTATAATGATACATCACGAGGAATACAGCGATAGGTTGTTAGCCAGAGAAAGAGAAAAATATTTAAAAAGTTATAAAGGATCGAAAGAGAAATTGACAATTATAGAACATTGCGGGATCGTCTAATGGTAGGACATGGCCCTTTGAAGGCTAGTATCTAGGTTCGAGTCCTAGTCCCGCAGCAATTATTGTGCGACAAATATGGCAGAATCTAAACAAAGTAGTTTGTTTGATGGGGGAAATAGTTATAACGCAAATAAGTTTCTGGGGACTTATTTGTTTTTTGATACAGAAACTACCGGATTGCCTAAAAAATGGCAGGCGCCGGTGACAGATTTGGATAATTGGCCAAGACTTATTCAAATAGCTTGGGTAGTGTATAAAAATGGAATAAAAATTGAGAGCAAGGATTTAATTATAAAGCCCGAAAATTTTGAGATACCCCTAGACGCTTCTAAAATACACGGGATAACAACTGAAAGAGCTCAAAAAGATGGCATATTATTGCAGGAAGCACTAAACGAACTCAATAATTTGATATCACAGGCAGATTATCTGGTTGGCCATAATATAAGCTTTGACGAAATGATTGTTGGTGCAGAGTTTCTACGGAAAAATATACAAAACAGTCTTAGTGATAAGAAAAAAATCTGTACTAAGGAAATGTCCACAGATTTTTGCGCAATACCAAGTATTAATGGCTATGGTCGGTACAAGTGGCCAAAGCTTTCTGAATTGCACCTAAAACTATTTAGCATGGCTTTTGATGATTCTCACAATGCACGAGCCGACGTGGAAGCCACCGCTAAATGTTTTTGGGAAATGAAACGCCTCGGTATTTAAAAAACCAAGAAATTTATCTTATTGATTTGTATCCTCCCTTTACTCCGTGGGGGGATAAAACTATTTGCCAGAGTTGGATATCTCTTGCGCGGAAGGCTCCGGCACATGATAAAAGATAGTATTTCCACATTCTATAAAATTTTGGGCTGTATTTATTTTTTAGTTCAGGCCATGCAGTTTCAAAATTCTTGTACCAAGCCATTAAGGTTTTGTCGTAATCTGCGCCAAAATTATGGACATCTTCTATAATAAATGAGCCCTCAATATGTAAAGAAATAGTTTTTAATGAGGGAAGCATACCATTTGGAAAAATATATTTATTAGTCCAGGGCTCTACATTTTCTTTAGTTTTTAGACTTCCTATTGTGTGAAGCAAAAATAACCCATTTTCCTTAAGGCAATTTTTTGCCACATTAAAAAAAGTTTTATAATTTTTAAATCCAACGTGCTCAAACATTCCAATAGACACTATGTGGTCAAATTTTTCATTTAACTGGCGATAATCCTGAAGCCTAATTTCTACCGGCAAACCTTTGCAGATTTCTTGTGCTAATTTTAGTTGTTCTTTTGAAACAGTTATTCCTACAACCTTAACTCCATAATTTTTTGCCGCATGAAAGGCAAAACTTCCCCAACCACACCCAATATCCAATATTCTTTGACCTTTTTTCAGATTCAGTTTTTTGCATATTAAATCTAATTTTGCCTCCTGCGCCTTGTCTAAACTTTTTGCTGACTTCCAATATCCACAGCTATATGCCATTGTTTTGCCCAGCATTGCCTTAAAAAGATCATTCCCGGTGTCATAATGTTTTTCTCCAACTTGAAAGGCTCTTCTTATGGCCTGCAAATTAAATAGCCTGGCACGGATAATATCAAATAAAATTGGTAAAGATAAGCCAATTTTTTCATAAATGCCATTGGAAAGAATTCTATAAAAGAAATCATCTAGCCTATCGCATTCCCACCAGCCATCCATATATGATTCGCCCAAACCCAAAGATCCCTGCGCTTTTACTCGGTTATAAAATTTAGGATTGATTATTCTTATATCCCAGGGGTTAGAACCGTCAATTTTAATGCCAATAGGTTCAATTATTTGATCTACCCATTTTTTAAAATCATTTTCCATTGAAATATTATACCAAATTTGTTATATTAAGCAAATGGAATACCCAATAAGAATCAATAAATACTTAAGAGATAAAGGTTTGGCTTCGCGCAGAGAGGCCGATAGGCTCGTGGAAAGCGGGCTTGTTTTTGTTAACGGAAAAAGAGTAGACAACGGAATAAAGGTTAACGAAAAAGATAGCGTTATTGTGCGACAGCCCAAAGGTTTGGCTAAAAAAGAGTATCAGTACTTGGCTTATTACAAACCAAGAGATTTACCAACACAGGATTTACCTGGAAAAATTAGCGTTATTACTGAATGGAAAAAGAGAGGGCTTTATCCTATTGGAAGGCTAGACAAAAGTTCAGAAGGTCTTTTGTTACTTACAAATGACGGACGTTTTGCCAGAGAAGTTTTGTCTAACAGTGTTAAATACGATAAGGAATATTTGGTAGCGGTAAAAGAGCCGTTGCGCCCGGGAATTGTAAAAATTATTCAATCGGGAATGGAAACACAGGCGCTTGGGAAATTACTTCCGGCTAAGGCTAGGATTATAAATAATTCAAAAATTCAAATAATTTTAAACGAAGGCAAACATCACCAGATAAGAGTTATGATGGATGAATTTGGATTTACTATTAATTCATTAAAACGCATTCGTATAGGTGACATAAAAGTAGAAGGACTCAAACCGGGAGAAACCCGTCCAATACACGTTAAATTATAATAAAAGAGCCCCACAAACGTTATTCACGTAAGGGGGCTAAAGTTTTCGCCATTGGCGAGATGGATTATCACAATGGCCCACGGGTTGCAAGATAGATTCGCAACCGGCCGTTTTTAAAGCCGCCATGGAAACAATCAAGATATTTAAATGGAATGCCGAGTTGTGCCTCGACCAGCTCCTCATAGGCGTATACGGTGATATGCTGCTGGTCAAATCTCCGCATCTCCTTGGTTATCTCATCTGGACGCGCATCCAGCTGTAAGCCAAGGTCAGTAATATCTATCGAGTAGATATCAACCAAGACCAACCCCTGGCCAAGGATAATGCTTTTGAAGAATTCCCCTGCGGTTTCTAGGGTACGCGCACCCCAGGCATTCTCTCGATCTTTGCACCGCGAGAATGCATCCCGCCAAATTCTTTTTTTGTCGTCTAAAAAAATCATTTTGGCGATTTTGAACCACATCCGGATTGCTTGCATCGTGTTCATTGAGATACTCCTCGTTGCATTTGACCAGCCACTATTAGCGGTCATAGCCAGAAACCTTTGAGCACCTCGAAAGCTTTTGGCTACGACCGTTTTAAATTGTAAAGGACTCAATAAACAATTATACATCTTTAATTTGTTGCTGTCAATGGTAATATTATACAATACTCGGGTCTTTTTTTTGTGTATGAAAATGGTAAGATAAGAAATACAATGGTTTTAGACTTATTAAAATTGAATAAAGAGCAAAAGGAGGCGGTGCTTCACGATAAGGGGGCGCTTTTAATTGTGGCGGGGGCTGGGACGGGGAAGACAACGGTTATTACACAACGCATTATAAACCTAATAGAAAAAGGGTTGGCGAAACCCGAAGAAATTTTGGCTGTTACATTTACAGAAAAAGCAGCTGCTGAGATGGAAGAAAGGGTTGACCGTGGTTTAGATTTTGGATATGTGGATTTATGGATTTCTACATTTCACGCGTTTTGTGAAAGAGTTTTAAGGGAGAATGCGCTAGATATTGGCCTACCAACAGATTTTAAAATTTTAGATAATACTGCCGGCTGGCTTTTGGCAAGGCAAAACTTAGATAAATTTGATTTAGATTACTATAAGGCGCTTGGAAATCCTACAAAGTTTATACAAGCGTTAATTTCTCATTTTTCTCATTGCAAAGACCAAGAAGTATATCCTGAAAATTATTTGAAATATGCTAATTTATTAAAAAAGGGAACTGACGAGGCGGAGATTGAGGATATAAAGAGAGTTAAAGAAGTCTCCAAGGCGTATGAAACATACCAGAAAATTTTACTAGAAAATAGTGCGCTGGATTTTGGTGACTTAATAAATTATTGTTTGAAATTATTTAAAAAACGACCACTAATACTTAAAAAGTACAGAGAACGATTTAAGTATATTTTAGTTGACGAGTTTCAAGACACAAACTGGTCGCAATATGAGTTAATTAAGCTTTTAGCGGAACCAAATAATAATCTAACCGTCTGCGCCGACGACGACCAAGCAATTTATAGATGGAGAGGAGCTTCTTTTTCGAATATTATTAAGTTTCAGGAAGATTATCCAAAAGCCAAGCAAATTTCGCTGATAAATAATTACAGGTCTACGCAAAATATTTTGGACCAGTCTTATAATTTTATAAAACAAAACGATCCTGACCGACTAGAGTTTAGAATTAAAATAAACAAAAAACTTGTAGCTTCGCCAGCGGCGGGTGTTGGCATTATAGAACATATTCATACTAAAAATTTAGATCAAGAAGTTGGCCAAGTAATAAAAAAGATTTTAGAGATTATAAAAAAAGATAAAGCCGCTACTTATAACGATTTCGCAATTTTAGTGCGCGCAAACGACTCGGCAATTCCATTTATAAAGGCTTTAGAAAGAGCCAATTTGCCTTATCAATTTTTGGCTTCGCGTGGATTATACTCAAAGCCGGTAATTTTAGACATAATTTCATATTTTAAATTATTAGATAATTATCACGAGGGAACAGCTGTATATAGAATATTAAGCCTACCATTTTTGGAAATTGCAGATGCTGACATTGCAAGCATAACCCAATATAGCCACAAAAAAACAAGGTCCTTGTTTGACGCCCTACACGAATTACAGTTGATACCTAATATATCGCCAAAAACACAGGAAAAAGTGGTATTTTTGCTTGATTTGATTAAAAATCATAGCACATTGGCCAGACAAAAAAACGTTTCTGAGGTTTTAGTTTCTTTTTTAGAAGATTCGGGTTATCTGAAATTTCTTATTCATGAAAACCAAGAAGACAAAATAGATTTGCTAAATCAGTTTTATAAAAAAGTAAAAAACTTTGAGGAGGCTACTATAGAGCCAACGCTAAAGAAATTCATGGAGGAAATGAATTTGGAATTAGAGTCTGGTGAAGAAGGGAAGCTAGAATTTGATCCAGAACAAGGGCCAGATATGATAAAAGTTATGACAATCCATTGAGCAAAAGGTTTAGAGTTTAAATATGTTTTTATGGTAAACATGGTAGATAGAAGATTCCCAACAGACCAAAGAAAAGATCCAATAGAACTTCCCGATGCCTTAATTAAAGATATAAAACCAACTGGAGATGTTCACCTGCAAGAAGAGAGACGTCTTTGTTATGTTGCAATGACAAGAGCGAAAAAAGAATTATATTTCACCTCAGCCGAAGACTACGGCGGGCAAAGGAAAAAGAAAATTTCTCGTTTTTTAGCTGAAATGAAATATAAGGTAGATGACAAAAAATCTAGTGATGAAAAAACTGGTATATTAGCCGATAAAGTTAAAGGACCCAAGGGGTACCCCAATAGATTAAAAGCTAAGACACAACCGCAATACTTGCCAGAGCATTTTTCTTACTCGCAGTTGGCGGCTTTTGAAAAATGCCCTTTGCAATATAAGTTTGGGTTTATCTTAAAAGTGCCAACCCGCGGTAAATCTGTTTTCTCTTTTGGAAAAACAATGCACAACACATTAGAAGAGTTTTTAAAAACCAAAAAAACGTTTGAAGATTTAATAGAAATTTATGAGAATAATTGGATAGATGAATGGTATGAAAATCAAAAACAAAAAGATGATTATTTTAAGAAAGGTAAAGACATATTAAAAGAGTTTTACAAACAATATTCTAAGAATCCGCCGAAGATTTTGAAGGTTAACGGACAGATTGCTTTAGAGCTTCCGTTTAATTTAAAAGTGGGGGATTACACTTTGTACGGAGTTATAGACAGAATAGATGAGGACAAAGACGGAATATCTATAATAGATTACAAAACAGGGCAGTCTAAAGAGAAATTAGACTTTTCCGCAAAAGAACAGCTTTTGATTTACCAAATAGCCGCACAAGAAGTTTTGCACTTGAAACCAAAGCAGTTATCGTATTATTATTTAGATGACAATACCTTTGCCTCGTTTATAGGCACCGAGCAAGATATTGCAGTTCAAAAAGCAAAAATTTTAGAAGATATAGAAAAAATTAAAAATAGCGAGTTTGACGCAACCCCCGGTTGGCAGTGTCAGTATTGTGATTTTAAAGACATCTGCGATCACGCCGAGCGATAAACTTAACAATATATAAATAAAAATTAATTAAAATAAATTATGATTAGAGAAATCGGAGAAAATGAGCCCGAAGAATTATTACCGGAAAAAGAACAAACAAAAGAACAAATTTTGGCAGTTTTAGAAAGAGCTCAGGACCAAAAAGCAAACGTGAGAATAACTCTCGCGGAGCTAGATGCAGACGATATAGATGATGCAATTATGGTTACAATTAAAGGTTTTTATGGTGATTATGTGGTTACTCAACTAAAAAACGGCGAAACCAGAGATATAGCATTAGAAGACATTGAAGAGGCCGAAATTATTGAAGAATAAATACATGGAAACAATTTCATTCGACGACTTTAAAAAAGTCGAGATAAGAATTGGGAAAATTTTGAGCGCGGAGAAAGTAGAAGGCTCTGATAAACTTTTAAAACTACAGGTTGATTTCGGCTTTGAACAGGCGGAGGTTACAACAATGGAGAACGAGGCGCCAAAACCAGTGGCAATACCAATAAGACGTCAGATTATAGCCGGAATAGCAAAATTTTATGCCCCTGAGGCGTTAATTGGTAAAGAATGTCCTTTTGCCTATAATTTGGCTCCGCGCATGCTAGCAGGCCTAGAAAGCCAAGGCATGATAATGTGTCCATCAGGAGAAGCTGGCCCCGTCCTACTTCACCCCGACAAAGAAGTCCCACCCGGTAGTCTAATAAAGTAAGGGAGCGAAGCAAACACTTATGCTGAGCAACAGCGAAGTATAAAAATATAATGAAACCGATATTGTTTATTCATGGGTTTGGCGGGTATGTTGAGCAATACCAGCCAATAATTAAATATCTTGAAAAAAAGGGATTTGAAAAATTCTACGAGTTTGAGTATAACAAAAAATTTGGCTTAACCTCAATTAATGTA
>JAPLZC010000010.1 GCA_026395215.1 Candidatus Staskawiczbacteria bacterium
TGAACATAAGAGCTGGAATCCGGTATTAGGGTCAATTTCGGGAATAGGAGTTGGTGAACCTGTGTATGGATACACAGCTGGCGGAGTAGCCCCGTAACCGCAAACACCATCAACTGGAGTGGCTTCTCTTGTTGCGGTGCAGTGTACACTGTCAGCTCCGGTGTTTAAGCCTCCGCAGGTCCAAATTGTAGAATTACCTGGATCTGGGAAAAGAGTGTTGACATATGGAGAAACCGGACTTGCTATTCCGTTTCCGTTTCCACACATTGCTCCGAAGTAATCGGTGTCAGAATACGAATATGGTGTTAGTTTTGCAGCCGGACCGCAAGTGCCAACGATTGGCTGGTTGACTTGGCAGTGAGTGTTTCCATTGCTGTCTACTGATGGACAGACAAGGCCGGTGGCTCCAACAACACATTGCAAACTGTCATTACAATATGGCTGGTTAACGCAGACTGCGTTTCCAGTGGCATCTACTGACGGACAAGTAATTCCGGTGCCTCCAAAAATGCACTGTTGGCCAACAGAACAATATGGCTGATGCAAAGTGCAATCAGCATCTCCTGCGGCGTCTACTGATGAGCAAATAATTCCAGTGCCTCCAAGAGTACATTTCTGATTAGTATTACAATATGGTTGACGCACAATACAATCGTCTGCTGAAAGGCAAGAAATTCCGGTACCTCCAACAACGCACTGCTTATTATTGTTACAGTGTGACTGGTTGTTACGGCAGTAATCATCTCCTGCGGCGTCTGCTGAAAGGCAAAGAATTCCGGTGCCTCCTACAACACATTGATTATTGTCGTTACAGCGTGGCTGGTTGACTTGGCAGTGAGTGTTTCCATTGCTGTCTACTGATGGACAGACAAGGCCGGTGGCTCCAACAACACATTGCAAACTGTCATTACAATATGGCTGGTTAACGCAGACTGCGTTTCCAGTGGCATCCACTGACGGACAAGTAATTCCGGTGCCTCCAAAAATGCACTGCTGGCCAACAGAACAATATGGCTGGGATAAAGAACAACTGGCATCTCCTGTGGCATTTACTGATGGGCAAATAATTCCAGTGCCTCCAAGAGTACATTTCTGATTAGTATTACAATATGGTTGGGTGGAAGCACACTCAGCATCTCCTGTGGCACCTACTACTGAACAGGAGATTCCGGTTCCTCCAACAACGCAATGTTTACTATTATCGCAGTGTGGTTGAGGTAAGGTTACAGCAATTGGGGTGGAGCATCCTAGACTTGAGGTGACTTGAGCAGAAGATGTATATGTGCCTGCTGTAGCGTAGCCGGTGCAGGTAAAAATACATGTGCCTGAGCCAACGCCCACACAGGTAACCGTACCGGCAGTGGCGCCAGAACCAGTTCCACAAGATACATTTGAAAGCGTTGGAGTCCCCGCAACGCCACCGTAATTAAGAGAATAATTTATGCTTCCTCCGGTTTCTACAGTTCCGGGTGAAGCAGTTAAAACACAACTTTGATTATTGCTACCATTTACTTCTATACAAATTCCATCTTGCATTACAGAACCAGCCGGACAATTGTTGGTTGGCGAATAAATATTTGTCGGACTAAAAGCTCCACTGATACAAATGCCATCTTGAGAGATATAGTTGCTTGGGCAACCACAGGCAGATATAAGAATATCGTTAGAGGCTACAAGTGGTATAGGGGCACCACAACCGCCACCTTTGCGACAATAATATGCCACAGTAGATAACTGCACAGTATATATACCTGGCTTTATGCCTGCTGGAAGAGGAAAAGACGCGGAAAAACTTGTAGTAGCATTAGTTGTAGCTCTAAAATCAGTGTCACCCAAATGAGTTTTACTTCCAGAACAGTTAGTTGTTTCTGTAGATAAACAACTAATTAAATCAACAGAAATTTTCCAGGATGACATAGGTTGGTTAGAACAGGATTCAACCCACATTGATCCTACAATTGCTAAATTGCCTCCCCCGCAAACTGTTGTTACGCCAGATGTAAAATTAATTGTTTGCGCCAAAGCTGTTGAGGCAAATAAACTTGGCTTGGTCATTGCTATAGGAGGAGGTGAATCCTTTTGAAATGCCGCCGGATAATTTAGAAACAAACTAATTCCTGCCGGGTTTCCACCCTGATTTCCAGCTGCGCAAGTGCAATTTGATTGACAACTTTGGTCAGCCAAACACCCTCCCGCCCCCAAATCCCCCGGAAAAGTAGTAGTATCACATTCCTCCCCAGCTTCTTTTGTCCCGTCACCACAAGTTGGAACTTTACAAGTGCAATCTGATGTACAGCTTTTATCGTCGATACAACCGCCCGCGTTTATCGCTCCCGGAAACCCAGCCCCACCAGTAAACGGAGAAACACCAGTATCACATTCCTCAGTCCCTTGTGTTACACCATCCCCACAAGCCGGAACCTTACAAATACAATCAGATTGACAACTTTTGTCAGCCGAACATCCAACACCCAAATCCCCCGGAAAAGTAGTAGTATCACAAGTTTCACCAAATTCTACCCATCCGTCCCCGCAAACCGGAGCCTTACAGGTGCAATTTGATGTGCAACTTGTACCACCCGTACAAGTGCCCGCGTTTATCGCTCCGGGAAATCCAGCTCCACCAGTAAACGGAGAAACCCCCGTGTCACATTCTTCACCCGGCTGTTTCGTCCCATTCCCGCAAGTCGAAGGAATAAATACAACATTAGTAACTTCTGCGTAAGCGCCCTTATTATAAACTCCGGCATTTATAGTATCATATTTTAGAATAAAATCAGTAGTTGTTCCATTACTTATCGGCACAGTGACTGTATTTGATTTTGCCACCGGAGTAAGATAACCACAACGCAAATCACAATGGGTTCCTCCTCCGTTACCAAATACAAAATTGCTAGTATCAGGATTAACAGAATAAAAATTTACAAGATCAAAACCGTTGTAGCACGTTGTACAATTGCACGTTGTAACACCCACTATTGAAACACTAAGATTTCCATTACAATTTTGCGTATTTATGCTACGAGTATCTGTTACTACCTGTTGCGGCATAGTACCCGCACAGCCATCTAGTATATCTGTTCTCATACCTATCAATGACGAAAAATCGCTACTGCTACATGGAACTTTGCAGGTACAATCTGCTTGACAACTTTTGTCAGCCGAACACCCACCCGCGCCCAACGCTCCTGGGAAAATAGTCGCATCACACTCTTCACCCGGCTGTTTCGTCCCATTGCCACAAACAGATGGTGTAAATGTAGCGGCGGCAATTATTGCATAAGGATACTGACTAGTAGGATTAGATGGGTTTACCTTGTACCCCGGAGTATTAACCACGGTGTCGAAAGTCAAATCAAAATGAGTGTTTGGCTCTCCACTTATAATCAAAGAAGGGTTATTTCCGACTCTCCAAGCTGGTCCGGTATTACATGAATTCGGCCATTGTGAAGGGGGATAACAACATCCATCCATACACCAGGAATTACATCTGTTACAATAACCAGGATCGTAACCACTGTATACAATCGGATTGTTAGAATAAACGTTATTTGTGCCAAAGTACACATAATCTTCTCCGGGGTTACACATTCCTATTTGAGCCTGCGGAGAAACAGTAAGTGTACCATAACAATTTTGCGTATTTATATTAACAGGCGTGGCGCTTACTATCTGTCTTCTAGTACCAGGACAACTGTCAGCAGATAAAAATGCACTCATGCTAAGAAGCGAAGAAAATGTACTTGAAGTACACGTATTCTGCCCAATTGGACAAGTACAGTCAGATCTACAATTGCCAGCACAAGTTCCCCTAGCAGTTCCATCACAATCTTCCCCGGTTTCTATTACATTGTTTCCGCAGGCGGCTTTTATTTCTACGGGGAAAACAAAAAACAGGACGGATAGGGTTAGTATGGAGAATAAAATTAATGATTTTGGGGTTTTCATTTCTAATGACGGGAGTTACTTGATTAGTTTTTTACGCTTTAGGAAGGCTTTGAATTTATTGGATTTAACACAAAATGTTATGACGGTTGAAATTATGGCAATTATAAGAAGGTAGATTAAGAAGGTTGTAATTTGCGAATTTTTCTGCAATTGTTTGGCTTGGGTGGAAACTACGGGAAGCGTGGTTTTTTGCTGGTCTAAAACTTTTCCTTTATCAGTTATCTGCGCGCTAATTATAGGATGAAACAAATCTGCCTTAACAGGAACTGATATTGTGGTAGATAATAAACTTGCAGTTAATTCAATATTTTTTGAGACAGTATAAACAACATTTTTATCCTGATTATAAACAGTAACGTCTAACCCCGCCCCTTTTATTGTACTAAAGTCTGGAGGCCCAACAGAATCTATGGTTATGGTCATATTCTCTCCGGCCATGTAGCTGTCTTTATCTGTTCTAATATACAATATTTTCCCTCCCGCGCCCTGCACCACCCAGCGGAAATACTGTATGCCTGAAACTTGTTGATTATTGTTATAAAACTTAACTTCAGCCAAATAAGATTCAGGCGTATCATACTGCGGAAATGTTAAATTAATTTCTTTGGTTTCTCCTTTGGAAAAAGTTATAAGAGAGTCATTGTATTGTTTTACCAAAGACATATTGTATTGTCTTTTAAAAATTTTAATCTGCGGAATAACTGTTGTTGCAGCTCCCAAGTTTTGAATTTTTAAATAACCAATAGCCGTTGATTTTGGGGAAATATTAACCCCTTCTAACGGGTAATACTTTTGTCCGTCTGATAAAACTCTGGAAAAATCTCCCAAAATATTCAAAAAGTTATTTTGTCCTGTTAAAGAGACTGCTTTGTCACTCCAGCCCAACTCAGTTCCCTGCGCTGTCACAACCTGCACCCTAAATGTATAATTTCCGCTGGCAATATTTTTAGGATATTGGTAGGTAAAAGATTCTGCAACTGTTCCTTTTGGCGGAACAGACAGTATTCCCGACACCTGCGTATCAACAAGTTGCATAGTATTAAAATCTGTACCCTTAAACAACCTCATTGTGTAAACTAATTCAGGGAAATAATAATTTTCGCTGTTCCAAATTGTAAATTGCCCTTTTATCTGACCGTTGCTAACATTGCTGACAGACAAGTTCTGCGCATATATTTTAGGAACATAATCTGCCTTGACTTGGCTAGATACGCCAAAAGCAAGAGCAAGAATAAATAAAGTTGAAAATAATATTTTTTTTGCTGACATAATTTTTTACTGGTTTAAAGTAATTGTATAAATTGTAGGCGACCTCCAATAACCATTTACAACTTTTGCTGTGTCCAAAGCAATAAGCGATGAATTGGCAGAGCTAGCTGTACACTGAGAAGGAGGAGAATCGGTGGTGGCAGGACATGAAGCTATGCTCCAGCTTCCGGCTGTATTGTAATATAAAGATCCGCTGGAAAAATATGCCCAGCTGGCGCCACTGGTAACATTACCACAATCTGCTTTGCAAATAGCGGTTCCTGCGGTATTGCTCACGCTCACCTCTGCATATACATTGTAAGGAGCTAAAGTGGGGTCATATGCAAAGCTAAAAGTTGCCGAGGCGCCTTGTTTCAACCGGCCCGAAGGTAAACTCCCAGTAGCCACAACCGAACCGTTGGTCTGTGCTATTACCATTCTACTGTTGGGCAAATAAAATTCGGTGCTGACCGACTTACCCATTGTTGCCGCTCTTTGCGGTATTTGGACACTGTTTATTGTTGCGGTAACTTCAACTATTGCGCCAAAAGCAGACAAAGGAAAACAAGAAATCAGGGTTGAAAGTAATAAAGTTGTGAATATTATTTTTTTCATTTACAAAATATAACTTTTTATTTTATGGTTTGAAGTAAAATGCGCCAATTTCCACTGACGACATTAGCCGAATTAACGGCAATGCCATTACGCAAATCGCCGGTGGCGGTACAGGTTGAATTATTTGTGGAGCAAGTAGGATATGAACCGCCGGCGGATAATACAGTTGGGTTAATAGCACTGGAAGGAATATAATACCAGCCAGAATTGGCGGCCACTGGAGTACAATCTGCTTTGCAAATAATGTTGGCACCCTGGGCGGTTACCGGAACTTCGGCATATATATGGTAAGGGGCTTTGTCCGCTGAATAAGTAAAGCTGAAAGTTACGGCGCTTCCGTTTTGCATCCAGCCCGAAGAAAACGCCATTGAATTTTTTAAAACGCCATCTTTATCTCTTGCTGTTATTATAGCATTTCCTATTTTAAAATCAGTAGTAGCAGACCAAGGCACCATTAACGCTCTCTCCGGTATGCGAACACTGCTTACAGATACAGAAGTTTCAAAGGTAGGATTTGGCGCGCCCCAAACTAAATTGAAATCATCGTAAGCAAAATTACCAACATTATCGGTAACGGTAAGACGTAATGAATAAGCTCCCGAAGTGCTAGCCAAAATAGTTGTATTTGCAGATGTGGCCGAACCAAAGGTAATTGTCCCCAGACCTGAAACCTTTGACCATGAATAAGAATCAATTCCACTTCCGGTATCAGAAGCCGTGGCGAGTGAAGTGTACGAGCTGTTTGTTTGTATATCTGGGCCTGCGTTAACAACTGGCGCGGTGGTGTCTATTTTAATTGTGGCCGAATAATTACTAATAGCGTTGCTATTACCGGCATCATCTTTTGAATAAAACCTAATATACGTGAGACCCTGATTACTTATAGTTGGCTTATTGGTAGAATTATAAATTATTGTTGGGGTACAGCTGTTATTTGTGTCAATGCAGTAATATGACAAATATGGCGTAGGAGCACAAGTAGGCCCAGCGCCGTCGCACAATGTAACCGCAACGCTAGACTGATTTGTCCAATTGCCAAAAGTATAAGCGTTTCCTCCTGCTGTTGCTGTGGCAAAAGTGGTTGGCGCGGTTGTATTAATTGTAAAAGGATCAACAGATAATAAATTAGAATTAGCTGTAACTTTAAGTTTGCAATTAGAATATGTCGCATTGCTAGCCAATGTATTAAAAGTAATAGTGTTATTTCCGGCAACGGCACTAGTTGTAGCACTTGAGCAACTGCCTTGATAAGTTATGGCTCCGGCTTTGGTGGAACTAAATGTGTAATCTGGTGTAGTGTCACCTGTTGGGCTTGGCACTGGCGTTATTTGCATAATAAACGGAGCTGAATCTGACACTTCGTTTGATTTATCACTTTCACCTGCTCCATTTACGGCCGTAACTTTGTAATAATATGTTGCAGTATTAATAGAAGGCACATTAATATCAGTATAAGATGTTAAAGCATTTCCGATGGTAGCCACCGCAGTGTTTCCTTGCCCATTTGACGCAGTTGAACGATAAATTTTATAGAATGAAACAGTTGAACCGCCAGGGGCTGTCCAGGTTAAAATTATCTGATTGTTGCCAGCCAAAGCAGAAATTGCTGTTGGCGCGGTTGGGGCAAGACTAGCGGCTATATGAATTTCGTTTGAAAAAATGCTGTCGTCAATTGCGTTATGAGCTTTAATTTTATAATAATATGCCGTGCCGGTTGTGACGGTTGCATCGGTACAAGTAAGCACATTACCTAGGCTTGAACATCCTCCCGAAATAAGCAAATCTCCTCCGCCAAAAGTTGTAGATCTGTAAACCTTATAACTTGTTATTGGAGAACCTCCAGTTGGACCAGCTGTCCAATTTAAAACAATTTGAGTACCATTGCCGATAGCTGATGCGGTAGCTGACGTAATTGTCGGAGCGCCCGGGGCTGTAGCTGAAATTACGGCCGAAACTTCACCAGAAAAAGTACCAACGCCAACCCTATTGACTGTTGCAACTTGATAATAATATGTGGTACCTCTGGTTAAACCTATATTAATATATGGTGATGCGCTTGAAGTTGCGTATACAGTTGTACCTTCTCCGCCGGGTGTAGTAGAGCGATAAATATTGTAGCCGGTGATTGGGGAACCGCCGGTTGAACCCGGAGCTGTCCAAGCCAATGTTACCTGAGTGTTGCTAACTGTCGCCGTCACCCCCGTCGGCACCCCCGGAACTGCAGCTGCTGTTACTGCAAAAGTTTGAGCATTGGATGTTCCTCCGCCTGGCGCCGGATTTGTCACTGTAACGTTATAACTTCCTACTGTTGCAACATCTGTTGCAGGAATTGTTGCGGTTAACTGGGTTGAGCTAACATAGGTTGTAGTTTTGGCTGAGCCGTTAAAATTGACAACTGCACCAGAAACAAAGTTTGTACCATTAACCGTCAAAGTAAATCCTGCAGCTCCTGCAAAAGTTGTTGAAGGTGAAAGACTAGTTGTAGTTGGAGTAGGATTGCCAATTGTAACTGTATTGTCAGTATAAGTTGCAACGACACTAGGATTTCCGCCAATATCATGAGCCACGCCAGCGGCTATATTTGCAATGACAGTTCCCAAACCAGTCGCGCCGGATACAGCTACGTTATATGTTGTGCCAGAACCGGTAACAGTTGCTGTTGTAGCTCCGGCAGTTCCGGAAAGCGTAACATCACCGGTGGCAAAATCAGAAACAGATTCAGAAAAAACTGCTGTAAAATTAATTGGCGAGGCTGAAGTTGGATCTGCCTGTCCGGCAGCTTGATTGATTGTGACAGTTGGCGAAGTTGCATCAATATTAATAGTATTAGAAGAAACCCATGTTACATAATTTCCGGCCGCATCTGCTGCATATAAACAAATATATTTTCCATTGTTGGTTGCCGTTGCTTGAGTAGCAATAGCTGGACCAAAGTTAGGATAATCTGCTGAAACTGTTGAACAAGTTGTTCCGGTGTTATATTTCCATTTTGTCACAAATGCGCCTCCCCAATCTGCTACAATAGTATCTGATGATACCGGACCTATTTCAACACCATCGGTGAATGAAATAGAAGGAGAAGTAGTGTCTTTGGTTATACTGCCAACACTAGTGGTTCCAACATTGTTAGCCAAATCGGTATCTTTCAAATACAAAGTAAATGTACTGTCTTCAGTAAGCCCGGCAAACTGAGAGATATTACCAACAGTCGTTGTGCCACTTGTGCAATTAGTCCAGTTAATATTGTCAACTGAACATTTGGGGGCAACTGTTTCGCTATCTGTAAATGTAATTACTTTACTGGCGTTCACCCTTGTTGATGTTAACGGCGAAGTAATTGCAACGGTGGGGGCAGTGTTATCAATTACAATTCCTGCTGGTAGGTTTGACACTGGCGTAGCAGGAGTTACCATACTGTTTGTCACTTGGTCCTTTATTGTTCCTGAAACAGATGAAACAGCAAGTCCCGAGGTATTGTCGCCTGCCTGAACCGTGTAAGTACAACCTCCTGATGAAGCGTTAGAAATGGTAAATGTGCAAGAACGACCAGTGTTAAGATTTACTGTAACATTCCCCGTGCTGGTAACCGATTCGGAGAAATTAACATTTATAGGAATTGTTGCGCCAACACCATAAGATCCGCTGACTGCATTAGTGAAAACAGAAGAAATTGTGGGAGCAGTACTGTCAACAGTGAAATTGCTTGTTGAAGAAGTAGCAACATTTCCTGCTAAGTCAGATGCGTAAACTGAGTATGTGTAGTTTCCTGTCAATAATGTTGTGTTATAATTTATATCTTGACCATTATAAAGTGCCGCAATATCGCCGGCAGTAAGCGCGCGATTAAAGACCATAACGTCATCTAAAGAGCCGTTTAATCGATAACGCGGTGTACCATCGACTTTATACATACCCAGCCAAACATTTCCACCGTGTCCACAATAACGAATATCAGTAACTTCATTACCACCATAAAATAAAATAGTAGTAGAAACTTCTGTTCCATTAATATATATTTTTCCATCTGTTGCTCCTGCTCCTGTATATTTCCATTTTCCAACAACATGATACCATTGGCCCGCGCTTAATGTTGGAACAGAATACCAGTAGCTATATCTATTTCCAGGAGTACCACAACCACCTTCATTTGTTCCATTGGAAACACTGAAGAAAAACCTTCCATTAGCTGTAATCCCTGAATCCCATGACTGCCAGTAAGATGCTGGACCGTAGTCTTTTTGAATTATATATTGATCATTCCCAATGGAGTTAACTTTTACCCATGCTGACATTGTAATTTCTGTGGTTGGACTTCTTAACGAAGCAGAATCTGCCATTTCAACATAATCGCTGGTTCCGTTAAAATTCAAAGCTCCGCCCATATGTCCGAGCATGGACATTAAAGAAGTATCTCGCGCTGAGATTCCAGTGTTGCTTCCCATACTATCAACAACAGATGTACCGCTAACATCATTCATCTTCCACCAAGATTTTAAGCTTGAATCAAGATTAGGAACTATATATGCAAGGTTTTCACTGGCAGAAACATTAAATGGCACAGATGACGGATAAAAAGAGCCGTTAGATGGTGAAGTAAGAGTGATTGTAGGGTCATTGCCATCTATAGCAAATGTTGCCGATGGTCCGGCTGAGACTGCGGTGTTGCCGGCGGTGTCTGAGGCGGTACCGGCTGCAATTGAAATTCCAATTGTACCATCACCAGTAATAGAAGAAATTGTAACTGTTCGAGTAGTTGTGCCCGAACCGGTACGGTTTTGTTGAGAGTGACGTTTACGTTTGCCAGAGTGACTGCGTCGGCTCCTGAATAAGTTATTGTGTAATTAATCGGACCGGTGTTAGTCAAAGTAGCTGAAGGCGAACTAATGGAGACTGTGGGGGCAGTATTATCAACAATGAATGTTGCCGATGGTCCGGCTGAGACTGCGGTGTTGCCGGCGGTGTCTGAGGCGGTACCGGCTGCAATTGAAATTCCAATTGTACCATCACCAGTAATAGAAGAAATTGTAACTGTTCGAGTAGTTGTGCCCGAACCGGTATTAGCTGTTCCGGTTTTGTTGAGAGTGACGTTTACGTTTGCCAGAGTGACTGCGTCGGCTCCTGCGTAGGTTATGGTGTATGTTATAGGACCTGACTTTGTTAAGCTGGCTGAAGGAGAACCGATGGAGACTGTGGGGGCAATGTTATCTATAGCGTAAGCTAGACTGCCAGCATAATACATGGCTGCTGGGGTGGCAGCCAATGTTGCCCATGTGTTGGCAGAGATAGAATAACGATAAAAATCAGTAGTATTATTTCCCCGTGATGCATAAATATAATCTCCGGAACCGGGATAAACTAAACTGCCACCAAATTCAACGCTTGCTGGTGTGGCAGCCATTGTTGCCCATGTGTTAGCAGAGATAGAATAACGATAAAAAGTAGGGGTACTATTTCCTCTTAGTGCATAAATATAATCTCCGGAACCGGGATAAACTAAACTGCCACCAGGATTAATGGTTGCTGGGGTGGCTCTCATTGTTGTCCATGTGTTAGCAGAGATAGAATAACGATAAAAAGTAGTGGTATTATTTCCTCTTAGTGCATAAATATAATCTCCGGAACCGGGATAAACTAAACTAGCACCATTATCAGTGGCTGCTGGGGCGTCCTGCATAAAATCCCATCTATTGGCAGAGATAGAATAACGATAAAAAGTACGGGTACTATTTCCCACAAATGCATAAACATAATCTCCAGAAACCAAACTACCACTACCATACATATATTGTGAGACACCGGCCATTGGTGTCCAAGCGTTGGCAGAGATAGAATAACGATAAAAATCAGTGGTAGCATTTCCTCTTAGTGCATAAATATAATCTCCAGAACCGGGACCGGGGCCAATTATACCACCACCCCAAGAAATAAAATCAGGTGGAAAACTAGCCAGTGTTGACCAGGAGTTATTAACAATAGAATACTTGGCAAAAGTATTATTCCAGGTAGTCACAGCATAAATATTTGCTCCTGCTTTTACATCTTTTGGAAAAATAAAAAATCCGCAAAACATAAAGAACAGCAGGGCTGAGAGAATTATGGATGATGATTTTTTATTATGAAACATAAAATTACATTCCTACGCCGACGTTTATTGATAAGGCTGCCATTAATAGAAGAGATGTTTTTGTTTTGACATCTATAATTGTGCGCAATCCTTTGGTCTGGTCATTTTTGTTTCTTAACTCAATCCAGTAGGTAGAATTTGTAAGAGTTAATGCATCAACCAGCTTAACTCTGTCGGCAAGTCCTTGACTCTGCCATGCTTGTTTTAAATTTTTGTATTCATTTGGCCCTAGTTTTTTGTAAGTTATAATTTCTGGGTCAAAGCCTGAAACAAATGTTGAAAGCCCCGAATAGTCTTTATCTGTTTTAATTATCTCCATAATTTGTGCCGGGTTCAATTTCTGTTGTAGATTTAAAACGCTAAAAATACTGCAAATTATCAGCAAAAGCGCAACACCAAATATTACTAGATATATAACTAGATTTTTATTTTCCTTTTTCTTTCTATTTTTATTTTTTTTCCTTAGCATTCAATTATTATACTCCTTTATTTTAATTAAAACAAAGCGTCAATTGTGGATAACCCTAATATCACTGACAGGGTAAAAAGTTTTTCTGTGAATTGGGCAAGCACCGTGCTTTTTTAGCATTTTAAAATGCAGAGCTGTGCCATAACCCTTATGTTTTTCAAAACCGTACTGCGGATATTTTTTGTCATACTTTAACATAATTCTATCCCGCGTTACCTTGGCAATTATGCTGGCCGCTGAAATAGAAATAACTTTCTGATCCCCTTTTATTATTGCGTGCTGAGGTGTCGCACAATAAACCTTAAAATTTCCGTCTAACAACAAATAATTAGGCGCTATACCTAAATCTTTAACAGCTTTTAACATAGCCAACTTTGATGCTTCCAAAATATTTATTTTATCAATTACTTTTTCACTAACTATCCCAATTCCCCACTCAACGTCGGGATGCCGAGTTAAAACTTTAAACAAATGTTCGCGTTGCTTTTGGGACAACTGTTTAGAATCCTTTATGTTTAAACTCGAAATTCGAATATCGAAATTCGAAAGATGTTTTGAATTTTGTATTTTGAAAATTCTGATTTGTTTCGGATTTCTGATTTCGTGCTTAGGATTTATAACAACGGCGGCTGCCACAACTGGGCCGGCCAAAGGCCCGCGTCCGGCTTCATCTAGCCCAACTACAACTTTAATCCCCTTCCGCCACAATAATTTTTCCTCCTCCAAATTCGGATACTTTTTAACCTGATACTTCATAATAATACTATAACTTTCTCCAATAATTACTCCACATCATAATTACCACGGCCGTTGATATTATGATGTAAAATGTTTTGACCAACTTTAAGTTATTTTGTAAAACCTTCTAAGAGAATTCTCATTATCAATATATTCTAAAATCCCAAAACGAACATATTTTTTTAATTTAAATAATTCTACTAAAAGCATTATTTCTTCTTTGCAATTATATGGCGCTACAAAAACACTCTCCTGCAGTTCCCGAAACCCAATTCTTATTAATTTATGACGTAAAGCGTCTCTCCCTTGCCTATATTTTTCCGGTATATCAAAAGCTATCATTCTCCATTTTCCGTCCCACTTTTCTTTATTATTTTTTATATTATCAAGCCGACAATCCAATGATTTTAGTCTACCCTTTTCTGTTATTGTTATGTCACCGATATCGTATCCTACTCCCTTTTTATCAATATATTTTAGCCTGTATAAATAATCTATTCCAGCTTTAAGTTCTTTCCAGTTTATTCTTTTCCACTCTTTTATTATCCCTTTCACGGCACGACTTTGCTGTCGCGGAGTATAACTCAACCCAAGAGCTAACCCTCCCATCAAAACCAATAATAAATTTTCTCTAAACTTATTCATATAAATATTATACCACAAAAACCAACACATCATAATTACCACGGCCGTGGATAATATGATGTAAATTGATTTACAAGAAATTTTATAAAAAAAGAACCCCGAGATGAGTTTCGCCAAAAGGTATTGTAAAATTGTCTGCGAAGAGTAAAATAAAGTATAAATTATATGAATAAGTTTACACATTTACACGTACACTCGCACTATTCCCTGCTTGACGGGTTGCCAAAGATTGATGAGCTTTTGGATTGCGCAAAGGAACTGGGAATGAATTCTATTGCTTTAACTGACCACGGGGTTATGTACGGCGCAGTTGAGTTTTATAAAAAGGCAAAAGCCAAGGGAATAAAGCCAATTATTGGTTGCGAGGTTTATGTTGCTTTTGAAAAACTTACAGACAAAAGGCCAAACATAGATTCCAAAAGAAATCACTTAATTTTGTTGGCAAAAAACGAGCAAGGTTATAAAAACTTGGTAAAGCTTGTGACAATTGGGCACTTGGAAGGATTTTATTACAAACCAAGAATTGATGAAGAAGTTTTAGAAAAATATGCTGAAGGCTTAATTGGCCTGACCGCCTGTATACAAGGAAAGGTTCCGCGATTGCTTTTGTCAAACAAGCCCGATGAGGCTGAGGCAACGGCTTTGCGGTATGAAAAGTTTTTTGGCAAAGGAAATTTTTATTTAGAGATACAACACCATCCAAATATTCCTGAACAAGCAATTGCAAACAAGAAAATTATTGAACTTTCTAAAAAAACAGGCATTCCGCTGGTGGCAACAAACGATTTGCATTATTTAAGGAAAGAAGATGCAGAAGCTCAAGATGTTTTGATGCTTATAAACACGGGAGCCGAAGCAGATGACCCAGAAAGATTGTCCATGATACACGAAGATTTTTCAATGCACAGTCCCGAGCAAATGGCAGAGTTTTTTAAAGATACACCCGAGGCAATTGAAAACACGCAGAAAATTGTTGAGGCTTGCGATTTTAAAATGGAACTCGGTAAAACAAAACTCCCAGCTTTCCCACTGCCTGCAGGCCGCAGTGCTGAAGAATATTTAGAAGAACTTTGCTGGGCTGGAATAGAAAAACGATACCCAGATGACCCTAAAGCCGAAGGTCCTGAGCTGCGTCGAAGGGTTATTGAGCGATTAAAATACGAGCTTTCAGTTGTGGCTAAAACTGGTTTTGCCGGATACTTTCTAATTGTGCAAGATTTTGTGAACTGGGCAAAGCAAAACCGCATTGTTGTAGGTCCTGGCCGTGGAAGCGCCGGAGGTTCTATTATTGCCTATTTGTCTGGAATAACAAACGTTGACCCGCTAAAACATAATTTGCTTTTTGAAAGATTTCTAAACCCGGAAAGAATTTCCATGCCCGATATTGATATGGACTTTGCCGACCGCAGAAGAGATGAAGTTATAAAGTATGTTTCAGAAAAATATGGAGCAGATCATGTGGCTCAAATTATTACTTTTGGAACAATGGCCGCCAGAGCCGTGGTGCGTGATGTTGGTAGGGCATTAAAATATACATATTCATATTGCGACGCTTTGGCAAAAATGATTCCTATGGGAATGGATTTGGCCGAGACCTTAGAAAAAGTTGACGAATTCAAAGAGCTATATGAATCAGACCCAATGGCAACAAAGTTGATTGATTTAGGAAAGAAACTTGAAGGTGTTGCCCGCCACGCTTCAACTCACGCTTGCGGAGTTGTGATTTCAGCAAGTCCGCTTACAGATTCTGTGCCATTGCAGATGCCGACAAAAGCAGACTCGGGAGTTATTACCCAATATGAGGGCCACAGCATTGAAGACTTGGGGCTTTTGAAAATGGACTTTTTAGGACTAAAAAACCTAACTATTATAGAAGATACTTTGGCCCGTATTTATGTTTTACATAATCAACTAAAAATAGACTTAGACAAAATTCCTGAAGGTGATGAAAAAACTTACGAACTTTTACAGCAAGCTTTAACAACCTCGGTGTTTCAACTTGAATCTGATGGAATGAAAAGATATTTAAAAGAACTGGTGCCATCTACTTTTGAAGATATTACTGCTATGGTGGCTTTATATCGCCCCGGCCCTATGCAATTTATTCCAGACTACATTGAAAGAAAACACGGTAACCAGACAATTGCCTATATTCATCCAAAACTTGAACCAATTTTAAAGGACACTTACGGCATTTGCATTTATCAGGAGCAGTTAATGAAAATTGCGCAAGAGGTTTGCGGTTTTACCTTGGGCGAGGCCGATGTTTTAAGAAAAGCGGTTGGAAAAAAAATTAAGGACCTTTTAGACGCACAAGAAGCAAAGTTTATTAACGGAGCCATAGAAAATGGCGCATCCAAAAAAGTTGCCGCAGAATTATGGCAATGGATTTTACCATTTGCAGCTTATGGATTTAACAAATCACACTCTGCCGCCTATGCCACAATTGCTTACCAAACCGCATACTTAAAAGCTCACTACCCTGTTGAGTTTATGGCGTCAGTTTTAACTTCAGAACGAGCCGATGTTGAACGCATTTCATTTTTGATTGACGAGTGCAAAAAAATGAATGTTGAGGTTTTGGCTCCAAATATAAACGAAAGTTTAAAAAACTTTACCGTTGTGCCGGAAAAAAACCAAATTAGATTTGGGCTTTTGGCAATTAAAAATGTGGGAGCAAATATTGCCGAGGCAGTTGTTGAAGAAAGAAAAATTGCCGGACCATTTAAATCAATTGGCGACTTTATACATAGAGTAAAATCAAAGGATTTAAACAAGAAGTCTATGGAGGCTTTAATTAAAGCCGGCGCCTTTGACCAGTTTGCAGAAAGAAATCAACTTTTAGAAAATTTGGAAAGAATGCTGGAAATTGCCAGAGAAAATACTAAAAATAAAAATACAAACCAGATGGGGCTTTTTGCCAGCTCAACGGTAAAAGTTAATAACGATATAAAACTTGAACCTGCCACTCCCGCCACAGAATTTATAAAACTTGGCTGGGAAAAAGAACTGCTGGGCCTTTATGTAAGTTCACACCCACTAAACGGATTTAAAAAACTTTTTGCAACCCGCACAACACCAATTGCAAAACTTGATGCTAGTTATGTGGACAAAAAATTGGTTTTTGGCGGATTGATTTCTTCTGTTAAAAAAATCATTACAAAAAAAGGTCAACCAATGCTGTTTATAAAGCTTGAAGACCTAACCGGAAAAGCCGAGGTTGTCATATTTCCCAACCTTTTAGAAAAAAACCCAAGCGCCTTACAAGAAAATAAAATTGTCTTCGTAGCCGGCCGAGTTGACGACCGCAACGGCGAAATCAAAATAGTAGCCGACGACGTCCAAGAAATCCTAATCCCAAAACAAGCCTAAACCTTTATAAATAGGCTTAAAAGTGGTAGTATTATTCAATATACAAAATTTAAACTAAAACTAATATGTCAGATAATATAGATAAATTAAGGCATTCTTTGGCGCATGTTATGGCTGCGGCGGTTTTGGAGATGTTTCCTAAAACTAAACTGGGCATGGGGCCGGCGGTGGAGAACGGGTTTTATTATGATTTACAATTATCAAAACCGCTTGAGGAAAAAGATTTGCCGGAAATTGAAAAGAAGATGAAAGAGTTGGTTGCTCAGAGCCTGAAGTTTGAGAAAAAAAATATAAACAAACGAGTAGCTAAAAAGCTTTTTGCTGTTCAACCGTATAAATTGGAACTTATTAAAGAGCTTCCCGGAGACACTGTTTCTATATATAGTACCGGTGAGTTTGTGGATTTATGTAAAGGACCTCACATAAAAAGCACAAAAGAGATATTGCCAAATACTTTTAAGTTAACAAAAGTTGCGGGAGCCTATTGGAAAGGAAGCGAGAAAAACAAAATGTTAACGCGTATTTATGGTTTGGCCTTTGAAACAGAAAAAGAACTAACTGACCACTTAGCAATATTAGCCGAGGCTGAAAAAAGAGACCACAGAAAACTTGGCGAGAGCTTAGATTTGTTTACGTTCTCAGAATTGGTTGGACCAGGGCTTCCCCTTTATACATTTAAAGGAACCACTGTTTTAAACGAAATAAAAAACTACTCCAATCAATTACAAAACGCCATTGGATATCAAGAAGTGCAAACTCCAAGCATGAACCGAGCCGAACTTTTTAAGGTTTCCGGACACTATGACAAATATAAAGATGATATGTTTAGAGTCTGCTCGCACTACACAAAAGAGGACTACTATTTAAAGCCAATGAATTGTCCTCAACATACTCAGATTTTTGCCTCAAAGCAAAGGAGTTATAAAGATTTGCCTATAAGAATGGCTGACTTCTCACAATTACATAGAGATGAAAAAACTGGAGAACTTTCTGGCCTAACCAGATTGCGGGGATTTAGACAAGATGATGGTCATGCATTTTGCAGAGAAGACCAAATAAAAGACGAGTTTAAATCTGTTTTATCTGCTGTTGAGAAAGCAATGAAAACCTATGGAATGAATTACAAAATTAGGCTTTCTTTGTGGGATCCCAAACAACCGGAAAAATATTTGGGTGACGCAAAAGTTTGGAAAAAATCCCAACAGTTGTTGGAAGAAATTTTAGTTGAAAATAAAATAGAATATGTTAAGGCTGTTGGAGAAGCTGCAATATATGGACCAAAAATGGATTTGATTTCTAAAGATTCACTTGGCAGAGAATGGCAAATTTCAACCATACAGTTAGACTTTATAATGCCAGAGAGATTTAAATTAAGCTACATAGATGAAACCGGCACACAAAAAACTCCGGTTATGATACACAGAGCCCTTGTTGGAAGTCCGGAAAGATTTTTTGGCATTTTAATAGAACACTATGCCGGGGCTTTTCCGGTTTGGATGGCACCTATTCAGGCTGTTGTTTTACCTATTGGTGAAAAACACATCGACTATGCAAGATCAGTGCGAAATAGTTTAAGAGAAATTAATATCCGAACAGAAATGTGGAAAGATGACACACTGGGCAAAAAAATAAGATCTGCTGAAATGCAAAAAATTCCTTATTTGCTAATTGTTGGCGACAGAGAAATTGAAGCAAAAACTGTTGGAGTAAGAGCCCGCGGTAAAGGAGATTTAGGTGCTATGAAAACTGATGAATTTATCGGTAAAATAAAAGAAGAAATTGCTAATAAAACAAATTAACACGGATAAATGACGGATTTACACAAATCACGGATACGAAAATCTGTGATAAGTGAAAATCCGTTCGTCGGTCTGTGATAATCCGTAACAAATGAATGAATTATCTGAAGCAACAAAAAAATTAATTGCGCAGTACAATCTTGCCAATAAGCAAGAAACAGAAAAACCAACTGCCCCAACAATACACGTTGACGAGGTTGCCAAAAAGGTTGCAGCTTTTTATGAGCAGATACGAACAATTGTTGACTGGAAGGAAGAACATTTAATGCGCAGGTCAGCAATTATTAGAAACCTGAAAAGGAGATTTATTGATTTGGAGATGAATAATTTTTCAGAAACTGCAAATACAGCCGAGTCATTGGTATTAGAACTAATAAGGGGCGGACATTTCCCAAATGACAAAATTGAAGAATCAAAGATTGGAGATGTCCAGAAAATAATAGATAAATACGTTTACATAATAAAAAATAATCCCGAGAGCAAGGCCGGCAAAGGCGGTCTTGATTTTTATAACTGGATAATAGATGTTACGGCCTGCGAAATAGAAGAAACGCTTTCCCCATCAATTAGGGAGATGTCTCTGATTGATTACATGTTTGGCTCAATGAAGGAAAAAATCAAAGTTTCAGAAAAAATTTATGAAGCTGGTTTACTAAAAAAAGAGTTTACTTATGTGCAGATATACATTGCTGTCTGCCAATCACTTTTTAAGCTAGACAAACCAATGATCAGCTACAACCTGATAAAATACAGATATCCTGGATGGAGCACGGCAAATGACCAGTTAATTGCAGATATTTCCGAAAAAATGTTTAAAATATGGCAAAAAACCGAGGAAGACTTGGCAAATCCCCTTTTAAACAAGTTTTATTATATATGCGAAAAATACGACACCCCTTACCTATTAATGGGAGACATTTTGGCCTCGGGCAGTGGAACAGTTGCAAATGAAATTTCTGAGCCATCTGTTTTGGAAAGTTTAATAAAAGAAACATATTCAAAACGATTGGTCACGTTAAAAAAGAGAATATCAAGAGCTGCTGTTTACTCTACTGTTTCAATCTTTGTAACAAAGGTTTTGTCTTTGGTTCTTCTACAAGTGCTAATAGAAAAGGCTATGGGCAATAATATAAATATGAAGCTACTTGCGGCTGATATTTTAATACCAACTGTTCTGATGTTCTTAATAGTTATAAGTATCAAAAAACCATCAAAGAAAAACCTCAATTTGGTAACAATGGAAACAATGAAAATTGCCTACAAAAAAGAAACCGCCGATACATACGAAATAAAAATGAATAGGAAAAAAGGAACTGTAGTAAAAACTGTTTTATCGCTTGTTTATGCTTTATCGGCCTTTATAACTTTTGGCGCTTTATACAAAATTTTAAACTACTTCAATTTCCCATTGAGCTCAATAATTATTGACGTCATATTTATTGCCATAATTTTGTTTGCCGGAACCGCAGTTTCAAAGAGAGCTCAAGAGTTAACAATGGAGCCAGAAAAAGAAGGGTTTTGGAGTTTTGTGGCCGATATATTCTTCTTGCCGGTGCAAGGTCTGGGCCGATGGATTTCAATGAAATGGAAAAGATACAATGCCTTGGCCGCGTTGTTCAATGCCCTAATAGATATGCCATTTTCCGCCTTTGTGGAGTTTATAGAAAAGTGGCGCTATTTCATTAAGGAAAAGAAGGACGAAATAAGATAATTAAAAATCCCGACGCAACGTCGGGATTTTTTATATAAATTTATTATTCTACCGTAACCGACTTAGCTAGGTTTTTTGGCTTGTCTACATCTATGCCCTTTAGGTTAGCTATATGGTATGCAAGAAGCTGTAAAGGAATGGTGTTAATTATGGGAGTTATTTCTTCTCTGCATTTTGGAACAACAATTACATTTTTTGTTAAATTATTTATGTCGTTGCCAGCTTCATTTACAACGGCAATCACTTGTCCGCCTCTGGCGCGGACTTCTTCCATATTGCTTAAAATTTTACTGTAAGTATTGTCTTTTGTAGCTAAAAATAAAACGGGCATTTTCTCGTCTATTAAGGCAATAGGGCCATGTTTCATTTCAGCTGCTGGATAACCCTCGGCATGTATATACGAAATCTCTTTTAATTTTAGCGCGCCTTCCAAAGCAACCGGAAAATTAATTCCCCTTCCCAGATAAATAAAATCTTGGGCGTCTTTAAATTTTTTGGCAATTTCTAAAATTTTATCTGATTCATGCAAAACTTCGTCAACCTTGCCCGGTAAAAATGCAATTTCGCTAATAAGTTCTTTATCAACTTTTTCTCCCTTGTGCTGAGCAAAAAATATGGCAAACAACAACAGCGCAGTTACCTGACAGGAAAAAGCTTTTGTGCTAGCCACGCCAATTTCTGGGCCTGCATGCAGATAAATTCCCGAATCAACTTCTCTGGCAACAGTAGAACCAACCACATTTATTATGCCCAAGGTTTTAGCTCCTTTATTTTTTCCTTCGCGCAAAGCCGCCAAAACATCTGCTGTCTCTCCAGACTGAGAAATTACCATAAGCAAATCCCCCGCCCCAATAATAGGATTTCTATACCTAAACTCCGAAGCATAATCAACTTCAACCGAAATCTTGGCTATTTTTTCAATTAAATATTTTCCAATTAATGCTGAGTGCCAGCTTGTTCCGCAGGCTACAATTATTACTCGTTTTATAGATTTTAAATCTATATCCACTGTCAATTTTATTTTTGAGTCGTTATCTATTCTGCCCCTCAAAGTATTTTCAATTGCGTTTGGCTGTTCAAAAATTTCTTTCAGCATAAAATGCTTATACCCCTTTTTCTCTATCTCACTAGCTGACCATTTAATCTCGTCAATTATTTTTTCCACCTCCTGCCCATTAAAATTTTTAATTGAATAATTATTTTCAGTCAGCACAACCATTTCATTATCTTTTAAATAAATAACTTTTTTTGTATAAGGCAAAACTGCCACAGCGTCAGAAGCAATTATATTCTCATTCTCCCCAATTCCTAAAACAATCGGCGAGCCTCGTCTGGCAACAACAATTTTTTTCTCACCTTTGCACATAATTGCCAACCCAAAAGTTCCCTCAACCAATTTCAGCGCTTTTACAACTGCCTCTTCCAAATTTCCTTGATAGAACTTTTCAATTAAATGACTTACCACCTCCGAATCAGTTTTTGAAGCAAATTTATGCCCCTCATTCTCTAAAATTTCTTTCAAAGCGCCATAGTTCTCAATAATTCCGTTATGAACCACCGCTATTTCCTTTTTGCAATCAAAGTGAGGATGAGCGTTTACCTCACTTGGCTCTCCGTGCGTTGCCCAGCGGGTATGGGCAATTCCTATTTTAGATACTTCCGAGCTTGGTATAATTTTCTCCAATTCTGAAACCCTCCCCTTAACTTTTGCAACATAAAGGAGACCCTGCTCTGCAGGCACCCCTTCATTCAAAAGACAAATTCCGGCTGAATCGTATCCCCTATACTCCAACTTCTTTAACCCGTCTATCAAAACCGGCACCGCCTTTCTATTCCCAAAATAAGCAATAATTCCACACATTGTTTTATTAGTTATTTAAATTATATAATATCAGTTTACACCTATCAAAACCAAAGTACAACAGCTTCACAAAACAGCTAATTTATTGTATTATACGAATATTATGAAATATCACATAATTGTATTTGGATGCCAAATGAACATTGCGGACGCGGAGAGGGTTTCTGCTGTTTTAGAGTCTATGAAATATACGCAAACCGCGAACATAAACGAGGCTGACTTGGTTGCTGTGGTAATGTGTTCGGTGCGTAAATCGGCAGTAGACCGAGTTTTTGGCATTGTCGAAAAGTTCAAAGAAATAAAAAAGAAAAATCACGGCTTAAAAACTATTTTGACCGGTTGCGTAATTAAAAAAGATAAAAAAATATTTTTAAATTTATTTGATTATGTAATAGACATAAAAGATATTAAGAATATATCCAAATTGCTAGGCAATTGTGGATCCTCGAGGAAGTCGGGACCGCAAACAGATAATTACCTAGATATTACCCCAAAACATTCCTCTAAGTTTTCTGCTACTGTGCCAATTATGACCGGATGCAATAATTTTTGTTCTTACTGTGTTGTTCCCTACGCCCGTGAAAGAGAAATTTCCAGATCTTCTAGCAAAATAATTTCTGAAATAAAAAATCTCGTAAAAAATAATTACAGGGAAATTTGGCTACTCGGCCAAAACGTCAACAGCTATAAAGACGGCAAAACCAGCTTCCCTGCTCTACTTAAAATAATAAATAATATTCCCGGAAATTTCTGGATACGCTTTACATCTTCACACCCAAAAGACTTTAACAGCGATGTTATTGAAGCTATGGCAAAGTGTGAAAAAATTACTCCGTACTTAAACCTACCTATACAATCTGGCGATAACAAAATTTTAGAGTTAATGAACAGGCATTATACGGTGCAAGAATATAAAAATAAAATTAAAGAGTTAAGAAAAAAAATACCTGATATTTGCCTGTCTACAGACATAATTGTCGGTTTTCCAGGGGAAACGAAAAAACAATTTAATAACACTGTCCAGCTATTTAAAGACACAAAGTATGACATGGCTTATATAAACAAATACTCTCCACGATTTGGAACTGCTGCGGCAAAATTGAAAGATGATGTTACATGGGACGAGAAAAAGAGAAGAGAAAAAGTTCTCAACGAAACTCTAAAACAAACCGCATTAGAAAATAACAAAAAATATATTGGGAAAATAGTTGAAGTTTTAATTGATTCTAAAAAAGATGGCAGGCTTTTTGGAAAAACAAAAGAATACAAGACTATAGAAATAAACAACGATAAATACCAAATTGGAGAAATAATAAAAGCAAAAATAACAGAAGCTTTAGCGTGGTCGCTAAGGGGCAAAATAATCAAATGAATAAACTAATTGTAATTTTAGGACCTACCGCCTCAGGGAAAACCGCCTTGTCTATTAAGCTGGCCAAAAAATTTAACGGCGAGATAGTTTCCGCTGACTCAAGGCAAATCTACAAAGGAATGGACATTGGAACTGCAAAACCGAGCCCGCAGGCGAAGCCCCGTCGAATGGCGGGGCCAAGTTGTATTGTTGAGGGCGTGGCGCACTGGTTAATAGATATAAAAAACCCAAACGAACTATACAGTGTTGCCGAGTATAAAGAAAACGCTATAAAAATAATCAAAGACATTCATAAAAGAGGAAAAACGCCAATTATGGCCGGTGGCACAGGGCTTTACATAAAATCTGTTGTAGAAAATCTTGATATCCCACAAGTTGAGGCTGATCCTATTTTGCGTCAAAAAATTGAAAAAGAAATTGAAAAGAAGGGATTAAATTTTGTTTTTGAGAAATTAATAAAACTCGACCCGGAGGCAGCCTATATTGTAGATCCAAAAAATCCAAGAAGAGTTATAAGGGCTCTAGAAATAACATTACTAACTAAAAAACCATTTTCTTCACAAAGGAAATCTGGCAAACCACTTTTTGATGTTTTGGAAATAGGTATTTTAACTCAAAAGGAAAAACTAAAAGAACGAATAAATTTTCGTATAGATAAAATGGTAAAAGAAGGCTTGGTTGACGAGGTAAAAAATTTAATAAAAAAATACGGCAAAGCCCAAATTGCATTTGATGCAATTGGATATAGAGAAATTATTGATTATTTAAATAAAAAAATCACTTTGGAGCAGGCTTTAGAAAATATGAAAATAAACACATGGCATTACGCCAAGCGCCAAATGACCTGGTTCAACGCAGATAAAAAAGTGAATTGGATAAAAAACTATAAAGAAGCCGAAAAATTAATCAAAAAATTTCTGTAATTGAAAAGGCCCACACTTACGACGTGTGAGCCTCGTCCTTCCCCCATTCGTGGGAGATGACCTCTAAAATTCTGGTTTCCTTTCCAGTTTGATCCTGGGCCACCCGATAACGTCTCGGACGTAGGGTGTGAACCCAAACATTAGGAAACTAACCAGTAGGATTCGTCCATGGCCTAGCAGGCCGGTCAGCCATGGGAGTAGAATTCCCAGGCTTTCTGTGCCTAAGCCAATGACGGCGAGGGCAAGGGTGCCCCCTGCAACGGCAGTTGTAAGACATCCAATGCCGAAGCCAATCCAACAGGCAATGCCAATGGCAACGTTTGCCAGCGCCTCTGCCACCTCGACGGTGGTAATCAGCCAACACGGGAGTGTGATTGTCGTCTTCATGGAGTACCTTTCTTTGTTTTCCGCCAGTATTAGCGGTTTGAGCCAGAAACTCTTGAGCGTGTCGAAGAGCTTGTGCTAAAACCGCTGTTTTTAAGGAACTATTGTACTCATTAATTATAGCACCTTATTAGACCTTTGTCAATAGTTTGGCTAGAATCTCACCCACCATCTTTGGGTTGGCTGTTCCCTTGGTTTTGGCCATTACTTGACCAGTTAAGTACTGCACAGCGTTTTGTTTACCGGCTTTATAGTCTTCAATTGCTTTAGGGCTGTTTGAGATAACCTCACTTACAATTGTTTCAAGCCCAGAGCTATCAGACATTTGCCCCCAGTTATTGTCTTTTACAATATCTGACGGGTCAGTACCTTTATCAAACATTTCCAACAAAACCATCTTAGCAATTTTGCTTGAGATTTCATTTTTATATATCATTTTTACAAACTCAGCAAAATTTTCCGGAGTAATTTTGAACTCGGCCTCTGAAAACTCTGTCCCAACTAATAATCCCTGCACATCCGATATTAAGTAATTAGCCACCAATTTAGAGGCTTTTTTATGTGCCTCACCTATTTCCTCCTCACTAGTCCATGCTTCAAACTCAGAAACGACTTTTTCGAAATATTCACTTAACTCTTTGTTAGTAACAAAAAACTCAATTGAGGCTTCGTCCAAACCAAACTCTTTTTTAAATCTTTCTCTTTTTTGTTCTGGTAATTCTGGCATAGTATTTTTTATATTAATAATATATTCCTCCTCAAAATGCATTGGAGGTAGGTCTGGCTCAGGAAAATACCTGTAGTCATGTGCCTCTTCTTTTTCTCTTTGCGAAAACGTAATTTCTTTTTTGTCGTGCCATCCCCGTGTTTCTTGCACTACCTTTTCTCCCGCTTCCAAAAGTTCTTCCTGCCTTTTTATTTCAAAATCCACTGCTTTCTCTACAACTTTAAATGAGTTCAAATTTTTAATCTCAACTTTTGTACCAAGCTTTTTTGTTTTACTTATAGAAATGTTTACCTCTACTCTCATCTGCCCCTTTTCCATATTAGCATCAGAAACTCCCAAATATTTAAAAATTCTCTGCAATTCTTCGGCAAACTCCTTAGCCTCTTTTCCCGAAGTAATATCCGGTTCAGTTACCAACTCCATCAAAGGCACTCCTGCCCTATTTAGGTTCACTAGAGAGTAATCTGCGCCCTCTGGGTGCATTAAACTCCCAGTGTCTTCTTCAAGGTGTATTCTTGTTATTCTAATTTTTCGGATTTCGGATTTCGGATTTCGGATTTCAAGCCAGCCACCGCTGGCGAGTGGTTGGTCGTACTGAGAAATCTGATATCCTTTTGGCAGATCCGGATAAAAGTAATTCTTCCTATCAAATTTAGAATCTGTAGCAATTTTACAATTTAAAGCCAGCCCGGTTTTAATAACCTTTTTTATTGCTTCTTCATTAGCCACAGGCAAAGCTCCCGGTTGCGCAGTACAAACAGGACAAATATTATAATTTGGCCTTTTCTCATCTGGGTCATTTTTACACCCGCAAAACATTTTAGAGTTAGTCTTTAACTCCGCATGTATTTCCAACCCAATTGTAACTTTGTATGCCATATAAACTATGTTAATTCTTTCTTTCTAATACTACAAATGAATAATCAAATGAATTTTTTTCGTCGGATTTGTGGTCTTCTCGGCTTACTTCATTCCACTCGGCTGGGTTAACTTCGGGGAAATAGGTGTCGCCTTCGGGGGTGGCGTGGACATAGGTTAAATATAATCTTTGGGCCATTGGCAAAAATTGTCTGTACACTGAAGCTCCACCGCAAACAAAAATCTCTGATTTTTGCCCTGAGCTTGTCGAAGGGTCATGCTCGATAATCTTCAGCGCCTCTTCTATGCTGTGAGCCACAACACAATTTTCTGGAGCTACATAATTTACGTCCATATTTAATATAACATGTTTTCTGCCTGGTAGGGGTTTGCCACCAATTGAATTAAAAGTATTCAACCCCATAACAACCGTTTTACCCAAGGTTGTTTCTTTAAAGTATTTGAAATCACCAGCCATTTTATATGGTGGAAAATTCCAAGGTATAGTATTTTTGTTCCCAATTACTCTATTTTCTGCAACCGCGGCAATCATTGATATCATAGTATTATTAAACTGCCATTGGCGCCTTTATAGACGGATGGTATTTGTAATCTATTAATTTTATATCTTCCATTTTAAAATCAAATATATTTTTAATCTCGGGATTTAACCAAATTTTTGGCAACGGATATGGCTCACGGGCCATTTGTTCTTTTACCTGCTCAAAATGATTTAAATAAATATGTGTGTCTCCCAAAATGTGTACAAACTCGTGGGCTTCCAAACCGGTAACTTGTGCCACCATGTGCAATAACAAAGAATAAGAAGCAATATTAAACGGCACTCCTAAAAATGTATCACAACTTCTTTGGTACATTAACAAAGATAACTTTTTGTTAACGCAAAAAAAGTGACATAATAAGTGGCACGGTGGAAGAGCCATCATGTCTAATTCGGCTGGGTTCCAGGCAGAAATAATAATTCTTCGGTCATTTGGATCTTTCTTCAATTGATTTATAACATTTATCACTTGGTCAATTGGTATGTCTGTATATGGCGACTTCCAGCTTCTCCACTGCACTCCATAAACCCTGCCCAAATCTCCTTCAAACTTTGCCTTTGGCTTCCAATAGTCTGCCGTTGCGTTTCCATCCCAAATATGACAACCCATTTCATTAAGCTTTTTGTTATCACTACTCCCCGACAAAAACCACAACAACTCTGCCTTCATAGTCTCAAAAGCCAGCTTCTTTGTTGTTACAGCCGGAAACCCATCTTTCATATCAAACCTCATAGTCTGCCCAAAAACAGCCCTAGACCCCACCCCAGTTCTATCCGGCCTATCAGTCCCCTCATCCATTATTTTTTTAAGTAAATCCAAATATTGTTTCACGGCCTTGTGAGCGAGGCGAACAAGGTTGCCTCGAAAATTAGGTCATGATATATCTTATACATCTAGACCTAATTTTCGCTGGATACATTGCTAACCCACTAATTTAATAATTTCTTTTTTAACATCTTCAAAAACATCCAAAATAGGACGTTCGCCGTTTACCATCATAGCATTCGCAAACATTGATGGGATTTTTTTGTAAATCTCGTTGACCTTGGTTAGTTTTTCTTTTTGCTCAAACAATTCCTTGGGCTCGCCTCGGCCTTCTATTCTTTGCACGCAAGATTCCGGAGAAACATCAACTATTATAGTTAGGTCTGGCAATAAAAATTCTTTATTTAATTCTACCAGTAAATTTACATCTAATCCATCGGAATGACCATAAGCAAAAGTTGAAAAATCATAACGACTGGAAACAACAAACTTTCCCTCTTTTAACGCCGGAATAACTTTATTTTCCAAATGCTCTTTTCTATCTTGCACATACAGCTTCTGTAATTCCAGCGGTTCTACAATAATTTCTTTTCTTAGTGCCTGCTTTATCTTCCTGCCGGCCTCAGAGTCTATTGTAGGCTCTTTGGTTTCTACCACATCTTTCCCCTGCTCCTTCAAATAATCCACAAGCAACTTAATCTGAGCCGATTTTCCCGACCCGTCCAACCCCTCCACCACAATAAATTTCCCCAAATAATCACTTTTTATCATTAAATTGAATCTATGGATTCTTTTATTTTTATGTATAGGTCTTCTTTGGAACTGTTGTTTTCTATTTTTAGGTCGGCTTCGGCTCCTATTGTGGTAATTAAAGATTCAGCTTCGGCTTTGCCCATTTCAACAAATTTCTCAAATGGGACATCGTCATCTGCTTTCTCACCTCTTGTCTTTACCCTTTCCCATCTTAATTTTTGGTCAGCTGTAACATAAATAAGTTTCCCGCCAATTGATTTTAAGGCCTTAAAATCATCAGGACGTCTTACGCCATTTAAAATAATTATTCCGTCGCTAATTTTCTCAATTTTTTTGACAAGCGCCTTTACCAAAATATCTTGCCCAAACCTTTCACGCAAAGCCGAGCTCAACCATTGTTGGTCTTCCCTTTTAACTTCATCAAAAAACATTTTTAAAACCTCCGTAAGAGCGTCGGAAAATTTTAGGAAATAAACATTTTGATAATTTGCTCTCACAAAATCACAAAACGTATCCTTCCCCGCCCCCATCTCCCCAATTAACCCAATTATTTTTTTCATAGTTATTATTTAATTAATTTACTTAAATATTCTTCGTAGAGCAGTGGTGCCCAGCCTTCATTTATTCCTTCAACTTTTCCTTTTATATCTTCTAAGGTCACTAATTCACCTGTCATTTTGTCGGTTTCTTTCACTGAAATATTGGGGCTGTCTCCCTCAAAAACATAAACTAAACCTAAATGTACTCTTTCTACTGGTCGCCTATTATCACAAAGAATTCCTACTAATTTTTTAGTTAAATTACCATTATAGGTTACTTCCTCTTCCCACTCTCTTTCAACGCCAGCTTCTATAATATCTTCTCCTGGTTTTACGTCTTCTTTATTTATGTGTCCTCCAACACCAACAATATAGTCATTCATCAATCTCTGTTCGTAGGCTTGTTTAAGATATCTGTATAAAAAATACTTGTTCTGATAATTAAAAAGTATATAAGATATTATTTGCTGGTAAGAAAGATCTGTTTCCATATCTCCCCTTCTTCTAAACTCGCAATTATTTCTTATTAAATCAACGTAATAATCTAGGTTATCAGTTTTTAATCCCTGCCATCTGCCATCAGCAAAAAGTATTTCTGATTTTACAACTAAAACTTGCTCGTCGTCTTTGTTTGCCATTTTACTGATTTTTATATTGTTCTACTGAGTTGTCGACTACCTGCACAACTACTCCGGCTTTTGCAAACAAATCCATTGAGGCGCCGTCGGCGTGATATCTTTTTTGGGCTACAACTCTTTTTATCCCAACGCGCAAAATTCTCATAGCGCAATTCCTGCAAGGAACCATTTTAGAGTAAATTGTTGCACCCTCAAGTCTTATTCCATCTTTGGCGCACTGCAAAATTGCATTTTCTTCGGCATGCAAAGTTCTTACGCAGTGTTGTGATTGCGAACCGTCTTCATGAATAACTGTGTGCATTAAATGCCCCACCTCATCGCAATGTGGCTGTCCCGGAGGAGAACCTGCGTATCCTGTAGCCAAAATAGTGTGCATTGGGCTTACAATTACCGACCCGCTCCTACCCCTGTCCAGCAAATTTAAAAAATAATCATCCCAAGCCGGACGAACATATTTTCCCCCGCTTGAGATTTGAGCTGGTGTTGCAGCGGCTATTTTTAATGACTCTGGCAATGGTTGAACTTCTTCCATAAATTATTTTAGTTTAATTATGTAATCCCATTTTAACACTTCTGCAAAACAAAAATCAAGCGCTTTTAACGCTTGATTTTTTAAAGTTTTGTTGCGTATTATCCAATAACTTCTACACCCATGTTTTTTGCGGTGCCGGCTATAATTTTTATAGCTTGCTCAATGTCTGTGGTGTTTAAGTCTGGCATTTTCTTTATTGCTATTTCCTTAAGTTGGGCTTTTGTGATTTTACCAACTTTCAATTTATTTGGTGTGCCTGATCCTTTTTCAATTCCAATAGCTTTTCTAATTAATTCAGATGCTAAGGGTGTTTTCAATATAAAGGTAAATGTTCTATCTTTATAAATTGTAACCTCGGCTGGAATTGTAAACCCTGACATTGCTTGTGTTGCTGCATTAAACTTTTGGCAGAACTCTGCAATGTTTAATCCATGTGGAGCCAATGCTGGTCCAATTGGAGGAGCTGGAGTTGCCTTTCCCGCAGCTATTTGTACTTTTACTTTAGCCTTAATTTCTTTTGCCATAAATTTTTTCCGAAAAATTTCATCAGCGAATTACGAATTTTTTACTAATTTGCGAATTCGTACATTCGTATCTGATTTGTTATTCGTTGATGTTATTCTACTTTTTTTATTTGTAATGAATCTAATTCTACTGGGGTGTCTCTGCCAAACATATTTACTAACACTTTGATCTTTCCTCTCTCTTTATCAATTTCAGAAACCTTTCCATCAAATCCTTTGAATGGGCCATCAACAACTTTAACATTGGCACCAACCTCAAAGTCAATTGTAAACTCCGGCTCGCCCATTTCCATCCTTTTCATTAAATCTGCCATATCTGGCGCAGAAACTGGAATTGGTGTGGTTCCTGCTCCTAAAAATCCTGTAACCCTTGGAGTGTTTCTAACAACATACCAAGATTCATCATCAACCACCATTTGAACCAACACATAACCCGGGTAAATTTTTTCCTCAACTGTTTTTCTCTTTCCGTTTTTAATCTTTATTTTCTTTTCCTTAGGTACTATAACATTAAAAATTTTACCTTCCATACCCAAAGACTCAATCCTTTGTTTAAGGTTTTTAGCAACTGCGTCTTCATATCCAGAATATGTATGGATAACGTACCAATTTTTTTCCTGTTCTATAACTTGTTTTGGCATTTTATTTTATAATGAAAATTTTAATAATGTCCGAGAAAATAAAATCTAACCCGCCTAAAAATGCCGAGACTATAATGGTAATTCCCAGCACAATAGCTGTGTATCTCCAAACGTCTTTATTTGAAAGCCAGCTGACTCTTTTCATCTCAACCAAAACCTCTTTAAAAAACTCTTTTATTTTTTGTATAATTGTCATAAAATATAATCCTAATCTACAAATTTATCCTAATGCTTCAAATACATATTTGTGGCATTCGGATTTAATTCACATAATTCGGATTAAGCGTGTTTCACGCGGTTCTTAAAAACCGCCCGCGGCGGCTTATTTATGTTTGTACCCTAATAATAGCCGATATGTTTCCCATTGTCAAGAATAAGAGCGAGGCAATAAACTTTTTGTCCCGCCACAGCGGGATCCCGTTTGCGGGAAACGCCCAGGTCGACTTGCCCTGAGCGAAGTCGAAGGGCAAAGCGAGTTCCTGCTTACCGAAAAAAGTTTGTTGCCGAGCGATTATTAGAAACTGATGCCGGAGGCCATTAGGGTTTTGGCCATTTGTTTTTGGATTATTTCTCGGGCTTCGTTTAGACACTCTTTTAAAAGTTTTTGTTGTTTTTCTGTATCTAAAGTCGGATTTAACTTTACTCCAGTAACTTCAAAGTTCCCGTTCATCTCAACCAAAATCCCATCTCTCTCAACAATTGTCTTTTCTTTTTTAAAAGAATCCTGCAATTTTCTCAACTCGTTTATTTTTTTTAATTGATCAAATACCATAATTTTTATATATCTAGGTTTTTAGCGGCTTTGGCGTGGGTTTGAATGAATTTCTTTCTTGGTTCAACTTCTTCGCCCATTAGAATATCCAATGTTTTGTCGGCTTCATGGCCCTCTTCAACTGCAACCTGCAATAAGGTTCTGTTTTCGGGATTCATTGTTGTTTCCCAAAGCTGTTCGGGATTCATTTCTCCCAAACCTTTATATCTCTGGATTACAGGATTGGTCTTGCCGATTTCTTTCAAAATTTTATCTCTTTGCGCGTCTGAATAGGCATATTGGTTGCTCTTGCCATAAGAAATTTTGTACAAAGGCGGTTGAGCAATATAAATGTGTCCGGCTTCAACAATTGGTTTAAAGTGCCTGTAAAAAAATGTTATAAGAAGACATCTAATGTGAGCTCCATCAACATCAGCATCGGTCATAATTACAATTCTATGATATCTTAACTTCTCAATATCAAAGTCCTCACCAATTCCCGTGCCCATGGCAATAATTAAAGCTTTAATTTCTTTTGAAGCTAGCATTTTGTCCAATCTTGCTCTTTCCACATTTAAAATCTTTCCTCTTAAAGGCAAAATTGCCTGAAATCTTCTATCACGCGCCATTTTAGAAGAACCTCCGGCAGAATCTCCCTCAACAATATATATTTCCGACTCTTCCGGTTTTCTGGAAAGACAGTCTGCTAATTTTCCCGGCAAAGCCAACCCTTCTAAGGCTCCTTTTCTCAAAACTGTTTGCCTAGCAGCTTTTGCGGCCAATCTGGCTTTGGTTGCCAACAAACAATTTTCTACAATAGATTTTGCATCTGATGGATTTCTCTCCAAATAATCAGACAAACCTTCGGCTGTGGCAGCTTCCACTGCATTTTTAGCTTCTGGGTTTCCCAGTTTGGCTTTTGTTTGGCCTTCAAATTGCGGAGTGCGTATTTTAACAGAAACAACAGCGGTTAAACCCTCTCTTACATCGTCCCCTGTAAAATTTTCATCTTTTTCTTTCAAAAATCCCTCTCGTCTTGCGTAGTCATTCAAAGATCTAGTTAAAGCCGTTCTAAATCCGGAAATGTGTGTTCCACCCTCAACTGTATAAATATTATTGGCAAAAGACTCCTCGGTACATTCCATTTCTTGTGTATACTGAAAGGCCGCTTCCACCCAAATTTTATCTTTCTCAACTGCAACAGAAAAAATATTTTGGTGACGTGGAGTATTACTTTGGACCAAATATTTTACATATGAAGCAACTCCTCCCTCAAAATAAAAAGTATAACTTGAGACCTCGCCTTTTACTCTTTCATCTTTAAATGATATCTTCACGCCTTTGGTCAAATAGGCCTGCTGACGCAAGTGAGCTAAAATCTTTTTTGGATCGTATTTAAGGTCACTTCCCGTAAAAATTGTCGGGTCATATTCAAAGGTTTGGGTTGTTCCTGTCTTTTTTGAATCTCCAACTTTTTTTACATTTCCTTTTGGAACTCCTCTAAAATATTCCTGTTCATAAGCTCCGCCATCTCTTTCTACATGACTAAGCATATATGTAGACAAAGCGCATACAACAGAAATACCAACTCCGTGCAAACCTCCGGAAACCTTATAAGCTTCTCCACCAAATTTTCCTCCAGCATGCAAGGTTGTTAAAACTGTTTCAAGTGTAGATTTTCCTGTGTCTGGATGTTTTTCAACCGGAATTCCCCTACCATCATCGGAAATTTTTACTCTATTATCTGGCAACAAAACAACCTCAATATTTTTGGCATATCCTGCCATTGCCTCGTCCAAGCAGTTGTCTACAACCTCCCAAATCAAGTGATGTAACCCATCAACTCCCGTAGACCCAATATACATTCCGGGACGCAACCTAACAGGCTCTAGTCCTTTTAGAACATAAATGTCTTTAGCAGTATACTCCCCATCTTTCCTAGTTTTCTTAGCTTCTTTAGCCTCCGCTGGCTTAACATCACTTTTTGCTTCTACCTTCTCTTTTACAACTTCTGTTTTTCTTTCCTCTTTCTTTTCAACCTTTGCCGGTGCAGGCTTTTTTTCTACTTTTTTTGGCTCGTCTGCTTCTTTAATGTTTAGCTTCATGTTTATTTAATTATTTTACCTTATAGTTGCGTTTAATTCTTTTTTGGTTTCTTCTCTAATTTCTTCTTGGATTTTGTTTACTTCTTCGCTGGTTAAAGTGCGTTCTGGTGAACGATAGACAATTCTAAAGGTGTAGCTTTTCTTGCCTGCGCCGAACTTTTCGTCATTTTCAAACTCATCAACTAATTTTACTTCCTCAATTAGGTTCTCGGCGAAGTCTCTGACAATCTCGTAGTAATTATTTAAGTTTATAGATTTATCTATTATAAACGAAATATCGCGCGATGTCTCCGGATATTTGCTAACTTCTTTAAACTTGCTGTTTATATCTTTAAACTGACTAGTAATTCTTGGGTCCTCTGACCAAAAAACCCTAATATCATTAATTCCCATTTTTATCATAGCTAATCTTTCTATTCCAAAAGAAAAAGCCCAGCCATTATATATTTCTGGGTCTATACCAAAATTTTTAAGGCATTGAGTGTGAACCAACCCAGCACCGGTAACCTCCATCCATTGATCATTGAATTTTATTTCTACTTGTATGGAAGGATCTGTAAACGGAAAAGAGTCAGCCAAAAACCTGTACTCTAAATCCAGTCCAAAAATAGCTTTTATGGAGTCTGCCTGGACATTTTCTAAATCTTTTACTGTAATAATTTTTTGGTCTTTTCTACAAATGTATAAAAAATCTATCTGGTGAAAAGCTGGAAAATGTTTTCTGTCAATTTCATCTTTTCTAAAAACAATCCCCGGAGCTAGAGAAGCAACGCAACCATCTTTTTCTAGTTTTTCCAAAAAATCCTTATCTCTTAAACAATAAGGCCACATAACAGTCATCTGTGTTCGTAAATGATTTGTGGAATCCAAGAAAAATGTATCTGTTTCTCTCTTCGCGGGATGGTTTTTAGGAAAATTCAAAGCATCAAATTCATCTTGAACCGAAACAACTCTCGGAAAATCAACCAAGTCAAAATCTTTAAATATAGGTAATTCAATTATTTTGTCTACAACAATTTTAACAGGAGAGTTCTTCTTTTTTGTTAGGTCTGGAAGTTTTAGAAGCCGCTTTATCCTTTCTGCCTTAATGTCTGTCCTAGCCTCCAATTCTCCAATCAAAACACCCTCATTAGGGTCATTTATAACTATTTTTTTACTCATAAGTTTACGTAGCGTAGCGATATATATATTACTTAATTATACTCCTAACTATTGGGCAAATCAAGACCCAAACTGGGGATAATTTTGTATTAAAAGAGGAGCGTGCCATTGTGCACACGCTCCTATCAACCATCTCCTGCCTGCCGCAGGAGGGCCTACTGCTCCGAGTATCTGTATAATATCGGGAGACCGCTTCTTCGACCCTCCGCCACGATGAAAGCTGTGGTATGGTCGAACTCCTTCGACAGTCCGACAAGGGATGACTCCCCGTCGAACGCAAAGGAAGTTACTTTTTCCTTCCCGACATATTTCCATGCCACAGTGGTCCTATACGGACCCTTGGTCTCATACCCGTGGGTATAGACCACGTTTACATACGTCCCAAACTTCGGGACGTCACCCGTCTGGTTGACGGGCTCCTGGCTTTCGACCACGCCGGGTATGTGACCCGGCATTCGCTTGTAGTCGTATACCCCATCATCGGACTCGTTGGAGCCCACCGAGGCACATCCGCCGGTCAAGATGACCAGCAGGACGACCAACGTAATCATAGACAGAACCGTGCGTTTCATAAACCTCTCCTGTAACTGTGTTGCTGAGAGAACCAACGCTGGCACCTTACCAGAATCAATCCTCTCTTTATTTATTATAGCATATTATTAAAATCGTGTCAATGGGTCGGGTTGCATTCCCTAGGGAGATATGCCAATATTATAGTATAAGCACTTAATAATATTAAAAAATTAATTTTCGGTTTAGTGGAGGCTTACCCCCAAAACTAATCGAATCATAACAAAATGCCAGCAAAAAAGGCAAATTCGGCTTTCATGAAGCCAATGAAGTTAACTGCCGAATTAGAGGCAGTCGTAGGAAAGGGTCCTATGCCACGAAGCGAAGTTGTAAAAAAACTTTGGGCATATATTAAGAAAAATGGATTACAAGATCCAAAAGCCAAAAGAAACATAAAAGGCGACGCAACATTATTGGTTGTCTTTGGCGGAAAGAAAGTAGTAGATATGTTTGAAATGACAAAATTAGTTTCAAAACATCTATCATAATCTGGTAACAAAAAAACGTCCTTTAAAAGGGGCGTTTTTTGTTTGGATTTTTAGTATGCTACTAAAATGGCTAATCCAGCGACAATTAAGATAATTGAAACCACTTTCTGGATAATTATTCTTTTAGATAGCTCTTCTTTCAAAACTCTGGGAAAAAAATACGAAAAAAATAACGTTATTATAAATAGAAAAACATACTGTATACCTCTCAAAGAGTTAACTGTTGCCAAAAATATAATTGGGGCTAAAGATATGGCAAGGCTCTGCAAAAAATTAGCAATTCCGCCAAAGGCCTGAGCGCAGAAAAAGCTTATCTGCGTCTTTTTATCTGAAACAAGCTGATGGCAAAAAATATCCTGCCGTGATTTTTTTGAAATAAGCAGAACTAACACAAAAAGGAAAACAAATATCCTTATCCAAATGACTCCTGGCAAAAATGACTGGCCTAAAAAAACAAACTTGGAAAAAATGTAGTCCAAGGAAAACATTAAAGAGGAAAAAATTGTGACTTTTAGGTAACTAATGGTAATTTGGGGAGTTTTTTCAAAAGAAATAACAACGCTTCCTAAAAATAGTAAGACAAACGCCAGAATATCCATTGCCGGTATTATTTGTGGTCCCCAAAAAAAACAAGTAAAAATGAAAATAAATATAGGTTGAGTAGCTCCAATTGTTGATACAACTTTTGAAACTTCAAACTTTTCCAAAGCAACAAACATTGTATACAACCCAGCAACGTGCACAATTGCATCTAAAATAACCCAGATAAGCTCTTGCTGGTTTGGAAGCCTCAGACTCACAAAAGGTATTAACAAAACTACAAATAGACCCAACGCGCCAACATAAAAAGTGTAAGAATTAGGCTTAGGTTTGCCAGCCAAAACCAGCTTATCCCCAAAAGAAGCAAGCCCAAAAAATAAATAAGCCAAAATTGCTATCAATAACCAAAGTATCATTGTTCTATTATACTAAAAAATTAACTTAAAAAATAGTGGCGCTTTTTCCGGCCAAATATCCGGTGCTCCAGCAGGACTGCAGATTAAATCCTCCGCTTTTACCATCTATGTCTATTATTTCTCCTGCAAAGTATAAATTACCAATTATTTTTGACTTCATTGTTTTGTGGTCTATTTCTTTTAAAGAAACACCTCCCATTGTTACATGAGCCAAGTCCCAGCCCAAGAGGCCGCTTACGGTTGCTTCAATGTTCTTTAAAGTTTTTGCCACAGAAGCTCTTTCAATTTTTGACATATTGTTTGCTATTTTTTCTCTTTTTACTTGGGCCATATCACATAAAACTTCCGCTAATCCTTCGGGTACAAGAAACGACAATATATTTTTAACTGTTCTATTGGGATATCTTACCAAAATATCCTCAAGTTCTTTCAAAACCTCTTGGTAATTCAAATCAGGGAATAAGTCAAATACTATTGTAACCTCGCCCTTTCCAAGCAAATCACCTACTTTCCCACTTATATTTAAAATAGCGGGTCCTGTAATTCCAAAGTGAGTAAATAATATTTCTCCCTGTTCTGAAAATTGTTTTTTGTTATTTTGAATAACAATTATTTTTAAATTATTTAAGCTTATTCCTTGCATCTTTTTAGCCCATTCATCTTTTAAAGAAATTGGAACCAAAGCAGGAGTTGGTGGCACAATAGTGTGCCCAAGTTTCTCAACCAGTTTATAAATTGCTCCGTCTGAACCGGTCAAAGAATATGATTTTCCTCCGGTGCAAATGATATACTTCTTAGCTGTAACTTCTCCGTTTTGTAAAACTATTTTTTTTATATTATTTTTAGCGCAAACAATGTCCTTTACTTCAGAATTAAATAATACTTCTACTTTATTTTTCTTGAGATGTTTTTCAAATACTTCCAAAACCTCTCTTGCATCATTGTCCACCGGAAAAACCCTATTATTTTTTTCAATTTTAGTCTCTATGCCCAATTTATTAAAAAAGTTTATAGTTTTTTCTGGCCCAAAAACTGAAAAAGCGTGGAAAAGAAATTCCCCGCCCTTACTATAATTTTCTACTAATTTTCTTAAATTAAATTCTGCATTGGTTATATTGCACCTACCACCTCCAGTTAAAAGCAACTTCTTTCCAAGCTGTTTATTTTTTTCTAGTAATATAACTTTTGACCCGTTTTCTGCTGCTATTAGGGCTGACATCATCCCAGCCGGTCCGCCACCTATAACAGCAACATCAAAAGATTGTTCTTTAGTATCTTCTTTTGGCATGTCCAAAGCGATTAGATGATGGTCTGTTACCTCTACGTGGAGGATAATTATCTTTGTAGGTTTCCGAAGCGCCTACTTGTTTGCTTGTAAAAGAAGTAAGATCGGGCAATTTTGAAATTGGCAAATATACTCTAGTTAACCTTTCAATTTCTCTAATCATTTGGCCCTGTTCTGGCATAGCAAAAGAAATTGCTTTGCCCGACATTCCAGCCCTACCAGTTCTTCCAATTCTATGGACATAATCTTCTGCGGCTTCAGGTAAATCAAAGTTAATAACCAACTCAATATTTTTTACGTCAATTCCGCGCTGAGCAATATCAGTTGCCACTAAAACTCTAAACCTGCCGGTTTTAAATCCTTCAAGGGCTTCCTTTCTTTGGTTAAGTGATCTATTTGAATGTATTTCTGCTGCAGAAACTCCAATGGCTTTTAAGTTGTCGCAAATTTTTCTAGCTCCATGTTTAACCCTTACAAAAACTAAAACGCTTCCTTTATAGTCTCCAAGTAATTTTTTAAGCAATGGAAGCCTTTGCTCTCTCTTTACAACAAAAAGTTCATGTTCAACATTTTCCGCAGTAGTTCCCGGTCTGGCAATTTCTACTCTTACTGGAAGCTTCATATGTTGGGTAGCAATTTTTACAATACCATCTGGCATTGTTGCTGAAAATAACAATGTTTGTCTATTTTTAGGCACAACATCTAATATTTTTTTAATTTGAGGAGCAAAACCCATATCAAACATTCTATCGGCCTCATCTAAAACTAAAACTGACACATCGCTCAAGTTTAAAGTTCTTTGCTGTATGTGGTCAATAATTCTTCCTGGAGTTCCAATAACTACGTGTGGGTTGCCTCTTAATGCATGCACCTGAGTGTACATTGATGCTCCACCAATTAGCACTGCGGTTTTTACACCAAAAGTCCTCCCAATTTTTCTTATTGTTTCTTCAACCTGCAAAGCTAATTCACGAGTTGGTAAAATAATTAAACCTTTTCCCTTACCAGCTTTTAAAATTTGCTGAACCAAAGGAATTCCAAAAGCCAAAGTTTTTCCTGTCCCAGTTTGCGCTATTCCAATAATATCCTTGCCCTCTATGGCTGGTGTAATTGCCTTATGTTGTATCGAAGTTGGAATTTTAAATCCTAACCCAGAAATTGCATCCAAAAGCTGTGGAGCTATCCCCAGCCCACTAAATGTTGGTTCTGTTCCCGCCTTCACCGGCACTTCATTTATTTGTGTATCTGTCTGTTTATCCATAATATTTTAATTATATCCTAAAATCCCCAAATTGTCAAACGTTCCGCACTGAATCCAACCCGAAAAAAAACTTGACATACCAATATAATGTTGATATAATAAAAAACTAAATAGCACCTTGAAATATGGTTCAGAAACATGAGATGAGCGTTTTGTTCCGTCCCTAAAATGGAACCCACGGAGTAAACCGCTCGTCTCATGGGAGACAGACGTATAATCGGAATCGTAAGTCCGAAACACAGGTCGCTCTGAGATGATATCAAAGGGCTAACAGTGAACGAAGGAGCAGAGTCATGAAATGGACAGATATCGCAACCGGTAAAACCCACAGCGCCTTTCAGCAATTCATGGTCGCCCTCGGTGACAAAGCCGAGGTTGCCGTGGAACGTATGAATGCCGAGCCCGTGTTTGCGGATCGCTTGGCGGACTACGCCTTGAACGGTGGCGTTGAACCGGCAACCAACCAGAAGCGTGCCCGTGACATCATGGGCAAGGGCTTCTTTGGCATTGAGGAGGCTATCAGCCACTTTGGTGTCAATCCGACTCGGAGGCAACTTGCCGTTCTTTCGGCAATTCCGGCCACAGAGGCGGAGTTAGAGCGGTTCAGAAACACGCACGTGCTCAGGGCGGTTTTCCCGCTCTCGACTATCGAGATTCGGAACAGGACAGCGAAGGTCAAAATGCCAGACGACCAACGGTTGTTTGCCAAACAGGACTGGTACGACAAAGAGCCTTTCGCAACCGAACAAGGTGAGACAAGCTGGCAGTTGGTCTGCAAGACCAAAGTCGCCAACTCAACCTCTCTAAACTGGACGCAACAACAGGCTCTAATCGGCAAGGATGACGAAGTACCCACGCTTCAAGTGATGGTCTACACTATCATCAGCCATTTCCTGGTCACTGGTGAGCGTCTCTTCGAGAAGCTCTACGTTCGCACTTCCAGTGTTTACTCGGATGGCAGCCGTGTCCACCTCGGTCGCTTCGGCTCTGAGGGTCTCGATGTCAGCCGCAGCTGGGATGGCCATTGCACTGACGACTTGGGCGTTGCCTCCGCTCGGAAGTTCTGAGCCTGAACCTTGAGGTTTTGAGGATTGAATCCTTTTGACCCCTTGAGCCTTCTACGAAATTTTTTTCGGGGAAGGCTCTTTTATTTTCTTCCATTATCATATAATATATAACTGTCTGCTAATGCAGGTACGGTTACGGCTTTACCTCGCAGGCGTCTCATCTTTTTGAGATATCACCAGAGTATCGTTGTTTACGCCTGCCTACCGGCAGGCAGGGATAACGGTAGCGTGTGAGAAAGATGGAGATAGAACTTCTTGCTTGCCCTTGGTGGAGGTGTCCTGAGTTTTATCGAAGGACTGCTCTCGAATAAAATACAGGGGAAAGAGGATATAAGCTTTTAACGGCAGTAAACCTCGATTTCCAGTGACTTAGATGAGGGCAAGCAAATAGTGTTAACTCGGATGACAACCGTGTCAACCTCGGTAACTTCGACTCTGAGGGTCTCAATGTCAACAACAACTGGGATGACAATTGCAATGACAACTTGGGCGTTGCCTCCGCTCGGAACTTCTATTTCTCGTCTGAAATTAAAACGCTCTCCAAATTAGGAGAGAGTTTTTCTTAGCGGTCCTTAGTAGATTTAATCCACCCGCCAAGCATTCTGCCTATCTCATCTACATCCTCCTGGAGCAAACAATATTTTTTATTGTCCAACACTTTTATTTCCTTGCACAATCTAAAAAATACTCGTAGAAAGTTTAACCGCAGGCTGACTTTTTCTAATACGGGCAACTTTTCTATTTTAAACAATTGGCTCGCCCATAATATGTTTTCGAGAATATCTAAAATTAGATTCTCACATCTTTGCCAAATTGTATAACGGTCTTGTCTAGCTATAGAATTGCGCAGGCTATAAAACTCTTTGTAGAGTTCATAGGTTTTCTTAAAAATTGGTATATCTAATTCATCCATAAATATGAAGGTTTATAGAAACATTTATAATAGTATTATTTCATCAGAAAATCTTTTTTCATCTTGGGATAAATTTAAGAGCGACAAACAGAAGAAGCGAGATGTGCTTAAATTTGAATGGAATCTTGAAGAAAACATCTTTCAGCTTCACAGAGATTTAGAATCCGGTAAATACAAGCATGGTGCATATTCTTCATTTTATTTGCGTGACCCAAAACAACGTCATGTCCATAAAGCCGAAGTTAAAGATCGCATACTTCACCACGCTGTTTTTAAAGTACTTAATCCAATCTTTGAGCCAACATTTATTTCTAATTCTTTTTCTTGCCAAACTGGTAAAGGCACGCACAAAGGGATAAGTACTTTAGATAAAACTCTAAGACAAATAAGTAGCAACAATTTCAAGCCGTGTTTCGCTCTTAAATGTGACGTTAAAAAATTCTTTGACACAGTCGACCATTCAATTTTGTTGAGTATCATCCGCAAACGAATAAAAGACGCTACTACTATACGTCTTTTAGAAAAGATTATTAATAGCTTCTCATCCGAATACTCTAATATCTTTTACCAAAAAGGGCTGCCTATTGGCAACCTGACATCTCAGCTTTTCGCCAATATCTACCTAAATGAATTTGATCAGTTTATCAAGCATAAATTAAAAGTAAAAAACTATGTCCGCTACACAGATGATTTCGTTATTATTTCTAATGATAAAACATATTTGGAAAATTTAATCGCGTCTATCAGTTCTTTTCTTTCAGATAAGCTTTCCCTCAAACTTCATCCCAAAAAAGTTTCAATCTGTAAATTTCGTCAGGGGATAGATTTTCTTGGCTATATCGTTTTGCCACATTATCGTTTGCTTCGTACTAAAACCAAGAATCGGATTATCAAAAAATTAAAAAACCGAGTGGAAGAATATAAGAATAAAATAATAGACAAAAAATCGCTTGAGCAGTCACTCAACTCGTATCTTGGTGTATTGTCCCATGCAGACACCCATGGGCTGGAACAATATTTAAAAAACCAGTTCTGGTTTTGGCTTAATGAATAGTGGTATAAGATGTTTTATAACGAGCCGAGGTCTAGGGTGAAGTCTACTCGGATTTTTTCTACAAAGTCGGGGACGTGGCTTACTAGAATCATGGCGCCGGCAAAATCATTGATGGCTTTGGCAATAATTGGTATGTGTCTAAAGTTTATATGATTTGTTGGTTCGTCTAAAACAAGTAATCCCGGTTTTTCTAGGGCAATTGTGGCAAAGGCAACTAAACCTTTCTGACCCTCGGACAAATCCCCTATTTTGGCTTTTAGAATTTCTGCGTCCAATAAAAATCCTGCTGCATGCGCACGCAAGCCTTGTTCTGTGCCATCGCTTCTCCCTCCTTCGGTCGGGACTGCGGCTTGCGCTTTTGCAAGCGTTTGGTAAACCGTTGCATTAAAATCTAATGTTGAAAAATCTTGCCTGTAATATCCTATTTTTACTCCGGCTTTTATGTGCTCACCTTTTGCATGTCCCGAAGCTAATTTTTCTAAAAGAGTTGTTTTACCAATTCCGTTTGGCCCTGTTAAAAGCAACCTTTCATGTTTATTTAAAGTAATATTTACTTTTTTGTTTACAAATTTATGATTTATTGCAACAGCCACAGAATCTAATTGCAAAATCACTCCACCAATATCCTGCTGACAAGGAATAGAAAAATTTCTAATTGTTTTATCTTCCCTTCTTACATCTACAATTTCACCTTCTAGTTCTTCAATTTTTTTCTTCATTTTTGAAGAAACATCTCTCATGTGTCCTCCTTTTTGCGCAAAAAAGTTGGCTTGTTCTTTTCTGTGAGAAATATCTTTTTCTAACCTCATATTTTTCATTCTCTCTCTTTCTAACCTTGCTGAAATTTCTGCAACAACTGCAAAGTAGTCGCCGGTATATTGTTCAACTTTTTTGGAAAAAATATCCAAATATAAAACTCCTTGTGTAAAAGTGTTTAAAAAATCTGCGTCGTGAGAAATAACAATACAAGTTTTAGGATATTCAACAATAAATTTTACCAAATGAGCAATTCCAGCCTTATCTAGGTTATTTGTTGGCTCGTCTAACAAAAGCAAATCTGGGTCTTGTATTAAAGCCGAAGCCAAAAGAATTCTTGCCTGTTGTCCACCCGAAAGCTTTTTTATTGGCCTGTCATGTGGCATAGACAAGTTTACAATTTCCAAAGCTTCGTCTATTCTTTTATCAATGTCATAAACTTTTTCCTTAAAACATTTCTGAAAAAATTCTGTAATAGTTAAATCTAAATCTTCACGTGGAATTACCTGTTTAGCTGTAGCTATAGTTATGTCTTTGTTTATATTAATAACTCCGCCTTCCGGTTTTACTTCGCCTGTAACCAAAGAAAAAATAGTACTTTTCCCTGCTCCGTTCTGCCCCATTAAAGTAATTTTTGACCCTCTGCGTACAGAAAAACTGGCCTCATTTAAAATTGGTTTTGCTGTTGCCCACTCAAAAGACACATTAGAAAATTTTACAATGATTTCATTACCCGACATAATAGATACTCTACCATATTTTTTAGCAAATAGCCACTCTTACACAAAAAAAATCGGCGAAAAAGCTTCGTGCTTTTCCGCCGTATAACGACAATCTTTTTTTTTGGGTCAGAGATGCCCTTGCTTAATGTACAGCGAACCCGCGGGCTCCGCAGCCGTCGTCCAGCATATGGAGATTTGCACCTGCGTCCTTGCAGTGCTGAATTGTTGCAGGATCTCCTCCGCCCGGCGCCTTGCTTCCGCTTGTGCTGAATATTGTTTTTACGCCGCCATCTGTCAGCACTTTCGGTCCGTCAGGATACGGGAAGAAGCTGTCGCTCCATGCAACCGAATCTTCCAGCTCACCTCCATTGCCTGCCTTTTTGGCCCTGAGCAACGCAACCATTGCAGCTCCAACGCGGTCCTGCTGGCCGACGCCATTGCCAAGCAACTTGCGATTTTTCACCACAGTAATCGTATTGCTGTTCCCAGTGCGCGCAATTGCGCCGGCAAGCAGCAAATCCAGCTCCTTGTCTCTGTCGCGTGCTCCCGCCACAAGCGTGCTGTCGTCTAACACGGGCACATAGTTGTCCCGAGGCTGTGTGAGAAAACCTCCGCGCACAGGCCTGCATTGCAGAGAAGAATCCATCTTGAGATCTCTGCTTGCGAGATGGGGATTGACCACCATCCTGCATTTCCCTTTCACGCGCTCCAGAAATTCACCGACGCCTTCCTCGATTTCAGGGGCAACCACGCCGTCGAACTTTTGCGTTTTGCCCTCCATGCCGGCGTGAACCATAAGTCCGGCTAAATCCTTGGTGAGCTTAAAGTTGCACATTACAACTCCGCCCATGGCAGCAGTGGTATCGCCTGTAACTGCATTTAGGACCGCTTGTGCCGGATTATCCATGTCGATGCCGGCGCCACAGCAATTGCCGTGTTTAACAACAAGGCACACACAGGGAATAATTCCCCTCTTGCCAATGTAGTTTACCACGTGCGTCAGTGTTGTGATTTCGCGATCGTAGTCGGTCACGTTGATGTAGCTTGGAGTGCTCCCCTCAACAACATGGAAATTCTCCAGTGCGAGAGGATCTTTGCTGCCTGTGCTATAAAGTCGCGCCGGCTTCTGTTTGTTTTCGCCGTAGGCAAGCTCTTGCACAAGCTCGCCCATCAAACCTTCGAACTGCCCATTGCCATGATATCTCGCAGAAGCGAGCACGTACTTGGCAACTTCGAATTCGGCGCGGGCCCGCAGTCTCTGGCGAGTCTCCTTCGAAACAGCGCCGGTTTCTTCAAGCTCACGCAAAATCACCTCGCGATCTTGAAGCGTACAGGCGACAATCCGCAGGCCTTTTGCCGCCGAACGGACCATGCACGGCCCGCCAATGTCAGTGCCTTCTGCCACGCTCTCAGGAGTGGCGCCAGCTTCAGAGATCGTTTTCTCCAACGGATAGAAGTCACAGATCACCATACTGATGACCGGAATACCGAGCTTCTTTAGCTCTTTCATGTCTTCCTGTTTGTCGACATTTGCCAGTAAGCCGGCATGAACTTCCCGCGACAGTGTGACAACGCGGTGGCCGAGAATTGATCCCCCGCCAACCAGCTTAGCCACATCTCTAACAGGCACGCCTGCTTCCTTGAGTTTTTTTGCGGTACCGCCCGAGCTGATAATTCTCCAGCCCAGCGCAACCAATCGACGGGCACAATCTTCTATGCCCGTTTTATTGGAGACCGACAGCAACGCCCATGGCTTTGCTTTCATAATAACTATTCTCCTTGTCTTAACTTGGTTTTCAACGAGCCCGATCAGACAGAGTACTTTTCTCTGCCCATCAACAATAAGACTACATTAAATTTTGAAAAAATCAAGCAACGCACAAAAAAAACCACGGTATGCAAACCATGGATTTAAAATTTATAAGCTGGCCAAAAGGCCCTGAACAAGATTGCTGTCTCCTGTGTTATCAATTGACTGGTCAATGGCAAGACATTGTTGATAAAGATTTCTGGCTTTAATTTTGTCTCCCTTAACATGGGCAATTTCCGCGGCGCGGAAAATGGTAAGACTTTTTAGAACACAAAGCCCCACATCGTCCGGTGCATCGGAAAGCGCATCATCAACAAACTTCAGCGATTCTGCGGCACACTGTTCGGCTTCATCAAACCTGTTCATCATCCGCAGCAACAGAGCTTTTTCGCCGAGTGCTGTTGCTATATTCTTTTTATTTTGTGCAGACAGTACAGTCCTCTTGCTGAGTTTTCCAAAAGCAGAAACATATATATTTCGGCCAATCCTTTTTGCGGTTACCATTGACCCGCACATGGTACATTGGCCTTCAACTCCTTCTGTTGATCCCGGGATTTTAATTGAGAATCCGCAAGCAGGGCATCGGCTGTTGTAATATCCGTCGTAGTAATTTTCCTGGTCGTCAGTTGAAATAACCGATTTTGCCACATTCTCAACTGTCCCTTTTTTCTGGGACTCAATAGCCTTGTCAAAATATTCCAAAGCTTTGATGGCTCGTGGAAAATTTCGCAGGACCTCGCCTTCTTCTTGAAGAATTTGTCCAAACTTCAGCTTTCCGGTGCCTGCCCAGAACTGCGTAGCAGCCCTGGCCCGATTGTAATTGGCTACTCCGCTTTTTATATGGAGCAACCTGACCAAAATCATCACAAGCAACGGCGGACCAAGAAGATAAACCAGCGCCATGGCCATATTCTTTTCAGTTATAACTTCGAGTTTCAGCGAACCTGCCCGTTGCATGTATCCGCCGACCATGACAGTTCCTATCCCAACCAGCACCGCAAAAAACGGAAGCACTTTTGGCGGACGCTGTATGGCCAGCTCGAAAAATCCATACACTGCCCAATGATAGGCAATGACGCAATTTGTCGAAACGAGTACAAGGTAAAAAATCAGTTCGTTGTTATTCATAGCTACTCGCGTATCCTTTCTATAAAACTAAACGCCGCACCAAAGGGAATTGCCAAAAAAAGCAACATCACAACATAAAAGAAGGTTATTGCTATTCTTCCCGCGGTCATTTCCGAAAGAAAATGACCATGCTGGATGAATGCCACGATTGGGCAAACAAGCGCGCAGGTGCACGATATAGATTTACTCATATGTCCCCGCGGCATTGTAATTGAAGTGGAAAGACCACCCAATATCCCAATTATCACTCCGATTAATCCGCCCGTTTTGGCGCTAATCGAAAGAAGCATCTGATGCAATTCTTTCGGCATTAAAATCTCATCTCCGACCACCGGGCCGGCAAACAGACAGCTTGTTGGCATATAGTAATACACCATGCCAAACAGGAAGCCGATTATGGCTCCTGCCAGAACACTGAGAAACTTATTCTCTTGCATTTGACCCTTTCTGTTGTCAAAGGACAACTGTTGTTAAGGCTATTATTAATTATAATTATGATTTTGTCAACCTTATCTTTCAGTAAACCCGAAAATTTTAAGATAAAAAAATCCCCTTGGCGTTGCCAAGGGGTACGAATCTTCAGTCGAAAACACTATGAAATGAGATTTTTCCAATCTTCCTCAGGATCATATGCTTCTGCAATCTTGACCTCTTCCTGCCAGCAGATACTCCTGAAACTTGCTGCCACGGCGGAAGGCGGAGTGTCAACAACATTGACGCCAAGGACCTCGTAAAGGGCAGGCATATTAATCCGGGGAACGAATTGCGCAACCACAGGCACAACCTCCCTTTGCAAAGGAGAACCCATAAAAACAATGTTGATGTTCTGGATTCCCAGCGTTTCCACGTAATGCTTTACAATGCGCCAGGCGAAATGGGCAAAAATCTTAATATCCCTTTCGCTGAACTTATGGATTTCGTACCTGGCGAAATGCAAATCTACATGATATTGGCCTCTTGGGCTCCAAGGGGCAATCAGTTTGACTTCCCCGTTGTTCTCATCCTGGGGGTAAATGATCAATTGCTCTTGCGCCAGTTCCCTGTAATACAGCCCCAGTCTCCTGTCGCAAATTGTTTCGCGGGAGACATGGCTGTCCCATCCGTATTGAGCATGGATGTGAGGAATAGTCTGGCCGGCCAATTTTCCGAAATTAAACCCCAAAACCATCCTTGGAATATCATACGATGTTATTGGGTTTTTGGCGAAACGACGGGCGCATTCAATGACACCCTTCAAAAGCAAATAAAAATCAATCTTCCGCAGTTCGCCAAGCTTGGTTATGTGTATCTTGCCCTTCCGTATAGCAACGTCGTCGTGCCACACAAACAGCACTTTCTGGTCGTAAGGCAGAAATGGAGCCGCATTAGGAAACGAAGCAACCTTCCCGCCGGCCACGAAATCAAGTTTCGGTTTGCCTGCAAGTTTTTCGGGATTGCAGAGGCGACAGCCATCTACGCCCAGCTCGTCTTTGTTGGGTTCTTGATGCGGTTTTCCAAGCCGCTGCGCTCTTTTGATGGAAAGCGCCGTTGGGACCGTCGAAAGCAAATCTGTATGGATTTCAACTCCATTTGTCAGTTCGCTCTTGTTTAGAAGACTATTCATAAGAACCTCCTACCTTTCAAAGAACAACTCATTTACCGTTAGGAAGGGCCAGCGTAATGCTTGCCCGGTTATTCCCAAGGGTTTAATTTCACACTATACCTTGTAGCATCTTTGTCAAGCAAAAACTGCCTCAGGTGCTAAAGCAGGAATTTTCATACTTACTTACGAATTATTTGTATGACACCTTACTCTAGTTAGTTTTTATTTTTAGCAATTTTAAAATCTCAAACCACAATAAGCTGATAAATGACATAATCGTAATGGTTGCATAATCCTTCAAACCAAGCGAAGCTAAATGGAAAAGGTCAGTAAAAAATGGGACATATAAAACTAAGGACAAGCATATTAAGGCGCCAACTATTACAATATATAATATTTTGTTAGCAGACAGCAATATTTTATGAATATTTTTACTCCAAGATAAATTAACAATAATTAACAGAAGATTAGAGATAACCAGCGCTGTAAATGCAAAAGCACGCGCCTCTGTTTCACTTTTGCCAGTTTTAACAGCAAAAACAAATAAAGCAAAAGTTGCTATTAAAATACCCAATCCCTGAAGTAAGCTAATTGAAACAATTTTATAATTGAACATGTGTTGACGCAAGTTTCTTGGAGGCAATTTCATTATATTTTTATCTTCTTTTTCTGACTCAAAAACCGTTGAACACGCAGGATCTATAATAAGCTCTAAGAACGCAATATGGGCCGGCAACAATACCGGTGGAAAACCAAAAACTAATGGTAAAACAGACATTCCGGCAATAGGCACGTGAACCGCTAAAACGTAGCCCATAGCTCTTTTAAGATTGTCATAAATTCTTCTTCCCAGACGGACCGAGTCAACAATAGAGGAAAAATCATCGTTAAGTAAAACCAAAGCCGACGCTTCTCGGGCCACATCAGTTCCCCTTTCTCCCATGGCAATACCAATATGAGCAGATTTTAAAGCTGGCGCATCGTTTACTCCGTCTCCGGTCATTGCCACAATTTCATCATTTGCTTTTAGCGCATTAACTATAAGTAATTTTTGCTCTGGAACAATTCTGGCAAAAATATTTACATCTTTTATTTTTTCTCTTAATTCAAGGTGATCTATTTTTTCCAAATCTTCTCCGGTCAAATATTTTTCTGGGTTTTTAATTCCTATTTTCTTAGCAACATACTGGGCGGTACCCGGATAATCTCCGGTAATCATAATAACTCTCATGCCAGCTTCATAAACCTCCTTTACCGCGTCAGCAGCTGACGAACGTACCGGATCAATAAACCCAAGAAGACCCAAAAATTCAAAATCAAAATCATGCTGATTGTCTGGCAAGTTACTTCCCCTATACAGGGCCTTAGCTACACCCAAAACGCGCATCCCTTTTTCTGACATTTCTTCTACTTTTTGTATAATTTCTTGCTTTTGGTTGTTATCACAGTGGCATAAATCCAAAACAGCCTCCGGAGCTCCCTTAGATGCAATAATTAAATCATTGTTTTCTTTTGCCTGCCACACATGTGACAACGCTAACAAATTTTTTGACAAAGGATATTCCTTTATTAGTTCAAACCCTTTATATTTATTTTCAGTATTTTTTAAATATAACCCTCCCATCTTGTTTAATTCTTTCTCTATTGGATCAAAAGGGTCTTTTTGGCTGGCTAAAACTCCACACTCTAAAAGTAGCTCAAATTGTTCTGACAAATCTGTTGTTGCACGATCACTCAATTCATAAAATGACCCTTCTACATATAAACTGCTCAACTCCATTCTATTTAACGTCAATGTACCGGTTTTATCGGTGCAAAGGACTGTTGCTGCCCCCAATGTCTCAATTGCCGCCGAACGCCTAGTAAGTACTTTTTTCTTAGAAATTCTCCAAGCTCCTAATGTTAAAAATATTATCAGCACAACGGGGAATTCCTCAGGCAACATTGACATACTCAATGTTAAACCTGCCAATAAACCCGCCATTATATTGTTTTTGACAACTATATAAAACACAACTACAAATACGCAAACAATAAGCCCGAGAAAAGCCATAATTCTTACTATTTTTGCGGTTTCTTTGTGCAACAGTGTATCCTCATCTTTGATTTTCTCCAGGCTTTTACCAATTTTCCCTATTTCTGTTTTCAAACCAGTTGAAGTTACTTTAGCTGTGCCACGACCGCTTATTACCATTGAACCAGAATATACAAACGGCAAATCGTCCCCTCCCGGCTTTTGTTGCTTGAGCTTTCCGTCCCAATCTATTTTTCTAACAGCAATTGATTCACCGGTTAAAAGAGACTCATCAACGCAAAGGTTTTCACATGACAAAACAACAGCATCGGCAGGCACCCTATCGCCTTCACGCATTATAATAATATCACCCCTAACCACCTCTCCTCCAGAAATTCTTTTTTGTTCTCCGTCTCTTATAACTAATGCTCTGGGACTTGATAAATCCCTTAAGGCCTCAAGAGTCTTTTCTGTTTTTCTCTCTTGATAAAATGTAATTCCAATAACAACAATTACTGAAAAAACAAGCAACAAGGCGTCACCTTTTTCACCCATAAACAAGTAAATAGTTGCCGCAGCAACCAGCAAAAGAAGCATTGGCTCAGACAAAACCTTCAATAGCAGAAAAAAACCGCTTTGCTTTTTTTGCGAAGGTAATTCATTGGGCCCGTCTTTCTTAAAAATTTCGCTTGCCTCTTTTGTTGAGAGGCCAGAAAACACGTTATTTTGTTGCATTTTATTTAATCCTACCAAAAAACCCTCGCCCTGTCGAATAACGGGGCCCTCAATTAGAAGATGTTTTTAATGACAGAACTTACCACATCCTTCAGTTTAATGTAGTTTTCTAATCGCCTTTATGAACTTTATCTCTTATTGAAATATAAATATCTAAAAAAGCAAAAAGAAGACTTATGGTAAGGGGTCCTAATAAAAGGCCAATCGGTCCAAAAAGCATTATTCCTCCAACAACAGAAAGGAAAATAATTAAAGGGTGAATTTTTATACCCCTGCCAATAAGTATTGGTCTTAAAAGACCGTCTACGGGTCCCACTATCGCCAACCCCCAAACTAAAAGCCCAAGAGCTAAAAAAATATTTCCTGTTAGAAAAACAAAAACAATTGCCGGGATTAATATAATTGATGTCCCTAAACCGGGGACAAGAGAAACTATTGTGGCTACAATTCCCCATAGTATAATATTAGGAACTCCAAAAATGGCAAACCCAATTGCAACTAAAGCTCCCTGGATAAGTGCCACAATAAGACCGCCCTTAATTACTGAATTTATTGCAACTTTAATTTTTTTAAATATCGCTTCATCGTCAGTATCATCCAATGGGCTTAATTTAGTAACAATTTTTTTAAGTTCCGGCCCGTCTTTAAGAGCATAATACGTGATAAAAATGAAAATTAAAAAATTAAATAGTAATCCTAAAGCGTTACTAAACGTGCTACTAAAATGGTTAAGCAACCACGCTAATCCTTGCTCAATATATTTAGTAACGTCAATGAACAGTGTTTTTTCAAAAGGAAAATATTTTTGATAGCTACTCACCAAACTGTTTGAAATACTGGTAAAAGTGTTTCTCCCGCTATCACCTATAATAAAAAAATAGAACTGTTGGGCTTCCTTAAAAATATTTATCCCTAAAAATATAACTGGTATTAAAATGGTTACTACAATAACTATGGTTGTAAATAAAGCTGCCAGCCCCTTTCTGCCACGAGAAAAATTTAATATTTTTTGATGAATCGGTTGAAAAATAATAGCGCATACTAGTGCCAAAATACCAGCATAAATAAATGGTCGCAAAATAAAAAAAGCAAAAATAAGAACTCCAAAAAGAAGAGCCAATAAAAAATAATGTTGTAGATTTTTATTATTCATATGATTGATTACTCTATTATACAACTAAAAAGCCGTTATTGAAACGGCTTTTGGCTTTTGCGCGGGCGACGGGATTTGAACCCGTGATCTCTCCCGTGACAGGGGAGCATTCTAAACCAGGCTGAACTACGCCCGCATCTCGGCTACTACCTCGATGTAAACTATCAATGTAGCCTATTGATTAAAACCTCTTTTTTCTTTCCTTCTCTCTTTTCGCTGCTTCTTCTCTAGTCAAAAATTCTTCTGAATATACTAATCTAACAGGAACTTTACTTTTTTGCAAACAAGATTTTATTCTTGAATTATGTTCTTCTATTCGTTTCGCTATACTCCATGTAATGCCAGTGTAATAAGAATTATCTTTACATTTAATTATATATACAAAACATTTCATTTTTTTAGTTTACGCTGAGGAGTGAAACGACGAAGTGTGCCGACGGCAAGAATCGGACTTGCGACCATAGCCTTATGAAGACTCCGCTCTACCACTGAGCTACGCCGGCATCTTGGCAGTTCACAGCGAGCTATTCACTGCGAGCTGGCCTCGATGTAAACTTTTCAAAAACTCTATCTTTTTCTTGCGCGTCCAACTTTTAATCTCTCTTTCTCTTCTTAACGCTACTATCTTATTATCATATTTTTCAAAAAATACAATTCTCACTGCAATGTGAGACCTAGTATACTTACTTGCCTTCCCAGCCTTGTGCTTCTCAAACCGCTTTTTCAAATCATTGGTTGAACCAGTATACAAAGATCCATCCTTACATTTGATTATATATACAAACCACATATTTGTTGGGTCGCTCCGAATTGCACGGAGGCCTGCAGCTTATGAGACTGCCGAGGTACTACTCCTCCACGACCCAATGCCTTTACATAGCAATCTATGTAATACTAATTACTTTACCACAAAAAAAGGGTATAATCAAGCTATGAAAATAAATTTTTTAGGAGCAGCTCAAAATGTAACCGGTTCTAAACATTTAATTAATGTACAAGGGTACAATTTACTTTTAGATTGCGGAATGTACCAAGGCAAAAGAGAAGAATCAAATCGCCAAAATAGCACACTTCCTTTCTTGGCTACAGACATAAATGCCGTCATACTTTCTCATGCGCATTTAGACCACTGTGGAACTTTGCCAATTTTAGTAAAACAAGGTTTTGCCGGAAAAATTTACTGCACTCCCGCAACTGCCGAAATAGCAAGATATATTTTATTAGATGCAGCCGAAATACAAAAACAAGACTGCCTGTATTTTAACAGCCATTTGCAAGAAGGTGAAAATGAAATTTTTCCAATTTACACTGCAGACGATGTTCAAAAAGTTATTGAATGTTTTGAACCCATAGAATACTTTAGAAACACTAATCAGTGGACAACCCTAAATGAAAATATTCGGTTTAAGCTTTATGACGCCGGACATATTTTAGGTTCTTCTATAATATTTTTAGAAATTACCGAAGGCGCCACAATTAAAACGCTTGCCTTTACCGGGGATTTAGGTAGGGAGCGCTCGCCTATTTTATGTTCACCAGAATATGTAACAGAAAACGTACAAACACTTATTGCAGAATGTACTTATGGCGACAGAAACCACAGACCGCTTTCAGATGCAACTTCAGACTTTAAAAATGTAATTAATGCTGTTATAAAAACCAAAGGTAAAATTATCCTTCCCGCATTTTCTTTGGGCAGAACGCAAGAAATTATTTACACGTTGCACAAACTTTTAGATGAAAAATTAATTCCTTCTCTTCCAATTTATGTAGACAGCCCGTTGGCTGAAAATATTACTGAAATTTTCCCAAAATTTATTAAAGATTTTGATAAAGATTTTTGGAAAGATTTTGGCAACCGCGGAGAATCACCATTTTCATTAAAAAACCTAACTTATACAAAATCCAGTGAAGAATCAAAAGCCTTAAACAATATGAAAGGCCCCCTAATAATTATTTCTGCTTCGGGAATGTGTGAAGGCGGAAGAGTTTTACACCACCTAAAAAACGCTATAGAAAATCCGCAGAATATAATTTTATTGGTAGGATACCAGGCAGAAAATACTTTGGGTAGGAAACTGCAAGATGGCATAAGTCCGGTAAAAATATACGGAAAAAGTTATAATGTAAAAGCTCAAATAAAAACCTTAAATGAATTCTCCGCCCATGCCGACCAAAACGATTTATTATTATATATCTCAAACGTAAAAAATCTACAAAAAATATTTTTAGTCCACACCGAACCCTCTCAATCCACCGCCTTCAAAGCTATATTAGAAAAAACCTATCCATCTCTGCCCATTGAAATCCCAAATATGGGAGACTCTTTTGAAGTATAAAAAGAGGGCTCGTTTGCACGAGCCCATTGGGTTCAGATTAGAAAAAGTCCTGTTGGACTAAACAGCGCGCGCGTGGCGCCTAACGTCGACGAATTTCGCTGTGACAGTCACGGCACCAACTCCGTGGCGTATCACCATATTGTACATGCTGCCTTTCTGCTCTTTGGCACGATTCAGCGCCTCAGCGGCAGTCAGGGGCCCTTGTGTAGGCTGATCCTTGGCCGATGCCTGTCCAGGGCAAAAGTGCCGAGAATCTGACCTGAGAAAAACATTCAGATCCATCGTTCGGAAATGATCCCGCCACACACGGCGATCAACGCCATGGACATAGCGCCTTGCGCGTTTGTCGGTGACAGGAATCTTCTCAGGATCCCGCCCGTGGCCGAAGGGTCGGGTGAGCTTGAGGTCGGTAAAGACCTGAACGAACACGTCGTGAGGCAACTGTCTGATGACATCCTTGGGCAACTCTCTGAACGCCGCCCTTTGCGCCCTCAAAGCTCTCCGGCGATCAGCACGGGTCATATCCTTTGTTGAAGGCGGGGAAGCGCCCCTTTTGCCTTAATCATCTCAATCAATTCTTCCATCTCAGCTACTCCTTTGTTGCTGTAATTTGCTTATCTAATCATTTCAAAGAACCATTTTATATTATATAATATACACCTATTCTTGTCTATTGTCAATACCAAAAACTTACGCACGAAATACTTCTAAGAAGGCTTTTGTGGGCACATTTACTGTACCTTTGGCCTTCATTAACTTTTTACCTTTTTTCTGTTTGTCTCTTAGCTTGTTCTTTCTGGTTATATCTCCCCCATACAAATACCCTGCAACATCTTTCATGTAGGCCTTAATTGTTTCTCTTGCAATAACCTTTCCACCAATAACCGCCTGTAAAGCAACTGTAAATTGTTCGGGTGGCAAAACGTCTTTCAATTTTTCAACCATTTTCTTTCCCTCAAAATATGCTTCATCTTCAGAAACAATTCTTGAAAATGCTTCCTCTTTTTTTCCTGCTACCCAAATTTCCATTTTAACCAATTTACCCGGCCTGTATCCTAAAAGGTTATAACTCATTGACGCATATCCCTGGCTGGCAGTTTTTATTTTGTCGTAAAGATTTGCAATAATTCCACGCAATGGAGTCTCAAAAATTATAATTACTCTTTCCGGGCTAAGATAAGTTGTTTCTATATAATTACCTTTTAAAGTCTTTAAAAGATCCATTAACTTTCCTATTTGATTTGCCGGAGCAATAACTTCTAAAGAAACCCATGGCTCTTCTGTATTTTTTATTTTAGATTGATCTGGCCAGTCAGCTGCCGAATAAATAATAATTTCTTTTCCTTTTTGGTCAAAAACTTTATAGACAACCGATGGCGTAGAAATAACCAAATTCAAACCAAACTCTCTTGCCAGTCTTTCAGAAATAATTTCTATGTGCAAAGTTCCCAAAAATCCACAGTTAAATCCCCTACCCAAGGCTTCTTTCATTTCTTGTTCAAAAACAAGCGCAGGATCTGATAGTTTTAATTTTGAAAGCGCCACTTTTAATAAATCAAAATCTTCCGGATTTTCAGGATATAAACTGGCAAAAACCATTGGTTTTGGTTTTTGATACCCCGGTAATGCCTCAACACTGCCTCTTGTATTTATATTTTGTAATTTAATAATTGTGTCTCCGGCAGTAACCTTTCCCGGTTCTTTAATTCCGGTTGCAATATATCCAATATCCCCCGCTTTAATTTTTGGTTGAGCTGAAAATGTTGGATTTAAATATCCAAGCTCTTTTACTTCGGCCAACGCGCTAGTTGCCATTAACTCAATTTTTTCTCCATTAGAAATTTCTCCGTCAACAACGCGTACAAACGCAATAACTCCTTTAAATGAATCATATTCAGAATCAAAAATAAGTGCCCTAAAATCATTTATAGTGCTTTCTTTTGGAGGCGGTACTTGTTCAATGACTGCTTTCAAAACCAAATCAACGTTTGTGCCGTCTTTTGCAGAAATTTTTATTATGTCTTCGGGAAAGACCTGCAAAAGATTTGCCAACTCTTCAACTGTTTCATCTACTCTTGCTATTGGGCTGTCTATTTTATTTATAACAGGAATAATTTTTAAGTTTTGCTTTTTGGCCAATTCCAGGTTAGCCAATGTTTGTGCTTGAATTCCCTGCGTGGCATCAACCAATAAAATTGCTCCTTCCACCGCCTCCATGGATCTTGAAACCTCGTAAGAAAAATCTACGTGGCCGGGAGTATCAACCAAGTTCAAAATATATTCTTTGCCGCCAAAACTATAATTCATTCTAATGGCTTTGAGTTTTATAGTAATCCCCTTTTCCCTTTCCAAATCCATAGAATCTAAAAACTGAGGCATCATTTTTTTGGGATCAATTGTCCCCGTCAACTCCAAAAGCCTATCGGCCAGCGTAGACTTTCCATGGTCAATATGAGCAATAATACTAAAGTTTCTTATATTTTCTTGCATATTATTTTGTGGGATATAAAAACTTTTTTAAGAGTGAATCAACAAGAATTTTACTTTCGGGAGATTTTAATAAATGTGTGACAATAGCATAAGTGGCAACACCAACTGAACCGGAAACAATTAACTGGAAAAATATTCCCCAAAAAGCTTGCAAACTAACTATTGAACCCAATAATTGTCGCACAATAAAAGTAACTACAACCATAACCAAAGAGGCAATTAATATCTTATACAGGGAATCATAAATTTCCTTTGAATTTAAATTTGAAAATTTCCTAGAAAACATATACATAAGCAAGGCACACTCTAAAACAGCTGTAATTGTGTAGGCCAAAGCAAGAGCAATCACGCCAATGTTGGCAACTCCACCTAATCTTAACACACTTTGCAAGAAAAAATTAAACTCTGGAAAAAACCTGACAAGCCATACCAGCAATAAGCTAAGTATAATATTAAAAGCCACAGTTAACCCGCTAATTATGGCCGGAATTTTTGTATTATGAGCGGCATAAAACGTTTTTGATAAAAATAAAATAAGAGCTTGAGCAACAAGGTTTAAAGCCAAAATGCCAAGACAAGCCGTTGTTAGTTTTGTATCCGCCCAGTCAAACCTTCCTGCCCCTAAAACCACCCTGACTATCTGAGCTCTCAAAATCAACAAGAGTAAGCTTAACGGAATAACCAAAAATATTATCTGTCTAAATATGCCGGAAAATTTTCTTAAAAATTCGTCTTTTTCCTCATTCAAAAAGGCCATAGACATAGAAGGAAAAGAAGCAGTTGAAACAGAGACTGCCACCGCGTTAACCAAAATTGACGACAAATTATTTGCTAAGTTAAAAACTGCAATTGAACCTGACATTAAGGTAGAAGCAATGGCGGTTGTAGCAATTGTGTTTAACTGCCCAGCCCCCAAACCCAAAGATCTTGGCACCATCATCTTCATTGTTTTTACCACTCCTTCATCTTTATAGTCAAAACTTGCCTTATATTTAAATCCGGAAAAAAAGAAGGCCGGCAATTGGACCGCTAAATGTAAAACTCCTCCAAGCACTACTCCCCAGGCCAGCCCCGAAAGACCAAACTTTGGCACAAAAAATATAATACCAATTATTATTCCTAGGTTGTATAACAACGGCGCCATGGCAGTCACTAAAAATCTATGGAACACCTGCAAAATTCCGCTTATCATATTTGAGGCGCCCAAAATAATTGGACTCAAAAACATAATACGCATTAACATAACAGCCAACTCTTTTTTCTCACCAGAAAATCCCGGAGCTATTAAAGAAATAATTGCCGGAGTAAAAACCAATAATATCAAACAGACAACAATCAGGCATCCCAAAAATACATTAAAAAGTAAAGAAGCATATCTCCAAGCTTCGTCTTTGTTCTTAACTAAATATGAACTAAAAATTGGTATTACCGCTGCTGATATTGCTCCAAAAATTAAAATTAAAGCAATAAAATCTGGAACAGTAAACGCTGTATAATAAACATCCAACTCACCTCCGGCTCCAAAAGTCCCTGCCAAAAGACGGTCTCTTATTAAACCTAAAAAAGCGCTTCCTAAATATGAAATCGCCAAAATTAATGAAGCAGAGCTTATAGACTTTGTCTGAGAATTAAAGAATTTTTGTATCATTGAATATTTAATCTTAACAAAAAAATCGTCCTTCAACAAGTTCAGGACGATTTCTTAGTTGTCTTAGCAAGACTGTAAGCCGAATTCTGTATTATGTGATTATCTATCTGCCCATTCGATTACTCTCAGGGTCGAGCGAACTACTTTTAACCTTTTTCGATGATGAAACAACGAAAATAGGCTTTGTTCTTGCACCCAATAAGGATTTAGCCGTTTCATTCTTGCATTTCTGCAAAACTTATCCTTGCGGATACCTCTGCCTTTCGGCTTTGGCGTTACTGTTCGCACCTCTGTCTTACGACTGATGGCTGTTAGCCACTATACTTTTAGAGCCGCTTTCGCGACAATTGGTGTTCGGACTTTCCTCCCCGTCACAATGCCGAAGCTTTGGTCGGGGCAATCACTCATCTTGCTAAGACAATTTAATACTACCATTATATAATCTATTGTCAAGACAAATAAAAACCCAGCCAATTTCCAATTGACTGGGGGTTACATTGTTAGACCTTACGGTCCTTAATAGTTAGAGTGACAACCCACAGGGGGTTAATCATCACCGCCGTTGCCGTCGCCGTCACCGTCACCACTGGATGCACTGCAACCTTCGGAACTGCTGGTTCCGTCAGTGCGGGCGTTCTTCATTGAACGCTGGTTATTCCAGTGGGCGTAGCCCGCCTTGATGCGGGCAAGTTTAGCATTGGTTTTCACTTTTACCTCCTTTCTTCCCGTTGAGCAATGGAAATCCATTACTTAGAGAATCTCCAACACTGAGGATCTGGTGCGTAAAAATTCCCGCCAGAAGCTCCAAAAGCTACAGCAGGACATCCGCGACAATAACACATGAGAGGACACCTCGAACAAATTTCGTGCCTTTTGATATCACGATAGAAGTCGAGTTCCTTGGAAGTGAAGACTTCCATTACGCTCTGCTCGGGCATTTTGCCTATTTTACTATTGAATCTTCTACAAGCAAAGACAGTGCCGTCAGCCAATACAGCCAAGTCTCTTGCGCCAATATGGCAACCCGAGATAATTTGGCCTTCAGGATTTGATTCCAGACTGAACTTGCCCTGCTCATACAAAAGAAGCTTCCACAAATGATCCTTCAAAGTAAAGTTTGTCCTTGAACCCTTTGCTTTCAGTTCAGCAACAACTCCTTGAACCTCTATTAAAAAACTCCTATATTCATGGGGAGTGAATGCCGCCTCTTCCCGAGAAATCCTAGTATCAATCACAGGATTTGTAGACAAGCGGGCAAAGGCAAAGGTTTTAACACCCAAATTACTTACCAGCTTCATCACATCAAATAAGTCATTGTGGTTTTTCTTGCTGAGAGTAAACATAACTACCGCTCTCATTTTATATTCAACAAGAAGTTTGATTGCCTTAACCGTGGCGGAAAAACTTCCCTGTTTGCGCAGGTGATCGTGCATTTTCTCCATTCCGTCAAGGCTTACCTGGTAATTGACTACTCCCAGTTCCTTCATGCGAGAAATATTCCCAGCAGAAAGATGAAAAGGATTTCCTAAAATATTCAAGCTGATTCCCTGTAGCGACGCATACTGCAGTATCTCAAAAAAATCGGGCCGCAGTAAAGGATCACCACCGGTGAAATTAATCCTAGGACGCGCTTCCGCAGCCTCACAAAATTCAAGAAATGAATCAATTATGGACTTACAGTCCGCGAGTGAGAGCTCTTTTTCAAGCTCACGCTTATAGACCTGCGGATCATTGACCATATAACAGTGTGCACATGACTGGTCGCAAAGACCTGTGATATGCCACTGGATAACAAAAACCGGCCGATTAGGATCGTACTTCTTACTCATGTAGCACCAACTTTCTTTTAAAAGAGCTTACTATTTATACTAATGAAATTGGCAACATTGTCAACAAAAATCTGTAGAAATACGTCTGTGATAAATTCAGTAAAAAAGGCCCCAAATGGGGCCCATTTTTATTAAATTTTTATAATTTGTTCCCAGGGAAGATCTGCTTTGCCAAAATGGCCGTAGCTGGCGGTTATTTGGTAAATTGGCTGACGAAGATTTAAAGTTTTTATAATAGAATTTGGTTTAAAATCAAACTTCTCTCTTATAAGTGCGCTTAAGTCTTTACCATTTTCATCTATTGCAGAAACCATTAAAGGCTCGGCTTTTCCTATGGCATATGCAACCGAAACCAAACATTGTTTGGCATATCCGTTAGCAACAATATTTTTTGCAGCAAACCTTGCCATATAGGCAGCCGATCTATCAACTTTGCTTGGGTCTTTACCGGAAAAACATCCTCCTCCATGATTAATCAGTCCACAATAAGTATCAACCATTATTTTTCTGCCGGTTAATCCTGTGTCTGCTTCAAATCCTCCCTGCACAAATTTACCTGTTGGGTTAACAAATATTTCCACATCAGAAATATCGCCCATAATAGGCTTTATTAATTTTTCTATTAAATTTTTTTTTATTTCTTCCTGAGAAATATTTTCGTCGTGCTGAGTGCTCACCAGAATATTTTCAACCTTTCCATTATTAATTGTTATCTGAGTTTTGCCGTCTGGCTTTAGCCATAAAATTTCTCCTTTTTCTCTTAATTCCTGCAAACCTTTTGCCAACGCATGAACTTTTACAACCGCCCACGGCATAAATTCTGGAGTTTCATCAGTTGCATATCCATACATAATTCCTTGGTCACCAGCTCCACCCGTATCTACTCCCATAGCTATGTCTGGGGACTGTTGAACAATATTTATTATAAATTTTAACTCTTGTGTATAACCAACATCTTTATAAACCTTTCGGGCAACTTCCTCATAGTTTACTTTGGCTGTTGTTGTAACCTCACCCCCAATTACCACCAACCCATGTCCTCCAAATGACTCCACTGCCACTCTTGAGTTTGGGTCTTGTGCCAAACAAGCATCTAAAATGGCGTCTGAAATTTGATCACAAACTTTGTCCGGATGCCCCGCTGTAACGCTTTCTACTGTGTATGTTTGTTGGTTTATTATGCTCATATTATTTTTTTCCGCCAGAGGCGGATCCGCCTTGGGCGGAAAAATATTTATTAAGGCATTTTTCAAATTTACCCAAATATTCATTTTTAACTCTAAACCCGGAGGCTAGTGCGTGACCACCATAGGTCATTAAAAAATCATCGCATTCTTTCATTGCATCAACCGAGTTTGTGCCCTTAGGATTCCTTACTGAACCGCAAGACTCTTTGTCCATTTTCTTATAAATAAATGCGGGCTTGTTGTATTTATTACAAATTATTGACGCAACTGATCCCGCTAAAGTAAGTTTCCATGCGGGGTCACCCTCAAAAATAATTGAACTATCTTGTTTTTGTGAAATTCTCCTTTCAATTTCCTGCACAACATTTTTAACCTGAATTTGTTTATAATTATTTTTATCCAAAAGTTTTTGAGCCATTTCCTTACACTTTTCTTTGTCAGAGCAGGTTAAAAGAACGTATGATTCATTTTCAAAATTAACAGATTCTGCCGCATTTAATCCGGAAATTATTTTTGGCAAAGCGCCCTCAAAAACTTCTCCATTTCCTAAAATATCTAAAAATGCTTTTATTGCCGGTCTAAATGTATTTTTTAAAGACCTCAAACCATGTTCAATTATTTCCTGATTCTGTTCTATTTGTGGAACCATATCTGAAATTGTTCCCAATGCCGCCAATTCTAAGAAACTGTTTTTTAAACTACTAGAAACATTTTTCCCCAACAATTCCATGCAAAGATTAAATGTAACGCCAACATTAGCAAGGCCCTTAAAAGGATAAGGGTCATCTAATTGTTTCATATCAACAATTATAGAAGCCTTTGGAATTCCGGCAAGCGGTTCGTGATGGTCAACAATTATAACTTCAAAACCTAATTCGTTTGCAATATCAACCTCCTTAATATTTCCTATACCCAAATCAAAAGTAATAAAAAGCGCCGGTGCTTTATTTTTTAACATTTCCAGCGCTTTTAAATTTATTCCATAACCATCGTTTTCCCTGTCAGGAAAAAATGCACAATCAATGTGCCCTCCCAAACTTTTAATAGCTTCTTCTGCAATAACAACCGAAGAAATCCCATCTAAGTCAGAATCACCATACAATATAATACGCTCGCTGTTTTTTACAGCAAGCTTTATCCTCTCCGCCGCTTTTTCTATGTTCTTTATCTTTTGCATATATTTAATTAATGAACCTAGTGAAGAAATAGATTTTAAAGGCACCTTCAAAGGCAGTTTAGCTTGGTTTCGCGAAGCGAATAAACTGCCGAGAATGAGGCGCGTCGAGCCGCTGGGCGAGACGACGCCGGTGCCGACTAAAATTTATTTCTGAGCGTTTTATCCAAGTGCTTCCATCCCCGGCAATTTTTCTCCACCTAAATACGCCAGCATTGCGCCACCACCGGTACTAACATGACTGAACTTATCAATCATACCTTTTTTTGTGACAAACTCAACTGTTTCCCCTCCTCCAACCACCGAAAACGCTCCGCTACCCGCTATTGCTTCTGCAATTGCCAAAGTCCCCTTTTCATATAATTTGTCTTCATATTTTCCAAACGGCCCATTCCACAAAATTGTCTTTGCTTGACTAATCTTTTCTTGAAAAATTTTAATTGATTCGTCTGTAATATCCAACGCCCCCAAATCACCCACAGGTTTTACAATTTTCTCAGGAAATTTAAATTCAATATTTTTTTCGGCAACCTCTTTTGCAATCAACCCACTTATTATGACAAAATCTGCCGCTGCCGAAATATTATCAATAAATTTTGCCTTTGTTTCAACCTTAGCTCCTCCAATAATTGCCAACATTGGTTTCTCTGGGCTTTTCATAACCCTATCTAATGACACAATTTCTTTCTCAAGTAATAACCCGGCACAACTTGGTAGAAGCTTCGGTAACAAAGCAACTGAAGCATTGGCCCTATGGCAAACTCCAAAAGCATCATTTACATAGATGTCGCCCAAAAATGAAAGTTTCTTTGCAAAAGCAGGATCATTGTCGGTTTCTTCTTTGTGAAACCTCAAATTTTCCAACAACAAAATATGCCCGGCTTTTAGTTTTTTGCTTTGCTCTTCTACTTCCAACCCAACACAGTCATCTTCTTTTGCAATTGGACAATTCAAATATTCTGCAATCTTTTCTGCCACCTTATCAAGCTTCAATTCCGGCACAACTTGTCCTTTAGGTTCTCCCAAGTGACACATTAAAATTATTTTTGCCTTTTGCTCAATTAAATATTTTATAGTCGGCAAAGTTTGCCTTATTCTAAAATCATCTGAAATATTCCCTTTCTCATCTAGCGGTACATTAAAATCGCACCTTACCAAGACGCGTTTATCAGCTACATTAAATTCCTTTAAGGTTTTCATAGTTTAGCAATATTATATTACTACTAATTATATGATATTTTTGCTCTTTACGCCACCTCGTTCTGATAGCAACTCTCACAGTACACTATCTCTGGCCTATCGGGAGCATAAGTTGTTTTTATATCCCTCGAGCACTTGGCGCATTGACGGTTATAAATGGTCATTGGGCCTCGGCGAGTTAATCTGTCTTTGTGCCTGCAAAAAAAGCATTTATGTGGCAAAGGCAAAATCATCTTTCTATAAAACTGAAATTCCTGCTGAATTATTTTGTAATTTCTTCCGCAAACTTCACAAGCAAGAATTTCTTTTACTATAGAATCTTGAATATCATTTATATTATCTGGAATCTCCCCTATTTTTATGGTTTCCTTGCCCTTAGTCATTTGAAAATTATCCTGCCACCTGTAGCCCAGATTCAAAACTTCTTCTTTAGTCAGAGGATAATTATCTTGAGCAATTGTTTCATTATAAGCAAAAGGCGCAATTGATGGCGGAAAGTATAATCCAAAAAGATTTTTTTCTTTGAGCTCAGAAATTATCTTTCCGGTAATCTGCCGATATTCTTCCTCGCTATATTGCTTATTCAAGATACAGTAACGAGCATTTTTTAAACTGTCACACCCAAAGCAATCCTCACAAGAACGCAGACCAAATACATAAAACAAATCATGAGAAGTTGTAGTCCACCATGAACCAATAACATTCCGAGAAGTGCCCACTGCGACATTGCTAAGCAGAAGTTCGCTTCGGCGGCCATGACCAATTAGATCATAACAATCCTTGACATATTTATTAGAAAAAAGATAACGAGAATCCTCGCTAAAAGAAACCTCAAAAGAATCATGACAATTTTTTGACTCAAAAACATATTCACCAGAAGAATTAGCGCTTTTTAAATTATTATTTTCCCGATGTGATTGCTTAATGAGGAGTTCTTCAAACTCTTTTCGGAAAGCCTCCATCTTTACATAACTGCCCTTTATTTCTTCTATTCGTTTCTCATAATCTTCTTTAGAAAGAGGCTGATTTAAGAAATGATATGATTTATGACGCAAATTTACACAACCAAAACAATTCTGGCACCCAGAACAACTATACAAATACCAACTGTCCATGCAATCATTGGTATTTTGGGAAAAAATAACATTTGATGAATTATGGGTATTAATAATTTCATAACCCCCTTCGGTTTTATCGCTATAATAACCATCAAAAAGATCTTTGCAGTGAGCGAGCCCCCGTGAATACGAACAATTCTCATTATTGGGACCGGAATTAAAAATAAAATAACAATCCTTGTTCCCTCCTGCAAAATTTGTAAATTCACTATTAATGTTTGGCCCTATATCTTCAGATGCAAAAGTTCCTGCTTTGGGGACTTTCTTTAGCAATTCACCCATTTGCTCAAAAAATGGTCGCTTTGGGTCATAATCTTTGCCATATTCCATGGGATCCCACTTGTCTGACAGCCAGCAATCCTGGCAATAAACAGTATATGGAGAATCTGGGTGGTACATTGCCACAATAGACTTACCGCAAAGCTGACACTTTCGGCTATAAAGATACATTTCATTACGCCAAAGCGCCCTCCACTGAAACCGACACCTTGGACAATTTACTGGTGCTGGAACTTTCATCTTCCCATAAAATGCAAAATCATCCGGCTCAATTACAAAGTCCTTTTTACAATTCTGACAAACTTTTGTTTCGTTTTGCATTTTATTTTTAGTCGGTTTTTTTTCTGGAGCAAAAAACCCAACTATTTTATATTTACTATTTTATAATTACGCTACTTCCTGCTGATAACAACTTTCGCAATACACAATCTCTGGCCTGTCGGGTGCATAGCTGGTTTCAAATTCGTTAGTACAACCTGGTCTCATACAACTGCGGTGCCAGAGCTTTGGCGGATTGCGCCAGGCAAAACGCGCATAATGCCTACAATTTTGGCATGTTTGTGGCAATGGAATATTAAGCTTTTTATAAAACTGCAACTCTTGTTTCGTAATTTTAAAAACTCCATTGCATTCATGCTCACATTTTCCCGCATGAGGACAACTTATTACTTCTTTTAAAATACTGTCGTCCACGTCTTTAATGTAATCGGGTAACTCAGGGCTAGACTTTGTAGCATTAAATTCTTTATTCTTTTGCTCACGCCAAACAAACCCCTGCTCTTCAACCTCCTTTTTTGTCAAAGGAAAAAAATCTTGGGCAAACGACTCATTGTAGGCAGTAGGGCTCATTTCTGTTGGAAAAAATTCACCGTATTTATAGACACAGCCTTTTTTATCTATGTATGGCATTTCGTTCATATGGGCAATAATTTTAGGAACAAGTGCTTCGTATTCCTCTTTGGTATATCTCTTGTTCAAAATACAATACTGCTTGTTGCGTAGGCCGATACATCCAAATAAGAAAGAGGAGTTTTGTAAACAACCAAAACAATATCTAAGGTTAGAAACGGAGCCAAACGACAATGAAGAAAATGCAACATCATATACTCCCTTCCCCACACCGAGCGATTCATAAATTAACTCTGAACCATTACCAAAATTACTATGGTCATAAGAATCTTTTGCTGGCCCAACAGTAAAATTTTGGCAATATTTAAGATTTTCTCCTCCAACTAATCTCCAACAATGCTTAGAATTTTTTGAATTGTAAATATAGTTTCCAGAAACGTCTTGATTGTGTCTGCCATGAATATATTTGTTTGGAAATTTTATCCAAAAATCTATAGCTTGTTGTCTTAAGGTTTCAATATTTTTCCTTGAGCTAATTCCAAATTCTTTTAACTTCTCCGCATACTTTTCTTTAGAACAAGGTTCATTAAAAATATGATAAGATTTGTTTTTTAAATTTATGCAACCAAAGCAGTTATTACATCCAACGCAGTTTTTAGAAAACACCACCTCGTTACAATCTTCACAGCTTACTGAAAATAGTGTTTTATAACATTTGGTAATATCAACACAATCATAACAAAGCTCCGATTCATTAAATATATAACAATCAACAATATCTTTAGATTTTGCACCCCAAATAGAATATGCACAATTTTCTATATATGAAGCGGCAAAACATAGATAACAATCCTTTGGTTCCGTAGCATTGGAAGAAAAGTCGCTACGTATAGGGTTGATAAGCGGCCTAGACATTAACGGCACTTGGTGCAACAACTCTTTAAATTGCTCAAAAAATGATTTTGAAAAATCATACTCTTTGCCATACTCCATTGGATCCCAGGAATCAGAGTACCATTCTGCTACCTCCAATATTTTTACTGGAGAATCTTCGTGGTACATAGAAAATATCTCTTTACCGTGGATATCTTTCTTCCTCATCAATTTCCATTCGTTTCTCCAGGCAAACCTACGTTGCAATCTGCACTCCGGACACCAAGTCGGCGCCGGAACCTTCATCTTCTCATAAAACGCAAAATCATCCGGCTCAATTACGAAGTCTTTCTTACAATTCTGACATTGTCTAGTTTCTGACTGCATATTTAATATATTTCTTGTTGATAACAACTTTCGCAATAAATAATTTCTGGTCTTTCTGGCGCATAAGAAGTTTCAAATTCGTTTTGACATCCTGGCTTCATACATTTTCTATGCCAAAGCTTTATAGGACTTCTTTGTCTAAAACGTTGGTAATGCCTACAACTTGGACAAAAACGTGGTAGAGGCAAATTCATCTTCCTGTAAAACTGCAATTCTTCTAGAATAATTTTAAAAGCAGTGGCACATTGTTCATTACAAGCACCCTTATGCGCGCATTCTATAACCTTGCCAACAATGTCATCTGTCACATCTTTAATGTTGTCTGGCAGATCTTCTGACTTTATATCTACTTTATAAACTTTTTCTTCGGAATCTTTCCATTTGTAACCTTTCTCTATGGCCTGTTCTTTTGTTAAAGGAAAATACTCTTGAGCTATTGTTTCATTATAAGCAAAGAGTGAAAGAGCTATTGGAAAATATTCGCCATATTCTTTTGTTGAGGTCATATGCTCAATAATCTTTGGTACTAATTCTTCGTACTTTTCTTTAGTATATTGCTTATTCAAAATACAATAAGATTTATTTCGTAAATTTACACACCCAAAAAGATTATTGCTTGAATGACAATTATAGCAATAAGTAATGTCGTGCGAGCTAGAAGTCATAAAAGAAAGTTTGACTCTAGAACAATTTGAAAAAGTAGCAAGTGAATCGTAAACTAGTTCTGATTTATGCCCCGCGTGGTCAACATTTCTGGCATCTCTCAATCCCCAACCTACTATAAAAGCATTTTTTAAATCTTCTGCTTCCCCATGCGCATCAAAACAATTTACTGCATTTTTGCAATTCTCAATGTTGTTTCCGGTAGAACCTGGAGATTTAATAATGTACGCGTATTTGTGCGGAAATTTCAGCTTAAACTCATCAAATTTATTTTTAAACTCCTGCAATTTAGAGTGACTGCCCAAATCTAACTCTTCTAATTTTTTAAAATATTCTTCCTTGGCATATTGCTCATTGAAAATACAATATGATTTATTGCGCAAACTAACACACCCCAAACAATTATTTAGATTAACCCCGTCATATATAAACATTGAGTCAGCACTGTCGCGAGTGTACTGAGCATAAGATACTTTATGATTTTTCTCGGTATCTATGTTTTCATAAGAAAGCTCAGACTTATCTGTCCAATAAGTATCAAAAACGTTTTTGCTGTAAAAACAAAAGGTTGAATAAGCACAATCCTCATTAAAATCTCCCCCAAAAACTAAATAACAATTTTTGTTACCAGTAGTTATATTACAATAATCACTATCAACGTTGTTGAAGTTTAAAAGATTAGACCACGGTATTCCTTTCATCAAATGGCCAAATTGCGTAAAAAACGGTTTTGAAAAATCAAAATCTTTGCCATATGTCAGTGGATCCCAATTATCTGACCACCAGTCGTCGTGAGCATAAACCGTAAGCTGTTTGTCAGGTGAATACATTGAAATAATATCTTTACCGCCCTTACTTTCCTTTCTTTTGTAAAGCGTACGTTCATTTCTAAAGGCCATCCTTCGCACAAACTGACAGTTTGAACACCAAGTCGGTGCCGGCACCCCCATCTTCTCATAAAACGCAAAATCATCCGACTCTACGGTAAAGTTTTGTTTACAATTTTGGCATGCTTTTGTTTCTTGATCAGACATAATACTAATATACTAATTTTATTCTAATCTACCAAAATACGAATTCGCATGGGCGCTTTTGTAGAGCGCTTTTCGTGTGCTATTTTAGAAGATTGGTGACAATTTTTATTAATTTGTCTTTTTCCTTTGGGTCTGAAACTGCAATTAAAAGCGCTAGCGCGGCCAAACCGTTGTCATTTATTTTTCTTTCACCATTCTCTCTGTAAAGATATTTATTTTTGTCTAAAAAGTAAACAAACAAAAACGCAGCGCTTCTTTTGTTACCGTCAACAAATGGATGGTCCTTGATAATAAAATACAATATATGGGCGGCTTTTTCCTCTATGCTAGGATAGAGCTCTTTCTTGTCGAATGTCTGATAAATAGCGCCCATAAGCCCTTTTAGTTTTTCTCCATTTTCCTGCCCAAAAAATTCACTAGCTTCTTTTTTACCAACTAATTCTTTCTTAATTTCAGCAATGACTTTTTGCGCCACAGAATAATCTAAAACAAATTTACCCTTGCCCTGTTTAGACAAAACCACTTTTTCAGTATCGTACTGCTCAAGCAATGTCAGGGTTTTTGAGTAATCTCCCAGCAAACTCAAAATCTCCTGCTCCTGCCCAGCAAGCAATTCGTGCTTAGATTTTTGCTTCAAAAATTCAACTGCGGATTTTAACTCCTCAAACTTACTCTCCGCCTCAAGCAATCTCTTTTCATTTATAACGTAGCCCTTTAAAAGATAATTTTTAAGAGTATTTGTTGCCCATATTCTGAATTGAGTGGCGCGCTTGGAATTGACTCGATACCCGACTGCAATAACCGCATCTAAACTATAAAATTTAACGGGTTTATCGGAATTAGGAACGTTCCATTTTGGAACATTGCTTTTTTCATCAAGCTCGCCCGACTTAAAAATATTGTTCAGATGTTTAGTAATCGCGGGTCTTTGCGTGCCAAAAAGCAACGCAATTTGATCCTGCGTAAGCCAAATGGTCTCATTTTCCAATGAAACATCAATTTTTACCTTTTTATCAGGGGTTTGATATATAACTATCTCCCCCTTTTTGATTTCTTTTTCCATAGTATTATCCTACCAAAAAACCGCCTAGATTAAAAGCGGTTTTTATACTTCTTTAAGCTACTTCGCGTTGGTAGCAGTCTAGGCAGGCTATTTTTTGGAAGGCTAGCTCTGGGCTGTAATAATGTTCTATGTCTTTTTTGCAAAAGTGACAAACTCCGTTTTGCTTGGTTACCATATAACTAAACGGTTTGAAGCGCTCAAGGGTGCGCCAATCAAAATGTCTGCGTGGAAGTGGAATATTGTGCTCACGGTAGAATTGCAACTCATCTTTAGTAATATTATAGCTAAGCTTTGTTTCGGGGCACAGAATGCGTTGTTTTACAATTTCATCCTTAACTTGTTCAATTGTGTCTGGCAAATCATCTCCGCTGATAATATTTTCGTAGTGAGGCTCAACAGTCTCTTCCCATTTAGCGCCAAACTTAAGAGCCTCGTCTTTCGTCATAGGAAACATCATTTGTGCCAAAGAAAGATTATATCTGGAATATGCAGCCGAAAGCGGGAAAAACTTCCCCCACTCTCCCCTATTTTTCATATCGCTTTTGATTTTTTCAACCAACGTTTTGTATCCTTCTTCAGAATACTGTTTGTTCAAAATACAATATTTCTTTTTTCGTAGGCCCACGCAACCAAAACAATATTCTGATTCATCGCAAGCATCTAAATAACTGCTAAAACGGCAACTCGAGGCATAAAGATTACACGTGTTGTTATAACCCACTTGGTCTAACGCTCCTAACCCGCATTTTTCAGACTTAAAAGGACTTATTGAATCAATGATTTCTTTACTTTGGAAACCCCTAAAAATATAACGACAATTTTCTGATTCTTCATAGAAATAACATTGATAACAATTTTTATCGTTTGTCAGGATGTTTCCTGTTGTGTTAGCAACCTGTACATTATAATGCGGGCGATGCACTGCGTCACTTTTTATGTGCTGCCAGAATTCTTTTTTTAATTTCTCAATTGAAGAGCGAGACAAAAGATTGTATTCCTCAATTTTCTTAAAATAATCTTCTTTAGAATATGGCTGGTTTAAAATGCAATACTTCTGATTTCTTAAATTCCAAGACATAAAACAATTCTGACAATTTCTGCAGTCATACAGAAAATAGCTGTCCATACAATCACGGCAGTTAAAAGAATATTTTAGATTGTAACTCTTGAAACAGTACAAACAGTCGTAACAACGATCCAAATCAAAGGAATAAGTTATATCAATTGAATTTTTGCAGTTGGCTAATCGATATCCATAAATAATATTTTCAAGTCCTACGGCTGAGCGTGTTAAATAAGCGTCCTTTGATTCCCAAACATCATCAGTCCAGTCAGAGTTTGTATTTTTCAGGCCCTCCTGATGCGGGTGTGGCACTCTTGATTGTAATTCAACAAGCTGGTCAATAAATGGCCTTGACTGGTCATAATCTTTGCCATATGTAAGAGGATCCCAGGCATCGGACACAAACTCGGCACGGTCATATATAGGAAAAGGCACAGATTCTGGAAAAACCGTTATAATTGTCTTGCCACTTAAAGCTGACTTTGCAATCCTAAACCTCCCAAAAACCCAAAAAGCCAAAAGATATTTCCACCGACAAACCGGACACATTGCCGGCGCAGGCAAATCCATCTTCTCATAAAAATCAAAATCCTCCGACTCGATTGTAAACTCGTTATGACAGTTTTGACAAATTTTAGTTTGATTATCCATAGTTTTTCTTATCCGCCCTAGGACGGATCAGCCTTGGGCTGACAATTTTGACATGCTTTTGTTTCTGATTTATGTTCCATGTTTCAAGTTTTATGTTTCAAGTTTTATGTCTTACGCCACCTCGGCTTGGTAGCAACTTTCGCAATAGACTATCTCCGGCCTTTCTGGCGCGTAGCTGGTCTCAAATTCATTTGTGCACCCCGACTTCATACATTGGCGATGCCAAAGCTTTCTAGGGGGACGAAGCGAAATCTTTTTTAGATATCTGCACTGTGGACAGCAACGTGGAATTGGCATATTAAATTTGCGATACAGCTCTAGTTCTGCTGTGACAATATTATAATTTTTATTACATTCTATACAACGCAATGCCTCCTTTAAAATACCATCTGAAATATCTGTAATACTGTCAGGAATGTTTTCTGGTGGTAATGTTTCTTTGCCAAACGTCCCCGCCACTAATTCCTCCCACTTCATTCCCAACGCAACTGCCTCTTCTTTCGACCTTGGCATATATATTGCTCCCTGCGTTTCATTGTAGCCAAATGGCGATAATGAAAATGGAAAAAATTCTCCATATTCACCGGTTGACTTCATGTGTTCAATAATTTTATTTTTAAGATCTTGGTACTCTTTTGCTTCATATGCCTTATTAAAAATCGTGTAACTTCCATGCTTAATACCAACGCACCCGAATAAATTCTCGCTATTATGACATGAATCACAATACATAATATGCGAGTCATCATAACTTAAGTGCGAAAACATCACATTATATCCATGCACAATTGCATGTGATTCATATATAAGTTCTGTGCTAAAGCCAAAATGATAAGAATCCATGGAATCTTTCACATCTGGACAGACAAGACAATATTTGGTATTTTCAACCTTATCTGCATCAAAAACAAACTTGCAGTTCTTTGAATCCGTAATCATATTTCCAGAAACATTTACCGATTTATCAGTAACCGCAAATCGGTGCACTGTTTTTTTAGAAATAAGATTTTTATATGCAATATATAGCTTGTCCCTAACCAAACTTGACGCTAAATCATAATCTGCAATTTTCTTCTCATATTCTTCCTTCGTATATTGCTGATTTTCAAAAACATAACTTTTATTTCTCAAGTTGGAAGACAAAAAACAATGTTGGCACCCCCTGCAATCAAAACAATACAAGCAATCTGTACAGTCGCGCAATAAATTTCCGAACTGACACTGGTAAATTCGTGCGGAATCTGAACATTCATAGCATAATTCCGAGGCATCCGTCATCCTGTATAATTCCATCGAATCACGGGATTTCCCCCATACATTTGTCGCATAAAGAACATTTTCAGAATCAAATACGGCAAAACATAAATAACAATTTTTGTTATTATTTGAGTGATTTGTATATTCAGAATTTGTGCTATTTTTAGTGAGCAAAGCTATACGTGGAACCTGAAGTTGTAATTCCTTGAATTGTTCAAAAAATGGACGAGCAAAATCAAAATCCCTTCCGTAGGAGAACGGATCCCATTTATCAGACCACCAACATGGTGGACAGTAAACTTTATATGGCTTATTCGATGAGTAAATCGTTACGGTACTTTTCCCGCATAAATCGCAGTTGCGTCTATAAAGCATCCTTTCATTTCTCCAAGCATGACGCCTCAACGATCTGCACTCCGGGCACCAGGTTGGTGAGGGCACTTTCATTTTTTCATAAAATGCAAAATCCTCCGACTCAATTACAAAGTCTTTTTTGCAATTCTGACAATTTTTTGTTTCTTGATTCATAATTTTATGCTAATTCTTGTTGATAACATTTTTCGCAGTAAATTGTTTCTGATCTGTCCGGAGCAAAGGCGGTTATTATGTCTGCGTTGCATTTAGCGCAATTTCGTTTATAAAATTTTGGCATATTAATTTTATTGAAACGGACTTGGTCTCGACATTTTGGACAACAGTCAGGAACCGGTAGATTCAAGTTCTTTAAAATATTGTATTCAATCTTAGTAATTTTATACTTTTTAGAACAATTAGTGCAGGCTATAACTTCCTTCATAATTGATTCGTTTACGCCGTCGGAACCATCCGGCAAATCATTGCCAGATATTGTGGCCTCTATAACGGGCTCAGAATCTTCATTCCAGAAATAACCCTCCGCAATTGCTTGCTCTTTTGTCTTTGGAAAAAACTTTTGGGCGTTAGATGTGTTATAAGCGCAATTGCTAAATGCTGGAGGAAAAAATTCGCCGTATTCTCCTCTCTTTTTCATATCTTGAATAATTTTATCACGTAGCTCAAGGTACTCCTCTTTTTCATATGGCTTATTTAGGATTGAATATTGTTTTCTTTTTAAATTGACACAACCAAAATTATTTTTACCAGATATGCACCAAAAAGAATATTCGATACCTAGAACATCCGGAAAACAATAATAAGAAAACTTTACACTACTGGCATTATCACCAATGTTAGCTGATTCATAAATAAGCTCTGCTTCATTGCCCCAACCAGAATAATCCATAGAGTCCCGAACTGAAGCAACGCTGATAAATTGGCACCACTTACAATTCTCGGTTCCAGAACAAATATACATTTCTTTAGAATTTTTTGACTCATAAACATACTCTCCAGTTGTATTAAGATTAAAGCTATTACCGGTATATGAGCGATAGGGAAATTTTTTCCAAAACTCTTGGGCCTCTTTTCTAAATTTTTTAATTCCTGAACGCGTATTAAGATTTAATTCTTTTACCTTCTCAAGATACTCTTCTTTAGAATATTTTTGATTGAATATTTGATAACTGCCTCCGCGCAAGTTTACGCATCCAATACAATTTTGACAGCTGTAACAATTACGGGAAAACCAAGTATCTACACAGGAATCGCATTCTTCTGAATAAAGAACTCTGTAAGATTTATTTTGTCCTATTGATTCATAGCAAAGTTGCGACTCTCTGATACGCAAACAATCAGACGTATCTTTAACGCCGTTTAAAATAGAAGAATAACTGACATTTTCGCAATAATCAGCCCAGAAAATCATCATGCAATTCTTTGAATAAGCTATAGCATTGCAATACTCACAATTTTCAAGAGTAAGATGTGTCGCCTCAAGAGCGCAATAAGGAGTTTTTTCAGCAAGTTGTTTGACTTGCTCTAAAAACGAACGCGTAGGATCATAATCTCTAGCGTAGTCTGCCCCATCCCAACCATCACCCCACCAACAAGGGTTACAATATACTGTAATTTTTTGAGAAGGTGGATACATGGAAAGCGTACGCTTACCACACTTGTCACAATTACGCCAAAAAACTGAATAAGAATTAATGGCAGCCATTCTCCTAATCAACCTACATTGCGAACACCAAGTCGGCGCAGGCACCTTCATCTTCTCATAGAATGCAAAATCATCGGGCTCAATTACAAAGTCCTGCTTACAGTTTTGACATGATCTTTTTTCTTGTTCCATAATTTTACAGTATTTCTTGTTGATAACACTGTTCGCAGTAAACTATTTCTGGTTGGTCTGGAGCGTATACTGTTTCAAACTCATTGGGACATTGTCCTTCACCGTGGGAATGTTTAGCGGTGTTTTGGTAGACACCATTTTCTGATTTTTGTCCCCCGCATTGGCACTCTCTTTTATACAAACTTAATTTGGTACGCTGATTAATTCTTTCAGAATGACGACAGCTTGAACATAGCAACGGCAAAGGTAAATTCATACTGCGATAAAATGCCAGCTCATCTGGCAATATTTTAAACGCCAGTGTGCATTGGTCATTGCATTTCCCGGCATGTTCGCATCCAATAATTTCTGCGGTAATAGAATCTGGCACATCCTTAATGTTGTCTGGTAAATCATCTGCCTGCTTAGTAACTTTATAATTACGTTGGGCAGCATCGCGCCAGCTAAAACCAAGCTTTTCTGCCTGCTCCTTGGTAATTGGAAAATTTTCCTGCGCTATTGTCTCGTTATAAGCAAACGGTGAAAGCTCTACTGGAAAATATTCGCCATATTTGTAAACTCGCCCCTTTAAGTCTGTGTAAGGGTTGTCATCCATGTGTTTTTTAATTTTTGCAACCATCTCTTCATACTCTTCCTTAGTATACTGCTTGTTAAATATACAGTACTCCTTCTTTCTCAGTCCAATACAGCCAAATAGGTTAGATGACGACTGGCACATATAAGAATACTCAATATCGTGCACATTCTCTTGGACATTGTAACAAAACTTAATGTTGTTAGTGCCAAGTCCGCAGGCAGTGCACTCATAAATTTGTTGGTTGCCCGCTCCCCAGGTAGTATAATCGTAACAATCTTTGGATCCCGGTGGCTCTTGCATATACTGGCAATAGCGCAAATTCTCTCCTTCGCGCACTAAGAATGAATCGTGCACATTGCGAGAGTGTGAAATATAATTTCCGGAAACGTTTGTATTCTGCAGTCCATTAATATATTTATTTGGAAACTTCAGCCAAAATTGCCCGGCTTTTTTTCGCATCTTTTGCAATGCCGCACTTGACCCAATATTAAACTCTGCAATTTTTTTAAAATAATCTTCTTTGCTATATTGCTCATTAAAAATGCAAAATGATTTTTTACGCAATCCAACGCATCCAAAGCAGTCATTTATGCCTACGCAATCTTTACAGAAAGCAATATCATAAGACCCTTCGCACTGTGAAGAATAAATAGCGTTACGGCAAGATGCTAACCAAAAACCTTCATAACAACGTTCTGTTTTTGAAATATGTGAACAATCTACACAACCCTTTGCCTCCCCCAAGCCATTGCAGTACATGCAATCCTCTGCACCTTGACCATTGAAAATTAAGTAACAATTCTTTGGGTCAGTTAAATTATTAACATAATCGCTTTTTACTTTTTCAGCGGTACAGTGTGCAATAATTCTTTAAACTGCTCAAAAAAAGTTTTAGATTCGTCAAAATCTTTGCCATATGTCATTGGGTCCCAAGAGTCAGTAAGCCAAATTTCTTTTTCATAAACCTTTACGGGCGCATCTGGCGCAAATGCCGAGAAAATATCTTTGCCCGAACAATCACTTTTTCTCTTAAACAAACTCCTCTCATTCCTAAACGCCATACGTCGTTGCGCCCGACAAAGCCAACAAAACGTCGGCGCCGGCACTTTCATCCTCTCATAGAAGTTAAGATCCTCTTGGTCGATTATAAACTCTTGCTGACAATTCTGACAAACTTTATTTTGACTATCCATAGTTTTAAGGTTAAATTAATTACTTTAATACTACCAAAAAACTGGGTGAATTGGAAGGTGGTTTCGGCTATATAATGGTTACGCCACCTCTGCTTGGTAGCACTGCTCGTCCGCCTTCGCTAAAGCTTCGGCGAGACTTCGGCCTTTTATGCAACCTCTTGCTGGTAGCAGGCCTCGCAGTAAACTATCTCCTTACGGTCGGGCGAATAACTTGTTTCGAATTCGTTGGTACATCCTGGCTTCATACACTGGCGGTGCCAAAGTTTGCGGGGATTGCGCTTTTTCATTCGATCTTGGTGCCTACATTCAAAATCTTTGTGTGGCAAAGGTAAATTCATTCTCTTATAGAAATCCAATTCTGCTTTTGTAATGCGAAAATTCTTCTTACAATCTTTGCAAACCAAAACTTCCTTTAAAATATCGTCTGCAACCTCTATTATGGTTTGAGGCATGTCCTCTTCCTTAATTGTTTCCTTACCAAAAGTGCCGGTGGTTTGGTTCTGCCAATTGAATCCTCTTTCTTTAGCTTCATTTTCAGTAATTGGGAAATACTCATATCCAAGCGTTTCATTAAAGCCAAATGGAGCAAGTTTTGCGGGAAAAAACTGCCCGTAGGTTCCATCTCTTTTCATCTGTTCATCAATTTGTCCCTTTATCTTATAAAATTCCTCTTTGCTATATTCTTTATTAAGAACCATGTATTCACCCTTGCGTATAGCATTGCATCCAATAGCGCTTGTAAGGTTGTGGCAATTTTCAGAGTATTCTACTTCATTAGAATAAAACACAAAAGCACAATTTTTACATTTACTGCTCTGTAAAATACCCATCATATTATAACAAAGCTCTGATTTGTAGTAATAATTATTACAGTCTGCGCTATCAATTGGACCGTCAGTGTCAGCCATGTAAGAACAGTTTTTTGAGTCAGAAGTATCAAATACTCTAACCCCATCATAACAATTAAAAAGATAATCTCCTGTGACGTTGTGGCATTTTACTTGAGAAGCATATTTAACCATTGTTTTGCTTTTCAATTCCGCAAATTCTTTTTTCGCCTGCTCGATACTTTCATAACTGGAAAAAATTTCTGCTTTCTTCTTCTCAAATTCTTCCTTTGTGTATTTTACATTAAAAATTGAATTAGAAATGTTTCTTCCGTTTGTGCAGAAAACACAATCGTTTGAATTGCGCATATTGTAACAAAAAATCAAACCCACAGAGGATTGACACTGCTCACAATATAAACATTTAGAACACGCATGTGCATCTATACATTCGTAACACGACTCAGAATCATAAATAAATGCGCAATCAACGCAACCCTTAGATCTTTGAAGCAATCTTCCATATAAACAATCCTGGTTATCATCTGCTGCAAAAATCAAATAACAATCTTTATTATCAGCAGCGCCATTTGTATACTCGCTCCTCACAGAATTTAAGTTCATTAAAGCAAGCCGTGGAACTTTTCTTTGTAATTCTCCGTATTGTTCAAAAAAGGTTTTATTCGCATCATAATCTTGAGCAAAACTTTTTGGGTCCCATTTGTCTGACCACCAGCATTCACTGCAATATATAGTATACTTGCTGTCTTTTGTATACAAAGAAATTATATCTTTTTTACACAAATCACACGATCTTTTATAAAGAGTTCTTTCATTTCTAAATACCAAGCGTCTCATCGTCCTACAATCGGGACAATCAAGCGGAGGGACAGTTTTTACCTGTTCATAAAAAACCAGGTCCTCAGCCCTTATCACAAAATCCCTTTTACATGTCTGACACTGCTTTGTTTGATTATCCATAATTTTGCAGTTATTTTTATTATCTAATCCTAACAAAAAACCACCCAAATTAAAAGGTGGTTTTGGTAAAAACATATTATTTAAATTAATGGCTCTTCGATTTTTTCCTCGGGCTTTGCCACGCCGGAGCTTTCTGCGGAGGCGGGACCTTTGCCTTTTCCCTGGATTATGGATTTTTCGTGGGAGCTTCGCATAATTTTGGACTCTTCGGACTGCATAAGTTTTTGGGCGGCCTCAGCTGAAACAGCGTACTTTTCTCGAGACATATCAACAATCTCCTGTCTGAAAGATTTATGCGTTGGAGGCATAACCTTAAGCGTTTGAGCAGAAAAAGGGTCATAGGCTTCCCCATCAATTGTTTCTTTAATATAAAAATTCTGCACTCCCAAGTTTACCATATCTTTGGCGCTAAATACTGGCGCCATTTCAGGCTCCAATTTAACTGCGTCTTCACCACCAACGCGGAATACAATAATAGTTCCTGTGTTTCCCAAAACCGCTTGCTGAACTTTTGGCAGAAGCTGACCCATGTACTGGTGAGCCACCATAAGACACATGCCATATTTCCTAGCTTCAGACAAAATATTTTCAAAAGTTTCGGTCATTAGGTTGTGGAACTCGTCAACATACAAATAAAAATCAACCCTGTCTTTTTCTGGAATAGACTGACGCGCCATACCTGCCTGTTTTAATTTGGTAATAAACATAGACCCAAAAAAGCTTGAGTTTTCTTCGCCAAGTTTACCTTTAGACAAGTTAATCAAAATAATTTTCTTTTCATTCATCATTTTTTCCAAATCAATCTTGTTTTCTTCCTGTCCAAAAATTCCGCGCAACATTGGGTCAGACAAAAACTGTGCCAGTTTGTTAACCAAAGGAATAATAGCTTCTGTGTCGTACTTTTCTGACCAATCGGCAAACTCAATAGCCCAGAAACGTTTTACCATGTCATCTTGAATATATTCAACAACCAGCTGACGATAGTTTCTGTCGGTTAACATAGAAATCATTCCGCGCATAGTGCCGTGCGGATAATCCAAAAGAGCCAAACATGTAAATCTAAACACGTGCTCAAGCCTTGGCGTCCAGTTGGCTCCAAACTGCTTTTCTAGAACCTCAATTAATCCCTGAGTCAGTTGGTGTTTAAAATTAACATCAATGTTTGCCAGCGGGTTAAAAGAAATTGGAAATTTTGCATCGGAAGGGTCAATGAGAACTACGTCTTTTATTCGGCTTTCTGGAATAAACGGCAAAATATCTTCTATAACATCTCCGTGAGGGTCAATAAAACAAAGTCCATGGCCATACCCAATGTCTTGGCGCACAAAAAGCTCCAAAAGTTTTGACTTTCCTACTCCGGACTTTCCTACAATATATAAGTGCCTGCGTCTATCTACCCTTTTTACCCCAAAAATATATTTTTGCTCTTGCAAAGCCGCCTCATAATTGGTTTTACCAATAAAAGAGCAATCTTTGGGGTCAATCGTACCATAAATAGGCAACTCCGGAGGTGGAGGCGCCAACTTAAATCTACGAATTCTATTACTGTCTGCCATAAATTTAATTTAAATTATCTCAGCTATTTTTATATAATAACTTTTTTACGCAGTTTTCGCAAATTGCTGTGCTAAATAAGGTCTGTGGAAGCAATAAGCCAATCTTTAAAATCACGGTTCAAACGGTAAAGCGTGATACTAGCAATACACGGGATGCCATCATGATGATTTTCCCTGATAATGTCTTCTATATCCTGTATGTGCTTGTCTATTGTTTTAACAATCATTACTGCCCCCGTAGTCTCAATAACCTGCCCATTTTCTCTATTAAAAGACCTACTTGGCATAAGGTCCACAGACCCTGCCATTCTTTTCTCCACCAAAAGCTTGCCCACGACCTTTGCCGTCTCAACATTATTAAACGACACATAAATAAAGATCACGGCCTTGTGAGCGAGCGAACAAGGTTGCTTCGGCCCCGCTTAGCGGGGACGCCAAAACTCATTCTCCCGCCATTTAATAATCAACTCTACCCTTATTATACCACTTCTGCGTTGTAACAACCCTCGCAGTACACAATCTCCGGCCTGTCGGGGGCGTAGCTGGTTTCAAATTCGTTAGTGCACCCCGGCTTCATACAGTGCCTGTGCCAAAGTTTTAAAGGGTTTGCCTTTCTTCGACGTTCCATGTGACGGCACCAAAAACACATACGCGGAAGTGGCACAGAAAACCTCTTATAGAAATCTAATTCTGCTTTTATTAATTTAAATGCAGCTTTACATGAATCACACTCAATAACTTCTTGCAAAATATTTTCGTTAACATCTTTTATATCATCCGGTAAATCAGAAACTTTCATAGTTGTTTTATATTCTCCGGGAGTTTTATCGCGCCAAAGATAGCCTTCTTTTTCAACTTGTTCTTTTGTTTTTGGGAAATATTCTATTGCAATTGTTTCATTATAAGCAAGCGGAGAAAAATCTACTGGAAAGAATTCTCCATACCTATATTCTATGCCTTTTGAATCTACATACGGCATATCTGCCATGTGCTTTTTAATTTCCGGCACAAGTTTTTCATATTCTTCTTTGGTGTACTGTTTATTTAAAATACAGTATTGTTTGCTTCTCAATCCAACGCATCCAAAACAATCTGAACAAGAATGGCAACACAAACAATATTCGCTGTCTTGCATTGCCGGCCAACATTCAAAACAAAATTTTATATTCTGGCAATTATCCCCACAACTACACGACTCATAAACCAATTCCGAGTTTTGACCCCAATTTGTATAGTCATAAGAGTCCTTTACACCTGGAGCAAATTGTTGAGAATATCGAACATTCTCGCACTCTCCCACCTCAAAGCAATTAAAGGTATCTTTTGACGCGTAGATGTAATCACCGGAAACATTCTTATTGTGAACACCGTGGATATACCTTCTAGGAAGTTTTAATTTAAATTGGTTAAATTTTTCTTTAATTTTTTTCGTTTCGACATAAGAACCAAAATTTATTTTCCCCAATTCCTTAAAATATTCTTCTTTAGAATAGGGCTTATTGAAAATATAATAACTTTTACTACGCAAATTAAAACACCCAAAACAATCATTACAATTCACGCACTCTTCGCAAAATTTTAGATTTCTGCAACTTTCCAAATCTGAACAATTTAAGCACCCAAAAGCGTATGCGCTTTGATAAATTTCATAACTAAGTTCAGATTTAGGACTTGCAAAACAATCCATTGAGTCCTTGGTATAGTTAGATCCTACGCAGTATTGGCAATTTTCTTCATTATTAGCATTAAAGCAAAGATAGCAGTTTTTCAAATACGACGCGTTAGCGCAATAGTCACTATTAACCATTCCCCGTACAGATCGGCTATATGTTGGCACGTTATATTTCAGTTCTTTTATTTGTTCTAAAAACGGCCTTCCGAAATCTATATCTTTTCCAAAATCCATTGGATCCCATTTGTCAGACCACCAGTAATCATGGTCATAAATTTTTACATCTGCCTCTTCGGGATATGTAGAAAATACTTTTTTCCCTTCTTTTGCTTCAGTTTTTTTATATAAATTAATATGATTTAAAAATATAGCTCTTCTGATAGTTCTACACTCCGGACAAAAAGTCGGAGCAGGCACCTTCATTTTCTCATAAAACTCAAAATCCTCGGGTTCTATTACGAACTCATTTTTGCAATTCTGACAAACTTTTTTCTCACTTTTTTCTTCCATAATTTATTATAGTGCGTTTTTTCACGCCACGTGAAAAATCATACTTTTTTGTTTAAGCAACTTCGCCATTATAGCAACTCTCGCAATACACAATCTCCGGCCTATCCGGCGCGTAACTGGTTTCGAATTCATTGGGGCATCCTGGCTTCATAGTAATGCCTGCAGTTTGGACAAAGCGCCGGAACTGGCAAACCCATTTTTTCGTAAAAATCCTTTTCTGCCTGAATTAATTTAAAACCAATAGTACAGTGGTCTTGGCATTTCCCTTTATGCCCACATCCAACAATATCCCCGCCAATGTTTACATTTTTTTCTTCTTGTTCTTTCCATGCAAAACCCTGTTCCTGCACCTGCTTTTTATCCATTGGGAAGTGATCAAACGCCGGAGTTTCATTATAACCAAATTGAGAAATTTCTGCTGGGAAAAATTCTCCGTATTTATAAACCCTCCCCTTTTTGTCTGTATAAGGCACGGCATCCATCTGTTCAATAATTTTGGGAACAAGCGCCTCATATTCTTCTTTAGTGTATTGCTTATTCAAGATGCAGTACTCTTTAGCATGAAGTGAAATGCATCCAAAAAGATTTGAAGAACCAGAACATGCCTCAGAATATGTCAGGTCGTGGTTTCCATTCCAGTCCTGAATTCCAAATTTAACATTGTAATTTTTCATACCGCTATTTATTGATTCGTAAACTAATTCTGCACCCCTTCCAACCGTAGATCCGTCCATAACTTCTTTTGCATCTCTCCAAACATGATATCCATATTTGCAATTCTCCGCATCATATCCATCAAAACAATATATACAGTTTTTGGTGTTTAAAAGCCTATCGCCAGTACTGCGCACAGATTTTTGGATATAAGCATATTTGTTAATTTGTTTTAAAGCAAAATCTTTAAAATCTTTCAAAAGGTCTGCTGCCTTTCCCTGTTTAATTTGCTCCTTTTTTTCTTCTAAAATTTTCGAGTACTCTTCCTTGGTATATTGTTTATTAAAAACACAATATGATTTACTACGTAAATTTACACAACCGTAGCAATTTGTCAGACCAACGCAATCTTGCAAAAAATAGCTATCGGTACAATCTCGACATTCCTTAGAAAAAAATACTTTATAGCAATTCCAGGCCACAAAAGTTTCGTAACATAATTCACTGCTGTTTACAAAAGCGCAGTCTAAACAATCTTTACTCAACTGCATCCAGTAACAATGGTTGCATCTCTCATTGTTTGAGCTTTCAAAAAGCAAATAACAATCTTTATTATCGGCCGCAAGATGAGTATATTCACAATTTATAGAATTGGCATTAATTAAGCCCTCGCGCGGAACTGTATTGGAAAGTTTGCGATACTGTTCAAAAAACGGCTTTTCAAAATCATATTCCCTGCCATAACTTAATGCGTTCCACTTGTCTGACCACCAACAACTATGGCAGTACACCACATTTTTACCTTCAGGATGGTATATAGTAATAGCCTTCTTCCCGCATAAATCGCATTCCCGGTGATACAACATTCTTTCATTCCTAAATGACAGCCTCCTCTGCAACCTGCACTCCGGACAAAACGTAGGTGCAGGCACCTTAACTTTCTCGTAAAACTCAAAATCATCCAGCTCGATAATAAAGTCTTTCTTACAATTCTGACATGTCCTATTTTCTTGATTCATAAATTTGTTTTAATAATTATGCTACTTCGTTATTGTAGCAGGTTTCACAATAAATAATTTCTTCGCGATCTGGCGAATATGAAGTTTTAATTGGGTTTTTGCATTTGGCGCATTGGCGAGACCATAGTTTTAAAGGGTTGCGTTGGTGTAATCTGTTGTAGTGTCGGCAATTTGGGCATAATCTTGGCAAGGGCAAATTCATTGTCCTATAAAATTGAAGTTCTGAGGAAATAATTTTAAAAGCGCCAGTGCATTGTTCATTACATTTTCCGGTATGCTCACAAGCTATTACTTGGTTTAAAATGTCATCACCCACATCTGTTATGTGGTCAAGCAAATCTGTAGGTTGCATAGTAACTTTGTGTTGTTTTGTATCAGGTTCACGCCACCTGTAACCCTGCTCCAAAATTTCCGCTTTTTCTTTTGTATAATATTCTTGAGCTATAGTTTCATTATAAGCAAAAGGACTTATTTCAGTTGGAAAAAATTCACCATATTTATACACTCTCCCTTTTTTATCTACGTAAGGCATTTCGTTCATATGAGCAATAATTTTAGGCACAAGTGCTTCATATTCTTCCTTAGTATATTGCTTGTTTAAAATACAATAACGTTTGCTTCTAAGACCCACACAGCCAAATAAATCCTGAGAATTTTGGCAGGCGTAGGTGTAGTTTGTATTCTGGCAAGAATGAGTAAAAACAGCAAAAAGGTTGCGCGTGGCCTCAATCCCGGTATCTACAACTTCATAAGAGTTATCCGCATTCCCTCCAAACCCATATGCATCATAAATACTTTTGCCACCAAGACCGTGAATAACATATTTACTGTCTTCAACATTACCAAATACGTCAAAGCCCATGTATACGTTTTTGGAGTTAAGAATATTGTCTCCAATAGAATTTACAGATTTATGAACAAATCCATAGCGACGTGGATATGGTTTTATAAGCTCAGCAAACTTTTTCTTAAAATCACAAAGCGCTTTGTAGCCTCCAAAGTCATATTTAGCCCGTTCTTTCTTATATTCTTCTTTGGTATATTGCTGATTAAAAATGCAATTTGATTTGTTGCGTAAATTTATACACCCCAAAGAATCTATCATATTTTTACAAGCATGAAGAAAATCACAGTTAACGCTTTCGTCGCTGTCATATGAAAATGAAACACGATTAAACCCACCTCCCAAAACGTCGTCGTAGCATTGAATAAAATCCATGCCCAGATATACGTCAAAAGAATTTTTGCAATTTATCATCCCGTAACAATATGCCAAATCTTCATTTCCAAAAGATGCATACACAAGATAACAATTTTTAACATCGGCATTGTGGTTTCCGTATTCAGAGTTTACTGTATTAGAGTTAGCAAGATTTGGAAGCGGAGCTTTTTCAAACAACTCGCGGTATTGCTGGAAAAATGATTTAGAAAAATCATAATCTCTCCCCGAGGCAAGTTGATCCCACTTGTCAGACCACCAGTAATCTCTTTCATAAACAACCACAGACTGCTCTGGCGCAAACATTGTAATAACATCTTTGCCTGTTGAGCCTGCCTCACCGGCGGGTGAATCACATTTTCTACGATAAAGGGAGCGTTCATTCCTCCAAGTCATACGCCTAACAATCCTGCACTCCGGACAAAAAGTCGGAGCAGGCACCTTCATTTTCTCATAGAACTCAAAATCCTCGGGTTCTATTACAAACTCTTGCTTGCAATTCTGACAAACTTTTTTCTCACTTTTTTCTTCCATAATTTATTATGGTGCGTTTTTTCACGCCACGTGAAAAATCATACTTTTTTGTTTAAGCAACTTCGCCATTATAGCAACTCTCGCAATACACAATCTCCGGCCTATCCGGCGCGTAACTGGTTTCGAATTCATTGGGGCATCCTGGCTTCATAAGCTTAAGTCGTGCTTGATGACGACATTCTGGACAAAATCTCGGCAATGGTAAATGAAACTGCGTTAAAAACTGATATTCTCTTAAAATAATACGATATGCTTTTCCACAAATTAGGCACCCAATATTTTCTTTTATAATTTCAGCAGTGCAGTCTTCAATTGTGTCCAGAAGGTTTTGTGCAGGAAGAGTCGGCTTATGCTCAGGAGCTTTTAGCTCTCTCCAATTAAAACCAGAGTTTTGTATTTCGTCTTTACTAATTGGCATAAAGTCTTGCGCTACTGTTTCATTATACCCAAATGGAGATATCTCGGCTGGAAAAAACTCACCAAATCCATATGTTCTTCCGTTTTTACCTATATACGGCATTGCGCTCATGTGTTCTATGATCTTTGGCACCAGTGCTTCATATTCTTCTTTAGTATACTGCTTATTTAAAATACAATATTCTTTATTTCTTAACCCAACACAACCAAAAATATTACTGCATCCGTGACAATTAAATGCATATGTTATGTGATGGCATCCATAAACACTCATACAAAATGACTGACGAGAACCGCCAACGCCAGAATCAAAGGTTTCATATAACAAATCTGCGCCAGCTCCTATCCCGTATCCATCATATGAATCACTAAGTCGGTCTGCTCCATTTTGTACAAATTTACAATTACGTATTTCTCCAACATCAAAACAGTTTTTACAATCGGCTGAATTCCGCATATTATCCCCCGTAGATCTTTCACAATTAATAAGCAAAGCATATTTTCTGATCTGTTTTTCTTTTAGCGCGTTAAAAATTTTCTTTGTTTCGCTAAGTCCAGTATAAGTATCAATTTTTAATTCTTTAACCTTCTCTTGGTATTCTTCTCTAGAGTATTGTTCATTAAAAATACAGTAAGACCGATTACGTAATCCAGTACAGCCAGTACAATTTGTGCAGCCACGACAATCAAATAAAAAAATGCAGCCAACACAGTTTTCACAGTTCTGCGAAAAATGAGTTCTTGAACATTTTGAGAGATTAACACCCTCATAGCACAATTCAGAATCTCCAACTGCAAAAACATCAAATGTGTCCCTGCAAAAAAGAGCACGGGAAGCATAGGCTATATTTTCTCCACCCCACGAGGCAGAAACCAAATAGCCATCTTTCATATTGCCAGTGTATTGTGTGTAATCACAGTTTACTGTTTGAGCATTAAAAACTGATGATTGAGGAACCTGCCAGAAAAGTTCTTTCCACTGTTGAAAAAATGTTTTAGAAAAATCGTAGGTCATACCATAAACCATAGGGTCCCATTCGTCTGACCACCAAACATCTCTGTCATATACCTTAATGTTAGAATCTGGAGCGAATCCAGTAATTATTTTTTTGTTTGTTTTGGCGCAGATATTTCTATGAAGAGTCCTTTCGTTTCTCCAAGCAAATCTACGTTGCATTCTGCAATCAGAACAAAAAGTCGGTGAGGGCACCTTCATTTTCTCATAAAACTCAAAATCCTCGGGTTCTATTACAAACTCTTGCTTGCAATTCTGACAAACTTTATTCTCACTTTTTTCTTCCATAATTTATTATGGTGCGTTTTTTCACGCCACGTGAAAAATCATACTTTTTTGTTTAAGCAACTTCGCCATTATAGCAACTCTCGCAATATATTATCTCCGGCCTATCGGGTGCGTAGCTGGTTTCAAATTCGTTGGGGCATCCCGGTTTCATACACTTTCTATGCCAGAGTTTAAAGGGGTTTTGTTGCGCCGATCGTTCTCTGTGCCTACAATTAAAACACAAACGCGGTAAGGCTACGCCTAATTTTCGATATAAATTCAATTCATCAAGCGTAATTTTGAAAGCCGTCGCACACCCATGTGTGCATGTTCCCTGATGCAAACACCCAATTACCTCTTTTGTTAAATTATCCGATGCATCGCGAATATTATCGGGTAGTTCGGCTACAGACTTTGTGATATGATAACCACGTTCAGCTGTCTCACGCCACAAAAATCCATTCTGCTCAGCTTCGGCACGTAGAAGCGGAAAATAATCATTAGCAATAGTTTCGTTGTAAGCAAAGGGACTTATTTCAGTTGGAAAAAATTCTCCATATTTATAAACTCTGCCCTTACTATCTGTGTACGGCATATCACTCATATGTTCAATAATTTTTGGCACCAACGCCTCATATTCTTCTTTGGTAAATTGCTTATTTAAAATACAATATTCTTTTTTGCGCAAACCATAGCACCCAAAAAGATCGTGGCATCCATGACAGTTAAAACTGTAATAAACATTAAATGAATTATAAACTACGCCTGTAAAGCGAAGTTCAAACTGATGATCTAATGTGTCAAATAGCTCATAACACTTTTCAGAACCACAAACACCCGGCCCGCCATCCCATATTTCCCTGACGTTGAGTCCAGCCCAAACACAGTAACGAATATTTTCCGCTGACGGCACAACATCAAAACAATCTCGCGCATTTTTTGCGTTGAGAATATTATTTCCCGTAGAATTAATTGACTTAATAATTCTGGCATACCTGCGAATAGATTTTACTTTTAATACATTAAAATCTTCACGTGCCTTAACAACACCAGTGACGCTCCCAATATCGTATGACTTAACCTTCAAATCATATTCTTCTTTTGTACACGGCTTATTAAAAAAGTAGTGCTGTTTGTTGCGCAAATTTACACAACCAAAACAATCTTGGCAATTTGTACACTCATATAAAAATGCAGAGCTTGAACACTCAATACAATTAGCGCTAAATTTTAGTCCATACGATTTACGGCAATTCACTAGTTCATAACACAACTCGTTGCTGTCGCTAATAAAAAGATCTGCTGAATCTCTAGTTGAAACAACACGATTTGCATACATAGTTCGTTCGTTCCATCCTCCGGAAGATATTAAATAACAATCTTTATCTCCCTCTGCAACATTGCAATAACTACAGTTAGACATATTGGTTTCGGAAAGGGCAATCCATGGCACGCGTCTAATAAAATCTCTATATTGTTCAAAAAAAGATTTTTTAAAATCATATGCAACTCCATAATCAAGTGGATCCCAAGCATCTGACCACCAATATTTTGAATCAAAAACTACCACCTTCGCCTCCGGTGAGAAAACTGAGATTATATCTTCACTGTGGCCAGGCGCATTGCATTTGCGCTTAAAAAGAATTCTCTCATTCCTCCAAGAAAACCTACGTTGCATTCTGCACTGAAAACAAAAAGTCGGCGAGGGCACCTTCATCTTCTCATAAAACTCAAAATCCTCGGGCTCTATTACAAACTCTTGTTTACAGTTTTGGCAATTACGTGTCTCTTGACTCATATTTTATTATACTAACAAAAAATCCAAGCCCTGTCGAATGACGGGGGCTTGGATTAAAAGCGATTTTTTAATTTTAAAAAAATTTACAATTTAATAGTTTCCTCGGGTTTTATTGTGTTATTCTTGTCTTCGGGCTTTGGCGAAGGCGGAAGCGACTTATCTTCATATTTTTCTTCCACTATTCTGGCCTCTAATTCTTCTTTTGGATTTTTTGGTTTATAATCAAATTTTTCTGGCGCTCCCTTATCTGGTGCTTCTTTGTTCATCAAAGATGCTTCTAAGGCTTGGCGTAATTCTGACAAATTAATTTCTTTTCTCTTTACCTCCTTTTGAGGCGGAGTATTCTTAAAGTCGCGCACTACATTTTTTCTATTAAAAGATATTGGTTCTATTTTTAAAGGCGCGGAGAATTCTATGCCTAGGTCAGCTAAAGCCGAATCTCCCGACTGTTTGTCTCTTGAGTAACCAACTTGTGCAGGTGCGCTTGCCTGCACGGGCGCGTCATTTGTCCATTTTACCTGAGGTGAAGGCCTGTTCTCCCTTCCATCAGACCCGCTCATCGAATCCTGTCGACTGACGGGACGACCGGGCGCCACACCTGATGCTGGGGCGATTTCTCCTGCTTTCAACTTTTTCAAACAACTTTTGCAATAAACTGGCCTTCCGGCAACTGGCTCAAAAATAACTTTGGTGTCTTTGCCACAACTTGAACATTTAACATCATATAGCTTTGTTCCGTCTGAAGCTTTGGAATTATTTTGATTGGTTGGTTTATAAAAAGGCTTAGGGCCGTTTTGTGGATTAGATAAATCAGCCTGCGGATTGGAAAGATCCGAAGAGTTTTGAGCATTACTAACTGGCACTTCTAAATTTGACGCCCATCGGTTAATTTCGTCTTCAACACTTCTTAGGGTGTGAGCATATTTAGACCTGGAAATTTTAATTATTTCTGTACGCTTTTTGTCATCTTTAACAGTAGGAGCAGGAGCAATAGTCTTGGCGGAAAAAGGTCTGGAAGCAATGCCATCTATCATAAGCTTCAAATAAACATTGTAATTAGGCAAACGGATTAAGTCATTCTGCAAAAATTCGGGCATATACTCTTGTTCCAAAAATTCTGCGTCAGCCGCTCCAACTCTGAATGTAATCATTGTACCCACGTTACCAAAAACAGCATCTCTAACCGCAGTGCTTGTATCGGTAACCAGCTGTCCAATGTACTGGTGAGCAATAATCAAATCCAAGCGGTATTTTCTAGCTTCAGACAAAATATTCACAAAAGAATCAGTAGCAAAGTTTTGGAACTCGTCAACATACATGTAAAAATCTTTTCTTTCATCTTCAGGAATTCTAACGCGCTCCATTGCCGAGAGCTGAATTTTAGTAATAAGCATAGCTCCCAAAATAGCTGAGTTATCTTCTCCAATTCTACCTTTAGAAACGTTAACCAACAGAATTTTTTGGTTATTCATTATGTCCTCAATATCAATGGTATTTTTAGCTTGTCCAACAATATTTCTGACAAAAGAAACATTCAAAAACTGTCCAACTTTATTTTGAACCGGCGCTATAGCCTCGTTTCTGTACCTAGACTCCCATTCTTCATATTCGTTTACCCAAAATGATTTTACAACAGGGTCTTTGAGGTTATTGATAATTTTTTGTCTATAGTCTCTATCAACCAGCATTCTTGGTATGCCTAAAAGCGTGGTTCCCGGGGTGTCTAACAAAGCCAAAATGCAATTGGCCAGAATATATTCCATTCTAGCTGACCATACATTAGCCCAAATTTTAGTAAAAATACCAATTAATCCCGATGCAATTAAGTGCTTATATTTTGGATCGGCTACATCCATAATATTAAAGCTGACGGGAAACTCCATATCCGCGGGATTAAAATAAACCACATCATTTATTCTATGAGGAGGAATATTATCCAAAACTTCTTCAACAAACTCTCCGTGAGGATCAATAATGGCAAGTCCTTGACCATTTTGGATATCCTGCAAGGCCATATTCTTTAAAAAAGCTGTCTTACCGGAGCCGGTTTTTCCAATCACATACATGTGTTGGCGCCTATCGGGTCTTTTAATCCCGAATATTTGTTCCTTGTTGCGGAAGTTTGTCTTAGCAATATAAGTTAAATCTTTAGGCATAACAATAATACTAATCTACTAATTTTATTCTAATCTACAGAAATACTAATCTACAAATACGACACCTTTAAGAAAAATTTACAATTCTTTTTGGTGTGATATATTTTCTTCTAAAATTTACCAAAATTCCCAATGGTTTATTCAGTGCCGCTAAATATCTTTTAATTTGGTAATAATCTTCTTTATCAACGAAATTCTTTGCTTTTAATTCAAGTATTATCTTGTCTTCTACTAAGAAATCGACTCTATTTCTTTGTTGATCATTTTCGAAAGAAACTGGTAAAACTTTTTCTCTCTCGTAACTTAAACCATCTTTTTTCAAATAATTTTCTATTAAATCTCCATATTCATTTTCTGCCCTAAATTGCCCTAATTCATTGTGAACTTTAAATAAAATACCGTTTAATTTATAAGAAAGATCTGGGTGAAGTAGTTCTGTCATAAAATATAATACTAACTTTCTAATTTTATACTAATCTCCTAAAATTCTAATCTGCAAATTCGTGTTTCCGTAGATTAGGATAGAATCCGTAGATTAGTATTATCTATTCATCAATTGGTAAATTAGCTGGTGGACCTGCTTTCTTTGACTCAATCTTACCCATAGCCAAACTGCCCCCTGTAACTCTTAATGGGAAGTGCCAGAGCGTTGTCATTTCTTCTGCACTTAAAATAGGACACATATCGTGCCTATCTGGATACAAAGGCGGAAACCTCATAACGGTCATTCTAAACATTTTTCTTGCCCTCATAAAAACCCTGCGCTTTCTCATAAAAAAGTGAACCCTTGGCCTTGTTCTGCTGGAAAATCCGAGATAATTCATATTGTTCGTTGAAAAGTGCCCAAAATATGAACGCGATATTACTCTATTTGGAGCTCTCCAATTTTCTCTTTTGGCAATGTAAACTCCTCTTATATTAGTCCTAAAAGCCGGTTTCTTAATTTTATTTTCCACCTCAGTGATAATATCTCTTTCGCCTGGGGTTAGTGACACTCTATCCTCGCCTGTTTCTTCATCTTCTTCTGTTGGCCAAGAATAAGATTCGCCATCTTTTTCCGGGCCGCCAATAATCTGCCTAAAAACATAACCCAAATCTTGCAAAAGGGTTCTTTCCTTTTTTTCATGACGTTGTGCCAATTTGTTTATTACCTTTTGCCCCTCCTTACGCCATTCAGGCTCATCGTGATCGCCCACCGGAACTGTAATAAATTGAACCCAATAGTGTTCACCCGGCCCAAGTTTAGACAGTGACTCCATTAATGAAATAATAGGGTCTATTCTTTTCTCTTCAGCTGCAATTCTTTCACCTTGAGGCTCAAAAAACTTTTCGTAGGTTTTTATAGGATAGGCATCTTCTTTGTTTAAAACCCAATCTTCTCCGTACATATCCCATTCTTCATTTGGAACTGTCTGTGGAACCAGTTTTACATAATCTTGAACCTCCTTAATTTCAATATCCGGATAATGCCCAAAAAGCGCTGCTTCAATGCTTGAGCGGTGCTGTTGTAAAACTCTTATATAAAAATGTATTCTACCTTCAATGCTGGCTATTTCCCAAGAGCACCAATAAGGACCATTTTGCAATTCGCCATCACACCATATTTCTCTAAAGTTTGCCACATCCATTAACGGCCAAATTGCAGAGAACACATCTTCCATGGCTTTAATGGGCATAAGTGTTGCTTCAAGCGGGGTAATTTCCAACATAATCCACCTTTGTTTTACATAGTCATAATCCCAGCCAATCCACCACAGATAAAGCGTTTTTAACTGAGATGCAAGCATTATAGGCAAAAACACCCACCACCAGACTCTCAGAAATGGAACCCATAAAATAACCAAAAGCAAAATCAGCCACCAGAAAGGATCCCAAATAATTTTCTTAACCCAGTCCCACCAAAATAAATATTTAGGTAGTGCCATTTTATTAAATATTAAATACCAGCAACCCTAATCAAATTGGGCAAATAATTAATAATAATAGTAACTATTACAACAATTAAAAAACATATTGCCAAAAATTCAAAAGCAAAAACCGCAGGTATAACAACAAAAGATATTTTTTTCAAATGCCAATAAAATATAAACGAAAACAAAACAATATAAAATACCGCAGTTGCCGCAAATAAAGTTATTATCCCTACTGTAAAAACATCCATAGATTATTATTCACTAATTATAACCCAATAAAAGTTTGTAAGCAATAACATCCCACCGGCGGTCAGGCAACAAAAAAATCGCCCAGTTTAAGGGGCGATTTTTAGTATAATTACGAGAGTTGGGTTTTCCTTAAGAAGTACTTGTCGCTTGAATCTTTGTCAAAATTATTTTTGTTGTTTAGATTCATCAGCACAGTATTTTTGGCAACCAATCTTTGAGCCAAAACCTGTTTTACAACTTCATCTTTGTGCATAGCGCCATTATTTTCTTTCAAAACTTTGGTAATAATGTCTTTGATTGTTCCCGGGACATATCCCCAGTCTGCAAGCGCATAAGTTCCACGGCCTACCAACACAAACCTTCCATCTTTTATTAATTCATTGTGAACTGTTTGCGGATAAGTTTTCTTATTTGGCATATTGTAATCAAGTTTGTCTATCAAGCTGGCAACTGCTGTAAAGTGCAATGGTTTGCCGTGTTTCTTGAATACCAAAAATGCTTTGTCTTTTACTCCTCTTGGTTTTATTTCCGGCCATTCAATTAATCCTAACCCATTCTCTTTGCCTGGTTGTATTCTCTTTGAAATTTCAAGATATGACAATGTTGCTTGCTGTGTAAGTCCCTGTTTGGAAGCAACTTCTACATAGAAGTCTTTTGTAGCAACTGGTTTACCAATTTTCTGCAGTTGTGAGACTAAGGAACCTAAGGTGCCTTTAACTTTATCTTGCGCATTTGGAAGATTTGACCAAAAATAGTGATAATCTTTTTTCTCGGCAACTCTTGAGAACTGCTCACCCAATGTTAACAAAAACAAAACATAAGGCTTTTGGTTCTTTCCCCCTAATTCATTTAAAATATTGTCTTCTTTTTTAAATCCTCCCTGTTCTTTAAAATATTCGGCAAAATCTGCATAAATGGCATCAATGGCTTCTTTGTTATTTTTTCTCACATGGATAAAACCCGCCTCTTCTATCTGGCGCACCCTTTCCCTGGTAATTCCCAATGTTTTTCCAATAGCTTCTAAAGTCTCTGGTGTTCCAGTTTTGACCCCAAATCTGCGATCAAAAATATCCTTAACCTTTGGGCTAAGACCTTTAGTAAACTTTTGGTATATTTGTGAGTAATTAACTTTTTTCATCTTGAAATAGAGCCATTTATGACCTATGGATATAGTTTATCATATTATATAAACTATGTCAATAGCAAAGCCGTAAACAACCATTTATTGCTTATTTAAGCTATGTTTATACCAGCTGACCAACAACGGGCTGGCAATGAATATAGAAGAATATGCCCCGGAGGTTATACCTATAATTAACGCTAACGCAAAATATTTGAGAGTCTCTCCTCCAAAAAAGTATAGTGAGACTAAAACAAATTCTACTGTCAAAACTGTACTAATTGATCTTCCTAATGTCTGAGTCAAAGATAAGTTTACTGTGTCTTCAAATTGTCCCATTCCCCTTCTCAAAATATTTTCTCTGATTCTGTCAAAAATAACAATTGTATCGTGGACTGAAAAACCCAAAATTGTCAGCAAAGCCGCAATAATTGGAATTGTAATTTCAACATTGTAAAAATGTCCTAAAATTGAAAAAATTCCAAGTGGTACTATAATATCGTGAATTAGGGCCAACAAAGAAGCTACGCCATATTTCCATGAAGAAACCGGCTTAGAAACCTTTCTAAAAGCAAAAGCAATGTACAAGGTAATTGCTACTAATGCTAGAAAAATAGCTAATTCTGTTTTGTTTCTTAACTCCTGACCAACCGAGGCCCCAATATATTGAAAGCTTTTTTCCGTTAATGGGTTTGCTTTATTCAGTTCGGCCAATATTTGTTGGTGAGTCGCTTCATCAACACCCTTAAATTGCATAATAGCTCCGTTTTGTCCGGTTGGTTGAACTATAATCTCTCCCAAATTAAAAGCCTTTAATGTGTCTTGAATGTTTTCATTTGAAGGCCTGGCCTGTGAGAAATCAACCTGCATATTACTTCCCCCAACAAATTCAATGCCAAACTTTAGTCCATATGTGAACAAAGAAGCTATAGAAGCAATAATTAAAATTGCTGAGACTATGTAATAAATTTTAGAGAATTTTGTGAAATTAAATTGCATATATTTTATTGTTATAGTAACCATTTAGCTTTTTCGGCCCATTTGCCGATAAAAACCATCAATAATATTCTCGTTATAAATATTGCTGAAAATAAGCTCACTAAAATACCCAGCGCCAGTGTAAAAGCAAATCCTTTGATAAATGATGTTGTTACAAAAAACAAAATTGCGCAAACAATTAAGGAATTTGAATTACTATCGCGAATTGACGGCCAAGCTCTTTTGAATCCTTCTTCAATTGCTGTGGCTAATCCTTTGCCCAGTTTTATTTCTTCTTTCATTCTAGCAAAAATTAATATATTAGCATCAACTGCCATACCAATAGAAAGTATAAAACCTCCAATGCCGGCTAATGTTAAAGTAACCGGAATCAATTTAAAAATAGACAATACCAGTGCTACATATATTACAAGAGCTATAGATGCAAGAAGACCTGGCAATCTATAAAATACCACCATGAAAATTGCTATCATTAAAAGACCATACAAACCCGCTACAAGCGATTTTTGCAAAGATACCGAGCCTAAAGTCGGCCCAACTGTTTCTTGGGAAATAGGCGAACCAATCTTTACAGGCAAGGCTCCCGAGTTTAACCTTGAAGCAATTGAGGTTGCAACTTGGTTAGACATATCTCCGGTAATAACCGCCTTCCCACCTGTAATTTTATTTTCAACTATTGGAGCATATAAATCTTGATTATCAATTTTTCCATCTCCATTAGTGTCTATAATAGAAGCTCCATCCAAAAATATTGCAATTGGTTTTTTAATGTTTCTTCCGGTAACATCAGCAAAAATTTTATCTCCGTCTGCGTTAAACTGTAATTGAATTTGAGGCTTATAGGTTGTCTGGTCAAAAATAATTACTGCTTTTGTCAAATACTTTCCAGTTAATTCTGTAGGCTTAAAGAATGCTGCCTGACCCTGTAATGCAAGCTGCCAATCTTTAATCTTTTCAATATCCTTTATTGTTGCCCCCTCTTTGCTCTGAGCATCCTGAACTTTTTTTATAACATCTTGAATATACTTTATTTCTTCTTCAGACTTTTGTTCACCAAATTCCAAATATGGTGTTTGACCAATCATTTGTATTGCCTGCTGGACATTTGTAACTCCCGGCAATTCAACAGACAATCTGTCCTGCCCTTGTATTTGCACAACCGGTTCTGAAACTCCAAACATATTAACTCTTCTTTCAATTATGTCGCGAAGTCCTGACATTGCTGTTGCTTTGTCTGTGGTCTGGCTTAAATCTGCTTGGTATACCAAACTTACTCCACCCTGCAAATCCAGGCCTAAAATAAAAGGCTTATCGGGAAATTGAGGAAGAGTCCAAGATAATTTATCATTTAAAAACTTTATCCCATTGTTAAAAGGAGTTGGATAAGCAAAAATTCCGGCCAATACCGCCAGAATTAAAACTCCAATAAATATATAATGTTTCTGCGCCATTTTTTTGTTAGAAGTTAGTAGTTATAGGTTAGTAGTTAGTATTATATCTCCACTTGTTAAAATAGTCAACCTTTCCATACTGTATTTATAATTTTTCTAAGATCTTTAATTCTAGTTTTCCCGTTTCAGTATCATAAACTGCAAAAGATGCCATATAGAAATGCCCAGCCAATTCACCAGGATTTATCATATGACATTCCCTCCTTCGACTCAGCTCAGGACAGGCAACTTTCTCGTCCCACGGCCTATGAGTATGCCCATAAAAAACCAAGTCAAATTCGCCTGACTGCGCCAATTTTTTAGCCACGTTAGGAAAATGACAGAAAGAAATTTTCTTCCCATTTAATTCTAATTCCATCTTTTCCGGTAAATCTAACTCGTAGTCCGCGTTCCCTTTCACAAATTTTATTTCCCCGCCGCTAAAATATTTTACCGCCTTATCAATTGTTTCCTGGCTAGCAATATCTCCACAATGCAAAATCAAAGAAATTTTTTCTTTCTTCACCCAGTCAATCGCCTTCTCAAAATTCCCCCAATTGTCATGCGTATCCGAAACAACAGCTATCTTCATTTTAATTAATTTTACCTAAATCTCCATTTAATATTATGGGTTGCATGGCTTTTATTTCATCGGCATAGGGCATATTGGGTATATCATTTATAAAATAAAGCTTCTTTCCTAAAACATGTGCGAAGCCAGCTTCCAAAAAAGAATTACCACCTACATAATTTTTAATTCCGTTTTTGTCGTAATTAGCAACAACTACAGCATCATTATTTTTTATCTCCAAAAAATATTCTTGTATAAGGTTGCCCGCAATTTTTCTCATAGTTGATTCCCCGCCACTTTCAAAAGCCAATTCCCCAGAAACATATTTTTCAGTGTCGTGGGGCAATAAAACCTCGTGACCTTTTTCCTCAAGCCGCTTTTTTATTTCCACCATCTCTTTTGAAAATGACATACTTCCACAAATAGCAATCTTCATATTATTATGATTCTCCTAATATTACTTATTTTTTACGGCTTTAAGCGCTTCGTTTGCATAAAATTTAATTTCTGAAGGCACGTCAAATTCTGGCTTCTCCAAATCCTCTTTACTAAACCACCTAATATCATTATGTTCCTCTTTATTAAAAATATACTTATCCGATTTAGCTTTCAAAAAATAATTTAAAGCAACGTGTTTGTGCGTTTCTGAAATATCGTGAACATCTAAAAACATAGGATTATACAAAGGCTTAAAGCCAGGCCATTTGGACCCAGGCATATTAGGTTTCCCCCCGATGATATCAACATCCAAACCACACTCTTCTTTTATTTCCCTAAAAAGCGCCTCCTCAGGATTTTCATTCAATTCAATATGTCCGCCTATTGATAGCCACTTTTTTAATTTTTTATGATTTATCAATAAAACTTTATCGTCATAAACAATAAACGCATTGACCACGAAATCTATTGACTCATGTATGTGTGCCATATATTTTATAATTTATTTTATAATTTATTTGCCTATGTATTTAAATCTTGGCATTTTTTTACCATTTCTCTTAATCTCCTCAAAAAACATTTTACTCGGACGAACCCACAAATCATCCTTACTGTCTTTATATACAACAAACTCCTCCAGTGTTTCGCTATGGCGAGCAAGACCCATAACTTCATATTCTGGCCCCTTAAAATGTTTATATTTCCCTAATTTTATCTCCATAAAAAAAATTATAACTTTTTAAAATCCTTTATAAATTTTACGAAAATTTTTCCGTAAGGGGACAATGCATGCAAAACCCGAGGTCCGCTATATTTTTTGTCTAACAAACCGGCGCTGACCAACTTTAGAGCATGCCCAGAAACGGTTTTAAAGTTACAACCTAGAGTTTTCGCAATTTCATCAAGAGCTATTCCCGAGCTCTCTGAAACTAAAAGCAAAATATCAATTCTTCGGTGATTGGCAATTCCTTTTACATGCTTTTCAACTTGTTTTGAAGTTTTCATTATTACATCTAATATACCACATTCTCATATTCTCGAGAATATAAGCATGTGGTATTAAGTTATAATTCTATGACTCGTCGAGAATTATTTTCTTTTTGAAACATCCTCTTTTTTCTGTTTTATCAGCTTTTACTTTTTCTAATTCTTTTTTATCAATTTTTTTAAAATCTACAATCGCATCAATAACCTCCAAAATATCCGTAATTTCTTCTGTGCTTTCATCAACCATAAACTCTCCCACTTCCTCTTGGAGCTTTTCTTTTAATTTCTGCCAATATTCGATATCGTCGGCAACATGAATTTTTGCAACTTCTCCTTTGCTTTTTATAATATCGGGAATTTTATCTCTAACTAATTTATTGTATTTCATATTCCAGCGACGCAGTTATTAAAAATATTTACTTGGTCGTTATATATGATAATATCTTTCTTTAGTTTTTCTGCCAAAGAATTATACTCTATAACCAATTGGTTATAATCATTAATCATTTGGTTATATGGCGCAGATTTATGATTTGTATTATCAATTTGATTTTTCTTTTCGTCAATTTGTGAAGACAATATTTCCAACTGAGCCGTTTCCAAATCTATTTGATTTTTAAGGGCAACATCTAATTTTGCGCAAGTAGATAATGGAAGCCCAAATTCTTGTACTCCAATCCAAACGGTTTGGCCTTTATATATCCCCTTTATCATTGCCACTCCAATTTCAGTATATCTATTGTTCAAAATATTTGCTCTATGACCGGGGCTATCCATCCAAGCCTGGACAACTTCTTTTTCTGACGAAAAATTTCCCAGAATTAAATTCTCTCCTTCAACAATGTAATCATATCCATATTTCTGCGCCAGGTCTCCGGGCCCAACTCCACTGGGCGAAACGTGCTCAAAATATTGATTTAAAAATAAGTCTTGCGCTTTTGCCGAAGCAGCCTCATTAAGTTTTGCATTTTCTACCAATGCCGGCAAATTTCCATTTTCCTGCCTTTGTAAATTTGTTTCTGAAATAATTTTACTTTGCAACAAAACAACATTTTTCTCAACCCCACCAACATTTAAAGGTGAAGAAGTAAATATTTGTTTGCTAACCTCTGAAATTGTTTGCCCAATATCTGTTTTCTGAAAGCCTTGAACTTGTTTTCCTAAACCATTATAAAACCTCACGGCATCATCCTTGAAATACACGCCAGCACCAAAAGCTAACACAATTAAAATAAAAATAATTACTTTAGATATTTTCACTTATTTATTTATTAAATTAATATATTCTGATTATTCAACTTCTCCCTGTCTGCCGACAGGCAGGACATTTTTACACCAATTAAACGAATCAATTTTTTATGCGGATTTTTTCTTTTATCTAAATATGGCAACAAAAGTTTTAGCGCTTCTATAGTAAATTCCTTTTCATTTTTTGTTTCTTTCTTCAAAGTCTTGGCCGTGGTTTTGGTTTCAAAATCAGAAAACCTTACAGTAATGCCCACAGTTTTAAATGTTTTAAAACCGCTTTGCAAAAATCTTTTAAAAACGCTTTTGCACAAATTATCAAAAACTTCTCCAATGTAAATAAAATTTAAAGTATCATGTTGGAAAGTTGCCTGTTCACCAATGGACTTGGCTTCTCTATTTTCTTCCAAGGGCGAGTCGTCAATTCCTCTGGCTTTCAAATATAAATCTAATCCCCACTTCCCAAGTAAATCGTACAAATCTTCTCTTGAAAACTTTCTAACATCTTTTATTATCTTAATTCCCTGCTGGTTTAATTTTTCTTCGGTTTTAGGCCCAATCCCCGGCAGTTCTCTTATTGGCATAAGTTCTAAAAATTTCCCCTCCTGCCCCTCCTCAGCAATTACTAACCCATCTGGTTTTTTTGTTCCTGCTGCAATTTTAGCAATTAATTTATTAGACCCAATCCCTACCGAACACGTAACTTTTAATTTATCTTTAATTTCTTTTTTTATTTTCTTACAAATTACTTCTGCTTTTTTCCAGCCAAGAGCGCAGTCTCGCCCCAAGGGGGCGGAATAACTCAAATCAAAATAAAATTCATCTATACTTGCCGGCTCCATAATTTTGGCGTGCTTTCGTATAATTTCTAAAACCTGTGCCGACGCTTTGTTATATCTTTCAAAATCAACCGGCAAAAATACTACTTCAGGCTTCCCCTCTGCTTTTGCTTTCTGTGACAATCTCCAAGCCTCTGAAATTGGCAAGGCCGAATGTATCCCATATTCCCTAGCTTTGTAATTTGCCGTTGAAATAACTCCTCTACCAAGACCTCCCTTTGGGTCTGACCCCACCGCAATTGGCAACCCCTTAAATATAGGACTCCCCGCTTCCTCTAATGAAGCAAAGAAAGCATCCATGTCCAAATGTGCAATTATCCTCATTATTTATTTACCGTGGCAGTGTTTATATTTTTTACCGCTACCGCAAGGGCATGGGTCATTTCGGCCGACTTTTTGCTTGCCGGATTCCACAGCGTGAGATTGAGCAACTGGCTGTGCCTGGGTTTGAATGCCAGCCTTCATAATATTTTCGGCTATATCTGCATCTATTGTTGCCAACAACTGGCCAAAGGCTTTATGACCCTCATTTTTGTATTCAACCAATGGATCTCTTCCACCATAAGCTCGTAATCTTACAGAGTCTCTAATGTGGTCCATATATGATAAGTGTTCTTGCCAAAGCATATCGGTAACACGCAAACAAACCATTTTTTCAAGCTGTTTCATATTTTCAGCTCCCACTTCTTTTTCTTTTTCTGTATATTTTTCCGGCGCAATGCCGGCCTTAGCAAAAATCTCCAGAACTTTTTCTTTCAAGTCTACGCTTTCCAAAAATTCTTTTCTCCTTTTATAAATAATTTCTCTATGCCTGTTTAAAACATCGTCGTACTCAAGCAAATTATGCCTGGCGTCAAAATTAAATCCTTCAATTTTTTCCTGTGATGTTTCAATTGCCCCCGAAAGCATTCCTGCCTGAATTGGCTCGTCATCAGGAATTTTTAGAGCGCTCATTAAATTTTTTATTCTTTCTCCCCCAAAAATTCTTACTAAGTCGTCGTCCATCGAAACAAAAAATTGTGTGCTTCCAGGATCCCCTTGTCTGCCAGACCTTCCCCTCAACTGGTTGTCTATTCTTCTGGCGTCATGCCTTTCTGTTCCAATTACATGAAGTCCACCCAACTCTTTTACTTCTTTAGCTTCCTCGGCAGTTGCCGGATTTCCTCCCAAAATTATATCCACTCCGCGTCCCGCCATATTGGTAGCAATTGTTACAGCGCCTTTTTTGCCAGCCTGAGCCACAATTTCTCCCTCTCTTTCATGATTTTTGGCATTCAAAATGTTGTGCGGGATACCTCTCACTTCCAAAAGTTTTCCCAAATATTCATTTCTTTCAACAGACCTTGTGCCCACCAAAATTGGCTGGCCTTTTTTATTAATTTCCTCAATTTCTTTTATAACCGCAGTAAATTTCCCCACTTCATTTTTGAAAACTTTGTCGGCAAAATCTTTTCTTACTACTTGTCTATGCGGAGGAATTGCTACAGCCTCTAACTTATAAACCTTATCAAACTCTTCGGCCGAAGTTATGGCGGTTCCGGTCATTCCGGCCATCTTTTTGTACATTCTAAAATAATTTTGAAAAGTTATTGTGGCCATTGTCACAGATTCAGGTTTCACAACAGCGCCTTCTTTTGCTTCAACAGCTTGGTGTAATCCAGCAGACCATCGGCGACCGGGCAAAATTCTTCCGGTAAATTCATCTATAATTAAAATCTCCCCGTTTTTTACAGTATAATCTCTGTCCTTCAAAAACAAAGCCTTAGCCTTTAAAGCAGACTCCAATTGATGAGTTGTAATAACGTCGTTTTCTAACCACGGATCAAATCCCAAACTTTTTACAACCTTATTTTGGCCTTGGTCTGTAAAAACAGCCGATTTCATTTTTTCATCCAGTTCGTAATCTAAACCCTTCTCTAAAAATCCTGCAATTCTTGCAAATGTATAATATTTTTCTGTTGCTTCCTCGGCTTGACCAGAAATTATTAAAGGCACTCTTGCCTCATCAATTAAAATTGAGTCAACTTCGTCAACAATAACAAAATTGTGACCTCTTTGAACTTCCTGGCCACTTTGGTAAACCATATTGTCACGCAAGTAATCAAACCCAAATTCATTGTTGGTGCCATAAGTAATATCGGCCGAATATGCCTCCTTCCTAGAAACCGGCTTTAAATAGCTCTCAACCACCTTAAAAGCCCCCATAGCATCTCTTTCTTTATCAAGGGTACTTTGGTCATTTTGGCCATATAACGGGTCGTAGACATACCCTGATTCGTTGACAATGCATCCTGTAGATAGCCCTAGAGCCTCATAAACCTGCCCCATCCAAACCATGTCACGTTTGGCCAAATAGTCGTTCACAGTTACAATGTGCACCCCACGGCCTTCCAATGCGTTAAGATAGGCTGGTAGCGTAGCTGCCAATGTCTTACCCTCTCCAGTACGCATTTCGGCAATTTTACCCTGGTGCAGTATAATTCCTCCAATCATTTGCACATCAAAATGCCTCATATTCAAGGTTCTTTTCCCCGCCTCGCGCACCAACGCAAAAGCCTCCGGAAGTATGTCGTCCAGGGTTTCCCCTTTGGCCAATCGAGCTTTAAACTCTTTCGTCTTGTCCTTTACCTGTTCAGCCGAAAACTTTTCAAACTCAGCTTCGAAAGAATTTATCTTCTCAACAATCGGCTGGAGCCCCTTAATAAACTTCTCATTAGGATCCCCAAAAATTTTAGATAAAATACTCATATATATAGATTACACAAAAACCCGCATTAATTCAATCATTTTACAAAAAAAGAACCCACATTTCCTTACGGTTGTGTGGGCATGTGCGACATTACTTACTTCAGGCCGTAGTTGGGCGACAATTCTGAAGCCGCCGGTTTCTGACCATATCAATCACCTTCACTGTTACCGCGAACATTAGTGTAAATATGACGATAGGTAACCAGAGTGCACTGGCTACGGCGAGAATAATAACGACGCCTTCAGACATGTATATCCAGAAGCTATATGGGGTTGGATATTCCATATCATCTTCGTCTGTCAGCTCCAGCATGAAATGAAGCGACGCCAGAACGAAAACGATTCCAGTAACCCACTTGTACCATACCGGAAGCCAGCGCACAATGGCCCATGCCGGATGGCTTGTGATGAAACCAACTCCATGTTTGAAGCACATGACCGCGCAGAATAGCACAAACAGCCAGAATGCAATTGAAAACACTATTATGAATTTCCTTAGCATGGCAATCTCCCTTTTTGACAAAGAGCAAACCTTTTGCTCCCGTTTTGTCTTTTACATTACTCTAAAATATACTTTTGTCAAACAAAAAAACCCATACCCTGTCGAATGACGGGGACCCAATTTGGAGGGTGGCTTTGAGAATAGTTAGATTTCTGTTTCTTCTTTAAACTTTCTTTGTTCTCGGCGGACGTTGTCTATCTTTTTGACTTTGTATTTTTCTATTTCCAATTTTAGCTCGTCTTTAGCGGCAACAACGGCTTTAAACAAGTCATCAGCCCTAGCTTCTGCCATTACACTTTTGCCAGGCAAAACAAGTTGGGCTTTTACCAAATAAACTTCTCCTTTTCTGTGATGCTTTGTTTCTCTCTCAATTTCCACAAATACCTCTGCCAGAGTTTTCATATTATCCGGCTTTTTTAATATATCTATAAACTTCTTAAGGGTAAAAAATTTCTTTTCTATAAAATCATTCAATACTTCACTCTGATCTAAATTTTTTGTTTTTATAATTATTTTCATAATATTTGTATTTCTGTTTTTAAATTAATATTAAATTTTTGTTTAACTTTTTTTTGGGCTAGCTTAATTAATAATAGAACATCTTTGGATTTTGCGCCACCCAAATTGACTATAAAATTGGCATGCTTTTCTGAAATTTGAGCTCCACCAATTTTCTTTCCGGCCAAACCACAACTGGCAATAAGATATCCTGCAGGAATTGCTTTATTTTTATTATACTCGCTTAACTCAGGAAATTTCTCCAATAATTTTTTACTTTTAATTTTTACTTCCGGATTAACAAACACAGACCCGGCCGAAGGAAAAGTCATAGGATGTTTGGCTCTCCTATATTCCAAAAACCCTTTTATTCTATCTTTAATTCTTTCTGCGCTCTCACTCTGAAATTTTAAAACGGCCGAAACAATCACCCACCCACTTGGTTTTTTAAAAATACTATTTTTAAGTGAGAACTTGCACTGCTCTTTTGTAAACTCTTTTATCTCGGGATACCCTTTGGGTCCTTTTAAATTTATTGCTTGAACGCTTTCTATTACATCAGAAATTTTTGTGCCAAAAGCCTGCGCGTTCCCATAAATTGAACCTCCCACAGTTCCAGGCACACCGGCAGCCCATTCAAAACCCGAAAGTCCTTTTTCTGCCGTCAAATATGCCAATTTTGTTATATTTGCCCCAGCTCCCACAAACGCCTTGTTCCCCTCTAATTTTATATCAGAATTATCTGCCTTTATTACCAATCCGTTAAATCCTTTTTCAGAAATTAAAAGATTGCTTCCCCCGCCCAAAATGAAAATAGGAAGTTTTAATGTTTTAGATGTTTTAATTGCATTTAATAAATCATCTTTATTTTTGGCAACAAAAAAATATTTGGCTGGACCGCCAATTTTGAAAGTAGTATAATTTTTTAGCGAAATATTTTTCTGAAATTTATGTAACATTATCCTCCATTCAAAATTTTATTAATTTGCGTTCTTGTTAACGGCCCAACAAAACCGGTTTGGATAATATTATATTTTGTCTGAAACTTTATTACTGCAGATTTTGTCAGGTTGCCAAAATTTCCAGTAACCAAACCTTCAGGATAAATATCCGCTCCCTGATTTTTCAAAAAGCCCTGCAAACAACTTACTTCGCTATTATTTTGCATTCCAAAATAAAGGTCACTGCTTATTTGAGAGCAACTCTGTGGATTTGGCACTCCTCTTTGCGCCAAAATATCTGCTATCTGTTTTCTTAAAGATTCAATTTGCGCCAAAAGTTGTTGTATCAACGCCTGATTGGGATCGGTACCGTTTCCGGTAATTGAAACTGTAAAACTATAAGGATAAATAAGGTCTAACCCGTCAAACCCAGAAGTTTTTGTCTGCAAAGAAGGAATAATTATCAAAGATTTATAATTTGTACCAAAATTCTGGATATTAATCTCACCTTTTTTATTGTTATCAAGTTGCAAAAATTTTACCGAGTAACTATTATCTTTATCATAAAGTATATACGGTACCTGAAAGTTAAGCCCAACTAAACTCGAAAATTCTAATTTTAAATTTCCACTACCTCCAATAATTTTTTGCCAGTTACCCGCCCAATTTTTAGTTATATTTGTTGCAGACAACGAACTGCTACCCGCTAGCGGTAAAAATATAAGAGTGGGGTTTACTCTCAAACTATTTAAATTTTGATTAGAATAACAATATCCTGAATTTTCTGTACAATTATTAACTGCCAAGGTTATAGTCCAATCAGTAAAAACTTGAGCAAAGTTTTTACCAAATCCGCTTCTTAAAAAAACTTGGTTGATACTTTCAATACCTATTAATTTAGACTTCAAAGAATCTGATAAAATATTTAGTCCATAATGCTCAACCAAATATTGTGTAAATAAATTTATGCTGGCATAATCATATTTTGTGCCAGACCAATCGGTTATGGAGTCGGAAGGATTTTCTACAAAATCCTTAATTCTCTGCTGTAAATTACTGCCTTCATATTTATCATCATATCCTAAAATAGTTGAAGAATAATCGGCCCTTGCTTCATTCAACCATGTGTCTTCCTCAACTCCAAAAATTTTATTTTTTTGATTAAACGTTATCAAATGTGTAAACTCGTGACCTAAAACTGTTTTTAAATTAGAGCTTTCAATATTTAAAGTAGATAAATATACCATCTCCCTCTCGTTAGAGGTTGGCATTTGAATTTTAATATACCCATCTGCTTCTCTAAAATACCCACCTTCAGTACTGTTCATTGGTTGAAATAAAATTGTAATTTTAGAATCATTATCTATTCCCGGGCTCCATTCTAAACCAAAAGTAGAAGTTAGTTTGGGATAAATATTATTATCAAATTCATTAGACAGGTTATCTAAGTCAACCAAAATTTCTGATTGTTTTGCTTGAGCCTGAGAATCCCACCACAGCTTATCTACATAGAAGTAAAGTCTTGCGCCTGTTTTTACTAAGGTAGATGATATTTGTGTTCTTCCTGAAACATCAAAACCACTGTCTACATTAAAGTTGACAATATCACCCACGCTAACGGCCTTTGCATTTCCTGCACCCAAAAACACCGACAAAAAGACAAAAAGGCCAATAAATATAAAATTCCTCTTATTCATAAATATGTTCCTTTATCTTATCACAAAAAGAAGATTGGACAAGAATAAACGCACAATTACCACAAAAAGAGTTTTGGGGACTTTATAATAATTTCCAAGTCTAACAAAATAGACTGATTTTTTATATAGTACAAATCGTACTCAAACTTTTCTCTGGCCTCATTTACTGATTTTGATGGAGGGTAATTTATCTGCGCCCAGCCTATCAAACCAGGCTTTACCAAATATCTGTATTTATAGAAAGGAATTTCTTTTTCAAAAACCTTGGCAAATTCTACCCACTCAGCTCTGGGGCCAACAAAACTAATATCCCCTTTTAATATATTAATTGCTTGTGGTAACTCATCTAAATGAGTCCTGCGCAAAAATTTACCAACTCTTGTAACGCTACTAACATCCTTCTCTCTCCAAGTTTTCTCATCTTTTGCAGAATTGTCATGCATTGACCTAAATTTATATAAATTAAAAAGCTTCCCGTTTTTGCCAACTCTGTAATGACAATAAAACACCGGCCCCTTTGAATCTAATTTTGTTGCCAAAGCAAAAAATGGCAAACAAATTGCAAAAATTATAAATCCAATAGAACCCAAAATTATATCTATTGTTCTTTTTATTACCAAATAAAATATATCTCTTTTTTTAGAAGAGATAGATTTAAACCATTTTTCATCAATATTTTCCAAAATGATTTTTTTGGAGTTATCCATTACTATTTTTTAACCTGAGTTAATATCCACTTATAAGTTCTATCTAACCCTTCTTCCAAAGAAATTTTAGGCTCCCAATTTAAAACCTGCTTACAAAGCGTATTATCCGAATTCCTCCCCCTTACACCTTGTGGTTTAGTTGCATCATAAACTTTTCCTATCTTTTTGCCGGCAATTTTTGAAATAATATCAATCATGTCATCAACACTAACCAATCTGTCAGAACCAATATTTAATACTTCTTTAAAATCAGACCTCATCAAATTGTTAATGCCATCTACACAATCATCTATATAACAAAAAGATCTTGTTTGTTTGCCATCTCCCCAGACCTCTATACTGTTGCCATCTTGAGCTAATGCAACTTTCCTGGATAAAGATGCGGGGGCCTTTGCCCTTTCACCGTCGTAAGTTCCCTCCGGCCCAAAGATGTTATGAAATCTGGCAATTCTCACATCATAAAATTGTTCATAACTTCTATACAGTCTTTCAGAAAACAACTTCTCCCAACCATATTCACTATCAGGAACCGCAGGATAAGCGTCACTCTCCTTTAGCGCAACAACTGCTGTTTCTTCCTGCCTGTACTTTGGGTAAACACAAGCTGATGAAGAGTAAAACAATCTCTTAACTTTATTTACCCTTGCAGCTTCAGCCGTATTAGCATTTATGCAAACATTATTGTAAAGAATATCAGATGTATGGAACATAATAAAACCCATTCCCCCCATGTCGGCAGCTAAAGCATAAACTTCATCTATGCCATTTGTAGCCTTTAAGCAATTGTCTAAATATCTTAAATCAAGCACCAAAAATTCATCCGCCTCATCCTTAGGCGAATATTCGGGCTCTTTAATATCAACCCCTCTTACCCAATAACCCTGCTTCTTTAAAAACCTTACTAGGTGATGCCCAATAAACCCTCCTGCCCCCGTTACTAAAACTTTTTTTTGTTCCATATTTTAATAAAATTACTTATAAATAGACTTCTTATTTTCTTCTAAAAATTTCTTGTGCACAGGGTGAACATTGTCAGGCGTAGCCTTAAATATTTTAACTTCTGTTGAATTATCATCTTTAGCAATTTTGTCACCCTTCAACTTTACCAGAAAAACCATACTCACGCTATGAACGTGCAGTCCGTCTTTATTTATCTCATCTGGAAACTCCATAAACCCAATTAATTTTTTTTCCGGAATTTCAACACCCAGCTCTCCCCCTATTATCCTTTTTGAAGCATCTTCTATTGTTTCCTTATGGTAAACCATGCCACCCGGTAAATGCCACATCCCCTTACACGGTTCAATAGCTCTTTTAGAAAGAACAACTCCTCCATTTTGTACAACAACAAAATCCAAGCAAAGCCTAGGCACCCGTTCAAAAATAAATTTATATTCCTCGTCAGTCAATTTTTGAATCATATTGTTAGATTATCAAAAAAATATGCCTTTTACAACTAGCCACATAAAATATGGCATGTCTATAAAAACTCTTTTCCATGTTACTTTTGGCTCTTTTAAAAGACGCCATAGCCATTCAAAACCACACCTTCCAACCCAAGTTGGGGCTCTTTTTACCTTACCACCCAAAAATTTAAAAGCGGCTCCAACTCCAATAACCACGGGAACATTTAATTTCTCCCTGTGCTCAAAAATCCATCTTTCTTGCTTTGGCAAACCCAAAGCAACCCACAGCACATCTGGTTTTGCCTGATTTATTTTTTGTATAATTTCTTCGTCTTCTTTTTCTGTTAATTTCCTAAATGGTGGCGAATATGATCCGGCAATTTTTAAATTGGGATATTTCTTTAATAACTCTATATTCAGCGCGCCCAAGGTTTCATCTGTGTCTCCATAAAAATAACTACTAAGGCCATCTCTGTTAGCTACTTGGAAAAACTCCTTCATTAAATCGGCACCAGAAACGCGCTCTTTTATATCAAACCTTTTTAGTTTGGCCAACCAAACCAAAGAAATTCCATCGGGCACCCACATATTGGCGTTAGAAATAACATACTTAAAATCTTTATGCCTTTCTGCTTCTACAATTCCATGCATACCGGTAACAATTACCCAATGTAACTTCTGTGATTCATTTTTTATCCAATATTTTATTTTCTCTACCACGTCTACGGTTTTTATTAAATCAATTTTGTTCCCATAAAAATCCAATTGTGTTTTTTTATTGCTACCCCTAACCTGACTATCTAAACACTGAATATATGCAATTATTGGCGCTACAAAAAGCCAATCTGCACTGAAAAATGCAACAGATTCGGTTATAGACCTTACAGCAAAGAATACCAAAACCGCCGAAAGCATTACCAAAAAATTCTTTTCTTTTTGCTCAATATTATGATTTTTTAAAAGTCTCACCAACATTAAAAATGTTAGAACAAATGCTAACACAAAAGGAACAGTCCCCAAAATCCCTGCCTGTACCAACGCATGCACTATAGAATTATGCGCATGTTGCCCATTTAAAAAATACCTGTCTGCCTGAAAACCAAAACCAAATATTGGATTTTTCAAAAACAAATGCATAGCGTCCGTCCAAACCCCACCGGTTCTACCACTTAAGGTGACAACATTTGTCCTAAGTGTGATTGGCGTAGTAACAGGCTTTGTGATTATCGTAGTAGCGGGCTTTGTGATTGGCGTAGTAGCGGGCTTTATGTCTGCAGAGATAATAGGCTTTATGGCTGGCGAAATAACGGGCTTTGAGTCAACTTTTCCTACTGAAAACTTTGATAAAAAATTAACAACTGTCTGGTTACTACATGGAACATTATAAAAAACCACAAAAATAGATGCCGCAGTTACAAAACATGCCAATAAAAATATTCTAATACTTATTTTTTTAGCTAGCCAAATTGAAAAAATCATTGCAACCGAAAAACCAACAATCGCTGTTTTACCTTTTGAAAAAAATAAAATAATCAAAAATAAAACAAATGTAAAAAACCAAAGTATTTTTTTCCTTACTTTACTTTCGGCACACAAAAATCCTACCAGAGCAAAAATTGCCACAAATCCAGCATACCTTCCCAGTCCAGTTGGTCGGGTTCCGGCCATACCAAAAGTATCCGTTGCCGCAAAAACACCAGCCAACCCCTCATACGGTCTTGCGCCACAAATTAAAAAATTATAAGTTAAAGATCTTACCGCGCCAGGTTGAATTAACCAAAATAATGTCAGCCCAACAGCTAAAATGCCCGCAATAATTAAATTGATTATGATAACTTTTTTTAATAAATCCTTATTACCAATAATTGCCAAAAGAACAACTATAACGGCTCCATATAAAACTCCCCAGTGAAGAGCCCAAAAAGGACTTCTAGAAAATATTGAGGAAAAAATTCCTACAATTGTAAAAATTCCCAGCAAACCAAGCGGGGTTGTAAAAGTTTTTTTAGATACTGCCCTATTTTTTATTAAAATAATTATTGATATAACCAAAGCCACAAACGGCAAAAGTGACCTAAACCCATGAATTAAGTCTATAGCACTATGCGGAAACCCCGGAACAAAAAACCTGCTTATGTCAGTATTATATGTAGCCCATATACAAAGCCACAAAAAAACTGAAAGAATTACTTCTTTATATTGCTTAATTTTTTCTTTAATAATTTCAATCATAAAACTTTTTGGCAATCTACGGTTACTTTGTAAATTTCATTTAACTTGCTCCCCAGCTTATCCCAATCATATTCTCTCTCCGCCTTTTCTCTTGCCCCCTTTCCAAGCCGTAATCTTAATTCTTTATCAGAATACAATTTTTCCAAAGCCATTGCCATATCCTTAACCGCCTGCTCAGAATTTTCTGCCTTTACCTTTATGCCACAACTGTCATCTACATGAAACCCAGGCCCAGCCAAGTCAAAACAAACCACTGGCTTTCCCTCGGCCATTGCCTCTACAACAACTGCTCCCCCGCCATCACGCAAACTACAAAATATAAATAAATCAGAAATTCCAATCTCGTTCATTAGATCACCATGACTAAGCCATCCCTTAAAAATGACCTTATTATCAATGCAAAGTTTTTTTGCTAAGTTTTTTAAATTAGATAATTCTGGTCCGTCTCCAACAATTACTAATTTAGAATTGTAATTGTTTTCCGAAAAAACCTTAAAAGCCTTAATAGCCAAATCAAATCCTTTAATTTTTATCAGCTTACCCGCAGATATAACTGAAAAAATATCATTATTATTATTTCCATTAACGCAAGCAATGTCCTTTATTGACGCCCCATTAACAGGGAAAAATTCTGCCTTGTCTTTCCATTTTTTAGGTAAAATATCAAAAGCCTCCCTATTACAAACTAGTATTTTTTTTGCTCTATTTTGCCCCATAATAAAGAAAGGGTCATGCCTAAATAACCACTGCCCAATAGTTCTAACCTTGTCAGATAACCTTTCCTTAAATGAATACTCTTTCATAAATGCATCCGGCACACGATGTGCCCCTCCACCAGGACCCCTTAGATATGGCACCTTTAATAGTGCTCCAATATAACTGGCCATCCAGTCATTAGCATAAGTTATATGGTGGAAAGCATCAAACTTGATTTCTTCATGTAATTTTTTAGCAACAAAATAAGATTTTATTTGCCATAAATACGAATAAATTTGTATACCACCCTTATGAAAATTTTCTAAAAAGCTCAAGATAGGCGATAATTTTATATAGCAAAAATGTATATTCAATAATTTTTCTTTTGCCATTAAAGCTTCAATACTTTTTTGGTTATAACTGTGAGTTAATACATAAACATCAAAAAACCGACCCATTTGTTTTACAAGGTTCCAACCCAGCTCTGCTTCTCCGCCGATGTTTTTAACCCCACTCTCAGAAACGCAAGAATATGCACAAACCAAAACCTTCTTTTTCATTATTTTTTTTGAGCTATTATGTGATATGCGCTGAATCCCCTTTTAAAGGTATCAATTTTTCCAAATCCAAATGATTTTATCAATTCAATAACCTTTCCTTCTGTTATGCCTTGTGGAAAAAGACCCACATGAACTTCACAACAAATTATTTTACACTCCGGGTTAGTTAATGTCTTTTTCAAACCATTAATAACAGAATACTCATAACCCTCAACATCAACCTTGATTGCTTTTGGAATAGGCAATCCATTTTGAACAACAAAATCATCCCCATTCACTATTTCTATGTCTTCTGATTTTACTGTCTTATCATAAATGTTAACCAAACTAAAATTACCAGTTGTCCCACTGATATAAAGCTTTCCAGAAGATGTTGTTTCTCCCAAAGCCTTACCTACTATTTCTATGTTGGTTAAATTATTTAGTCCTATGTTGTCTTTTAACTTTACCAGGCTTTCTTTTTCTGGTTCAAAAGCTATAATTTTACCACTAGGTCCAACTTTTTTAGCCAATATAATAGAAAAAATTCCTATATTAGCCCCTATATCATAAACAACATCCCCGGCATTTAAAAGCGAACACAATGAATTAAGAACCTTTTTCTCCCCCTCGTCGCCTACCACAGATTCTATAATCCTTAATTCGTCGGGACTTTTTACAAAAAACTTATTCAACACACCAAAAAAATCAACCTTTAACACATTGTCTTTTGGATGAAATAGAATATAGTAACCTTTTCTAAGAATACCTCTTAAATGCAAAACACGTGCTGCTTTCACAAAAAACGGATTATAAGAAACTTTTTTTAAAAAATTATTTTTCATTTTTTATTGTATTTAATAAATTTAATATTCGCATTATAGGATCTGCTTCACTCAACCATTTGTTTATTATATCGAATGATCTCTGACCGAAAAGCTGTCTCCCTTCTTTTGGCAAGTTCATAATTTTTTCAATAGCTTCTGAAAATTGATCTGCATTTCCAACTGAGAAAATAAACCCATTATATCCATTTTTTATAAGATCAACGCTTGCTCCAACACGTTCTGAAGTAATAACCGGCAAGCTAAAACACATAGCCTCGTTTATAACAATTCCCCATGTTTCAAATTCAGACGGTAAAACCAGAACATCGGCTGCTACATAAAAATCTCCTAATTTCTCGCGTGGTTGAAATCCTGTCAATATCACATTCTTAATGGAAAGATTATTAATACACTGCTCAAATTCTTTTCTCATCGGACCATCTCCAACAATAAATAACTTTTTATTTCCATTTTTTATTTTTCTATAAGCTTCTAAAAGCAACATGGGCATTTTTTCTTTCGACAGCCTACCAACATATAATATCACGAAATCATTTTTTTCAATTCCTAAAGATTTTCTTATTCCGTCTCTTTTTGGATTAAGCTGCTTTGCCTTCTCTAAAAAATATTCATACCCCCAAGAAAAATAAACACGGACCATCTTTTCTGGCGGGACTCCATAATATTTATAAAGTTCTTCGTTAGTTGTTCCCGAGGTCAAAAAGCCACTAGCATTTTCAAATAAAAAATTCCCGAGAATTATTTTCTTTAAAAATATTTTAAATTTAGATTTTGATGATTCGGCCGCCACATTCGCATCTGTCATAAATAAAACAGGAGTTTTATATCTTAAACAGGCGAAAAAAGCTATCCACCAAGTTAAATTTGTCCAGGATTGGAGGACTACGCCATCATATTTACCACTTTTAATATCATTCCAAATACCAAAATTCATCAAACCAAATGGCCAATTCAAACAAGATGGATTTAAAGAATAATTTTTCAAAAACATATAATGATACCCTCTTAACAAATTAATTTTATCAACCGTATTTTTTTTCGTTTCATACATCCTTTCGATATCGGTACCATGTATGGCCTCATCAGAACAATAATAGACGGTCAAATCAATCTCACTTGAACTTTCCAGTCTGCGATAAAGTGGAACGTGATAATAAAGAGGTGTTGGGGCAATAATTGCTAGTTTGTACAATTTTTTATTTTGCATTTTTTTTATTTATTATATTGCTCTCCTGTCAACTTTAGATTTTTCGAAAATTGCTATGTTACGAAGCCAAATTTTCTCCCATTCTTTGCTATATTTAATTTTAATAAAAATTTTATACAATCCTCTCATTATAAAAGCTGGCGTAATATAAATAATCACAAAAAAAACGGAAAGGAAAATTGCGTCTCCCAATGATGCTCCTTGGAAAAATAATTTTAGGCATCCCGGAAAGGAAAAAAAATTAAAATTATCAAATACTTTCATAATCGCCATTTGTTTGAAGATAAACATTTTCAATTTTTTTTGGTCATTAACAATCGCCATTCTACAAAAATCATTCATGTATCCACTGTTCACCAATAAGTCATTAAGCTTCTTCCTACCCACATAAAATACCTTAAATTCATCTTCAATGTAAGGTTTGCGGTAATGTGGCCCCTCCTCAATTATTAATTCGTTAAACTTTAATGTATCTAATTGCGGATATTTCAAAAGCATGAGCTGGTATAAAAAGGCATGTGTAAAATATTTTCCAGTTGCTTTTTCCACTATTTCCACTTCTTCTTCTATTGTTCTTTTAACAAAATCACTATTAAATATTAATACAGACAAGAATGAATTACCAGAACTTGTACCCATGACGTCTTCTGTTTTTATTTTATAAATTTTTTCTCTGGTTTTTTCAGCTGTGCCGGAATAAACCGACGATTTTACAGTTTTTTTGTTAATAATATTTGTGCCACAGCCAATTATAACAAGCCCTGTGTTTTTATCGCACTTATTATCCACAAAATTTACAACCATTTTGATTCCGCCTTCGATAATCAAATCGTCATCTCCAAGTGTCCAAATAAAATCTCCTTGCGCCATCTCCATTAATTTAAGTATGTTTCTGTCGGCACCTATATTTTCCTGATTTTTATTGTATTTTATCAAATCCGAATATTTTTCCCTAAAACTTGTCGCAACTTCGTGGGTTTTATCGTTTGAGTCATTGTTCGAAATACAAATTTCAACCAAACCATTCATTTCTTCTACCTGAGGCATAATATTATTCAAAAGATTTTTCAAAAAATCCGCCCTATTATATGTTGGGATGGCAATGCTTATCAGGGGTTTATTTGTTGGTTCGTGATTCATTTTAATTAACAAATTTTACAATCATCAAATTAATACTATGCCACGGTATTCTCGGTCGCTATGACAAACCATATTTTTTCCCAATTTTTTTTGTATTTAATCATGATAAAATTTTTATAAAGATTTTTTAAAACAAAATCGGGGGTAACATAAAAAAATGTAAAGGCTAAAGAAATAGAAACTGCATCAGTGAATGTTGCCTGCTGAAAAAATAGTTTCACATACTTTAAAAAAGACTCATAATCTGGCCTACCGAATGCTTTCGTAATGCCTATTTCTTTGATAATAAGTTTTACAAATTTTTTATGGTCATCGCTAATTATTTTTTTATAACAATCTTTTCCATATCCGCTTTTCAGTAATAAATCATTTAATTTTTTTGGAGACGCATAAAATAACTTAAATGCCTTTTCTAAAGAAAGCCTGCCAATATGTAAGTCTTCCCTCACGATTGCTTCGTTAAACTTTAATGCATCTAATTGTGGATATTTCAAAAGCATGAGCTGGTATAAAAAAGTATGCATGTAATTATTTCCTATTGACTCTTCTATTATTTGTTTATCTTCCTTTAAGATTTCTTTAGCAAAAATACTATTAAGCAATAATACCGAAAGAAATGAATTGCCAAGATTTAATCCTATAATATCTTTTAAGTCTATTATATGCATTTCAGAACCACCCTTTGTTACCGTATCAGAATATACCGTCTCTTCTTTAGTTTTATTGTCGATGAAATAATTTTTGCATCCAAGAATAATAAGACCTGTATTTTTATCAGAATACTTATTCACAAAATTAATGACTTTTTTAATGCCGTCTTCAATAATTGAATCATCGTCTCCAAAAAACCAAACAAATCTTCCTGCTGCCATTTCTACCAACTTAAGTGCATTTACATCAGACCCTAAATTTTCCTTGTTTTTATTATACTTTATTAAACCTGGATAGTCTTTTTGAAAGCGTAACACAACCTCTTCGGTATTATCAATGGAACAATTATTAGAAATACAAATCTCTATCAAACCTGGCAATTCTATTAGTTGTCCGACAATTTGGTGCAAAAGGCTCTCCAAAAAAATTGCACGGTTATATGTGGGAATGGATATGCTTATTAAGGGATTACTGTTCATTTGTGTGTTATAAAATTGATTATTACTTTAAAATTAGATAGAATTGATTAACTATGTCTTACAAAAAATTTACAAAAGATATCGGACTTATGGGGTTAACCCAAGTGATAACAGTTTTAAGTGGAATTGTTACTTTACCTATTATAACAAAATTATTGGGTGCTGGAAATTATGGAATCTGGGTTCAATTATTAGTTACTCTTGGACTTATATCTTCTATAGCCGTCATAAATCTTCCCAATGCCATAGTTAGATTTTTACCTGGGGAAAAAGATAAAAAAGAAATTCAAGATGGAATCTGGTCTGTATTTGTTTTAATGTTAGGAATTATTATAATTATTTCTCTATTACTGATATGTTTTTCTGGTATCATTTCAAAATTCTTAGGGTGTCAGCAAATTTTTATTTTAATCCTATCACAAATTATAATCTTTGACTGCCTTAATTCTCTATTAGCCAGCGTTTTCAGAGCATTCCAAGAAATTATAAAATATTGTTCTTTCATTATCTTCCAAAAAATCGGAGAAGCAAGTTTAATTATTCTATCAGTATTACTCGGATACGGATTATTGGGTGCCGTTATATCAATGCTAATTGTAAGAATTTTATTTTTCTTAATAATGGGAGGAATTGTCGTTAGAAAGGTTGGTATAAAAATTCCGAAATTTATAAAAATAAAAGAATACTTGTCTTTTTGCCTACCCCTTGCTCCTGTAGATATTTCCTATTGGGTTGTTCAATCAAGTGATAAATATTTCATAGGTTTTTTTCTGGGAACATTATTTGTAGGTTATTATGCACCGGCATACACATTGGGGTGCTACATAACTTTTTCTATAGCGCCGTTAGGTTTTTTGCTGCCAGCAATTTTGGCAAAACATCACGATGAAAATGAAATTGAAAAAGTGAAAACATATTTAAGTTACTCCTTAAAATACTTTTTGATGATTGCCATACCTGCGGTTTTCGGGATTTCTGTTTTAGCGAAACCGTTATTAACAACTTTTTCAACTGCGGAAATAGCTCAACATTCATATTTTGTAATTCCTTTTGTGGCTCTAAGTATGATGTTATCTGGAATATATACAATTGTCACCCAAAATCTTTTGATCAAAAAGAAAACTAAAATAGGCGGAGCTATTTGGATTGCAGCGGCTGTTTTAAATTTTGGATTAAATTTTATATTTATTCCACGGTTCGGAATTTTAGGGGCCGCAATCACAACCCTTTTAGCTTTCAGTTTTGTTACTGTAGCAGGATGGTATTATTCGTTTAAAGAGCTCTCCTTTAAGGTTGACTGGGGAATAATTTTAAAAAGTATTCTGTCGGCTGTTATAATGTCTATTTTCGTTATCTGGCTAAACCCCGTTGGGATTTACAGAGAATTAATTGCAGTTATTTTAGGAGGCCTAGTTTATGGGGTTTTGATAATTTTATTAAAAGGCTTCAGCATGCAAGAAATACAGTTTTTTAAAAATTTACTTAAAAATGACCAATCTTAGTTTAACTGTTCAAAAAATTCTTTAAAAACTTTTTCTATATAAGCTAGCTTTTCTTTTGTTAGCCCGGGGTAAACGCCAATCCAGAAAAGATTATTCATTATTGTGTCTGTATTTTCTAAATCTCCATAAGTTCGGCATTTTATATTCTCATATGCCGGCTGTTTTAATAAATTACCTCCAAAAAGCATTCTGGTGGCAATTTTATTTTTTTCTAAATAATTTACAATCTCAGCTCTTGTAAACGGTGCGTCCGGTTTAACTAAAATTGGAAACCCAAACCAAGACGGCTCTGAATTTTTATTCACTTCGGGTAAAACAAAATATTTATTGTATTTTTGTAAAAATCTATAAATAAAATTAAAATTCTCTCTTCTTGCCTTGATAAATTTAGGTAGTTTTTTTAGTTGCGCCAGCCCAATTGCCGCCTGCATATCGGTAATTTTTAGATTATATCCTATGTGAGAATAAATATATTTATGGTCGTAACCTTTTGGAAGCTTTCCAAGTTGCCATGAATATCTATTTTTACAACTATTATCACAACCAGAATCACACCAGCAATCTCTACCCCAATCTCTAAAAGAAGCAATAATTTTCTTTAACAAAGGGTTATTTGTCAAAACAGCTCCCCCTTCTCCCATTGTTATATGGTGAGCAGGATAAAAACTGCTTGTTGAGATATCTCCAAAAGTTCCTGTGTATTTTCCGTTATATTTAGACCCCAAAGCATCACAATTGTCTTCAACTACCCAAAGCTTGTTCTTTTTTGCAATTTTCAATATTTTACCAATATCAAACGAATTGCCAAGAGTATGAGCAACAATAATTGCCTTGGTTTTTTTAGAAATTGCTTTCTGAATTTTTTCTACCTGAATATTATAAGTTCCTAAGTCAACATCAACAAAAACTGGCACCAGATTATTTTGCAAAATAGGGTTTAAAGTTGTAGGAAAACCGCAAGCTGTGGTTATTACCTCGTCTCCGGGCTTCAATCTCCTTTCCCCCAGCTTTGGTGAAGTTAGCGCTGAAATAGCCAAAAGGTTAGCAGAAGAACCTGAGTTTGTAAGTAAACAATATTTAACACCCAAAAACTCCGCGAATTCCTTTTCAAATTGCCCCGCATATTTTCCGGCAGTCAACCAAAAATCCAATGAAGAATCAACCAAATTCACCAATTCCTTTTCATCATAAATCCTGCCAGCATAGTTTATATAATCCTTACCACCAACAAATTTATGCGTGTCTTTCCCAGCAAGATAAAATTCTTTTACCTTTTTTAATATATCATTCCTAATCTCGTTTTGTTTTTCTTTGTATTCCATAATTATCCTTTATAATCTTTATGTATGAAAAAGAAGTTAGTAGCTTTTGTTTTTTCGTTGACTTGATTTATTTTTACCAACTTTTCACCTCTTAGAAAGAAACATTCGTATCCAATGTTTTTTAATATTTTAATTATATCATTTGGATGATAATCATATTTAGCTGACCATTTGCGCAACATCTCCATAAAAATCACCGGAAAATGTTTTTTGATTATTTCAATTCCTCCTCTTACCACAAATATCTCTGCACCCTCTACATCGCATTTTATGAAATCAACCCTTTTAGTCAATTTTGGAATGAAACTATCTAACTTTTTAATTTTACAATTAACATTTACCTTTTTAATCCCCTCGTGTAAGTTTTTAGCTGAAGCCGCGCCAGACATTTCTGGATAATAATTAAAAATTATGTCTTTGTTTTCCTCACCTATTCCAAGATTAAACGGTTTAACATTACCCAGCCCGTTGATTTTAATATTTTTTTCTAAATAACCATAAGTTTTAGGTATCGGCTCAAAAGAAAAAATCTTCCCGTTAGGAACGTTCTTTGAAAGATTTAATGAATACCATCCAATATTTGCTCCAATGTCCAAAATAACACTATCTTTTTTTAAAAATTTCCTTATGGCTTCCAATTCTTCAGACTCATAATCTCTAAAATTTAAAATTTCGGTTGCAATTGACCTTTCGTCATCGGCATCACACACAATTTTTATTCCATTTTTTGTTGTAAATATAATTTCTCTATCGGAAATTTCTATCTTCCCAATATTTCTATTAGCAATAAATTTTGAGTAATCAAAAAGATTCTTATGGATTTTATACATCTCCTTAATATAATCTGCCTTTTCTATTAATCTTTTCTTAAATTTACTTTCTATTTTTTTAAGCTCGTCCATTTTATTTAGTTTTAATAACCATTTCGTTTTTAAATTCATCCCTATCCAAAAAAGGATACATATCTTCAAGCGGTTTTGAAACCATTGAGCCATCTGCCAGCTTTTCTGAGGCAACTGTAGGAATAATTGCTTGATTTTCTGGGCACATTATTTCACAAATTACCGGCCCATTAAAACTTAATGTTTTATCTATTCCTGCATCAAGTTGGTTGTTCTTAGATATTCTAACAAAATTAATTCCGTAGGCCTTAGCAATTTTTTTTGCATCCGGGAATGAAACGCCGGAGTTTGGACCTTCACCAATAAAACGATTGCCGTAAAATTTACCCTGAGTAGTTCTTATAGAAAGATAACCACCATTATTTAAAATGAAAATTTTTACAGGCAACTTATAATGAACAGCTGTTTGCAACTCCTGAATATTCTGCTGGAAAGATCCGTCTCCTGTAATACAAACCACTCTTTTATTTCCAAGGCCGGCACTTATACCTATACTGGCAGGTAAGCTATATCCCATGGTCGCAAATCCGCCGGAAGTTATATATCTTAATCCATTTTTTATTTTAACAGCCTGGGAACCGGCATAAAAAGCCGACCCGGCGTCTGTTACCACAAAATCAGTTCCTTTAAGTTTTTTTGAAAGCTGATCAATAAAATAGTATATATTTACTTTGTCTTTTATTTTTGCATACTCCAGAAGACAGACTGGATATTTATTGCGCCAACTAATGCACTTCTCTAACCATTTTTCATTTGATGTTTTCTTTAAATTTAGTTGACTAATCTTTTCAATAAATTGTTTAGCATCACTCATCAATAGCAAATCAATTTTAATGGCTTTTTTAATATGAGATGTTGAATCAACATCAACAACAATAATTTTTGCTTCACGCGCAAAATCTTTATATTCATAACCAAGCTCAGCTATTGGAAGACTGCTGCCTATTACTATTAACAAGTCAGCATTCTGCATAGCTAAATTACCTGCTCTATCACCCTTTATTCCTATACGCCCAACATAAAGAGGATTATCACTATTAATTACATCTATACCAAGGAATGTGGTAATAATTGGAATTTTATATTCCTGGGAAAATTTTAAAAGATTGTCTATTGCTCCAGATATTCTAACTCCCTGACCGGCCAAAATTACCGGCCTTGATGACGAATTTAAATACTGGGCAACTTTTTTTAAATCAGAAACCGTTGCTATTTGTTTTTCTTTTACCGGCGTAAATTTTCTCAATTTTTCCGGGTCTATTGTGGCCCCTTGAACATCTGATGGAACATCTAACCAAACTGGTCCCGGCCTTTTATTGTTGGCCAAATAATATGCTTTTTCCAAATGGTATCTAATGTCATTTGGATTGTCCACAAAAGCCGAATATTTAGTTATTGATTGAACAATTGGCAATATGTTTATTTCCTGAACGCCTATTTGCCTTAACTGGGCTATGCCAGATTTATAAACCGAGTCTTTTCTTTTAACCTGTCCAGAAATAAATAAACATGGTGAAGAATCAAGCCATGCTCCTGCTAAACCGGTCAACGCATTGGTTGCACCAGGACCGGTAGTAAAATAACCTACACCAATTTTACCAATTGCCCGTGAATAAGCTTCAATTGCCATAGAAATAGCCTGCTCATGATGCATGCAGTAAATATTTAAATCTTTATTGCAGGCAAGACCATCTGTAAGATTCATTATTCCACCTCCAGACAACATAAAAACATCCTTTGTCCCATGTTCAAAAATAAATTTTGCTATATAATCTGAAACTCTCATAAATTTTGAAGCGCCACCTTAAGCCTATTTATTCCTTCCTTAATATTTTCAATACTTGTTGCATAAGCAATTCTAATATAACCTTGCCCATAACCTCCAAAATTGGTCCCTGGCAAAATAGCAATTTTTGCTTTTTCTAACGCAAAATCTGCGAATTGCTCGCTTGTCATTCCGGTTTTTTTTATATTTGGAAAAACGTAAAATGCTCCTTCATTTTTTAAACAACTAATGCCGGGAATTTTATTTAATTCATCAACCAGCCAGTCTCTTCTCTCTTTATATGTTTGAACCATTTTTTTTATTTCTAGCTGATCTCCAACTATTGCTTCTATACCTGCCCGCTGAGTAAAAATAGGGACGCAAGAACACAATGTTTGTACCAGCAAACCCATTTTTTCAATTACTTTTTCTGGCCCTATTGCCACCCCCAATCTCCATCCTGTCATGGCAAAAGCCTTACTAAATCCATTTATTATAATTGTATTTTCTTTGCAGTGATCATTAATTGACGGGCTATGAAATTTAGTTTCTCCATACATCATTCTTGAGTAGACCTCATCTGAAAGCAAATAAATATTATTTTCTTTGGCAATTTTATAAATTTCATCTAATTCTTCCGGGGTTATAACAGAACCTGTTGGGTTATTAGGCGAATTTATAATAATTAATTTTGTCTTTGGAGTTATGGCTTTTCTTATGTCATTCGGATTCATTCTAAATTTATTTTCCTCTTTTAAAGGAACTCTAATCGCATTAACTCCGCATAATTTCATTACAGAATAGTAAGTTGGAAAGCCCGGATCTGGCACAATAACATCTTCTCCTGGGTTTACTAAACACTGTATGGCAAGGTAAATAATTATATTTGCGCCCGGGGTAACAAGCACCTGATTAATTTCCGGTTTAAATCCACGTGAAGAAAGGGTTGTTTCTTGAATTGTCGCCCTCAAATCATAAAGCCCCATGGAACTTGTATAGTGCGTTTCCCCGCCTTTCATAGATTTATATGCAGCTTCTATTATGTGGTCTGGCGTATTAAAATCAGGGTCTCCAATTTCAAAGTGAATAATATTCTCCCCCTGCTTTTCCAATTTTTGGACTTTATCTAAAACCTTGAACATTGGTTGTCCTTCTATTTTATCTGCTATTTTTGAAATAAAATTTTCCATTTAAATAACCTGATTTTATTTATTAAAACTCTCAACCGTACGCATAAAACCTTGCTTTAAGTCATATCTTGGGCTCCAGCCCAATTGTCTAATTTTAGATACATTTGGAGAACATCTATCTATTCCACTTTTAAGATAACCTACTTCATTATTTTCTTTCTTCTCAACTTTTAAATTCTTTTCAGGAAATAATTCCACCAATAATTTAGCAAGATTAAAAACGCTGATTTCTGCGAGGTCATTACCCAAATTATATGCTTGTCCATTCTCACCTTTTAGTAATATGGTGAAAAAGCCAATAGTTGCGTCTGCTATATAACAAAATGGTCTCACAGCATTACCAGCGCTTTTCATTATGATATTTCTGTTATTTACCACATCAGAAACAAAATCAGCAAAAACCCTACCATCATCAAGATTCATGCCAGGACCATAAGTATGAAATGGTCTGACTATTTTTGCAGGAACATTATATTGATATAGCCAGCTGACACACATTGTCTCACCCATCCTTTTACTCTCAGCATAACAAGAACGCACATTTGTGGTGTCTACTCTGCCGTATGTATTTTCTTTTATTGGCATATCTTTTTCAGAAACCTGGCCATATATTTCACCACTACTAAAAAATAAAAAGCTATCTACTTTTTTTTCTTTTGCAAAGTCCAATAAATTTTTTGTTCCAAAAATATTAGCGGACAATGTCCCAACTGGATCTTTACCAAAAAATTTAGGGCTGGCCTTACTAGCAGCATGAATTATAAAATGGATATCATCCTTAATGTCTATCGGCTGACATATATCTTGGTTTATAAAAACCAAATCTTTCCTACCCTTATGAATAGCAAGCCTGTTATCGGCCATATCCATTGCAAAAACTTTTGCTTTATTTTTAAATTTATTTTCATTCAAAAATAAAATTGTTTTAACCAAATATGAAGGCAAAAATCCATTGGCTCCGGAAATAAGAATATTTTTACCTTCCAGTTTCCCCCAAGGGATGTCTGCATTAGTAATAAGTTTCAAATCCTGCTCAATAATTGGGTTTTCAATTTTATTATTCATGAAAATTTAATTTTTTGCACCATTCTAAGGTTGCCTTAACCCCATCTTCAAAACTTGTCTTTGGTTGCCAGCCCAGCTTCTCTTTTGCTTTTGTCCAATCAAGATACTGAGCGGGTATTTCGTTCTTGGCGATATTTAAAACTTTATAATTAACTTTTACGCCTAATATCTTTTCTATTTTTTCTATTATTTCAATTACATTAAATATATTTTGGGAACCAAAATTAAATGCTTGCCCAAAATTTTCCTTAGTGCTTGCTAACTTTATACATCCGTCTACTATATCATTTACATAGGTATATTCCCTGACCATTTTTCCGTTGCTTCTTACTAAAAATTCTTTTTTATTTATAATTGATTTTAAAACACCTGGGATTATCCTTGAAAAATTTCTGTCGGCAGGACCAAAAACATTACTAAATCTTGTTATTAAAATTGGTAAATTGTATGTTTTAAAATATGCCTGAGCTATTAAGTCTGTAGCTGATTTTGAGACATCATAAGGATGGTCGCCAGATAAAGGAAAACCTTCTTTATAAGGAAGAATCTCAGATTTTCCGTAAGCCTTATCCGAAGAGACAATAATTATTGATTCTACACCCTTTTGTTGTCTGCAGGCTTCCAAAATATTAAGTGTGCCAATAATATTTGTTTCTAGTGTGTTGTAAGGGTTGTCGTAAGCAATTTGAACAATAGGTTGCGCAGCAAAATGAAAAACAATTTCCGGTTTTTCTTTTTTGATAATCTCAAAAACTTTTTTCTTTTTTACATCAAGCTTATAAAATTTTGCTTTTTTATTCACATTTTCCTTGCTACCAGAAGACAAGTCATCTATTACTATGACTTTATTATTTTTAGCTAAAAGCTCATTAACTAAATTAGAACCTATAAACCCGGCCCCACCTGTGACCAAGATTTTTTTCTTAGTTATTTCCATATTTTCCATTTTGGACCTTTTACCCAAAGATCATTCAAAAATATAAAATCTCTATATGTGTCCATGCAATACCAACAACCCTCATGCTTATATAAAGCCAACTGTTTTTCAGGTATTAATCTGGCCAAAGCATCTTCTATCATATCCCCGGGCTTTAAATAATTAAAAAATTCTTTGTTAAAAATCATAAATCCACCATTCACATAATCAAAAAGCATTGGCTTTTGAGCAAACTCCGTAACCAAATTATTTTCATCTGCATTAACCAGTCCCCACCTTGCCTCAGGATGCACACCTGTTATGGTTGCTATTTTGCCGTGGCTTTTATGAAACTCAACTAATTTTTCTACATTTATATCGGCTACTCCGTCTCCGTAGGTGACCATAAATAAATCTTCTGTAATATACTTCTTCAACATTAAAACCCTTTCTCCGGTAGGAGTTTCTAAACCAGTATCTGCAAAAGTAATATTAAAATCGTCATTTAAATTGTCGGGGGTATTATTATCAAAAGTTACAACCTTGCCATCTTTTGTGTTTAAAGCCAAGTCGTTATTATAATGTCTTTGCCTTAGAAAATGATCTTTAATAGCTGTTCCCTTGTAGCCAAGTGCCAAAACAAAATCACGGTAATTATAATGACCGTATATTTTCATAATGTGCCATAATATAGGAGCCCCTCCCACCTCAACCATTGGTTTTGGCTTGAATTCTGTTTCTTCTCTTAAGCGCGTACCCAATCCCCCACAAAGAATTATTGTTTTCATATTTTAAATATTAACTAAAGTAATTTAAAACTATTATTATTTGTGATGTTCTTTATTAAATGAGATGAACTTTGAATTTTATCTCCGCCTACGCCGTTTATAACTGTTATATTAAAATCTTTGCAGGCGGTTGTTTCGTTTTCGGGGATATTGCCGGAGTTTCTGTCGCCGCCTTTGGCAAAAAACAATTCTGCATTAGGATATTTTTTGGCAATAGCAATAAGGGTTTCTGCAACGGTTTTGTCATTATCAAGTGCCAAAATAACGTCATCGGCGTACCGTAAGGCTTTAACTATTTCTATTCTTTCTTGCTCGGGCATAAATGGTACGCTTCCCTTTAGTTTTACCTGTTCATCGTTATTTACTATAACAACCAAAAAATCACCAAGGTTTTTAGCTTCTCTTATAAGGTTTATATGCCCAATGTGAAGTGGGTTAAAGTAGCCACTAGTAATAACTATTTTTTTCATAAATTATATTTTATGACTCAATACCAAACGATTGCTTATTTGCCTCCTGAAGAATTCTAAGAGTTGCATGTACCGAAAGATTATCACTTGGCAAAAGTATCAGCTTATCTTTTAATTGGTTAAGTAGCGGAGTTAAAAATTCGTCAGCCCATGATGGAGATAACGTCAAAACTCCGGAAAAATCTATCTCCAAAATTTCATCTTTAGAAAGCTCTCTTAATGTTGGCTGAAACGCTCTAAAGGCTTCGCTTCCCAGTTCCCTTGAAATTAATGTTGTCCCAAATTTTGCTAATTGCAATTTCATATATTTTTTTATTTTTAAAATTCTATTTTTGCTAAACATCCTCGCACAACATGCTGACCTCTAGTAACACGAAACACCTTATCAGATCCTTTCATGCGCACCTCGGCATCTCCACTTGTATAAAACAAATCAATTGGGCCATCGGTAATAACTTCACGGACAAGTTTAAGGCCGTTACCTCGCTTTTCAGGAGCTCTACCAGAGACGAATTCTATAAAAGCAACCTTCACGGCGTCAACATGACTTTTAAGCTCTGGACGAACCTGTCGCAAAGTTTCTAAAATTCCCAAACCTCTATCGGCCAACAAAATTTCTCTCTTATCAAGGTTATACCCAAAAAATATCCCGGGCGTATCTGGCCATTTCCCAATATTATGCGCAAAAGAATTATCGCCAATTTCTCCAGTTATAAGAACAATCAAAGAATATAGTTTTTCAAACCCTGGCTTCTGCATAAGCAGTTGTTCCATTTTTGTCAGTCTTGCATTAAAAATTGAACTTGTCGAGCAATAAAATACAGCCGGAAATTCTGTGCCATCTTGAATCCATTCAGAGGCAAAGCCCATCAATTCGCTGGAAAAAACTTCCAAGTCTTTTTCTCTATAATACCTATGAGTACCTCCATCCTTTCTAATGGCAACCAACTTACCGCTTTCATCCCAACGACGAAGAGTATTCAAAGAAACCCCAAGATATTCAGCTGCCTGACTAATTGTAAATAATTTATCCTCCATATTTATATTGTATCATATTATTAAAATCTATACAAGATACATCAAAATCTACCCAAAAATACATAAATCTACTCATTTTCGTGCTAAAACTGTACATTCAGTCATAATCGCTCAGTAATCACTCATTAATCATTTGCTTTTTGGCTCCATAATTTGTATTATCAAACAATACGATATTTAATATTTTTAGCATAATTTATGAATAATATCAACAAAAATATAAACCTTCTTTCTTGGGTATATAAAATTGGGTTTTTAATAATTTTGGCTTTGCCGGCTCTTATTGTGCCACCTTATTTTTTTCCGGCAGATTGGGGCAAATCTATTGTTTTTAGGACCGTTTTATCTATATTACTGGTTATATTTTGCTATCAGGTTTTCTATAAAAGAGACACTATTCCTGCCATAAGTATAAAAAACAATAAACTTATCTGGGCACTGGGAGCATATTTTACTGTTTACTTGTTGGCAAGCATATTTTCAGTTGACCAAAACTTTAGCTTTTGGGGGTCACCATTTCGTGGAGGTGGGTTTATAAATTTTGGTTTTTGCTTTGCTTACGCGGTTTTATTGTATATTTTCCTAAAAGACAAAGACTGGAAAAAGGTTTGGATTTTCTCATTTTTTATAGGGCTTATTGTTTCTGGCCTGGCTTTAATACAATATTACGGCTTATTTAGTAAACTTTTTGTTCCTTCAAGCCAACCACCTTCAACAATGGGAAACTCCATTGTTGTAGCCATGTATTTCATACTTTTGTCTTTCCCGGCATTATTTTTTGCCATTACAGAACCCTTCGACTCCGCTCAGGGTAAAATAAAAAAGATATTTTACATTACCTCTTTAATAATATTTCTTTTTACAATTTTAATAAGTGCGTCTCTTGCCGGATATATTGGAATTACTATAGGCTTTTTATATTTTGTTCTTTTTTATCCTAAAAAACTAAAAATATTAAAGGTTTGCTTGGCCATATTTTTACTATGTGCTATTTCAACTGTTGTATACTTTAATACACCCCATCAACTACCAAAAATTTTAGACAACAAAATAACCCAGAAATTAACAAATAAACTATCAATAAAAAATGCTTTAGACGATGAAAGGTTTAGGGCATGGCAGGTAATGGTTAAGGTGATAGAAGACAAGCCACTTTTAGGTTGGGGCCCGGAAAATTTACAGATTGGATTTGATAAAAATTACGACTCTAAAATAACTCCTACGCCATGGTGGGATAGAGCTCACAATATTTTCCTAAATGTTGGAATAGAAGCCGGAATTTTAGGAATGCTGGCCCAAATAGCTTTGTTTATTGTTTTGCTGTGGCAATTACATAAGGTAAAAACCATTGAGGCCCATGGACTGCAAGCTACTATAATTGGGTATTTAGTTGCAGAATTTTTTAGTCTTGATACGTTGTCCACATATCTAATTTTATTCTTTATTATTGGCTACACCCTTTATCTAACTACTAACAAAACAGAAAATCCGCATAAATCAGTAATTATCCGTTTAAATCAGTGGACAAAGTCTATACTTATATCAGCAATATTTCTCGCTTTAATCATTTTCCTTTTCCAATATAACCTCGTCCCCCTACAGATAAATGGCGACATTAATAAGGCTGTTACCCTTTCTGAACAAAAAAATTGCACTAGCGCATTGAACTTAATGGATAAAAATTTATTAAAACATAGCTTTTTAGATTCTTATGTAAGAATGGAATACATTGAGATTGAAAAAACTTGCAGTGAATATTACCCGAATAATATGCTGGAATACACAAATAAAGCGCTTGAAGTTTTAAACGAAGCCGTAAAAATACAACCACTTTACACCCGCTATTGGGTTAATATGGGTGAACTTACAACAACATTGGCTGACCAAGAGGATGACCCAACAAAAAAAGATACCCTTATAAATCAGGCAAATAATTATTTTGCCAAAGCATTGGAACTTGCCCCACTACACCAAGAAATATTTACAGGTTTGACAGAATTAGAAATTGCTTCAGGCAATTATGCCAAAGCCAAAGATTATTCCCAAAAATGTATCGACATAAATCCAAATACCGGAGATTGTTATTTTTATATGGCAATTTCAGAAATATATGCAAGAAACGTTACCGATGGAAAAATAAATCTGCAGAAAGCCGAGGATATGGGGGTTAATGTTGCCTCTGGCAAAAATGTATTTTTATTAAGCAATGCCTATGGCTCTATCCCTGATTACCAAAATATGGCAGTCTTTTTGGAAAAACTAGTTGCAATTTACGCCGATGGTGTAGCCTTTGATATTAAAAATAACCGTAGGATTAACCCAACAATTGTTCAATATCATTCTACGCTTGCATTTCTATATGCAAAAATGGGCCAATACGACAAAGCCCACCAAGAAGCCGCAATAGTTTTACAGCTTTCTCCAGAGTCAAAAGAGAGCGTAGACGAATTCCTAAAAACCCTCCCTTACTAATAGCTCCAACTCAGGTCTCCTTTGTTGGTTGTGACTTTAATAACTTTTAGTCCCACAAAGGATTGCGAAATTTTACCGGCAGAGGTTGTGCCGGTTATTTTTGTGTTTACGCCATCGTAAACCGCTGTAATACTATAATTATTTCGCAATTTTACTTTTTGAGTAAGTTTTGCCAATTTCCCAGATTTATCAAAAGACCAAGAATAACCCAACGAATTACTGCCAATATTAACCGGCACCCCATTATATTTTATTGATACTATTTCTGCCAACATTGCAGTTCTTCTATTTCTTTCTTTAAAATCTAACTCTGTTGTATTACCAGTTTCGTCAGTCAAAACCACTACGTTGCTATTATCAACAATTGAAATTGAAGAAGCATCTGACAAATTATCAGTGGCCAAAAATTTTAAGTCCTTTGCCATTGGATCAAAATAAATTGTTGTTTCTGGAGAAATTTTATCTGCAGAAAAATCTAAAACTTTTGTCGGTAAAATTGTTGTTGGCGAATCTGTCGGACTTTGCTGAACAGAAAGCGTGGTTGACCCCGAGCCAATATTAATATTTCCTGTTAAGGCTGTTGTAACCGGCAAGTTGCTAAAAATTTCTTCTTTTGTCGGCTGGCTGTTATTTATGCTCTCACTTTTTATTGTATAAGTCCCAGTGCCGATTCCCTGCATATTTATTGAGTAAACTTGTCCGGCATCTTGTGGCAAATAAAGAAACTTGTGTTCTCCTATCACTTCAAAATCTGCATTTGGAATTTCATTAATAATACTTCCATCTGCGGCTAGGCCTAATTTGTTTCCATTTTGGTCTGTTACAAAAACATTAACCGGAGAAAAAACAGAAATTGCCTTTCCGGTAAGTTGACATTTTGAAATGTCTTGAGTCATTAATGACTGGCCGTAAGCTGAACCTGTGTCTAAATTACTTCCAGAAATTAAATTTACAATTTCTTGCCTGATTCCATTTTGACTTGGCATTTTCCCATGGTCAGCATTTAAAGAATAATATTTTTTGCTGGCATCTATTGGCAGGTTTGTAGCACTCTCAAACGGGACCGTGTTGTCACCTACGGCATAATGAACATCATAGCTAACTTGCTGCCCAAAAATATCATTATACTTTGTTTGAACAACTTTGCTAAGCGTGGCAGATTTACATCCGTCAATTGCATACAAATCAACTCCAGCAGTTCGCAAATCAAAATTATCAAAATTTTGCGTATGTAAGTTTGTGGCGTTATTTATTGCCAAAGAATTAAGCCCCATACCACTTAAGAAACTGTTAGACTCGGCATAATTTAAATCTTTGACTTCACATGGAATTGTATAATCTCCAGAACACTTTGTTTGGTCAATTGTTTCTATATAACTGCCTTTTGTATTGTAATATTGCTGGCTTGGAAGCAAATCGTAGACTGAAGGCATGTTAGCCGCTATCTTTTTCATTTCTTGATCGCTAAGGCCCAAAACTCCCATATTATCACCCTGCAACAAAGCTTTCACTGCCTTTGGTGCACCAGTATTTGGCACGCCAACAAAAACTGCTTTTCCAATATGATTATCCATTGGGTGATTCATTACATATTGCTTTGTAATTAGCCCACCCAAACTGTGGGCAACCACATCAACCTTACTAGCCCCAGTCTGCGCCATAATATCCTGGATCTTCTGCGCCAACAAATCCGAGTTAGTAGTCCCATCCGCGAACTTCCCCGTCACCCCATACCGCCAATCATAAGGAAACGTAAAAAAATTCACCCCCCCCACATACCCCTGATTCTTAAACTCATTTATCAACCCATCCGTGTAATCGAATATGCTAAGATTGCCAACTCCAACATTAACTGTCTCCTTACTTATGACACTGCCGATAGTTAAGCTTGCATCTGTAGGTATTAAATTTTGATTAAACTGTAAGGGGTTCATAAAACTATCACCGACATCAGCAAAATTATGAGCCAAATCTAACCATAATTTATTACTTCCTTCATTTATATCAGTTCCCATTAGCCCTGGCACAATCAAAACCGGCGTCTTAGATAGTTGTGGAAAAGTTTCCCAGCCACTTTGTACCATTATCGGATAATTATCTTTTCCGCCGATAAAAATATATGGAGTGTCTCCTACCCCATCTGAATTTGACTTATCTTGGCTTACTCCCGAATTAACATCTACGCCGCCGTAGTCACTCCAATAATTTCCTCCTGACGGATACCCATTATCAAAAGAATTAAAAAGGGAATCAGCGGAAACATTCGGTTTATTGTTATATGCTAAAGTCCCCGGAATAATCACGTTATCAATAAAATTATTATGATAAATTTTATTATTAGATGAACTATTTATTAAAGAAATCGCGTAACCATTCGTGTTATGCTGATTGTTTTTGCTAATGTTGTTATTAATAAATATATTGCCATTAGATGCGCCTGCAGTAATTCCGCCATAGTAATTGCCGGAAATATCATTACCAGAAAAAATATTGTTATTAGAGGTATATACGCTGACACCATAACCATAAATACTGTTACTAAAAGTATTGTTTTTAATGGTGTTGCTATTTGAATTAACATTGAAAAGAATACCACTATACCAACTAGAAGTTATGCTATTATTCTCAATATCGTTATTACTTGAACTTCCCAACCAAATTCCATAAGTATTACCGCTAAAATTATTATTTTTAAGAGTATTGTAATCTATGGAACAATAAATATAAACGCCGTAGACAAACCCGCTAATGTTGCAATTTTCTACAACAATATTATTCCCCCCACTTATATAAATACCCATGTTACCAATACCACCAATAGCGCCATTAATACTGCCTGTTATATTGTGGCCGTCGCAATTTAAAATTGTGTCACCAGCACTTATTTCAACTCCCTGATCTTGACCTTGATTCAAATCTTGGTTTAATGTGCATGTCTTAGTAGTTTGATCCCAAGTCCCATAGCTGGAACATTGATCGGGTATAGTTACAAATTGCGCCCCAACCAAACTAGGAATTACTATAAATCCAAATAAAAATAATAACGATACAACAATTTTATTTTTCATAAAAATTTAGACTATAACCCTATGCCGTGGCTGAATGACAGTATCAACCACAAAACTATTAATGAATAAATAATTCCGAATATACTTAAAATTTCAAATACTATCCATAACCATTTAGATGTCTGTATTTGTATTCTATTTTTATTATTTAAATAGGTTAATAAAATTGAACCGCATAACAATATTGCAAAAACAACTTTTTGAATTATATCAATATGGGCATAATCATCTTGATATTTTTGAAAAACATATAAGGGCAAAACGTAGGTTAATAAAACTAGCAAAATATTTATACCTAAGTTTTTTGATTTCTTTGACATCATAAAATTTAATTTTTAATAATATTTTTATATTATACATCTTTTCCGCACAAACAAAAACTCCCATCAAAGCTCGCCGAGCCCCGAGCTCGGCGGAATTTTTTATTCTAGATATAAATTTGAAAACTGGCCCAAATCTTTTTTGCGTGATATCCAGCCAGCAACAATGTCTTTGCAACCCTGTGCTCCACCTATGGTTTCCAATAAAAAGTCCCTTTGTGTGACAGAATCAAAATTTTTCACGCCAATGTAATCTTGATAACTTGACCACTTATAATCTTCTAAAAACTTTATTATCTCTTCTGAAGAGTGAACTCTAATTCCTTTTTCCTTAAATTCTGGCTCAATCAAAGCAATGGGGTTTGTAAAAATATACGGCGCAACAGTTAAAAGTTGTTTATCGTCTTCAATCAAAATCAACTTATACGAGTCCTGAAACACATGGCCTTTGCGCTTGTATTTATCATTAAAATATCTACCATAACCACCTCCAAGTTTTTGCATAAACTTGGAAATCCCATTGTCCTTGGTTTGTTTTAACAGGAGATGAATATGATTAGGCATAAAACAAAAAGCTAAAACATCCACCAACCTATCCCTATTATCTACATAGCCCGCCGAGCCCCGAGCTCGGCGGGGTTCTGTAATTTTTTCTTTTTTACGGTTTTCTCGACGTCTTCTAATATTAACCGGGTTTCCGTTGTTGAATTCGTAGATAGAAAAAATACCACGATAATAATCATCGGTATTTTTAAATAACAAATTATCATCGATGGCTCTTAATATGACATGGCATATATCGCCATTTTCAAATTGTTCTTTTCTGCGTGGCATATTTCTTTATTTTATTATATTTTAAAAAATAATTCAAAAGAGCCCGCCGAGCTCGGGGCTCGGCGGGCTCAACTCGGCGGACTCGGTGGACTCGGGAAACCAAAAAGCCACCCGGAGGTGGCTTAGTGGTTTTATCTCTATCTTCTCACCCGCTCGTCACAAGCGAGGCAGGCAAGTAAAGTTAGAATAAATTAATTTATAGAATTTAAATTATTTTTACATCCAATCTTTTTAGATATTCTTTAAGGCCATCTACATAATAATTATATTTATCTTTCTTGCGATGTCCTTCATTTTTAAACCCAAGCTCCTTCCTTTCTTCAATAAAATCAAGATTTATGGTAAATCCATCTAAATCAAGAAAATAAACTACGCGATAACCGCCACTTTTACCTTTATTGCTATCCGGATTTGGGATACCCGCTGACCATGCCTCGTAATTATTATTAGGCGAACGATATATAAGCTTCGATCTTGGGGTCTCATACTTATTTGATACAGTAGGCGCCCATGCTCTTATAGCATCGCGAACTTTTATGGAGACACCTCCCTTCTCACACATGCGCAAGAATTGTTCTCTTTCTACACATACCCATGCCATATTGTTTTATTTTATTTAAAAAATTCAATATCCTTAGCATAAGTATAATCAACGACTTCATACGGCTTTGAATAAAACCATGGTGCCTCTAGGTGCGTCTGAGCAACTATTTTGTCTGTCGGCCAATTACCAAATTCATCGCAAATTTGCTTAAGCAACTTTTTTTGATCTGGCGCAAATACGCTCTCATCAAATTTCTTCTGATCTTTTAATTCAAACTGTATTAGTTCGCCATCCTTAAAAGAAACGACTTCTGTGCTAATTGCACCATCATTCTTAAGTACCGTAAGTATATTGTCCGCCTGCGATGGAACTGGGCCATAACCTTGGTGAATATAGATATCGCCTGTCACCGATTTCTTATTATCGCGGAAATAGATAAAATCTAAATAATATAGCAGTTTATTAAGCTTAGTTGAATGCAAATACTGATTGTTACAATATTTTATGAAATACAAAACAGCGTTTTTATAAACAGCCTCGTTAATTTTAGGACAAAATACTTCAACCATAAATTTTAAACAACTAAAATTATAATCTTATTTAATTATATCACAAAATATCGTGTCAAGATATACTACCATAAAATGCCTTAAAATTCAATTATTGAAAATAATTCATAAATCAGCATTATCAGTATTAATCAGCAGTATCAGTATCAATCCGTGAACTAAAAAGCCGCCCTTGCGAGCGGACTTTTTAGTTATCTCTATCTTCTCACCCGCTCGTCACAAGCGAGGCAGGCAAGTAAAGTGAAGATAAATTACTGTTAGTACGTGTAGCTGTTTGTTGGGAATCCATTAATAAGGGTTCCTGTCCTACCTGAAGCAGCTGCGGTAACATTATTGTCTGAAGTGTCATCCCATAGGAAGTCGGCTTTAGACAATGAGCTTGAAACTTTTGGTATTCCTGTAGTATTGGCCATATTAGCTGGCGTTACATACAAGTCAAACTCTTGTGAACCACCTACGCTGATTGGGAAATCTGCAGCGTATGTAGCAGCAGTTGTACATGTAACTGTATGAGTTCCAACGCTTGCTGAAACTGCAGTGCTTGTACATGTGAAGTCTGTCAATGTGTTTCCGTTTGAATCGGTCAAGCTTTGAGCTGATGTTGTGTTTGGAAGAGTGTTAGCTCCAGACCATACAACATTGAACGCAATTGCTCTAACTTTGATAGATCCGCCTGTAGCTGTAACTGTGGCCTGACCAACCTTTATAGACTGGTTAATAGGCGCAATAGTGTTACCTCCTGCGGCAACAACTACTGTTGGTTTACCACCAACTAATGTCATTGTGTTTCCATCTACGTTAGCTGCAATAGAAGCATCGCATGATGCAGACTCGGCTGTTGTACATCGTGTCTTTGTTACTCCGCCAGATGTGTATTTAACATATGAGAGAGAAACTAACGCTGTGCTTGTAGGTACAACTCCGCCTGTTCCTACAGTAGCGTAGGAAATTGTTACAGGTTGGCTAAGTCCATTGCCTCCGTTTGGAACGGCAAGCGCAAGATTTGTCAATTTAACTTCGTTACTGATTGGCTGTCCGCAAACTGTTCCTACGCAGACGTTTGTAACTGTCTGTGTTGGGTTGGCGTCAGAACCAGTAACTACAAATCTCAATTCGGAAATTGTTGAAGCTCCGCTTGATGAAATGAAGTTAAATGTTGTTTGTGATGCACCTGTTGTTCCTCCTACAACATACTGTGCGGCTGTTGTGCCGGAAGTAACTTTTGTTGGAGAAGCAATTGTGCCTCCGGTGAATGTAACTGTTTGACCAGTTGCAATATCACCTGCGGCTGCAATGTTACTGCTAACTCCAATTGAAGCAACAGTAAGTCTTGTGACAACGGCGCTTAACAAGGTTGATGAACCTACGTTTGCGTAGATATCAATTGTCATTGTGCCGTTTGGCGCCAAAACATCGCCGACCGAGAATACGTTAGAAGCAGCTGGCTGTATAGGTGTTGAACCTGAGCCTGTTGTATCTGATGTTCTCAAAGCTGAAAGACCTGTATATGATGTTCCGTTGGATGTATTCAATGCAGCGCTTCCATTGCTTGTCAAAGCAACTGTAAGAGTTGTCAATCTGACACCCTCTGATGTACTTTGGTTCTGCAATGTGAATGAACCAATTTTAACATTGGTTGTGTTTGGAGCAGCTGTGTAGCTGGCCAATGCTGTATTCTTTGATACAACAAGTGTTGCTGATGAAATTGCAAGACCGTTTGTGGCTATACTAGATGTTTGTGGAACTCCAACAGTATATTGAGAGGTCTGACCATAAGCATTGTCTGCATCGCCTACTAATGTGGTCAAAATTGTACCACTAGTATAAGCGGCGCCGGCGATTGTTGTAAGGTCAGCCTTAACCTCAATTGTGCTATCCTGTCCTGCTGGGATAATCATTTGAGAACCCAGAGTATATGTGATAGTAGTACCTGCCAACATTTCGGCCACTGTCCAGTTATGAGCAGAACCAATTTGTGAACCATTGAAGTACAACGTTACATTGTTCAATCCGCAAGTTGTCGCATTTGCTCCGTTTGCATCAGTTGAACAGCTTGTTGCAACTGCGCTTTTGATTAAAGGAGTAACTGCAAGACTGCTTACTTTTACATCTTCTCCATAAGCATGAACTGTGAATTTACCAATTGTGGCATTTGTTGCGCCACTTGTAACGTTTGAAAGAGCATTAAATGCTGATTCAACAGTTGTTGTTGTTGTACCCCATTTAATGGTAAATGTTGTTCCGCTTCTTGCAGTGAATGCAGAACCACTAGTGGCTCCGTTAGCTGCAATATTTACACCAACTTGTGGGTCAGTGATTGTTAAGTCAGATGCCTGTTGGACTGACAATTGAAGTGTCCTGTTTGTTCCTTTTTGAACATCGGCTCTCACATCAACTGTGTGTGTGCCTGTTGTTAATGTAATAGGTGCTGATGCTAAGTCAAACATTGCATAGTTAGAACCAGTTATGGATCCAACTGTTGCAATTTTGCCTGTGTCAACGCCATCAATAAACAACTTAATATTTCCTAATGCGTCTGCAGGAGCAGAGCCAACCATTCTGAAGTTAGCTGTTTTTAACAAAACTGCTCTTGTATTAACCGTTATTTGATTTGTCCAGAATACATTTTGTGTTGTGCCAGCATTTACATATGTTGGATCCGTTGTGTCCATCGTATTAGCGGCAAAGTAAACTGTGGCTGCGGTTCCAGTGACAAGTGCCATTGTGCTACCTTGTACACTTGCTGTGCCTCCGTTAAATGCTGTTAATGCAACTGCTATCGAACTACCTGTGTCAGTTGATGTAGCAGCGGCAGAAACGTCGGCTCTTACTGAAATTGTCTTTGAACCGTTTACATTGATGGAAAGACCATTGATAACGGTTGAACCGTTAACATTGAAGGAATATCCATCTGTAATTCTTGTAGCTCCATCAAACAAGTAAATGTTTGAAAGAGTGTTTTGGTCTGAAATTCCAGATCTTTGTAATGTTACTGTTGTAACTACTCCTGATCCGGTAAAGTTAATATCTAACAAACCAGCTTGTGCTTGGCCTGCAATTAACCCACTTGCTGCAGGTGAACTTGCAGCCACTGTGGCTGAAATTGAACCTGTAGGTGTTACTACTGGAGGTTGTCCAGGTGTTACTGATCCAAGAGAAGCGTTTAATCTTGCTCTTGTCATAGGACCAACCTGATTTGCAGGTGTGAATCCTTGTGCTACCTGGTATAATTTAACAGCTACTAAGGTTTTTGCACCAAAGTAAGTTGTTTCGTTTCCAGGTGAGCCTGCTCCTGTTGCTGAAACTGTAAAACCTTTGGTGTTCAAGATAGATTGTAAACATTTTACATCTGATCCTGTTGCGCCAACTGTCAAGTTTCTTGCGAATGCAACTCCTGCGCAAGCTCCAGTTCCTGATGCTGCTGGTGTGCCTGACAAGGTTGTTAATTGAGCTTGTAATGTAGCAATCTGAGCCATGAGCTCGTCAATTGTTACACCTTGAGCTACTCCAGGGGCAACTACTGCAACCAATGTCAATCCGACAATGGCTGTTATAATTGTTTTTTTAATACTCATTTTTTGTTTAATTTTTGTTTGTTCCCGTCTAATTGAATATAAATATTTAATTAGACAAGAAGTTATTATTAGTTTTTTTTATTTCTCATCGGTCGACCTTCTTTATCTATGGTTTTTAGCTCGCGACTTTACGTACTAATCACGAACCTGCCATAAACAACGACTCTTCAAATGTAAGTTATAATGGCAAAAAAGTACGAATTCTCTGCCAAGTCAAAATGTTTAGTTATTTATCAATAATATTGCTTCCAATGCTTCTGAATATTTTTCTTGATTATATAAATTTTCTACTTGGGTCAATGTAATTTTCTGTTCGTTGGTTAGTGTGGCCTTTTGTAAATCGGCAACTTGCCCTTCAACTACTGTTTGCATTAAACCTTTAACATCTTGGTTGTCTGTCATGTCTCCGGGCATATCGGCTAATGTTTTTACAAGAACCTTCATTGTTTGTGGAGTTTGAACCGGATTATCTTTTAAGTTTTGCGCTAGGTTTTTTACAGTTTCATTAATCTGTTCTTTTATAGCCACTGCAGTCTGATTTGTTAAAGTGGCCTGTTGCTGAGGCGCTTTTTCTACTGGCAATGATTTAATTATTCCAAATGTCCCAACAACAAAAAGAAGAACTACCGAAAAAGCATAAACCAACTTTCTTGGTGTAAATATAAACCTTAAGGTTTCTGCAAAGCTGACTTTCTTGGCAAGAACTGTCCCAGTCATTCGACCGGGCACTTTGTTTTCTAACAAAGTGGTCTTAAGCAAAGAAGCCCACTCTCTGTTGGGTTTGATTTCTTTAAGCTGTCTCAACGACTCAATAAGTTGTTTTTCTGTTATTTTAGTCATTGTAAGTCTAGTATAAGTATGACGCTCCAGCCCTATGATTTGTTACAATTTCCTTATGCCTCCTGGATTTTGTCCTTTAGGTCTTTTAGTCCTCTATGTAACATTACCCTTATTGTCCCAGCTGGTTTGTTTATAAGCTCAGCTATCTCGGGGACGGACATATCCTCTAAATAGTGCCAAATTATTATGTCCTGATGCTCTTTCTTAAGCTTTTGTAAGGCCTTCCTGACAACACTAATATCTGCGCTCAAAATGGCCATGTCCTGAGCATTTGTCCCAGGGTCAGCGAGTTCCGGGCTGGCATCAGCCGAAACCGTGTTTGCCCTGCCCTTGTCCCTGTAATGGTCTACAACCGCATTCCTAGCTATTTGATACAAGAACGCGCCCGGGTTTTTTATGCTATCTGTAGCCCCTTCAAACGCTTCCCAGCCCTTTAAAAACACCTTAGACGTGACATCCTCGGCAGTTTCCTGCGAATTCACTTTTAGGTAAACAAACCTGTATATCTTATCAATATATTGGTCGTAAATCCTGCCAAATTGTTCATTTTTACTATCCATCTATGAGTGTTGATACTAACACAGTTAATGATAAAAATCAATAGTTTTGCTATCCTGTCCTACCTTGTCCTATCTCTTAACCTGATAGGACACCTGGTTAAAGTCGCCTGTCCTAACTATTTTACCGGCTTGGAGCAACTCGTCCAAATCTCTCCTTATTGTCCTTTTTGTAATATCTGGCAATATTGTCTGCAAATCCATAACCTGCGCCTTTTCATTCTTACTCAAAAAATCCATAATCTTCTTTTGTCTATCTGTTTGGGCTGACGAATCATTCTCAATTTCTTCTATTTCTACGCTTTCAGTTGCTAAATTAGGTGCAACTTCTGCTTCAATTCTTGGCTTGTCTATTCCTGGTAATTTCTGGGTTTGTTCGACTATCGGCGAGGATATTGGTTCCATTCCTATTTTAATCTTTTCATATTCGTTGGCAATTATAAGAAAGTTAACCGAATTCAGCCAGCCTTGCGTTTTTCCTATCCACAAATATCCCATTAAAATTTCTATGTCTTCTAAAAGCTGTACTTTAATTTTTTCCTTACTAAAAGAAGCCCAACCGGAAACTTCATTAACCAAAACCAAATTATCCATTATTGCCAGCGCCTTGTCTTTGGCTCTGTTTTTTAATGGATCGGCTTCTGGAAAAAATTCCAGCATTTTATAAACCTCGTTTGTTAATTTCAGAAATTTTTCTTGCATAATAATTAGTCTCTAAATTTAACAAAAAATACAACAAAAGTAAAGTACTTTTTTGGTACGAAAATATTTAGTAATTATATCACACTATTTGTTAGTTGCGAACTGCCCACATGCCGCGTTTATACAGCCTTTTATAAATTTTTTGTTTGAAGGGTGCGCGCTACTTTTGATGACTTTTGTAACACAAAGATTTACTTACTTGTTACGAACTGGCCACAAGCCGCGTTTATATCATCACCAAACCTGTATCTTTGGGTATATCTTATCTTTAATTCTTCTAGTATATCTCTAAACTTTTTTACCCGTTCGGTTGTAGACGGTTCAAACGCCTGCCCCGCCAGGGCGGGGTCCCGCTGTGGCGGGATGGCATTATACAAAATCAAGTTAACAAAATATAATTTTTTGTTCATTATTTTTGCTAATTCTCTGGCATGTTCTTCTGAGTCATTTACATCTTTAATCAAAACATATTCAAACATTACTTTCCTTTTTGTTTTTTCAATATATTGGTCAACTGCTTTTAAAACTTCGGCTAATGGATATTTTTTGTTTATTGGCATTAACTCCCCTCTTAATTTATTATTTGGAGCGTGTAGAGAAATTGCTAGGTTAATATGTAAAGGGTCGTCACTTAACTTCTTTATGCCTTCAATAATTCCGGCAGTTGAAACAGAAATAGACCTTACTCCTATATTAAAATATTTGTAATCGTTCAAAATTCTTATAGAGTCTAACACATTGTCATAATTTAAAAATGGCTCCCCCATGCCCATATAGGTGACGTTGGTCACGCTTATTGCAAACCCTTCGACTTCGCTCAGGGTGATTTTTTTCAGATACCTACTGAAAAAAATCACTTGCTCTAGGATTTCTTCGGAGGTTAAATTTCTTTTAAAACCCATTTTGCCGGTGGCACAGAACAGGCATCCTAATGGACATCCTACCTGTGAAGAAACACACACAGTATTTCTGCCACTTGTCTCTGGCCTAAGCGGGTCTTTGTGTCGCATTAAAACCGTTTCTATCATCATCCCATCTTCCAAGGTTATTCTAGCCTTCACGCTGTCTTCCTTTTTTGAGACCAAAACATCTGCCTTTATTTCCAGCGGACATTCTTTATTTAACTTTTCCCGCAATTCCACGGAGAAAAAAGTCGCCTCTGACCAATCAGAAATAAAATTTTTGTACACCGCTTCCCTAGCCTGATTAAGACGATATTTCGGCTCCCCTTCCAAAACTTTTTCCAAATTACTTAAATCCATAAATTACTTATAATCTTTTTCTAAATATTTTGCAAAATTATGGCACCGTAGTATCAACAGTTATTGTATAAGGTGCCAAAGTAAGAGTTGCATCATTCCCTAATTCATCAACAATATGGACAACAATTTTATAAATTCCGTCTTGAGCGTAGTTGCCATTACTCATCTTCCCGTCCCATAATTTTGATGTTACAGTAGCATAACTTGTTGTCTGAGTAAAATACTTTATATAATGCGAACCATCACATGTCGCAACCGAATTTAAACAAATATAAATACGACTGAACTTTACTGGTACGCTCACATTTATAATAATTCCCACCGATGAAGGTATGGAAGGGTTAAAAGACACATTTTGTGCAGATCCATTAAAAGTATAACTAGTGACGCTTGGTGGTGCTTCATTCACGGTAATTGTGTAAATAGACTCTGTTATTCCGTCTTGAGCCGTGACTGCAAGAGTATCATTAGATACTATCGGGTTGCCAAGAGTACTACTTGTATTATTTTCAAGAGCGCCCACGGCAAACGTTAAATTACTTAAAAAAATAGCTTTTGCTGTTCCAAAAGAAACATTTGTGATAGTCCCAGCCCCACCCGCAAGAGAACTTACTGTATAAACTGTGGATGTTACTGTGGCATCATTACTTGCGATTGGCACGGCGACAACATGAACTAATCTTGTCACTTCAACAGCGCTATTTCCTGCAACATCAGAAACATTGTAAGTAATTGTATAATCTCCTACTGCATTAGCATCAACTGGGTTAACAATAATTATTTTTGTGGTAAGGTCTCCATCAACATTATCTAAAACTGTTGCACCCGCATCAATATAAACATCGCCAACGGTGATTGTAATTTCAGGGTCGCCCGTTAGAGTAATTACTGGCGCAGTTGTATCTGGAGGTACAAAAGCAGTATTTTGTGCTTTTGGTGTTGGTGTGTCTATCTCAAAATCTGCTGAATTATCGTCCGTATCTTGCTCTGAATTGTCTGGCAAAACTTTCCTGCCAATACTTTCACCTTCTGGCGGACATTCTCCTAGGCCAGGACAGATTGCTTTAAAATTTTCTAGGGAGCAAGCATCTTTACCAATACCAACTTCATCAATAATATCGGGGTCATTATAATCTACAATGTCATCAGTGTTTTTAACTAAATAAATTGTATTATTGCCTGTCAGCAACCAACCTATTGTCATGCCTGTTGGCGATGCTGCCAACGTTTTCAGAGAATCATCTGCATTTGTACTAACAACTAAATAAAAACCCTTTGGCGGAATAACGGCATCGACATTAAAATGTTTGGAATAAAAACTCGTATTTACAGAACATCCGCCTACCCCCCAACCGCTTTTTTGAATTGACCACCCTTTTAAAGAGAAACTAGAATCATTTGGATTATAAAGCTCAACCCAATCGTCATTTACATTAGTTTGTCCTGCAATTTGAATTTCGCTTATCAAAGGATTTTGCAACACTGGCGCGGGAGCTCCTCCTCCGCCTCCTCCGCCACCGCCACCTGCGGGCGGCGAGGTAAGACCGGGCTCAACATAGGCGCAACCTTGAGCAATTATTCCCTGCAAAGTTGCAGGTCCTATCCCGCTGACGCGCAATAAATCATTCAGCGAATAAAATGGTCTGGCAGATATAATTTTTTGAGCTGTTGTTGGCCCAACTTGAGTTATTTTATCTAAATCTTCTGCGGAGGCTGTATTTATATTTATTTGCCCGGTGCAAACAGTTATCTGGTTATTTTCATTGTTATCATTATTTTGGTCATTACTCTGGTCTTGGTCACTTTTATCTTGATCATTCTGGTCGTCTGCAACTTTATCTTTGTCTACGTCGGCAACCTGATTATCGAGATTTTGCTGGGCAATTAATTCATTTACTTTCTGTTGTATTATATCCAATTTTTCCTGAATGTCGTCCAATTGGTCTTGCCTGCTTATAATAATTGGCGCAACCGTATCTTCGGTAGATTCTTGCAAATCAATTGCCGGAATTATGTCTGTAATTTCAGGAATTGCTGAAAGCGAGGCCGGAAAAAATTTGGCTAAAATATTAATATTTGAATTGGAAAAAATATTCCATACAAAAAATCCTACCACAATAATGACGGTTAAACCTGAAAAAAAATAAAAAAATCGGCTCTTTTTGGGCATAAGTTGCAACAGTTCTTTTAATTTTACACTTTTTTGCACAATAAAAAAAGCCCCGGGGTGTTACCGCGGGTTTATACTAAATTTATCTTGAAGGACTGCCATTTTTGCGATCCTTATAATCCACAATGCTGGTTAAAATCCAAGAAACACCAAAAAAAGATGCACAAAAGAAAAATATTGACCATTCCTTATAATTTTTAGAAAAAGCAAAAAGCAAACCCACAATTATTGCCGCCAATGTAGCAATAATTAAACATAAAATATATTTTATCTTTTTCCCAGTTTTCATTTCCGTCCTCCTTATTTATCAAAGAGCAGTCATTTGCTCCTTTAATTTAACAATAATCTTAATTACAACTTTGTCAAATAAAAAAAGCCGGGTGATAAAATTACCTCGGCATGACTAATGGTTTAACTTTAGGACTGTCTGTTATGGCCGGACGTTCATTCAGACCTTCCCTCAAAAGATATTTATCTCCTATTTTTAAAAGAGTGCCTCTCCTAAAAAGGTTTAAAATTACAGCATGGACAGAAACCCTTGAAAACTGGCGGCCTATTGCTTTATTTACTTCTTGAAAAATGTGTCGTCCCTCTAAAGATACTCCTTTTGCCCTTGCTCTAAACAAAATTGTCCAAACTGCATTTGCAACCGTACCGCTGGACTCATTGGGTGGTGGCAATAATCTTAAAGCGCTATATGTGTAACCACATCCTTCGCAGTTTCCGTGTGTACCTAGACGACGCAGAAATCCTTTTTTAGTGCGTCTCAATAAAAAACTTGCTACAACGGCACACGAAACCCCGGTGCTTGTTCTAATATCAGCTAAGGTAAATTGCTTCCTACGAATACGACAGGCATTTACAAAATCTGTAATGCGTTTGTATTGGTCAGTAGGTATCCGTAACCGACCAGGAATTGCTCCTCTGGGCATAAACACCTCCGTTAAAGTGATGACAATGAACTCAACAAAATATTATCACAAAAAAATACTGTCGTCAACAATACATTTCATCATAAAAAAAGCCCGCGTTTGAAGTCCGCGGGTAATGGGTTATTGAAAGATTTGACGAATATAGGGGTTGTCGCTTATGGCAGAAATACTCTGCACCTTAACACTGTCAAACCAGCCAACATCGTGGGCGGTGAGAATCATCAGTGCCTCATTGGTTATATCTTCAGCAAATCCTGAAAAAGACAAAATTATATTTCCGGCTCTAACAGCTCCGGCAGTCTTATCTTCATCGAGATCTAGGCTTTGAAAGCTTGTTTCATGATCGGGAAGAAGAGAAAAAAGTCTCCTAGCATTTTCAACAGACAAACTGAAGTGCTTGTCTGCTTTTCCCGGAGGACAGTGATTTATTTGTATTACAAATAAAACTCCCAAATTAGACTCGCAATCAAAAGCAGTGAAATAACCGTAGTCTCTTGTAAGACCAAACTTTTCAATGAGCAGATGCATATTCTTCCTTACGGCAACAACCAATTCCTCGTGAGTGAGTCCGCGAACGTTCATTTTCAGTTCCTTTTAGTTGGGAAGATTAGTGTATTGTAAGACTTTGAAATATTGGAGTCAACTGTGTATAACTATTGTCCGCTCCACTTACAACCAATTTTATTTTGCTGGGCATATTGTTCAACTTCACTAATTTCGGCTCGATATTTTACGTCCGGCGAATAAAAACGCGCCACTGCCAAACCTTCTTTTACTAGTTGTGCATCAACATTTATATTGTTTATAAAAATATATCTTAGACATCGGCCATATTGATCAACATCGGTTTTATCTTTTTCTAATAAAACATTCTTACTTAAAACTAAATCTTCAAGCCGAGTTTTTGCCGTGTCATAACACGGATATCCTTTTTCGTCGGCATCCATTCCCAAAAGCCGAACATGCCACCCGCCTTTCACCACAACCGTGTCCCCATCAATCACTTTTGTAACTATTGTATTATTATCTGCGCCGCACCCGCCCAAACTCGCCGAAGGCGAGATTGTGACAGGCCCGTCAAAATGCCCGGCTGGGCTTTTGTCGGGCTGTATTTGTGGGATGTCCGACATCCCACCGACTTGCTTATCATCTTTTAAGCCATAATAAATACACCCGCCAATTATTACGGCTCCAATTATTATTCCAAAAAATATTTTATTATTATCCATAATTATATTTTAACACAAAAAAAATCGAGCCCAAAAGCTCGACATGTTGCTCAATCAACTTCATTGATTTTTCAGATTAGTGCGAGATGCGCTAAGGCTTATGCCGGAAGATTTAGTGTATGCTTCCAGTTGCTTAACAATAAAGTCTGCTATAGCCTTGTTCAATTTGCTGTCGAGGGTAAAAACGGATTCGCCTGTTGCCTTATCTAACCATGCAGAGCGATCACCATCTTCCGATCTGAAAACAAACCAAACTTTTTGCATGTTACATATAATAACCCTGGCGGTCCATGGATCATCCGATATGACACGAGGTTCCGCATGGTCTATGCAGGAAATTTTCCCCTTAGCGTTACCTTCCTCATCAGAAAAATCAATAACAAAGCCCACAATAGCGCACCCAAATTCCGGTAACTCTTCCATCCCCTCCCACTTAGATGACTGCATGTTTTGTCTCCTTCTGTTCACGCGGTTAAAGTTGAGGTGCGGTTAAGATAAACAGAAGCCTATTAGTTTCACCTCTGTTGCATATTGCTGGCGAAAGTCCGTCCTCCGGCGATTCTTCAATTATTGCCGGCTTGCCTTTGATAGGTTTTTTAACCTTTTTCCTCTTCCGTTTCAATAAGTTGGTCATAACGCACATCCTTTCGTTTACGCCTATGATAAAAAGAGCTGATAATTCAATCTACAACATACAACAAAAAACTGCAAGTTTTGGCTCGCAGTTTTTTATTTTTACTTTTTTGCTTTTGTTAATTTTGGTCTTTCGGTAAATCTGGGCATAAGCTTTGGCGTGTCAAAAGTCATTTTGCCTTCGCCAGTTGGCGAATTGTCTGCATCAATCAAAATTCGTGAACCTTCGGCAATTTCATTGGTGACAATTTTTATAGACAACGGGTCTAAAATTAGACGCTGGATAACTCTTTTCAACGGTCTGGCTCCCAAATTGGCATCAAAACCTTCTTTAACTAAAAGCTCTTTGGCTTTATCTGAAATACCAATTTTTATCTCCTTTGTAGCCAAACGTTTCTCAACTTTGGCCAATTCCAAATCAACAATTGTTTTAATCTGCTCTTTTTGTAAATAATTAAAAATAACAACTTCATCAATTCTGTTCAAAAATTCCGGCCTGAATGAATCCTTTAAGGTGTCCATTATTTTTTCCTTCATTGACTCGCGCTGTTCTAACTCTTCTTTGTTATTAAACCCAAGGGAAGACATTTTGTTTATGTAATCAGAACCCAAGTTAGATGTCATTATAATAATTGTATTTTTAAATGACACTACTCTACCTTTAGAATCTGTCAGCCTTCCATCTTCAAAAATTTGCAACAAAAGATTAAACACATCAGGATGGGCTTTCTCAACTTCATCTAATAACAAAACAGAATACGGCCTGCGCCTGACTTTTTCTGTAAGCTGTCCGGCTTCTTCATATCCCACATATCCTGGAGGACTTCCAATCATTTTTGAAACCGTGTGTTTCTCCATATACTCAGACATGTCCATTCTTATTAAGGCCTTTTCGTCGTCAAACAAAAACTCTGCCAAAGCGCGGGCACACTCTGTTTTTCCAACACCAGTAGGCCCCAAAAATAAGAAAGACCCTAAAGGTTTGTTCTCTTCGGAAATTCCGGCCCTAGCCCTGCGTATGGCGCGAGATATGGCAGAAATTGCCTCTTGCTGTCCTACAACTCTTCTGTTCAAAGTATCTTCCATTGTCTCTAATTTTTTAGCTTCCTCTGTTATCAAGCGCATTACAGGTATTCCTGTCCAGCGCGAAACAACTTTGGCAACTTCTTCTTCTGTAACTTCTTCTTTAAGAAATCTGTGCTCTTTTTGAATTTTAATTAATTTTTGTTCTATCTCAGAGGACTCTTTCAACAATTCGGGAATTCTTCCATATTTAATTTCGGCCACCTTTTCTAGGTCGGCTTCCCGCTGAGCAATTTCTGTTTGGTAAGAAAGATTATCTAATTTTTCTCTAATATCTTTAATTTTATTTATAAGCTCTTTCTCTGTTCCCCATTTTAACCTAAGAGCTTTTGTTTTTTCATTCAAATCTGCCAACTCTCTGGCAATAACCTTTAATCTTTTTTCAGATCCTTTTTCTTTCTTAAGCGCCTGCTTTTCAATTTCCAACTTCATTATTGCTTCATCAAAAGTTTCCAATTCTTGAGGGTCAGATTCATTCTCCAATCTTAAAGCACTGGCCGCTTCGTCCATTAAGTCAACTGCTTTGTCTGGCAGAAATCTGTCAGAAATATATCTGTTTGCCAATTCTACGGCCGCTTTTATTGCAGAATCTTTTATTTTAACTCCATGGTGAACTTCATATTTTTCTTTAATACCGCGCAACATTGCAACGGCATCATCCACAGAGGGCTCCTGTACATAAATTGGCTGAAACCTTCTTTCCAGTGCAGCATCTTTTTCAATATATTTTTGGTATTCCTTTAAAGTTGTAGCTCCAATTGCTCTTAATTCTCCTCTGGCCAATGCTGGTTTCAAAAGGTTTGAGGCATCAATTGCACCCTCAGCAGCTCCCGCGCCAACTATTGTATGAAGCTCATCTATAAATAAAATATATTTACCAGCTGACCTAGATAATTCTTTTAACAAAGCTTTAATTCTTGTCTCAAATTCTCCTCTATATTTTGTTCCTGCAATTATGGCTCCCAAATCTAAAGAAATAACTTCTTTATTTCTCAAAAAATCCGGCACATTTCCTCTGGCGATTCTTTGGGCAAAACCTTCCACAATAGCTGTTTTTCCAACTCCGGCTTCTCCAATTAACACCGGATTATTTTTTGTCCTTCTAGAAATTATTTGCATTAATCTCCTAATTTCATTATCTCTGCCAACTATTGGGTCAATTTTTCCGGCTGAAGCCAGATTGGTTAAATTCCTGGTATATTTTTCAATTACTTGATATTTTGATTCTGGTTCGGGATCTGTAATGCGTTGCCCTCCCCTTATTTGTGACAAAACTTTCATTACCGCCTCGTAATCAAGCTTGGAACTTTTTAGATTATTTCCTTCACCCGAGGCCAAAAAATTAACTTTTTCCAAAATATCCTTGGCTCCCGATTTTGTATCCAATACAGCCAAAAACAAATGCTCAACGGAAATAAACTCGTCATTCATTTTGATTGCTTCCTGCCTTGCTCTATCTAAAGCTTTTGCCATATCTTGCGTAAGATAAAACTGCCCAAACGCCTGCGGTGTTGAAATTACTGGAATTTTAGTAATTTGTATTTCAACCTTCTTCATTAATGCTTCGGCATCAACTCCAAGTTTTTGCAAAACTGTAATTACTATACTTCCCTCTTGAGAAAGTAAAACCAACAATAAATGCAGGGCATCAATTTGTGATTGCCCCTTCTCCTGCGCCAATTGTTGCGCCTGCATTAAAGCATCCTGCGCCTTATTAGTAAAATTAGCTCCATTCATAATATTTTATTATTATAATTTAATACTTTATTTTATCCTAAACCCAACAATAAATCAATAGCACTCCCCAGTCAAGAGTGCTAATTAATAAACAAAAAAAACCAGGAACTATTCCTGGATCTATTGATGCCTGTCTAAGGAGACGGCCTGCTTGCGACACGCATGATGCTGTTTATGCCCAGCATTTTGGGATCTACCCTCTCAACAACCTTGTCATGGCCTATTGCTAGGGGTTCTAATAAGCAAATCCTGCCGTCTTCTAAAACAAAGAAACACAATGCCACTCCCCTCATGAAGATTTCTCCGCTGTCATCCAATCTGAAAAAACTGAAATCCTTGAGCTCTCCGAGTTCCGTTGTGTGGCCCGGCACATTTTTGTTGACCATTTGTTTCATGATTTACTCCCTTTAAAGAACCAATGTCATATTATATATTTTATCCCCCAAAGTCAAACAAAAAAAGAACCCGGAAACGTGAGAGCAACCTTTCGTAAGGTTGTATTCTGCACGTTCCCGGGCATTTATCGGCGCGATTCGCCCAACTTCTCACGGGCTACGCGCATTTCTCCGCTGTGAAGACGTCGGCCGCGGTAGGAAAGACACCTAGTGATCCTTCACGGGCGCCGGCGGTGGCCTGCTGGGTTGTGGCAGTAACGCGCGGATTCGGGTTAGAGACAACCGTCACCGATGTAGGCAGGACACGCTGGTCGGAAGTTGCCGGTACGGCACATTCCAGACTGCCCTCGGGCGCATTGGCGCGGTTGCCACTGTTGCCGACCGTCACGCTGTCCAGCGCAACAATCATGTTTTCCGGCGCATTAATGTCAACCATAGCCTCTGACGGTGGCGACGTGTCGACGATGGCCGTGATTTGCGTGCCGTTCGGCGCGTTGGCCGGCGGACCCGCGGTGGTCTGCATCATCGCAATGCCTAATGCGGCAACCGCGATGCTTGCAATCATGAGCTGACTCAGCTTCATGATATTTCCTCCTTTTGGGGGGTTTGTTGTACTTGATATGACTGGTACCGACCAGCCAACGGAGATTCTACAAAGTGTCAAAGAGCTATTGCTCTTTCAAAAAACATTAAACGCATCCTTTTATTAATTCCATACTACTACAAGAAAATCAAACAGTCAAAAAAAAGCAGCCAGATTTCTCGGGCCGCATCAACGCGCGTTAAGCGCATATTTAGGGAGCAGACAAAGCTCCAAATGGCTTTGGGAGCTCAACAAGGATAGAGTAGACTTTCTCCACACCTTCCATTGCCTCGAAGGGTACAGGGTCTAACTCACCTTTGTTATCAACGCTGATTACCTTTTGTGTCGCGCTAAGTTTAGACACATGATATCTGTGTCCTGACTTAACCACCGCATCTGTCACCTCGCGCACTTTTCCTTTTTTCGCACCCAACTTCATCCTAATTATCATAACCATCTCCTTTTTTACAGTTACTTAACCAGCATTTGCCGCAATAGTCGCCTTATGGTAAGAGCCGAGTACCTTCAAATAGGTTCTCTCTCTTATTTTTGACAGCGCCACCCGCAAATCTTCATCCCTTTGATGCCCATCCACGTCCACAATAAACAGGCATTCTCCCAACTTCCTATTCGGAGATCTGGTAGACAGAATCGTTCCAATGTTAATGTCCAAAACACCAAAGACTTCCAACACCTCCAACAATGCTCTGGGTTTATCGGACACACCGAAAATTAAAGTTGTTCGGTTATTTTCATTAAGTGGTGGTCTTCTTCCTCCAAGAACAACAAAACGAGTTTGATTGTCCGGGAAGTCACTGATATTACTAGCGATAATTGGAACGCCGTATTTTCCCGCGGCGTATTGTGTCCCAATTGCAGCAATTGTAGGATCTTTCTTATCGGCAACCAGCTTGACCGATGCGCTTGTACTTCCTAAGGCCTGAGTTGTAATATCCGGCATGCCCTCAAGAAATCTGCGACACTGATCCAATGGCTGGGAATGAGAATAAACCATCTTGATCTGATCCTTATGGCCAAAGCCAACCAAATAAGACCTTATGTTCCAGATGATTTCGCCGGTTATTTGATAACCGTCGCTACTCTCTGTGAGCAGATCAAGCACCCATTGAACCTGCCAACCAATCGCATTGACTATTGGCAGGACTACCTTCCAAACCTTCTTCTCTCGCATTGCCTGAGCGAACCTTGAAGGCTCAAGAGAAATCAACTTGCAATTGTCACTGTCGCCGACGTGCAAGGCAACTTCGTGTGAATACGATCCTTCTGGACCCAGATAACCGATTGTCTTTTTCATCACCATTCCTCCATTTGGTTTGTTTGTTTTGTTCCCTATTCTGTTGTCAAAAAGCAAAAGCTCCTCGGTGAGAGGAGCTTGTTTGAAGTTTTAATTTTGTTTCTTAATTAAACGCTCAAACCAACCCCTCTCATTGAGAAGCTAAAGAAGAAAAAATAATTATTCTTTCTGTTGGTTTGTTTCATAACAATTTTTAGTCTATCAGATACAAGGATACGTGTCAACAGTCTAGACTTTATTGGCCACGCAGGTTAAGTATCTTCCTAAACGTAGCCGCCCCGACAAAACCTGTGCCTTTAGTGAGACCGGAAGGAGTTAATACATCCTTCTTATAGCACTCCTGAAACTTTTTGACTGCGTTCCATGTCTTTATGCTAAAAGTGGTGGTTTCATTTCCCGGAGAACCGGCTCCACTGACAGAAACTTTGCAAGATGTTTGGGGACAACCTAAATTAGGACAACCCGCCTTGGCGCTGTTTAAAAATTTCTGCAGTTGTCTGACGTCTTCGCCCCTCATGCCAAGTCTCAACGCACGAGTAAAAGTGAATTGCTCTGAACCAGGACAGGTACCACTAAAGGTTGCTTTTATGGTTTTGTTTGAATTCATTGTTACGGTTATAGGGTTATTTGTGCCTGAAGCATCAACTGACCACCCGGTAAAATTACAATCGATTGTAGTTACAGCAGTAAGTGTTACTTGTGTGCCTTCAAAATAACTTGACCAATTAAGATTTTTTGTTATTGAACCACCACCAATTGTTGATGTTGAAATTGTATAATAGTTACCTCCTCCGCCACCGCCACCACCTATGCTGTTAATTGCAAAGGTTGCTGTGACAGAAATATTTCCTGTTACATTTGTGTCGGTTCTTGGATTTTGTGTTGAACCGTCACTCCAACTTACAAAATGATAATTAGTATTTGCTGCGGCAGTAACAGCTGTTCCGCTTGCACCAGAAGCTACCATCTGCGGAGCGGTACCAGAAATATAGCCGTTAACTCCTGCAGTATAGTTTAAGGAATAACAACTCCTGCTTAAAACCGGAGTTCCACCGGTGCAACCTGAGGGAGATTGAGTAGCAACGGTTCTTGTCTGACTTCCTCCAGCAGAACAGGTCCCCCAATCAGAATAAGTAAAAGAAGTGCAGGTGGGAACAACTGGCGGTGTGCAGCTCTGGCTCAAAATCGGACTTCCGCCTGTGCAACCTGCTGGAGATTGAGTAGCTATTGTGTGCGTTTGAGTACCTCCTGCTGAACAAGTTCCCCAATCAGAGTAAGTAAATGCTGTACAGGTAGGAAGAGCGATATACCGGACACAACGGACTAAGCGTGTGCCGTATTTGCCGTCTTTGTACTGGTTCCCATCGTTGTACTGGGCCCAGGCGTAGTAGGAGTTGTACTCCGTGGAGGACCAGTAGTAGAGCCCACCCATGCCTAATGCTCCTTTATTAACATACAACGTGTTCAATTCATCCTTCGCCGGCAAATACCAGTCTGTATGTCCACCGGTACTCATATTCTTACAATAATACGCTGCCACATACCTAGACCCTCTGGCCGCCAGATTATTTGTATTAGCTGCCCCGTCAGTCGTACTGGTCGCGCCTGTAACGACATTTTCATTAGCCCACTGCATTGTTCCGGCATCACTCAGTGTGGTGCGAAGTGTAGGGGTGACATACACCGTGCCATCTGCGCACACTGTTCCTACGGCCGGAGTTCCAGCGCAAAGATCAGCTTGAGCGTGAAGCACTTGTCCACCAAATAATAAACCTGTTGTGGCTAAAACAACTGCAAATAATAGAGATTTAATTTTCATATTTGTTATTTTTTAATTTTATTTTGGCAAGCAAAAATACATTCTTCTTTTGTTAAAAATTTGTTTTTAGCAATTGGGCCGGCGCCAGGGAAAGTCCACCCCATACTTCCAATGTGAATGCATGCCGTCTGACAATTAATTTTCACTTTTGGCGCATTAGATTGCATATTCCAAATGCTAATTGCAAAAATTATTATCAAAATAATTAATATCGCTATACCTACTTTTTCTCTTGTTTGCATTGTTTTTATTTATTAATTATTAAAATATTTTCTGTGTTTGAAAAGGATTATTAATACAATCCGCATCTGAATTTTGGTCGTCACTACAGGTACAATCTTGGCAGATGATACATTTTATTCCGTAGACATTTAAGTCTTTATCGGTCAAAACAACATAACCACAACCGATTTTCCCGTCCCCTATCCCGGTATCAGAAGAAGGGGTATCAGAAAGCACAACTTCATAATATCCTCCTTGGACAAAATAGTCGGCGTTATAATCTGATTTATAAAATTCAGAAAGATAGTGAGTATTATTGTTTAAAGACGGATTATCCGACCCTTCGCCCCCATTTGAACCGTAAAAATCTTCGGGACCGCAAATATAGTCAGGCTCTCCGGGATTCCCATCGCAGATTGCTTGATCATTTGGATAGTCGCCATATTGGGCGGAAAAGGCGAGCAAGGCTTTTTCTATGTTTTTGGCGTCTGCATTTGCCCGCGATTCTTTTGCTTTGCCAATATAAAAAACCACATTGGCCGTAACAATGCCAGCTAAAATAGCGATTATGGCAACAACCACTACAAGCTCAATAATAGTAAACCCACCTGAAAGCCTATTTTTTATTTTATTCATGCAAATTATTGTCAATAATATTTATTGCCTATACTATATTATATAATTTCTAAAAAATTAGATAAAGGCGCACACCGATATTATAATTTTTATGAGCTTCTCTCGCCCAGTGTCACGTCAACGTCTATTTCCCGCCCTGCAGGGGCGGCTTTATCATTCCTTAAAATGTGCAAAGTAATTTTATCGCCGGGATTATATTTCTGGATTATTTTTGCCATTGAATTATTCTTGGTAATTTTTTCTCCGTTGATTTCTAAAATAACATCCTTCTCTTTTATGCCGGCTTTCTCTGCGGCAGAATTGGCAGTTACGGCTGGTTCTCCTTTATCGCCTTCCAAAACCAACGCTCCATAATCTATAGACAGTTTATATTTTTCTTTAACTTGTTCATCAACCAAAATATATCTTACACCCAAAAAAGGATAAACAATTTTGTTATTTTTTACAACCTGGTCAATATCTTTTTTTGCCATATTTATTGGAAGCGCAAAACCAATACTTTGGGCTCCTTCTGCCATAGCTGTATTTATACCTATAACCTCGCCTTTCAAATTAACCAACGGTCCGCCGGAATTTCCCGAGTTAATGGCAGTATCTGTTTGAATAATTCCTTCAAGAGTTTCAGAAAAAGAACCAATATTGTCAGAAGCCGAAATAGTCCTTCCTAAACCCGAAACTACGCCCACTGAAACTGTGTTACTAAATTGCCCCAAAGCGTTTCCAATTGCAATTGCTGTCTGTCCAATTTGTATTCCCGAAGAATCTCCCAAAATTACTGATGGAAATGGAATGAATTCTTTAACATTTGGAAGCTGGATCTTTATTATAGCCAAATCTTGTACTGGGTCTAATGCCAAAACTTTGGCGTTATATTTTTGACCGTCATTTGTAAAAACAGCGTATTCGGCACTGCGGTCTGAAACAACGTGTTTATTGGTTAGAATAAGTCCATCTTCTGAAACTATAAACCCAGACCCAGCGCCAATTTCCTGCAACTGTGTCCCTTTTTGCACTTGCTGAGGAATTTGTAAATTAAAATCAGGAAAAAGGTCGCCGAAAGGATTACCATTGTCTCCCATAGGATCTACAAACTGCTGTTCATAAACTGGCACATTCTTAGAAATTACAATACTTACTACAGAAGGTGAAACATTTTTTGCTACGTCAATTATAGCCTGCTCATAAGCAAATGCCGATGTATATATTTTCTGAACCTCCAGATTCTCAATTTCAGCCACATCCTCTAAAATAGGCCTAGTAAAATAATTAATAAATTCCTGCGTCTGTGCTGGGAAATATTGCCAAGCAATTATGCTTGCAGAATATCCAAACAGACACAAGGCCACAATTAAATAAAAAATACCCAAAAAAATCCTATTTTTTATAATCTTATTTAAATCAAATTTTGGAAGGTTATATAAATTCATATTTTAATATATAAATACGAATAATAATTATTTTTTAGTGCCTTCTTTATTTTTATAGTGTCCAAACTTATATTTAAATATATCAGATCTTACCGGTCCAATAAAAATCATGTAAAGTTCACAAAGAAAGAATTTGATTCCAGTTCTAAACCAGCCGTCAGTTTTGAGCCTTCTATCTGACGAATAAAGTATAACAGACTTTATTATACCAAAGTTGGCTATTTTATTAGCACGCCTCGCAAAATCCATATCTTCAGCAATTTTTATTGTTTCGTCAAACCCCTTCAATTCATCATATAAATCCCTCTTTACCAATATACCCATTGCCGCGTGTGGTAAAACTTTTTCTAGAAAACGCATGGGTCTGTTATAATAATATTCCAAAAGATGGTCTAAAAAACGGTTTGTAGGATATGTTTTTATACAAAAACTGGCAATATCGAGATTCCTTTCTTCGAACTCCGCTAAAGATTTATCCAAAAATCCTTCTGACAAAATAACGTCAGAATCTAAAAAGAACAGTACATCTCCTTTGGCAATTTTTGCCCCCTCGTTTCTACCTTTGGCAGGTAACCCTCCAGAAGTTATAATGCAATTATATCTTTTTGCAATTTCAAGTGTTTTATCTTTAGAGCCAGCATCAGCCAAAATTATTTCGTAGTCAAAAAACTTTTGGTCTTTTATAGAAGCCAAAAGCAACGGCAAATACTTCTCTTCGTTTAGCGATGGAATAATAATACTTATCATATTATTTATTTTGTATTAAACAAAAGTTTGGCTTCCTGCCATATCTGTGGCTGATTTTGCTTCTCTTTCATCCAATACCACCAAGTCGCTCGTTCCTCGCTCCTTCAAAACCCTCGGTTTTGAATAATTTCCTACACGGGAGGAAGTCCTTCCTCCCGACCCCTCCTTAAATGGTGGTATTGTTCTCAAAACTAACTTGATTGAAAAAGTTTCTGTGCTTCCTGCCATATCTGTGGCTGATTTTGCTTCTCTTTCATCCAATACCACCATTCTGTTCCCCAAAAATAGAATGTGTCTAAACCTGTGTTTTTGGCATATTCAATATTTTCTTTAAATATTTCTAGATTCATTGTTTTTGACTGCTCTGCCAGGGGCACATCATAAAATGGTCTTGGCGTCCACGGTTCTGCCTGCAACTCTATGCATATTACATTTTTACCAAATATCTCCTTAATAAGCAAAGCTTTTCTGGAATAATACACCGGTGAGAATAAATAATGAAAATAAAAACCCAAACTGTTTGATATGTGCGCCCAAGCCTCGCGGTACATTGTTGTACCCACAATATCTCCTATTTTTGCCACACCAAACCACATAGAACCTTCTCCCGAATCAGAAACAATAACCTTTCGCGAAGGATCTAGTGATTTTACCAAAGCCACTTCTTCCTTCAAAAAATCTTTGTCTGTATAATACCAAGAAGGACATTCCCCAAATTTAAACAATGGTTCATTCTCAACCTGCCAATTTATAATAGCGGGATTATCTTTATACCTCTGCACAACTGTTTTTATATAATTTAGCACAGCATCTTTCTGCTGTTGTTCGGCTAAGCCGTCTGCCCATTTTGGAATATGGCATTCCGGCCACCTGCCACTTTTCATGCCAACCACATATATTATATTCACGCCGGGGTACCCCTTAGGTCCTTTTGCCTGCGCCAACTGCCAATCTATGTCATTAAAATAAAACTCTCCATGTTTGCCCTCAACCCAATCCCATTGAGTATGAATTTTAATATTTTTAACCCCCAGGTCATCTATAATTGCCGAATAAGTATCTTTCCAATCCAAACCCAACGCTTGCGCCTGCATTTGTGAAAAATCAACGCCCCAAGTAATATTCTGAGGAACTTTTGCCTTGCCTACAAAAAAATAACAGAAAACAATTGCCAACAAGGCTAAAATTACTGCCAAAAAAATAACTATTGTTTTTATTAGTCTAGACATTAAGAATTAAAAATTGTCCGCTCAATATTATATGTTCCCATTGATCCTATTTCCATAAAACCCTGCATTGCGGCCTCGGCTAAATCTCCTGAATTAAGCAAATCATAAAACCATTGGTCGGCATATTTTGGATCTTCCTGCGGAATCCCAGCATTGGTGTGTAGCAACCATTTTTTATTAAAATCCTCTTGCGAACCAATTGTTGGAGCTATAATTATGGGAATTCCTAAACCCGCGTAAAAAGAAAGTTCTGACGGTTTTGTCCATAAAATATCTGTTTCTCTTAGGGCTTCATTAAAAGTTTTAAAATATTCATCTGTTGTAATCCCTGAAACTATGTGTACCCAGCCATCCAGTTTTAATTCCTTTATATTGTCTACATAATATTTTCTCAGTTCTTCCCGCACACCAATGGCAATAATAAACCTCAATTTTCTATCTTTTATTTTTCCTCTAAGGCTGTTTATTGCATGCAAAGGTATTTCTTTCTGCGCTCCGGCGCCACCAATTGAAAACATAATTGTCAGAGGATGATTGGACTTTTCAGGCAAATTTCCTAATGAAACCTTAATTAACGGCCCATATATTTCTCTATATTTCCTATTGGGGTCAAGATTTAAAATGCGATGTCTCAGATCATCTTTCAAAATAGCCAAATTCTCGCCAACATTTTCTTTTGGCAACGGGTAGCCGGTCAAAAAAATATTTTCTGGCTTGACGCCGTATAGCTTTAACCTGTCCCTCACCCATGTGCATGGGGCAAAATACTTAATTTTACTTTTTTTGGGGTTGATTGAGGCCCATGTCCTATTTATGTCGGCGTCACAAACTACACAATAAACATCACCGGGATATTTTAGCTCTTCCGCCATAAAAGCCGGAGTAAAAAATGTAGAAACAAGCGGTAAGGGGTTTTTTTGTAACCTTTCAATTAAATCTTTGCCCCAGCCACCTTTAATAAAACTAAGAATATTTTTTAAAGTGAAACTTGGTTTAGATAAATCTCTTTTTGGGTAATAAATTGAAATTTTTTGAAACTTGTCCAAAATTGAAAACGCCAAACTCCCTAGAAAAGGAACTTTTTTAAACCTGGACACAAATTCATATAAATAGCGGGTTTCCTGCCAGAAATTTTTATCTTTTTTAGGAATACCGTCATAGCTGTTGGCATTTATCACTTTATCGCCAAAAGCAATATCCCTTAAAGGATAAGCTGTCCGCTGATGCCCATAGCCCATATCTGCAGCCACAACCCAAGCCCTTTTATTATTTTTTTTGTTTTCCATTACAACTATTATAACAAAAAAACAGCAAAAAAAGAACCCTTTCAACTTACGATATTGAAAGGGTATAATTGGTTCCGCATGGAACATGGTCAACCAGGGAGGGTCAGCAAAATTCGCGCACCAGCGCCCAGGTTAGCATTTGCGCTGTGAGCATACAAATACATCCTGCCATTCGATTGGCGCCCTACAAGGAAAACCCTAGAATTGATGGGATTCATGCCGGCGACTAAACATTCGCCACAGGGTTGAGCCCTGTATCTTAGTCGCAGACGGCAAACAAACTGACCGGTTACAAGACCGCAACCAAACCTGGAAGCGCTTTCCCAAAGCTGGGGCAGGTGTGCATTCCTGAAGCCCAGATCCTCCACTGATGGAGTAACGATTTTGATGTTTCCGTCTGGTTCGACGGTGCGGAAATGTCCATGAGAGAGAAGTTCTTGAGCACAAGATCCAACATCTATCCCAGCCTCATCCATAGCTTGATAGTAGTCTGGAACTTGCCCAAACCCTCCCAAACGAAAGATTCTTGCATCGGCAATCCAGGGAGGCGCTATCGTCCCCCGTGCCAATGACGGTTGTGTTTCTGTATCTGCAGCACCTACTGTTTTCAATGCGGCTTCTCCTTCTAGGCTGATTTGGCCCATATGAGTTGTTTATGACAAGGTACCATTTTGAACACTTTCTAAGTATATGCTACTTTTAGACTATTGTCAATATCAGACTTCTACACAATACTTCTACTATATCTCCTGTTGAGAAACCAAGTTACGGCTCCAATAACAAAATATGCAACAAAAACCCAAATCCAGGAAATATTTGTTATGGTTTTGGCCATCCATGGCTGGGAAAAAATGTCTATTACTTTTACAAAATATGTAAGTAACAACCAGCACGGAATTGATAAAATCCAACCCAGTGCGTAAGAAAAAATTCCGGCCAAAGATGCTAAAAAGCCAAAAACCATCAGTCCGTAAACAATTGGAAGTATTAAAAGATTGGTAATGGGAGAAACAAGAGATACATTTCCAAAATTATAAACCATAATAGGCAAAGTAAAAATTTGTGCGGCAAAAGTTGCCGAGACGATGCTTATTAATTCTTTTGCCGACGATTCTTCCGACTGCAGTGTAAAATAATTTATAAATCTTTTAATCAAGGGCTCTAGATACATAAGGCCTAACACAGCCAAAAATGAAAGCTGAAAACCAACATCATAAACCAAAAGTAAGGGGTTTATTACCAGCATTACAGCTCCTGCTATTGTTATTATTCTCGGCCCCATACTTTGCCGCCCCAAATGTTGAGAAAAAAGGTAAAGCCCGCCCATAATACCTGCCCTAACTCCGGACGGAGGCAAACCTGTCAAAACAATATAAATACAAATAAAAATTATAGCAATATAAAACGCCTGCCCTCGCCAAAGTCCCATGGCTAATAATAAAGACATTATAATTGCGCTTAAAATAACAACGTGCGTGCCGGAAACAGCTATTACGTGTCTGAGTCCGGTAATATTTAATTTGCTTTTCAAGTCGTTAGTCATTGCCCCATTATCTCCCAAAATTGTCCCCTCTAAAATTGAGCTCTGCGGAGGTAAAAAGTTCCCTTGGATGCTCTCTCTTATTTTTTGCTTGCAAAACAAAACCCACGAATAAATTTTTTGTGTTACAGTTATCTCCCCCGCTAAGCGGGGCCCGTTTAGAGCGGAAACCTTGGGAGAATTCATTACAGAATATATTCCGTCTTTCATTAAATAGTTTTTGTAATTAAAGGTGTCAGTAACCGACGGGGTTTCTAACTTTCCCGAAAGTTTTATTTTATCCAAATATTTATATTCTGGATATCTGTTTATTGTCACTAAAACCGTGCTGCCCGCCTCGCCCGCCGGCTGGTCGTCAGTTTTTACTTTTAATTTTTGAAAAGTATCCCTAACATCTGGCTCGTTATCAACAATACCGGTTATAACAACTTGCTGACCATTAAATTTGCTCAATTTGTCATTAGCAATATTAAACTCGCTGATTTGTACCCGTATAATTCCAAGAGTAAAAAATATAACACAAAAACCGAAAACCAAGATATAATGCCCATACTGCGATGGATATATCAATGCTGCAAATATAAAAAATATTGAAACAAATAAAAACGCCCACAAATAAATTTGCGGAACTCTTGTTATTGATTCCAAAAATATGCCTGCTGTCAGCGCCAGACAAAATATAAATAATACCTTAGACGGGCTCATCTTACCTTACATTCTTTAAAATTTGAAGAAATTTCTTTGGCTATGCCTTGCAAAAATTCATCTTTGAATGGTTGAATTTTCTCAAATGCCGGGTCAATTGTCTTTTCTCCCCTAAAACCTTGCAAATAATATTTAACGTTTTGGCCACCTATCCATTTTGCAATTTCTATAAAATCTTCTTTTTGGTGAACACCCGGTACGCAAGTTGTACGGAATTCAAACCCGCAGGTTTGCCCTGAGCCTGTCGAATGGGCTTTCAAAAACTCCACACTCTCTTTTATATTATTAATAGTAACCTCTTCAATCATAAGATTTTTATAAACAGGGCTTTCCGGAGAAGTTTTTATATCCATGGCAACATAGTCTATTAGTCTCAAATCAACTAGGTTTTTAAGCATTTCTGGATTAGACCCATTTGTGTCTAACTTTACCGCATATCCTAAAGTTTTAATTTTTTCTATAAACAAGGGTAAATCTTTATTTATTGTCGGCTCTCCCCCACAAATTACAACTCCATCTAACAACCCCTTTCTCTGACGCAAAAAATCAAAAAATTCTTTTTCCGAAATCCTTGGATGCTGTGCAATTTCCAATGGCAAAACCAACTCTCGTGAATAACACCAAGGACACCTAAAATTGCACCCCGCCAAAAAAACCACGCAGGCCAACTTCCCCGGATAATCAATCAACGTAGTTCTCTGTAACCCAGCAATTATCATAATTTATAATTCTATATAACTCTTATTTTACTAAAATTTTTACCAGACAAGCCTTCAATTTTAATTTCCTCCCAAGAAAACTCAACTTTTTCCAATTGCGAAGGCGAATAAATATACTCAATATAGCTATCGGCCTCTTTTTTCAAAACACCAACCCCAGTCTGAAACTTAACTACGGAAGTTTTTGTTGTTCCCATTGGTATGCTTGTTCTGTCTCCAAAGGGAGTCACCGATATAGTAATCTTATCTGGTCTTCTGTGATATGACCTTCTTTTAACTAAAGACATATATGCATCGTGCAAAACGTGATTCTTTTGAAAATCTATCTGTTCCCCATTGTGGGGTTTTATATTTAATTTCATCATTTCAATGTCTCGATCAGTCAAAGCAGTTTCTCCTTTCTTGTTCAACTCTTCTATTTGTTTATTCAAATCTTCTATAAATTCTTCTTTTGAACCATATCTATCACCAACAGGACTGAAAGTATATTTTAAATTATCCGGTAAGTACGGCTGTATAAATTTAATCAAATCTCTAAAAACTTTTTTGTATATTTCGGTGTTATCTACTGGTATGTTATCCATAAACTCCAAAATGATATCATCTCCACAAAAATCAAACCACACACCAGGCTTATATGCATCCGTTATTGGTTTTAACCAACAGGCGTAATAAATCATTGCAAAAAGTTCTGCCCAATCCGGCTCGGGGCTTTCGCTAAATCTCCATAGCTTATATGTTCCAAAAATAATAGCAATTTTTATTGGCTCGCCGTTTTTAATATTTAATTCTATTGAGCTACGGATCTTTTTATTTGCTTCGGGATTCACACTATATTTTCTGAATTTTTTAGACATTATTCTATCATATATAAAATCAACCAATTCTTTATTTTGGGTAAGTTTTTCCTCTTTAATGCCAACCAATCTTTTTTCAATATAATCTTTTGCTGTCATGAGATGTGGGAAGGAATTGAACCCCCGTGCCTTGTCTTGCGAACAAGTGCCTAACTACTCGGCCACCACATCAATTGTATATTACCAAAAACCCACCTGGATTAAAAGGTGGGTTAGGATATTAGAATTAGACGGCGGCGGATTTTTCTTCTACTTTGATTAGGGTGTCTTTTACTGGGTCTGCACAATTTGCACAATCTGTAGATTCTGCAGGGGTTGCAGGATTTACAGGTTGCTCTATGGGGTTGGCGAATTCTTTTCTTTCACCAAATTCCTGACGTTTACCTTTGTGCCACTGTTGGACGGGTCTAATGTAACCTACAACTCTTGAGTAAACTTCACAGGGCTGTTTTATGGCGCATTGAGGACATTCAAAGTGTTCTCCTGAAAGATAACCGTGTGTTGGGCAAATTGAAAATGTTGGAGTTAAGGTTATATATGGTAAGCTGTAATTTTCAAATATTTTCCTGACCAAGTTCTTTGCCATATTAGGATCTGAAATTTTTTCTCCCAAAAATATGTGCAAAACAGTTCCGCCAGTATATTTTGTTTGGATATCGTTTTGCAAATCCAAAGCTTGAAAAACATCATCTGTAAAACCAACCGGCAATTGACTGGAATTTGTATAATAAGGAACTTCTTTAGTACCGGCCGTAATAATATCCGGATATTTTTCTCTATCGGTCTTTGCTTGCCTATAACTTGTTCCTTCTCCGGGAGTTGCTTCTAAGTTATATAAGTTCCCTGTTTCCTCTTGGAACTTAACCATTTTCTCTCTCATAAAATCCAAAACCTCAATTGCAAACTTTTTCCCTTTTGGAGTTGTAATGTCTTCCTCTAAAAAGTTAAGTAAGGACTCATTCATTCCCATAATTCCAATGGTTGAAAAATGGTTTCCAAAATAGGTATTTCTCATATTTTTCATCTCTTGCAAATAATGTCTTGAATATGGATAAAGTCCCTTCTCCATAAAGTTATCCAATGCTTTTCGCTTAATTTCCAAGCTTTCTTTTGCCAATTCCATTAAATGAGTTAACTTTTCCAAAAATTCTGTCTTTGTTTTTGAAGTATATCCAATTCTTGGCAGGTTTATTGTAACCACACCAATTGAACCTGTTTTAGGTGATGATCCAAATAATCCGCCACCTCTTTTATACAATTCCCTATTATCTAATCTAAGTCTGCAACACATACTTCGGGCATCATCTGGGCTCATATCTGAGTGTATAAAGTTGGAAAAATAATTTATTCCGTATTTTGCCGTTGCCTCCCACATTGTTATTAAGTTTGGATTATCCCACTCAAAATCTTTGCCAATTGAAACAGTTGGAATTGGGAAAGTAAATGGCCTACTAGAAGCATCTCCCTCCATTAAACCTTCATAGAAAGCTTTAATAAACATATCCATTTCCGGCTGGAAGTCTCCATAAACTTCATTTTGTGGTTCTCCTCCAATAATAACCGGCTGTTTTGCCAAAAATGTTGGGGCCTTCATATCTAAAGAAACATTCAAAAATGGAGTCTGGAAACCAACTCTTGTAGGAACCATACAGTTGTACAAAAATTCCTGCATGGCTTGTTTTACTTGTTTATAGCTCAAATTGTCATATCTTATAAACGGAGCAAGCAAAGTATCAAAGTTAGAAATAGCGTTTGCCCCTGCTGTTTCCCCCTGCAATGTAAACAAAGCATTAACTAGTTGACCCAAAGCTGTTCTAAAGTGCCTTGGAGGGCTACATTCTATTTTTCCATATACTCCACCAAATCCTTTTACCAAAAAGTCATACAAGTCCCACCCTGCGCAATAAGGAGCTAACAATTCCAGATTGTGTATATGAAAATCTTCATTAAGCGCCGCGTCTCTGATTTCTTTCGGATAAATTTTATTCAACCAATATTTTTTGGAAATATATGAGCCAACATATTGGTTTAATCCTTGTAAGGAAAAAGTCATATTAGCATTTTCCTTAACCTGCCAATCAATCTCTTTCAAATAGCTATCAACTTTTTCCGAAGAGTCGTCAGCCGCTTTTGCTGATTCACGAATTGTTCTTCTTTGCTCTCTATATAGAATGTAAGCTTTAGCAGTATCAACCAAGTCTTCCAATATTAAAGCCTCCTCAACAATATCCTGAACTTGCTCAACAGTAGGCACTTCGCCTTTCTTAAATCTTCTATTTAACAAACTTACAACTTTCTCAGAAACCTTTTTGGAGACTTCTCCATCTCCCTGATTTGCCGCAACAACGGCTTTATGAATTGCTTCTTCAATTTTTGATTGCTCAAAAATAACGGTTCTGCCGTCTCTTTTTTGTATCCTCTCTATGTTGTTTTTTTCTGCTTCCATGCTATTTTTTTAATTATCGTATATCTATTTTACTCCGCTAAGAAACCGTGTCAACTCTTTTCATTTCTAAAAATGTGTTGGATTAAATATAGGTTTATAATTTTGTAGCAATGACGGTAACTTTTATCTCTCCTTTTTTAAGGTTATCATCTTTTACTGCTCCAAAAATTATCTGAGCTTTAGGATCAACGTTTTTTGTTATAATTTTGGCGGCTTCCTGAATTTCATTCAAACTTATATCACTTCCGGAAACCGAGAACAAAACTCCCTTAGCTCCCTTAATGGAAAAATCCAATAAAGGAGAGCTGATTGCTTTTTCTGCCGCCAAGACTGCACGGTTTTCTCCTATTGCTTTTCCTGCGCCAAATAAAGCCTGCCCTGAATTTTTCATAATAGACAAAACCGATGCAAAATCAATGTTTATAATTCCGGGAACTAAAATTAAATCAGTAATTGACTGCACAGCCTCTCTTAAAATATCGTCGCAGACTAAAAATGCATCTGATACTGTTGTCTTTTCATCTATAACTCCTAAAAGTTTATCATTTGAAATAACTAAAACACAATCAACTTTTTCTCTTAAATTTTTAAGAGCTAATTCCGCCACTTTTTTTCTTTCAGCTCCTTCAAAAGAAAAAGGAGTTGTGACAACCGCCACAGTTAAAATGCCCAGACCCCTTGAAATCTCGGCAATAACAGGAGAAGCGCCAGACCCGGTTCCGCCCCCAAGACCACAAGTCACAAAAATCATATCTGCACCTTTTAAATTTTCTGTAATTTCTTGGCTGGATTCTTCAGCAGACTTCCTGCCCAAATTAGCATCCATTCCGGTGCCAAGTCCTTTGGTAACATCTTTACCAATGAGAATTTTTTTAGGGTACCCTCCTCTAGGTCCTTTAGAAGAATGAAGAGCTTGGGCATCTGTGTTGACTGCCAACAACTCAACATCTCGGATTTGAAGTCTTGCCTGCCCGCTGAGACGGGCCATTCTAGAAATTGTGTTAGACCCAGATCCGCCCACTCCAATAACTTTTATAATCGGATGCATAATAACGCCTAGGGTTTAAAAGCTCTGAGAATTTTTTTAAATATAGAGCTTATTTTCCCGGCACCTCCCAGTATACCTTCTTCTGCGCCAGAATCAACCCCCTCTAAAGCCAAACCAACAACTGTTGCTAAAGCAGGGTCATCTTGCAGACCAATAATTCCTTTAGGTGTCCCAATTTCACACGATAATTTTAATATCTCTTTTGTAAGTTCTTTAATTTTTGGAATTTTAGCTCCTCCGCCAGTTAAAACAACTCCACCGGGCAACAACTCCTGCCTGTTTATTTTTTTTAATTCCTTTTGTACCAAATCCAAAATCTCAGAAACCCTTGGCTCAATAATATCTACTAAGTCTTTTTTTGTAAAATCTATGGTTGATGACCGATCAAAAACTTCAATTTTTTTCTTTGATTGGTTTTTCTGATCTTTTTCCGTTTTAGCAAACATACAGGTGCCGTGCTGTTTTTTTATTGCTTCGGCAATTGCAACTTCTGTTTTTAGCCCGATAGCAATGTCATTTGTAATGTTGGCTGACCCAATTGGAAAAATAGCCAAGTGCATCAGCTGTCCTTCTTCAAAAACTGCCAATGATGTTGTAGCCGCCCCAATGTCAATTAAAGCTACTCCCAATTCTTTTTGCTGAGAAGTCAAAACAGCATTGGCGGCTGCTAAAGGAGATGGAATAACATCATTTATTTGTAATTTTGAGTTTAAAACAGCCTGGGTCAAGTTTGTAAAATATGGTTGAAAATAGCAAAGCAATAAAACTTTTGCTTCCAATCTTATGCCGGTCAAGTTTTCTGGCTCTTTTATGCCTTTTTGATCATCAATAATAAATTCTCTTGGAATGACATCAAGTATTTCATCATTCTTTGACGCAATATTTATTGCCCTGGTTGCCTGCAAAACTCTTTCAACATCTTCCTTAGAAATTCTCTGGTCGGCTCTGGAAACAGAAATTATTCCGTCCGATGGAGTAACATAAAGATGATTTCCTCCAATATTCACAAAAGCAGAACTAATTCTTCTATTGCAATCTTTTTCTATGCCCGACACTATCATCTGCACATTTTTTGCCGTTTCTTCTATATTTACTACCGCTCCTTTTCTAAGCCCAAAAGACGGCATTTCTGCATAAGATAAAACTTCCCAATCACTTCCTTTTTTTTGAGCCACAAGTGCTTTAATGCTATGTGTCCCAATATCCAAACCTGTAATAATATTACTCTTCATCGCAAATTTTTAAATTTTTCTAATTTTTAAATTTTAAAATATTCTTTCTCTTTTGCTTCCATGATTTCAGCTTCTCTTTTAGACTTTTCGTGATCATATCCGCACAGATGCAAAATTCCATGTACAAAAACTTTTACAATATCTTCTTTTTTTTCCTTAACAACTTCCGGACATATTATAACTTCCCCTAAATAACTTTTTTCATTTATATTAAACGAAAGAACGTCTGTCGGCTTATTCTTTTTGCGAAATTTTTTGTTAAGCTCTTTTATCTCTGCTTTATCAACAAAAGCCAGAGAAACTGTTTGTGTTAATCTATTTTCGCCTTTTAATACAATTTTTGCAACTGTGGAAAAAACTTTTTTATCCACACCGCCAAAAGCACATCCCTTTGCGAGATTATTTATTTCAATCATATTATTATTTTATTTTACACTATTTTTGGCGTAAAACAAAACCCCGCTAACGGGGCTTGAATTTATTGAGCTAATAGTTCTTTCACTATCTTTGAAACTTCTCCGCCGTCGGCCTTACCTTTTACTTTTGGACTTAAATCGGCCATTACTTTTCCCATATCTTTTATACTTGCAGCTCCGGTGCTGGCAATAGACTCTGCGACCAATTTTTTGATATCTTCAGTCGAAAGTTGAGCCGGCAGATATTTTATCAAAACTTCTATCTCCTTCTTTTCCCGGTCAGCTAACTCTGGTCTATTACCTTGTGTGTACAAAGCAATGGCATCTTTTCTTTTTTTAATTTCAGAAGATATTGTTTCAAGTATCTGTTCGTCGGTTAATTGAGCTTCTCCTTCTATTTTTTCTTTAAACTTTTTCTCTTTTTCTTTAGCCTGTACTGAAGCCAACAACATACGTAAAGTCCCAACAACAAAACTGTCTTTGCTTTTCAGGGCTTCAGTGGTAGCAATTTGGATGGTTTGCTTTAACATGATTTTAAACAAATTTTCACGGACAAATTACGGATTTTCACAAATCACAGATGTTTCGTATTTGTGATCTGTGCAAATCTGTTTTCAAATCTGTGTAAATCTGTCAGCGAACGAAGTGAGCTATTTTGGTTTGGCCAATTTATCGGCCATTATTTTCTCAGCTTTTTTGACAACTCTATTTAAGGCAGATCTCTTGTTTGCCAAGTCTGATTTTGCTCTTTTGAAAAATCTGTTTTTCCTCAATTCAAGCAAAATGCCCGATTGACGCACAGTTTTTGTAAACCTGTGCACCAAGTTTTGCGAAGTTTCTCTTTCTTTTTTTGTAACTTGTACTGGCATGATAATATAATACTAATCTACAAATCTTATACTAATCTACAAAAATACGAATTCGTGTTTCCGTAGATTAGAATATTTTCCGTAGATTAGTGTTTTGTTAGTTTTTTACTTTTTCCTTCATTTCTTCTACGACCTTGTCGAGTTTAATTTCTTTTTGAACACCTGTTTCCATGTCCCTCAAAGTTATAAACTCTTCTAATGCTTCTTTTTGCCCAAAAATCAAAACCCATTTTATATTCATTTTGTTTGCGGTTCTTAATTGGGCTTTTAAAGAATCCTTTGAAAATGATTCTGCTACAGGAATTTTTGCGTCTCTGAATTCCTCAAATAATTTCATACTTTTCCTTTTTGCTAACTGTCCTAACTGCGCTAAAAATATCTTCGGCTCTTCCTCTTTTTTACCAGTTTTCATTTCCCGCGATTTCATTAAAGAAACAATTCTTTCAATACCAGCTGCCGAACCGCAGGCTGGCACATCTCTTCCGCCCAGCATTTTAGACAAATTGTCATATCTCCCTCCCCCGGCCAAGGAGCCTAGCGCTTTCCCGTCTTCCGATGTTTCTACAATTTCAAAAACTGTTTTAGTGTAATAGTCCAACCCACGAACCAAATAAGGATTCAATGTATATGGTAATTCCAATTCGTCCAAAAATTCCAAAACCTCTTTAAAGTGACCATGGCAACTTTCACAAAGGTGGTCTAATATTTGCGGGGCTCCAGCTTTTACGCGCTGGCATTTTTCTTCTTTGCAGTCTAAAATTCTCAGTGGATTTTCTTTAAGCCTTCTCTGGCAGTCTCCACACAAGGACGAACGTTTTGATTTTAAATAACTTGTCAGAATTTTTTTAAAATATGGCCTGCACTCCGAATCTCCAATTGAATTTACTTCAATTGTTAAATTTTTAAATCCCAACTCTTTTAAAACGTCATAGCTCATCTGAATTGTCTGGCCATCAATTGACGGGCTGGCTTCCCCAATTGCCTCAAAGCCAAATTGATGAAACTGTCTAAACCTTCCTGCCTGCGGTCTTTCATATCTGAAAAACGGACCCATATACCAAAGCTTTACGGGCTGAGGCAAGTTGTGCATTCCATGCTCTAAATAACTTCGCATAACCGGAGCTGTTCCTTCTGGTCTCAAAGAAACCAAATCTCCGCCCTTTGTTCTAAAGGTGTACATTTCTTTGCCAATAATGTCTGTGTCATTGCCAACTGCTTTTTGAAAAACTTCGGCAAACTCTAAAATAGGAGTTTCAATTTTTTCAAAAGTATAAGAATTGGCAACAGACTCAACTACCTTTTGGACTCTTTTAAAATATATCTGGTCCTCGGGCAAAACATCGTGCATCCCGGTTAAAGTTTGATAATTTATTTTACTCATTTTATTATTTTAATTTCATTTATTGGCAGAAGCCTTAATGACGCTTTACCAACTACTTGATTTTTTGGCACAACCCCCCAATATCTTGAATCATACGAATATTGTCTGTTATCTCCCATAACAAAATACTGATTGGCGGACAGCGTAATTTCTTTATCTTGGTAGGTCTTCATATCACCAGGCAAATACTTTTCGTCTAAAACTGTTGTTTTGCCGTCTTTTGTTATTTGGACCTGTCCATTTGACACGTTAACTGTTTCACCCGGAACCCCAATAATTCTCTTAATGAATCTCTGGCCACTGTATCCTTCTATAAACCCAGCGTTAAAGACAATCACATCTCCTCTCTGCGGTTCTGAAAATCTGTAGGAGATTTCATCAATAATTAAATAATTTCCGTTCTGAAGGTTAGGCATCATTGATTCTCCACTTACAATAAATGGCTGAAACAAGAAATATCTTATTGGAGCCACTATAACAAAAGCAATAACGGCTATTTTAACCAGTTCCCAAACAAACGACAAAAATTTATTTGCCTGTGGCTTTGCTTCTGCGTCTTTACTTTCCTCCATCATACTTTAAGATATTATCACGTTTTTTAAGTAATTGCAAGATGTAAAGAAAGTGCTATAATAACAAAACATGACAATAATTATTGGGTTAGGTAACCCCGGAAAAAAATTCGAGAACACTCGCCACAATGTTGGCTTTACCGCGATCGATAAAATCGCCGCGAATTTTCAATTTCCAATTTTTAATTTTCAATCAAGCTTCAATGCCGAAATTTCTCAAGGCGAAATTGCAAATAAAAAAGCCTTGCTGGTCAAACCGCAAACATTTATGAATGATTCGGGAAAGTCTGTAAAAAAAATACTGTCGAAAAACAGAGACCAAGTTTCAGATATAATCGTCATCCATGATGATATAGACCTAGAAATCGGAAAAATAAAAATCATCAAAGAGCGAGGTAGCGCCGGCCATAAAGGAGTAGAATCAATAATCAAAGCCATCGGAAACGAAGGCTTAGTGAGATTCCGTATAGGCATTGGTGAGCGGACCCATGGACCGGTCCACGGGTCCAAGAAAGCTATGCAAATTGTCTTAAAAAAATTCACAACCGAAGAACAAAAAACAATAACCGAAACAATAATAAAAACCGCTGATGCTCTCAATTCATTTGTCACCGATGGCCTAGAAAAGACAATGAATAAATTCAATTAAAAATTTTTACAACTTCCAGCTGAATCATTTTAGTATTCCCGTGTTTCAGAAGTCCTAAATAAGAATTCAACGTTTCAATACTTGAATTCTTTTTTATTCTATCAAACATTTTGTTCTTAGTCTTGTTTCTCAGAACTCTATGGTCATAATAATTAACCCAGCCGAGAAAATCCATACCGGAATATAGTGTTTTAATAAAGACTTTGTCAGGATGCAAAATAAGTTTTAGTTTGTTTTGTAAATATAGTTTTGTTACTAAAACCATATTTTCTAAATACTTTTTACTATCTGATAAAATAACAAAATCATCTGCATAACGAATATAGTGTTTTACTTTTAGTTTATGTTTTACAAAATGATCAAACTCGTTTAAATAGATATTAGAAAAAAGTTGAGAAGTTAAATTGCCGAGGGGTAAACCGTTCGGCTTAAAGCTGAAAGTTATTTCTTTTAATAAATTGATAATATTTTTGTCTAAAATATGTTCTCTTAAAATATCTATCAAAATATTCTGATTTATACTGGCGAAAAACTTTTTGATATCGCATTTTAAAACCCAGCAAGTTTTAGTGTTATTTTTTGAAACGATATATGCAAATTCTCTAAATCTATTTATGGCTTTGTGTGTGCCCTTGTTATTTCTGCAGGAGAACGAGTCAGAAATAAAAGTTCTATCAAAAAATGGATATAATATACGATAGATGGCTCGATGCAAAAGCCGGTCTCTTACGCTGGCTTTATGGATTATTCTCGGCTTTGGGTCGTTAATTTTAAAACATTCATATCCGCCATGTTTGTATGTGTTATTCTTTAAATCATTATGTAATGATAATATATTATCCATCAGGTTAAACTGAAACTCTTGAACGTCTTTTTTATTTCGTTTCCCTTTCAAAAACTCCAGCCAAGCTAAAAGCAAATTATCAATACTAACTAAATCATCAAATTTATGACACAGAATACTTTTCATAATCAAAATAATTATTCCTCTAATCCCCCAAAACTCTTACCTGTTTTAGAGAAAATTAAAAGTGCTTATCTTTTTTGGTACCAACACTATTTGATTATACCGAAAACGCATAGATATTCTTTGGGAGAAAAAATAGACAAATTTTTTGTTGAAACACTTGAAGCAATAATTACGGCGAGTTTTTTAAGTCAAAATGAAAAGTTACCTTATGTGCGTTTAGCAATCAGAAAAATAGACACTTTAAAAATATTTCTAATGCTTCTTTGGGAGACAAAATCTTTTGACAATAAAAAATATATCGCCCTCTCATTAAAATTAGACGAAATCGGGAAAAATCTTGGCGGGTGGTGCGGACAAATATTAAAACAAAACTCTCTCAAAAAGTGAGCGAGGAATGAAAAGAGTTGCGAGCAGGCAGCCAGATTGCCACCATTCCAGTCATTGCTGAGCCAGTTGTAGTTCCAGTTCCACTTGCCATCATCATCACGATAGACATACAGTACGTTACGGTTGCCGTTAGGGTTCAGAATGATTTCACAAAATACCGTCTATACCACCACCCTTTGAATACTCTTGGGGTTGAATCGGATTCGGTATCGTAATACCCTAGTATTTTGTGCCAAGTATTTTCATTTTTTGAAGTATTTATACACCCTCCGTCTGAATCCTTGAACGCAGACGCTCTCAGCGTATGAACACTGGATTCGGTAGCAGGAAACCGTGATCTCCCGCATATTCGCCTAATACCGCTTATATTTTATCATAAATTAAAATATTAAAAAACCGGACACCATACTATGTATGTCCGGCAAAGTTTGTGCTGTTCCAAACAGCGTTTTGTGGAAAATACCACGATTGTTCTAAGGGCAAAGGATTTCAGGCCAAGACCTAATTTCCAAGTCCTAAGGACTTATACTTGCGAGCAGGCAGCCAGATTGCCACCATCCCAGTCATTGCCGAGCCAGTCGTAGTCCCAGTGCCACTCGCCATCATCATCACGATAGACATACAGTACGCTACGGTCGCCGTCAGGGCTCAGAATGACATCGCCGAGGAAGGCGATGAAAGTTGTGCCATTCTGCTGGTACAACTTCTCCAGAACGCTTTCTGTCTTACGCGCCTGATAGTCCTGCCACAAGCCCATAAAGACCGTGGCTCCGTAGCGGATGGCTCCAGAGGCCTTCAGCCTTGCCAACTTCTCTTCCCCCTTGATTGGGGTTTCACCCTCTTTCAGGGAGGAGGTGAAGTTTGCCGAACCCAAGTCCACTTCGGTGAGGGCCACGGAAACCTTGTCCTGATCTTTTTGGACAATACTCCAGCCTTTGCCGAGGAACTTGATTGGGTCGAACGGAGCCGTGGCAAACTTGAGACCGCCGAAGATGAAATTCATACCGTTCTTAATGAACGCTGTCATCCTCCGCCCGATTTCCTCCGGTGGCAGACTGATCACATTCGCCTGAAGTTTTTCTCCGTCGATTTGTTGCCAGTCGATCAGGGTTCCATTCCCGCACCGATTGATAACCTCGAAAGCTTGATTCTGTGTTACGACTTTCATGACACTATCCTTCCTTCGTTTTGCCGACTTTTATTTCCTCACCACCCGGTGAAAAAACTCTATCGGCGTCTGTGCTATGGCGTTTTGCCACACCAGAAAATTGTTTATTTCTAAACCGCTTTCTGGCATGGCAAAAATAAGTATCTTGTGCTGTAAATGTGCTAATTCGCTATATTATTAATTATACACCTAAATAGCACCTTTGTCAATGGTTGAAAAACATCAGTTTCCCCGCTATAATTACGCAATGTGAATGGATAAAACTGCTAAAGAATTAACCCAACTTTTAATTGTCGGCATTACCCCCTATTTTTTAGATAAGGAGGTTTTTTGGTTTGAGGAGAATCTACAACAAGTGTTAGATGCCAGGCATACTCAAAACTTTTTTGAAGATAATATAGTTTTTTTGGAAAAAGACCATAGTTTCCAGTTTTCACAATTTTTGAGGAAGCTTGATGAAATGGGTTATGAAAGGGTTTTTAAGGTTTCAGAACCTGGTGAATTTTCCCAACGCGGAGGAATTATTGATGTCTTCCCTATCAACTGTCTTCAAGCTGCGCGAATTGATTTTCTTGGAAATGAAGTAGATAATATTCAGTTGTTAGATGATAAAAAATTCTATCCTGCAAAACTTTCGGAAGAAGAGTTTAAAAAAACAAGGGAGGTTATAAAAAAGAAACTGAAATCGCAGAAACTGTTTTCGGAGCTAAAAGGATTGAAGGCGGGAGACTATCTTGTGCACCTTGATCATGGAATTGGAAAATTTATTGGCATAGAAAAGTTTGAGACTACTGTTGGAGAGTTTCAAGAATACTATGTTCTGCAATATGACAAAGAAGATAAGCTTTATATTCCACTTGGTTTAGAAAGAAAATTATCTAAATATGTTGGTTTCCAAGACCCAAAAGTTTCCAGACTGGGCTCATCCTTATGGCAAAAAACTAAAAGAATAATAAAAGAAGAAGTTGAGAAATTAGCCAAGGAGCTTTTGCAGTTATATGCAAAAAAAGAGATTACAGAAAGAACACCATATATAGAAGATAAAGAATTGGAGTCACAGATTAGAGACAGTTTTCCTTTTCAAGAAACTCCCGACCAAATCAAAACAATAGAAGACATAAAAGACGACCTTTCAAAAAACAGGCCAATGGATAGAATTGTGTGCGGAGATGTTGGCTTTGGCAAAACAGAGGTTGCTATAAGAACAGCTCTGTTAGCTTGTGCAAACAATAGGCAAACTGCATTAATTTGCCCTACTACAATTTTGGCAAATCAGCATTATAATGGGTTCAAAAGAAGATTTGATAAACTACCGGTTAGAGTTGCCATACTTTCCGGTTTGCAGACAAAACAAGAACAGAAGAAAATAATTGGCGATATAAAAGAAGGCAGGGTAGATATTGTTATAGGCACCCACCGACTTTTGTCTCGAGACATAGAATTTAAAAATCTACAGCTTTTAATTATTGATGACGAACAAAAATTTGGAGTAAAACAAAAAGAAAAATTGCGCCAAATGAAAACCAGTTTAGATGTTTTGAGTTTGTCAGCCACTCCAATCCCCCGCACAATTTATTTGGCATTATCTTCATTAAAAAGCATAAGTTTAATGCAAACTCCCCCACAAGGAAGACAAGCAATAAAAACAGAAGTTGCCCCTTACGACACAAAATTTGTTAAAAAAATAATCCATGCTGAACTTAGTAGAAAAGGCCAAATTTACTTCTTGCATAATGTGGTGCAAACAATTGAGACAAAGGCAGCTGAAATAAAGAAACTCTACCCACGGGCAAAAATTGGCGTAATCCACGGTAGAATGCCAGAAAAACATTTGCTAGAAATAATGGACAACTTCCAAAAAGAAAAAATAAATGTTTTAATGGCAACTACAATTATAGAAAATGGAATCGATTTTCCCAACGTAAACACAATTATAATAGAAGACTCTACAAGATTGGGACTTTCACAAGCACACCAAATAAGAGGAAGAGTTGGCAGGTCTGGTACAAAAAGTTTTGCATACTTCCTATATAACGACAAAGATATGACCCCGCTGGCTAGAGAAAGGCTGAAAGCATTAGAAGATTCCCAGGAACTTGGAGCCGGGTATAGAATTGCAATTAGGGATTTGGAATTGCGTGGAGCGGGAAACATTTTAGGCAAAGAACAATCCGGTGCCATAAATAAAGTAGGACTAAACCTATATTCTCAGCTTTTGGCAGAAAGTATAGAGAAGTATAAAAGTTAATCTCCGCCGCCCCGCTTCTCGGGGCGAGCCTCGCCCATTTTTATGGGCGGGAAGCCATAGAAAAATTTAAATAAAAAAAGAAGTGGTTATTGTCCCACTCCCTACGCATTACTTCGTTTCAAATCTTTGAAACTTGCTGGCATAAGAGTCACCGACTCAATTTCGACAATCGGCTTTTTCTCACCCCTACGCCTGATGGAAAATGGACCGCCAGTGATTGTAAAAAGTCCCAAACGCTCTTTGTAAGCAACTGTTGGCGGACCTTCAATAATTAGGTAATCATCTGGAAAAGCCGGCCCTCGAAAGTTGCTGGCGCCATAACCCTTCGAAGCCACTTTATTATCTTTGCCAAGACGAGCTAGCACCTTTGGCTCTCTGGAAATCATAATCCCAAAAAATTGGGCAGCCATGTCGTACCAAATACAACCCGGCGCCAAAAGTACGCCGTCTATGACGTGACCTCTACAGATTTCACCAATGAAAAATAGTTCCCCTATTGCTTTGTTAACAGATGTGACTGTGTCAACAAAAAATGTGACTGTGTCTATAAGATGCCACCAACCTTCGTGAGGAAGAATTGCGTCAACCTCTTGTTTCCCCAAAACTACTTTGGGTTGATTGACGAGAAGTTGGGCTATCCATTCAATAGGTACTCTAGCAGATTCCTGCATGGTTTTCTCTCCTTATTAAGTTGTCCAAAGAACCGAAAATACCGTAATTTATAGTAGCATAAATGGGAATGATTTCAAGAATTTTTGACTTTTGTGCTATTATAAGTGAATATGAATAAAAAAATAAAATTATTAATAGAAAATAAAAATGATTTTACTACTGGTAGAGAGCCCAACGAAAGCTAAAACTCTGGGAAAATTTCTCGGCAAAGACTACAGGGTCTTGGCGTCTTTTGGGCATGTTAGGGATTTGCCTAAGAGAGAGCTTGGGGTTGATGTGGAACATAATTTTGAACCAAAATATGTGGTTCCCACAAAAGCCAAGAAGGTTATTGCTGAGTTGAAAAAGGAATCTGCAAAAGCAGACCAAACCATACTGGCGTCCGACGAAGACCGTGAAGGAGAATCTATCGCCTGGCACTTACAAGAAGCCCTTAAGTTAAAAAACCCTCAGAGAATTGTGTTCCATGAAATTACAAAATCTGCAATTGAAAATGCCTTAAAAAATCCAAGACACATTGATATGAATTTGGTTAATGCCCAGCAGGCAAGAAGGGTTTTAGACAGAATTGTGGGCTACAAACTTTCGCCATTTTTGTGGAAAAAAGTTGCCAAAGGACTTTCGGCCGGCCGAGTTCAATCGGTTGCCTTGAGACTAATTGTTGAGAAAGAAAGAGAAATTGAAAAATTTGTTGCTGTTGAATATTGGAATCTTGAGACCACACTTAAAAAAAATAATACAGAATTCAAAGCATCTTTAACAAAAAATAACGGCAAGGTTATAGACAAGCTGGAAATTAAAACCAAAGAAGAAGCTGATAAAATTTTACAAGCATTAAATGGGTCAGATTATGTTGTTGAGTCTGTAGAGAAGAAGGAAACAAAAAGACATCCTGCTCCCCCATTCACAACCAGTACACTGCAACAAGCAGCTTGGCAAAGATACAAATTTTCAGCAAAAACGACAATGTCTTTGGCTCAAAGATTATATGAAGAAGGAAATATAACTTACCACAGGACAGACTCGCTAAATCTTTCAGAGGTATCACTAACTGCAGCTAAAGATTTTATTTTTAACCAATATGGGCAAAATTATTGGGCTGGCAAAGCTGTAAAATATAAAACAAAGGATGGTTCAGCCCAAGAAGCTCACGAAGCAATTAGGCCGGCTTATGCTGAAAAAACCCCCGAGTCGCTTGGATTAACCGATGCAAGGCAATTAAAACTTTACACTTTAATCTGGCAAAGGTTTATGGCTTCGCAAATGGCACCCGCTGTCTTTGACTCGGTTTCATCTGACATACAAGCAAGCAATTTTACATTTAGAGCAACTGGCCAAACAATAAAGTTTGACGGGTTCTTAAAAGTTTACCCAACAAAAACCGAGGAAACCATTCTGCCTCCTTTAGAAAAAAACGATAAGCTTAATCTTGTAAAATTAGAAGCCTTACAGCATTTTACAGAGCCACCTGCAAGATACACCGAAGCTAGCCTGGTAAAAGCTTTAGAAAAACACGGCATTGGCAGACCATCTACTTACGCCTCTATTATAACCGCTATAACGATTAGAAACTATGTAGCCGAAAATGACCAAAAAAGACTCTTCCCAAGCGAGATGGGAACAATAGTTAATGACGTGCTTGTAAAAAACTTTCCAGAAATAGTTGATGTAGATTTTACCGCAAAAATGGAAAAAGAGTTAGATGAAGTGGCAGAAGGCAAAGATACTTGGGAAAAAACATGCAAAGATTTCTATAAACCCTTTGCAAAAAACTTGGAAGAAAAGTATAAAGAAGTTATAAAGTCTGATTTGACCCAAAAAACAGATAAGGTTTGTCCAAAATGCGGAGCTCCTCTAATTGAAAGGCTCGGCAGATTTGGAAGGTTTTACGCCTGTTCAAAGTTCCCTGAATGCAAACATACAGAATCTGTTGAAGGAGATCCAGATACCTTGAATATATCCTGTCCAAAATGCAAAGAAGGAAAAATTACCGGCAAAAGAACAAAAAAAGGCAAAACATTTTATGGATGTAATCGTTTTCCAAAATGCGATTTTGCTTTATGGGATAAGCCAATAAATGAACTTTGCCCAAAATGTGATTCACTGCTAATACAAAAAACCAAAACCAAAATAAAATGCTCAAATAAAGAGTGTGATTACACCAAAGAAGATTAATGATAAATAATATTCAAAAAATAATAAACAAAAGTTCTGATCCTAAACTGATTGAGAATGCATTTAAGTTTGCAACAGAAGCATATAAGGACAAATTTAGAGCCTCCGGAGAAAACTGCATTTTACATACAACAAGAGTAGCTTTAATGCTTGATAAAATGGAGCTTGACCCAACAACAATTGCTCTTGGAATTCTTCATGATGTATTAGATGATGTCCCGGGTTATGCCAGGAAAATTGAAGCAAAAGAAATTGAAAAAAAATTTGGTGTAGATATAGGGCAGCTGGTAGAAAAAATTGCGGATCTCAGCAGAATTCAATATTCTCTATCTGTTGGCATGAAAGAGAAAAAGGCACTGACCAGAGAAAAAATTGAAAATTTAAGAAGGATGTTTTTAGCGCTGTCTGGAGACTTACGGGTGGTTATAGTAGAATTGCTTTCAAGGATGGATGGCTTAAATGAACTGCACTATTTGTCACGAGACAAACAAAAATTATTTTCAGCAGAAACTTTGCAGGTTTTTGTGCCTATTGCCAGCAGACTTGGTTTGTCAGAACTAAGAAGAAATCTTGAAGACGTTGCTTTCTCATATTTATTGCCGGAAAAATTTAAGTGGATAAAGGAAAATATTAAAGGACAATATGAGGAGAGAGAAAAATATCTGAAAAAATTTATTCCTCACCTTGAAAAAATCCTCAAAAAAGAAAGAGTTAAATTTTTGAGTATAAATTACCGGGCAAAATCTTATTGGAGCACTTATCAAAAACTCATAAAACATGGAATGGATTTTGATGAGATTAATGATTTGCTTGCATTGAGAATAATCACCGCCGATGTTGAAAGTTGCTACAGAATTCTGGGCATAATGCATAAATACTTCAAACCTATTTCTGAAGAAATAAATGACTATATCGCCCACCCAAAACTCAACGGATACAGATCCTTGCACACTACAATTTTTTCTCATGAAGGAAAAATAACCGAGGTACAAATAAGAACAGAAGAAATGCAGAAGGAAGCTGAATATGGCGTGTGCGCTCACTGGTCTTACAAGGAAAAAATTAACCTTGCAAAAGACAAAGAAAATTTTGAATGGACAAAAAATATCCCTGAATTTTGGAAAACTTTTAAAATCGACTTTTTCTCTAACAAAGTTTTTACTTTCACCCCAAAGGGAGACGTTATTGTTTTACCCAAAAACTCAACTCCTGTTGATTTTGCGTATGCCGTGCATTCAGACATTGGAAACCATTGCGAATCTGCAAAAATAGGAAACAAAATAGTACAGCTTAACCATATTTTAGAAAATGGGGACATAGTTGAAATATCCACAAATAAAAACAAAACTCCTTCAAAGGACTGGCTTAAATTTGTTCAAACCTCTTTAGCTAAGTCTCACATAAATAGGCTAACCGGTCAGGAAAAATCAGGTTTTCGCTTTCCAATGCCAAACTTTATAAGAAAGAAAATTACTGAAATTTCTGAAGCTTCAAAAAAGAAAAAAGAGCAAAAGGAACTTTTGAAAAAAGAAGGCTCAAAACATATTTATATAGCCGGTCAAAAAGGGATGCTAATTCACATAGCCAAGTGCTGTAATCCCCAGCCGGGAGACAAAATTATGGCCTATATTGCCCCAAATAGAGCGACTGTTTTACATAAAAGCACCTGCAATGTTTTCAAAGAAATTTACAGAAAATTTCCAGAAAAAACCATCAACGCCTCCTGGGAATAACATGCGAAAAGCGGTATACGAAAAGCCTGCTACGAACAGGCACATACTAATAAAATACTCTTGAAATTTACGAAAAAATCTGTTAGTATTAAGCAAAATTAAGCCGTCGTGGCGGAATGGCATACGCGATAGACTCAAAATCTATTGTCCGCAAGGGCTTGTGGGTTCAACTCCCACCGACGGCACATAAAAAATCCAGGTCTAACCTGGATTTTTCTTTTACAAATTATATTCATCTAGGGGTTCGGGGATAACGATTCTAACTTTATCGCTTTTGATTGTTTCTTTAATTTTGGGCAATTCGTTTTTTCTGAAATCTCTGTTCAAATGGGTCAAAGCTAAGCATTTTATATTATTTTCCTCAGAAAATTTTATTGCACCAACAACTGATGCGTGGCCAATTTTTCCTTGGTCATATAAATACGTTTCGGCAATAAATAGATCTAAATCTCTGTAAAAATTGCTTCCTGCTATTGGAGAACCGTCTCCACTGTAGGCATAGCTATTTTTTCCGTCTGTTATTTTAACTGCCAAATTTTGTCCAGAGTGCACAGTTTTCTGAAAAGACATTTTAATGTCCTGAAATTTTACATTACTCCCCTCTTGTACCTCAACTAAATTTATTTTATATTTAAATTTTTTTTGAAAATCTTTGTAGGCAAACTCCATATAGTTTCGCAAACCATTAAACCCAAAAATAGTTAGTTTTCTTTTCCTGCCGTCTTCCCACATTCTCATTAAAATAGCTGGCAACCCAAATGAGTGGTCTGCATGATGATGGCTGATATAAATAGCATCTAAAAAATTTGGATCTGAATTAAATTTCCAAAACTGCTGAGGCACAGAGTACCCGCAATCTAAAAGCAGTTTTGTTTTTTCTGTAATTACTAAATGCGAATTATTTGGAACATTTTCATCAAACGCTTCGCCTGTCCCTAAAAATATAATTTTCATCTTATTAAACCTAATATTAAATATAATAATGTTGAGGACAAAAATCCTATAAAGGCTCCGGCTAGAATGTCGCGGAACCAGTGGACTCCGCAGAAAACTCGGGCAACTCCCACAAAACACGAGCAAACTAGAAAAAACATCGCTATAGGAAAACTGTAAAAAAATAAATATGAAGACACTCCAAAAAGTAATGCGGCATGGCGGGAAGGAAATGACGGGTTCTCCGGTACTGGTATTAATATTTTTGTGTTTGGCAGAGTTGCCGGACGTAGTTCCTTATAAAATATATAAATTATTTTATTTAAAACAAAAGCCGCACAAAGACCTGAAAATAATGAATAAACAAAAACCCCTTTACTATGTAAAATAACGGCAAGACACAACAATAAAACTACCATCAAATAAATCAAATATCTTGCGCAGAATATCGCAAAACCGTCTAACAATTTAGATTTCCCTGCAACCTGATTTATGTTTTTAAACACTGAGAACATTATTTAGGTAGAGGAAACCTTTTACAAAGCTTTATTACTTCGTTGTGAAGTTTGGCTAAAACCTTTTCATTGGTATGGTTGGTTATGGCCTGATTTATCCAGCTGGAAATTATTTTAACTTCTTTTTCTTTCATACCACGGGTTGTTATTGCGGGAACTCCAATACGTATACCGCTTGGGTCAAAAGGTTTTCGCGGGTCATCGGGAATCATATTTTTATTAACGGTAATACCAATTTTGTCTAAAGCTTTTTCTGCCTCCTTCCCTGTAACTCCTTTACTGGAAAAAACATCAACTAAAACCATATGATTGTCTGTTTTCCCGAAGGCTAATTTAAACCCATATTTTTTAAGTTCTTGCTCTAAAACTTTTGCATTTTTTATAATTTGCTTAGCATAAACCTTAAACGATGGCTTTAATGCCTCGCCCAAAGCCACGGCTAACGCAGCAATATTATTCATATGCGGGCCTCCCTGAAAACCCGGGAAAAGAGCCTTATCTATTGCTTCGGCAAATGGTTGTTTGCACATTATCATTCCTCCCCTTGGACCGCGTAAAGTTTTGTGGGTTGTGGTTGTGACAATATCAAAATAAGGAACAGGGTTTGGTATGGCTTTTCCGGCAATAAGCCCAGCAATATGAGCAATATCAAACATTGTTATAGCTCCAACTTTTTTTGCAATATCTTGAAACTTCTGATAATCAAGCTGGCGTGTGTAGGCGGAAAAGCCGGCCAAAATTAACTTTGGTTTTTCGGCAATTGCCATTTTCTCTAATTCATCATAATCAATTTCTCCCAAAGCATTGGTTTTATACCTTACAAATCTATAAATTTTTGCAGCCAAAGTTACGGGATGACCATGGCTCAAGTGCCCTCCATGCGACAAATCCATTCCTAAAACAGTGTCTCCGGGCTTTAAAATGGCGCTATAAACTATCATATTAGCAGGGCATCCCGAAAGTGGTTGAACATTTACGTGTTCGGCTCCAAAAATCTTTTTTGCTCTCTCAATTGCCAGGGTTTCAACAACATCTGTATAGGTTTGTCCACCATAATAACGCTTCCCCGGATAACCCTCGGAATATTTGTTTGTAAAAACCGACCCCAGTGCCTCCAAAACAGCCGGAGAAACATAATTTTCCGAAGCAATCATTTCCATCCCCTCCTGCTGTCTTTTAGTCTCTCCCACTATTGCCGCATAAACTTTTGAATCTTGATTTTTGATTTTCATATTATTTTCTTATAATATTAATTTTTTCGTCTGTTAAATCTATTATGACTGAAGGTTTGTTCTTTGGCAAATGGCCAGCATCAATGACTAAATCTGGTTTATGTTCTTCACAATCAAAGACTTTTACAATTTCTTTAATATCGTCCATAAACGGCTGGTCAGAAATGTTAACCGAGGTCTGAGCTAAAGGCCTTTTAAATTTTTTGAATATTTCAGCAATTAAATTATGGTTTGGTTGGCGCAAGGCAATAGTTTTATTTTTATAAACCAGTAAAGACAATCCCTTTTTACCGTTTAAAACAACCGTTACGGCTCCCGGCCAATTTTCATTTAAAAACTTTTCTTCCCTGCTTTTAACAACTGCGTACTTTTTTGCCATTTTTATATCTCTAACAAATACTGGCAATGATTTTGATTTGTCTCTCTTTTTTATCTTAAATATTTTTCCAACTGCGCGTTTGTTAGTTGCGTCACAAATAAATCCATAAACAGTATCTGTAGGACAGACCAAAACTGCCCCATTTTTCAGAGCAGTAATTATTTCTTTTACATTTTTTTCACCTTTTTGAATTATTTTCATCTAAAAATTTAGACAATTTTTCAACATCCTCCGGTTTACCAAAATCCATCCAAAAATCTTTTATTTTATTTATTTTGACTTTCTTTTCTTGGGCTAAAAGTGAAACTGCATCTGTAACTTCATATTCTCCGCGAGGCGATTTTTCTATTTCCATAACCTTCTCAAAAATTTCAGGAGTAAATTTATATAAACTCGTGTTAATTAAGTCACCCACAAATTCTTTTGCCTGCCCGCCGAGCAGGCGGGGCTTCTCAACTATTTTATCTAAAAAATCTCCATCAGCCAGAAGCACTCCAAAATTTTCTGGATGATCATTTTTAAATCCGGCAACGTAATTAAAATTATCATCTACATTCATCGCCTCCAAATCTTCTACAGAATAAAAATTATCTCCGCATATATACAAAAACGGCTCACCAATATCCTTAACACACATTAAGGGACAGGCGGTGCCATATATTTTTTCCTTCGGACCTAAAATTTCAAATTGGTTGATAACTCTTGCTTTATATCCGGCGTCTTTCAAAAACTTCTCCATTAGTTTACTCTCATACCCAACAACTAAAATAAAATCGTCATAGCCGGCTTTTTGTAAATTATCTAAAACATACGATAAAAAAGGTTTTCCATTAACCTTTATCAGATGTTTTGATTTATCTTTTGTCAGTTGCAGCATTCGAGTCCCCTGACCCGCAGCAGCTATGACAACTTTTTTAATCATGGCCCAATTTAAAAGCGTTAATATTTAAATCCAAATATTTTTCAGGAATAACATTTTTAATCGCCCGCAGAACAGACTCCTTTTTAAACGGAATTAATCCCTTACCAACAGCATATCCCAAAAGGTACAGTGTACATACAACATCGTTTTGTAGTTTGTCTTTGCACTCTTGCGAAGCCGGAACTAAATACAATTCACTTTTAACCTTGTTTAAATCTTTTACAATTTCCTCTTTTGCGGGTGACCCAATAAATGGTAATAAATATTCATTAACTAATAACCTTGTTTTACCACCTGCCTTTGCCGATTCCCGTAACCCTTCAAGCAATTCTAAAGCAATAATTAGATCTGCTTGGCCATTTTGAACCATTGGAGAATAAACTTTCCTTCCAAATCTAATATGTGCTTCAACGCTTCCTCCTCTTTGTGAAAGCCCGTGAAGTTCCGAAGACCTCACGTCATATCCTTCAACAAAAGCAGTCTCATCTATCACCTGTAACAAAGTTATAATTCCCTGTCCGCCAACCCCTGTTAAAATTAAATTGAATGTTTTTTCCATATTATTTTGCTTGCCTCTTAGCTAAAAGAGCGCAAATTCTTTTACAAATAATTACTGATATCTCACCTTTTTCTAAAAATTCTTTGACCGTACTTTCTAATTCCTGCACATTTATTGGATCTAAAACTTTTATATTTTTAACTCCACAGGCTTTAGTTATTTCTTCTATGCTTAGTTCTTGCGTATCCTCACCCATTAAAGTTTTGCCCATCCCAGGATTTGGCTGGTGACCCGTCATGGCTGTTATTCTATTATCTAAAATAACCACTAAAGGATTAGATTTATTGTAGACCGCATTAATAAGCCCTGCAATTCCTGAGTGAAAAAATGTTCCGTCTCCCATTATAGAAATTACTTTTTGCCTGCCCGCCGAAGCTTCAACGAAGGCGGGGTTGACCGCTTTCGAAACTCCATGAGAAATTCCAATTCCAGCTCCCATTGCAAACATATAATCAGATAAACTATGCGGAGGAAGATTGGCTATCATATTGCACCCAATATCTCCTCCAAATATTGCGTCGGGCGCTACTCTTCTTAAAACAGGAAAAACATACCAATATGGACAACCTTCGCACAGCCTGGCTGTTCTCTTTGGTAAGTCTATCTTTTTTGTCTTAAAAGCAACAAATTTCTTGCCAGTGACTTTTGCCAAGGCGACTGTAATTTTTTCTGTGTTTAGCTCGCCAATTTCTGATAATACACTTTTCCCAAAAATTTCTAGTTTACAATTTGCGCCTTTTGCTAAAACGGTAATCTCTTTTTCCAAATAGCCATCTAGCTCTTCAACAATTAAAACTTTTTCAAGATTCTTTATAAAATTCTTAATTTTCTTTTCTGGCAAAGGATAGAAAAATCCGAGTTTTAAAACTGGCAAGTCCCTGCCTTCCGGCAGGCAGGTAGACCCTAAAAATTCCAACGCTTCCTTCACATGTAAATAAGAAATCCCTGAAGTAATAATGCCAATCTTGCTCTTTCCTCCGGTGATTTGATTTGTTTCTGATACTTCTGCAATTTGTTTTATTTTTTTAATTTTATCCAAAAGCTCTTTCTTCATTTCCAGGGTCCTTGGTGGCATTGTAGAAAACTGGTGCGGATTCTTCACAAAATTTCCAACTTTAGGTTGGCTATCTCTTTTCACTTCACTAAAAATAACTGGCGCTTTTTGGTGATTTACCCTTGTGGTTGTGTGCAATATCACGGGCGTATTAAATTCTTCAGAAATCTTGTAAGCTAATTTAGTAAAATCATAACACTCTTGTGGATCAGACGGTTCTAACATTGGTATGTGCCCAAAACCAGCATAAACTCTTGAGTTTTGCTCTGTTTGGGCCGAGCTCCAGCAAGAAGGGTCGTCAGCCACTACAATAACCATTGCACCCTTAGTTCCAGTGTAGGCTAAAGGCAATAAAGAGTCAGAACAAACGTTTATTCCAAAGCTCTTCATATTAACCAAAGACTTTAACCCAGAAAAACTGGCCCCAATTGCAGCCTCCAAAGCAGTTTTTTCGTTAGTTGACCATTCAGCATAAACTCCGTTTTCCTTGGCAATCTTACCAAAATTGTCCCCAATTTCAGCCGAAGGACATCCAGGATATCCCGAAACAAAAGATACGCCCGAAGCCAAAGCCCCCTGAATTATTGCATCATTCCCTAATAATATTTTTTTCATATAACAACATTAATTAATTTATTTGGGACGAAAACTATTTTTTTTACCTCGCTTTTGCCGATTAGCGCTTGTATTTTTTCTGATTTTAAAACCAATTTTTCTGCCTCTTTTTGCGTGAGGCCGGATTTGGCGATTATTTTATCACGCACCTTACCGTTTATTTGAACAATTAAAAGTATATTTTCTTCTTCAATTAATTTTTCATCATATTTTGGCCACTTCTGTTCACAGCACAACTCTTTTTGCCCAGAGTTAGACCAAAGCTCTTCAGCTAAATGCGGAGCAAAAGGCGACAAAATCTTCAAAAAGTCTGATAAATCCTTTTTATCCAACCCTTCACTGGAAGCTTGATATGCATTTACAAACTCCATCATAGAACTTACTGCTGTATTAAATTTCATCAACTCAATATCCTCGCCAACTTTTTTGATTGTCTTATGAAGTAGTTTTCTTAATTCTACCCCGTCATTCGACGGGGTACCCGGTCGTATGACCGGGTAAATTTTTTGAGAAAGATTCCAAATCTTTTCAAGGAATCTTCTCGAACCTACAACTCCTTTTGTGTCCCAAGGAATCATTTGTTCAAATGGCCCCATAAACATTTCGTAAAGCCTTAAAGTGTCAGCTCCGTATTGTTTTACAATTACATCTGGGTTTATTACATTACCCTTAGATTTTGACATCTTAATACCACCCTCTCCCAAAACCATTCCGTGCGAGGTTCTCTTTTTGTAAGGCTCAGATCCAATAGAGGTTGGGAAAGCTTTAATATCCCACAAAAATTTAAAAATAAATCTTGAATACAAGAGGTGCAGAGTTGTGTGCTCCATTCCGCCATTATACCAATCAACCGGCATCCAATATCTTGCCAAAGATTCGTCAACCAATTTTTTACTGTTTTTTGGATCTATATACCTTAAATAATACCAATTGGATCCTGCCCAGTTAGGCATTGTGTCTGTTTCTCTTTTTGCATCTTCACCGCATTTTGGACATTTGGTTTCCACCCATTTATTAATTAAAGAAAGTGGCGATTCTCCAGTATCAGTAGGCTGATATTTTTTAACATTAGGTAATTTAACCGGTAAATCTTTTTCGCCAACCGGCTGCCACCCAGCTTGTGCTGAGCCACCAGTTGAAGCACATTTTTTACAAAAAACCATAGGAATTGGCTCTCCCCAATAATGCTGGCGTGAAAAAACCCAATCTCTTAGTTTGTAGCTAACTTTCGGTTGAGCCAAACCCTTAGAAGACAACCATGTTATTATCATTGGCCTTGCTTCTGCAGATTTTAAACCATCAAATTGCGCTGAATTGTATAAAGTGCCGTCGCCTTCAAAACATTCTTCTAGATTTTTAACCTTTTGCCATAGCAATTCGTCATCTGGTTTTATTGATGTTCTTAGGGCTATACCATATTTCTTAGCCATTTTAAAATCCCTCTTGTCGTGCGCATCAGCAAAAACAGCGCCCGAACCATATTGTTCTAGCACAAAATCAGCCACCCAAACTGGCATCTCTTCATTTGTAGCTGGGTTTCTAACCAATATTCCTTTTAGCTGTACACCCGTAACGTCTTTATCCTGGTTTGTTCTATCCATGTCAGAAACATTTTTGGCGTCTTCTCTGTATTTTAAAACCTCTTCAATATTTTCTATCTTGCCCTTATGTTTTTCTATAAAATTATGCCCGGGAGCCAGTATAAGAAAAGTACCGGAAAATATTGTGTCTACCCTTGTTGTGAAAACTTCTATAAACTCTTCAACTCCTTCAACCGGAAATTTAACAATTGCTCCGTGACTTTCCCCAATCCAGTCTTTTTGTTGTGTTTTAATTTTCTCTAAATAATCCACGGAGTCCAAATCTCTAATCAGTCTGTCGGCATAATTGGTAATTTTTATCATCCATTGATCCTTTTCTCTTTTCTCAACCTTTGCTCCACACCTTTCACAATTCCCAGCAACAACTTCTTCGTTAGCCAGCCCAATTTTGCATGAAGGACACCAATTTATATTTATCTTTGCCTTGTACGCCAACCCATTTTTAAACAACTGTATAAAAATCCACTGTGTCCATTTATAATATTTTGGATCTGTTGTATCAATTTCGCGTGACCAATCAAAAGACCAACCCAAACTTTTCATTTGCGTTCTAAATGTCTCTGTGTTCTTTTTTGTAATTACCGAAGGGTGCACTCCCTTTTTGATTGCATAGTTTTCAGTTGGCAAACCAAAAGCGTCCCAGCCCATTGGGTACAAAACGTTATATCCCTGCATTCGCCTTTTACGGGCAATAATGTCTAAAGCCGTATAGCTTCTGCAGTGTCCTACGTGAAGCCCGTCTCCCGAAGGGTATGGAAACTCCACCATAACATAAAATTTCTTCTTTTTAGACCCATTTTTAGCCTTAAAAACCCCAGTCTCATACCAGACATCTTGCCACTTAGGTTCAATTTTCTTAGGATTGTATTTCATAAAATATTACCTTCATAATAGCAAAATTTGCCATTTGGGTAAATCTTGACATAGGTCATATAATATGCCAGTGTATAGTCAAGGCATATTTCATAAACAATCCCAAAAGGGACGGCGATGGCAGCCGAAATTCTGAAAGGAGAAAGCCATGGATAGGAAGGTCAAAATCGTAATCACGTGTTTGGTCGTCGGTGTGGTGGCTGGCTTGAGCGCCCACCTGTTCTTCAAACATACAACCAGCGCGATCATCGGTGTAGCCGCGGGCGCATGGATCGTACTCGTGGCCAACGACTGGTGCCTAGGAGTCTGGGCGCTCCGCCGGCTCGGAGTACTCCCGCCCAAGAAATAGCGAGCATTGCTCGCCAAGGTACGAACCCATTCTCACCCGAGAATCCTTAAGGGTTCTTTTTTTATATTTTGAATAGATTTTTGGCGTTTTGGGTGGTTGCAGAGGCAACTTCGTCGAAGGTTATACCTTTTAACTCGGCTATTCTTTCGGCGACGTATTTTACAAAAATTGGTTCATTCCTGCCGCCTTCGCCCTCTGGGCTTCGGCGAGCCAAGGGTGGAGTAAGATAAGGGCAATCAGTTTCAATCAAAATTTTATCTAGCGGGGTTTTTTTTATAACCTCGTCTAAATCTAATTTAAAAATTATTCCATTAATTCCCAAATAAAATCCCAACGCTATAAACTTTTCTGCTTCTTCTAAGGTACCGGTAAAGCAATGGATTACTCCCCTATTTTTTCTATTTTTCAGTATTTCATACAAATCATCAAAAGCCATTCGGCAATGTACAATTACTGGTAAATCTAGCTCGCTGGCCAAATCTAGTTGTTCAATAAAAACTTTCTTCTGTAATTCTTTAAATTGCTCTAATCTTGCAGTTGTTTTTGGTTTGTAATAATAATCCAACCCAATCTCCCCAATAGCCACTATTTTATTTTTCCCCGATTCGCTTCTATCTGCTAAAACTAAATTTTTATATTTTTCCCGGTCATATTCTTCCCCCAGCGGGGCAAAGGCGCCTTCTTCCTCGTCCATCCTTAGTTTCATTAAATCTGTCTTTATATGAATTGGATGCATTCCAATTGCCGCGTAAATATTGTCATTCTTCTCTGCCAACTCAACCGCGTTTTTGGAAGTCTCATATTTTGTCCCCACATCAATACAAACAACGCCCTCATCCCGAGTGCGTTTTATCACCTCCTCCCTATCTTTATCGTACGCCTTAAAGCTTATGTGAGAATGAGTGTCTATCAACATTTATTTTACTTTATCAATTCTAGGGAATAAATTTTCGGATTTCTTAGATTCAACAGCTTTTATAATTTTTGCAGAAGTTTCTGGTAAAAATGGGTCTAGGAGAATGCCGATTTCTTTTATGGCGAAGAATAGGTCGTTTATAACTTGAGGATTTCGTGTCTCCCACAATTTTTCTTCATTTATATATTTGTCGCAGAAAGCAATTATCTCCCACACCGAAGCTAAGGCTTCGTTGAATTTGAAATTTGAAATTTGAAATTTGAAATTTTTCTGAACTTCTTTAATTTTCTTTTTTAATTCTTTATTTCGGATTTCTAATTTCGTGCTTCGAGTTTCAGATTTGGCGATCCCCAAAGTACGAGCAACCAAGTTACCTATTCCGCCCGCCAAATCTGCGTTGTATCTTTGCTCAAATTTTTCATAGGTAAAATCTCCATCTTCTGTTGGTGAAAACTCACGAAGCAAATAATAACGCACTGCGTCTGTACTATATTTTTTAACTAACTCAAATGGATTAATTACATTTCCCAAAGACTTAGACATTTTCTGACCATTGGCTGTTACAAAACCGTGTATAAAAATCTGCTTAGATGTTGGCAGCCCAGCTGACAAAAGCATTGCCTGCCACATTGAGCTTTGTTGACGCAAATTGTCTTTACCGGCAATCTGAAGCCCTGGCCAAAAATCTTTGAACTTCTTCTTATCTTCGGGCCAACCCAAAGCTGAAACATAATTTACAAGCGCATCAAACCAAACATACATTACTTGTTTGCTATCCCCCGGAACCTCTATCCCCCACGGCATTTTTTCTTTTATTCTAGAAATACTAAAATCTTCCAAGCCTCGCTCTGTAAACATTGCAATCTCATTTAGCTTTGAGTTTGGTACAACAAATTCAGGATTCTTCTTATATAACTTTAAAAGATCTTTTTGGTATTTTGAATATCTAAAAAAATAATTCTCTTCATCTATAATTTCCACTTCCAAGTTTGGATGTATCGGACATCTTCCATTTACCAGTTCTGAATCTGTTTTTTCTAATTCACACCCAACACAATACTTTGATTTATAAATTTTTTTATAAATATCGCCATTTTTTTCGCAGAGCTTCCAAAAGGTCTGGGCTGCTTCTATGTGGTGCAAATCTGTTGTTCTTACAAAATTATTATAGCTTAAATTAAGCGCCTGCTTTAAATTATCAAACTTTTTCGCATAAATATTGCAATATTCCTGAGGGGTCAATTTATTTTCTTCTGCCTTCTGAAAAATTTTTAACCCATGCTCGTCAACGCCGGTATTAAAAAATACTTCTTCTCCTAAAGATTTATGGTAACGGGCAATAACATCTGCTTGTATAATTTCTAAAGCAAAACCAATGTGCGGGTCGGCGTTTACGTATGGCAATGTGGTAGTTATGTAAAATTTATTCTTTTTCTTAAACATAGTATAATTATTAATTACTTGATTTTAACACTTTTTTTATGATTTTACTCGTACATATACTATTTGGGGTTGCAGTAGGCTCTTTAGTGAATAACATCCCACTAGCTATTGTTTTTGCTTTCCTAAGCCATTACTTTTTGGATTTATTCCCACATATTGAATATAATATCGAAATTAGGAACAAAAAACAATGGCCCTCCTCCGCTAAAGCTATGGCGGGCAGGCAAGGAAAGTTATGGAGTATTACAAAAATAGCTATAGACTTTTTAACAGGCGTCTTATTTATTTTTTTATTCTCAAAAAACCAACCTATAAATTATATTTGCGCTTTTTTTGCAATATTACCCGATGGCATTACTGTTTTAACTAATCATTTCCCAAGCAAATTTTTAAAACCACATAACAAGTTTCACCAAGAAAAAATACACTTTCTAAAATATAAAAAAATCTCCAACTTCTGGAGAATTTTAAGCCAAGTACTAGCAGTTGTTATTTCTATTTTACTCCTGAAGTTCTAAACTCTCTTCTCGCCTCTTCTCTAAGAATTCTTTCAAAAACTCATAAATAATACCAAAAACCGGGACTGCAAAAATTGTCCCCAAAAACCCAAATAATTTAGCTCCAACAAGTAATGCAATCAAAACCAAAACTGGCGGGACATCTGCCAGTTTTTTCATTAACAGAGGCGTCAAAAGCTTATTATCAATTTCTTGTACCAAAAATACGGCCAGTAAAACATATAAAATTGTCACCCATGCCCCAGAAGAAACGGCAATAAAAACAACTAACAAAACTGTTGTTATTAATGGCCCTATATAAGGGACAAAATTTAAAACCCCGGAAATTAGGGCCAAAAGGAAGGCGTACTTTATCCCAAATACATAAAAAACAATATAAGAAGCAACTCCCACAAAAAGGCAAGAAAGAATTCTTGCTCCAAACCAACCAGAAATTTTATTTTGAGCTCTCCCAAAAAGAGTGACAATATTTTCCTCATATTTTTTAGGAAAAACGAGCTTTAAAAATCTCTCGAAAGCATTGTCCTCCAAAGAAAGAAAAATAGCAGTTGTCAAAATAAATGCTGTGCTGGCAAGTCCCCCAAAAAATGTGGCAACAGCATTCATAACTCCCTTTGAACTCTGAGCAAGACCTGCAAGCAAAAGCTGGGTTAAATTTGCGAATGTCTGGGTTGTATCAATTCCTATTTGTTGTAAAAAAGGACTTAGCGTATACGAGTATTCTGGTAAATGGCGCGACAATTGTCTCAGCTCTTCGATAAAAAGCGGAGCAGTTAAATAAATTAAAATTCCTAAAATTCCAAATATAGAAAAATAAACAAAAATTACAGCCAAAGCTTTAGGCACCCAAAATTTTCTCAAAAAGTTTATCGCCGGAGTAAGCAAAACAGATATAGCTAAAGCAAAGAAAAACCAAAGAGCTATGTCTCTTGTCAAATAAATAAGATAAAAAACAAAAATCGCTATAAATATCTTAGCTATTGTTTCCCAAGAAATATCTAAAACCTGATTTTTTTCCATTTATATTTTTAATAGTTGCTTAATCCTAGTAGAATCTTTCTCTTCAATTGGGCCTATGACGGCTAAATTGATTTTCTCTGGCACAAATATATCTTCTGCTACATTCTTTATATCATCTATAGAAACCATGTCAATTAATTTAAATTTTTCTTCTGGTGTTAGAATGTTTTTTTCCAACAATTCTTGCACAGCATAAAAAGACGCCTGACTATCTGAAGAATCTAAAGATAATGATGTTGTACCTTTTAAATAATCTTTTGCCTTTTGCAATTCTTTTTCTGTGATTTTATTATTTTTTAAATCTTTATATTCCTGCAATATTAATTCTATGGCTTTTTCCAGATTTTTGTGGTCAATCCCAGCTTGAGTAACTAAATATCCGGTATCTGTGGTTGCGTCAGCAGAAGTATGTATAGAATAAGCCAGACCATTTCTCTCTCTTACTTTTATAAAAAGGCGCGAACTCATATTCCCTCCTAAAATTATTGACAGCAAAGCCAAAGAATATCTTCTTTTATCAAACATATCATATGCTCTTACTCCCAAACAAAAATGTGTTTGGTCTGTTTTTTTGTAATGTAATAAAACTTCCGGTTCAGATTGTTCTTCTCTCACCTCAATTTTTTGATCTATGGCTGACTTCCCTCCTTTTTTAAAATAATCTTCTATTTTTTTGGTGGCCTCTTTTTCATTAATGGCTCCAGCAACACAAACTATCACATTTGACGGCGAATAATGCGATTTATAATATTCTACAACCTTTTCTCTATCAAAACTTAAAATATTTTCCTTTTCTCCTATAACCATCCAACCTGCCGGCTGGTCTCCATATAAAAGTTTTTCCCAAAGATCTCCAAGATAGGCCGTAGGAGTATCCAAATACATATTTACTTCTTCAATTATCACCCCTTTTTCTCTTTTCACCTCTTCCTCATCAAATTTAGAGTTTAAAAAAATGTCAGAAATCCAATCTAGCGCAACATCAAAATGGGATTTATCAACCTTAGCATAAAATCCTGTTATTTCTTTTGAGGTAAAAGCATTGTATTCTCCACCAACTGAATCTAAGGTTTCTGAAACATCCAAAGTATTTGGCCTTTTTTTTGTCCCTTTAAAAAACATATGTTCCAAGAAATGGGAGATTCCATTTATGTCTTTTGTTTCATATTTTGACCCAGTGCCAACCAATATCAAAACCGTCACACTGTTAGCGTTTTCCATTGGGATTGTTATAACTCTCAACCCATTATCTAAAGTAATTTTTTTATAATTTGCCATTAATATAAGAATTTAAACCTTTTATTTTTATTCTCTCTTGCTTCATAGTATCACGGTCTCTGACAGTTACTGCTTCATCTTTTAAGGTGTCGAAATCAACTGTTATACAAAATGGAGTTCCAATTTCATCTTGACTATAATATCTTTTGCCAATGTTTCCCCTTTCATCAAAAATAACTGTAAACTCTTTTTTTAAATCAGAATATATTTCTTTAGCCTTTGCCACCAATTCAGGTTTATTTTTCAAAAGTGGGAAAACAGCCACTTTATACGGAGCCAAACTGGGCTTTAATTTTAAAACAATGCGCTCTTCTTCCTCTGTATAAGCGTCCAGCATTAAGAATAAAAAAGTGCGATCAACTCCACCGGAAGTTTCAACAATATTTGGAATAAATTTTTCATTTGTTTCCAGATCGGCATAACTCAAATCCTGTCCGGAAAATTCCGAATGTCTGGACAAATCCCAATCACCACGCCAATGGATTCCCTCCATTTCTTTCCCAACCGGTGATGCAATATATTCAATGTCAAAAGCTTTTTTGGCATAATGCGCCAACTTTTCATGCTTATAAAATCCGAGATTTTTCGGATTAGTAAAAATACTTTTATACCAATTCATTCTTTCTTCTTTCCAAAATTCAAACCATTTTTCCATTTCATCGGGACGGCAAAACCATTGTAAATCCCACTGCTCAAATTCTCTTTGTCTGAAAAGAAAATTCCCTGGAGTCACTTCGTTTCTAAAAGCTTTTCCTATTTGGCAAATTCCAAAAGGAATTTTTATACGTGTACTGTCTAATACATTTTTATAATCAAGGTAAATAGTCTGACACGCTTCTCCCCTAAGATAAGCATCCACTTTTTCGCCTTCAACTACTCCAAGTTTGCTAGGAACTAAAATATTAAATATTTTTGGCTCAGTCAGAAGGCCGTCGCATTCGGAGCATTTGTCGCCGGTAATATCATCTGCCTTAAAACGATGATGGCATTTTTTACATTCAACAAGCGGGTCAACAAAATTTTTCACATGGCCACTAGCTTCCCAGACCTTAGGATTTGTAATTATTGCGCCGTCTATTCCAACTATATTTTCATGTTCTTTTGTCATCCAGTTCCACCATAGTTTTTTCAAATTATTTTTCATTTCCACTCCAAGCGGACCGTAATCATAAAAACCCTGTAACCCTCCATATATTTCAGAACCGGGAAACACAAAACCCCGCCTCTTGCACAAAGATACAATTTTCTCCATTAATTCTTGATTAATTTTTTCTTTTGCCATAAATTTATTGTTTAAACTTAATTTATCTTACTCTTTTAAGCCTACAAATTCAATGTTTCACACAAAAAAAGAGCCAACTGGGTTGTTGGCATCATATCTATGTGATTGGAGATTACTCGAGCGTTTCGGCAAATTTCCGTATTGTAGTGGGAAGCAACCGGCGCTCCACACGCTTAATGCGTTCGTGGAGTATTGCTTCGGTATCAAAAGGAAGTACCGAGACTTCTTCTTGGGCAAGAATCGGACCCTCATCAAGCTCCTTGGTTGCAATGTGAATTGTGCAACCAGTCACTTTCGCGCCGGATGACAGAGCATCCCGAACTGCATGTTCGCCCTTAAACAAGGGCAACAAGGAAGGGTGGTTATTGATAATCCGACCTTCGTAGCACCGGTTATTATGAGGAAGAAAAATGACTGGATGCAATATCGTCATGAAGCCGGCCATAGAGACAAAATCAATTTCGAAACCATCTAATACCATAGCAACCAGACTGGTGTATGTTTCACGATCGAAATCTGGCTTAAATGTCCGCGCCAGAAGTGCTGTTGGTATTCCAGCCTTCGTTGCGATTTCCAAACCGCGACATTGGCGATCTGCCAACACAAGGCTGATTTCAAGGTCAGCAGCTTTCAAGGCCTCGAGTAAGGTACCGGTTCCGGAAACAAGTACTGCGAATCTTTTCACGTTGAATCTCCTGTTTTCAAGGTGCGAGACTTTCACACCTGATTTATCATACCTTACCACAACAAATTGTTTTTATCAATTTTTTGCAAAAAAAGAAGGCAACGAGTGTTGCCTTATGTATAATTGTTAGACTTCAGGATTCAGGATTTCTTGAGAGCACGAGCCCCAATGTCGGACCGGAATCTCATGCCGGAGAAACGGATACATTTCACTGCTTTGTACGCGGTATCAACGGCCTCGGCGATAGTGTCTTTGAGAGCCGTAATGCCCAAAACTCGACCACCATTAACCACGACGTTGAATTCGCATGTTTTTGTTCCGGCATGAAAGACTTCCACGCCCGGAATAGACCTTGCCTCACTAATGCCGACTATCGGCATTCCCTTTTCATAGTGGCCCGGATAACCATCAGCAGCTGCTACTACGCACACGCAGGCTTGCGGCTTCCAACGCACAAGGTCAGGAGTGAGGTTGCCGTCAATACAGGCCTCTAACGCAGGAATCAGATCGCCCTTAATGCGAGGTAGAATCACCTGCGTCTCGGGATCGCCGAATCGGCAGTTGAACTCCAGCACCTTGGGACCGGATTTGGTAATCATCAGGCCGGCGTACAATACGCCTTTGTAGACAATCCCACGCTTGCGCAGTTCGACCAATGTCGGGCCAAACACTTCGCGCTCGATGATGCGCTCCAATTCTGGCGTAATTATCGGCGCGGGCGAATAGGCACCCATGCCACCGGTATTGGGACCTTGGTCGTCGTCGAATGCGCGCTTGTGATCTTGTGCTGAGGACAGCATCACCACGTGTTCGCCATCTACCAAAGCCAATACAGAGGCTTCCTCTCCTTCGAGATATTCTTCAACCAACACTCGTGCACCAGCCGAACCGAACACTTTTTTCACGAGTGCTTCGGTAATCGCACCCATAGCCTCTGCCACTGTGTTGCACACGACAACGCCCTTGCCAGCAGCCAAGCCGTCGGCCTTGATGACAACTTTGGCATTCTTTTGTTTCATGAATATCTGTTGCACCAGCCTTTGTGCTCTTGGGGCATCGTCGAACCACTGGGATTTTGCCGTTGGAACACCCGCAGCATCCATCACTTCCTTGGCAAAGATTTTGCTGCCTTCCAGTTTGGCAGCCGCCTTGCAGGGACCAAATACGCGCAGTCCCTCTTTTTCAAATTGATCAACCAACCCGGCGCACAGTGGCACCTCCGGACCGACAATAGTCAAATCCGGGCGGTTAGTTTTTGCCCACGCAACAAGCGTAGGCACATCTTCAGCAGAAATCGGCACGTTTATTGCCAATTCAGCCATACCAGCATTACCTGGCGCGCAAAACAAGGACGGCCTTGTGCTGTCGCGAGACAGTTTCCACACAAGAGCATGTTCCCGTCCACCACCACCAATAACCAGGATTTTCATCTTGGTTCTCCTTATCATTATTCATCTTACAACGAGCCTGATCAGACAGATACTTTTTTCCTGTCCATCATACAATCAGACTACACCAAATTATAAAAAAGTCAAAATTTATTGGACTATTCCGCCGGCGGAGTTGGTAAAGTCGTCGGGGAGGGTTGTGTTAATGGCAGAATCCTGAGAGGTTATTATTGTGTTTGTGAACTGATTTTCCCCTGAAATCTGAACCTGGCCCATTAACTGTGCCGCTGAACCTTTTTGTGAATTATCTGGAGTTAGAGAAACCTGAAATGAAAGCGCAACAGGATCTCCTGTAACTCCTGTGCCTGCTGTGATATCACCAACTGACCAAACAATTTCCCGGCTAGCAGAATCAAAAGAAAAATTAGACAATTCGTCTTGTGGCATGATTCGGCCAGTTAAACTTACATTCTTAGGCATAATTGCCTTTACTTTAACATTCTTTTCATCACTGAAATAATTTTTAATCTCCCAATTTATCGTGTAAGTTGTCGCTTTGCCTGCCTGAGGAGGGGTTGGCCCAGAGTTAGAAATATCAGAACTTTTATAATATCCTTTCTGAGAAATTAATAATCCGGAACTTACTTTTATGCTAAATTTTTGAGTTATTTGTGAGATATTAATGGAGTCAGATATTATGGCGCTGTTTGCATCGGTTGCCGATGGAGTCCAATCATCTTTTACTTTTATGCTAAAATCAACCTCACCTTGCTCCTGGACATCTAAGTGCCTCAACTGTGATGACTGACTATAATCCCAGACAATCATATTATCATTTGGTTGCGCCTGTCCCCCGTCTTCAGCCTGCATAGTAGACATATCTAGGGCAGAGCCATCAATTTTTGCCACCATAAATAAATTATCAAAAGAATTAGAACCTATATTCCTGAAAAAAATCTTATAATGCAAAGTTTCGCCGGGCGAAGCAACGTAAGAATCTGATCCATTAACCTGTTGTGAAATAAATAATAACGGCTGTATAACCTGAACTGTTGTACTGGCTTGTTCTATTACAACAAAATTTCCATTTTGCCACATCCCCAATGAAACTGAAAAAACTAAATTTTGATTGGCATTTGCCGAAACCTTGCCCAAAATATTAATCCTGCCTCCTTGCGCTTTATTTAAGGTTTGTAATTTCCATTCAATATTATCTAAAGATGCAGGATCAGATGAGGTAAAATCAAAACCGGGGACAGAGTCTATTTTTATGCTAAGATTTTCCAACGGGTAATCTACATTGGAAAAATAATTAATTGAATATGGCAAGGCTTTTCCCTGTTCAGCTTTAGTTGGTAAATCAAAATCTAAAGTAATTGGACTAGCATCAATTTTTGTGATAAAAGTTGTCTTTGATTCATAGGGGGCGGTTATGTTTTTAGGTACATAAGAAATAGACGCCTTGGCTGTTTTCAAATCTTCATCCTTTCCCAAAAGCCTCGCCTTAAAACTCACAGATTCCTGAGCGCCAGGATAAATATCGCTTAAAGTTTTAGTAATCATTGTTTTCCCGTCTTCGGTCAAAGAATTATCCGGTAAAACAAAAGTTAACTTTGCCTTCTCTAAAACAAAATTACCGTTGTTTTTATACTGCACAGTGTACTGTATCTCATCTCCAATTTTGGCAGTATCTGGTCCCAAAATCTCAAATCTTAAAATTTCTTTTGAGAACATGCTCCCTCTGTAAAGCAAGAAAATTGCCACCAACACAACTATAATTATAAATAAAATTAAAAGTATTTTTTTGCTCATATTTATGGGTTATTACTATGTTTTATATTAACTTAATTATACCACTTCTCTAGACAGCGTGTAAGAATAATAATTATTTGATATTTCTTTAAACAATTTTTGACTCTCAGGTCCCACCTTTAACTTAGATATTATCTGCCATTCTTTATTAAGAATTAGCCGAAGTACTTTTACTATGTCAGCGTTTATTCTTTCGGCCGGAGCATCATGGCTCAAGCATTTTTTACAAATTGTACCTCCCGTCTTAGCAGAAAAGTATATTTCGGAGAAATTGAGTTTGTCTCGGCAAATATTGCATTTTTGAGACTCTGGTTTATACCCAAACAAAGAAAGTGCATTCCATAAAAAATAATAATACACCATTGTATATTTATCATTTTTTAATTTTTCATCGTTTAGTTTGTGAAAAACTTCATTCAATAAATTAAAAAAATCCTCGTCTTTCTCCTGACCTATAACAAAACTGTCCAGCACATCTCCTATTCTATTAGCAATTCCAAACTTCTCCAAATCTTGAAAAATACCGCTGAATTTTTCTATTGCAGCCGCGTCTATGAGTGTCTTCCTGTTTTTGCCCTGTACAAATTCTATGTCAGAAATGTAAAAAGTATCTATTCCGCTTCTTAGTTTTGAAGCATTTTTTCTTATGGCCTTTGCAAATATATCCAGCCGCCCAAAATCATCCGTAAAAACAGAATAAACCCTATCTGCTTCATTCCTATCACTCTTTTTAAAAACAAAAGCCCGTGTCTTATATCGAGTCGTCATTTTCCTATCTTTTTGAATTTTTTTCCGTAGACTAATTTTTTGTTATGCATTTTTGAGCTTGTAGGTATCATAATTCTCCCATAAAGACCACCCTCCTGCTTCTCCGGATGGCGAGAGGGCATTTTTGATTCCAAACTTCCCATGCCAAGAATGCTGGGTGACCTTAAAGAGTCTAACCCTTTTTCAATATTTTTAGCTCCTATTTCCTTTTGAGATTTCACTATATTTTTTTGTTCGTCGGCCATATTTTATTTTGTTATTTTTATAGAATAACTGTCAGCTTGTTTTGTAGAAATTTCAACTGCCCTGAATTCCTTCAGCAAAAATTCCTTATTTTTTTCTATTATCACTCTTTTTACTTCAGAGGCGGTGATTTCCACCAAAGAAACCATATCTTGTGGCACTAGATTCTGCGCTTTCCTTTCAGCCTGCACATCCCTGATTATTTCTCTAAGTATTCCTTCTTCGGCCAATTCTGGTGTTATATTAGTGTCCAGTTCAACCTCGCCGGAAATTTTGTCATCAAAAACAATCTCTTTAATATTTACTTCGTCTTTTATTAAACCCAATAGTTCATCACTGTTTTTGATTTCTGATTTTGTGCTTCTAATTTTTAGAGTAGCAAGGGGTTGTTTTACTTTAATTCCTTTCACAATTCTTTCGGCCAACGCCAAATTTACAATTACTCTAACCTCATTCATTTTTTCTTTTAGCTCGCCGTCAAATAATTTTTTATTGGCTTTGGGCCAGCTTACTAGGTGTACGCTTTCTGGTTCACCGCTCTCTCGAGTTCTCTGAAAAAGATACTCGGCAAAAAACGGCATTGAAGGAGCCATAACTTTTGATAGTCCGTTTAAAACATACCTTAGCGTTGCCAAAGCATCTTTACTGTCGGCACTTTGCTCCTTAAAACGTTCTCTACTTCTTCTTAAATACCAAACAGAAAGTCCATCAATAAAATCTGTAAGTGGTCTTACTGCCTCATCTACTTTATAGTTTTCATACCCTTTAGTTGAAGTAGTTATCAATTCTTCAAGACCAGATATTATCCATTGATCAAGTATATTTTTACTCTTATTGGAAGCGGGTGTTCCATCTTTATACAAATCATAAAAAGCGAACACATTATAAAGCCTGCTTATATTTTTCTTAGCAACTTCATCTACGCCTTTTTCAGAAAAAGACAAATTGTCTGCCTGCACCACCGAAGAATTAAGCATATAAAAACGCACTGCATCTGCTCCATATTTATTTATTACATCAATTGGGTCAGGATAATTTTTTAATTTCTTAGACATTTTCTTTCCGTCTTCGGCCAATATAATTCCTGTAACAATACAATTCTTAAATGCTTCTTTGCCAAATAGCGCGCCAACCAATACATGCTGATAATAAAACCATGCACGAGTTTGATCTTGTGCTTCTCCAATAAAATCTGCAGGAATATGCCTCTTTGTTGCAAAGGGCACAGAACCAGAATCAAACCAAGTATCTAACACATCTGGTATGCGATGCATCTTTCCTCCACATTTGCAATCAAAAGAAACTTGGTCTACAACGTCTTTGTGAAGGTCACTTACCTTTACTCCACTTGCCTTTTCAAGCTCCTGGGCTGAACCAAAAACCACTTCCTTTTTACAACCATTACATCTCCAAACAGGAATTGTATTTGCCCAAAAACGCTGGCGTGAAATAGACCAGTCTCTGGCGCCTTGTAACCACTGCCCAAATCTACCTTCCTTTATGTGTGCAGGCGACCAGTTTATATTTTTTGCTGTCTTTAATAATTTAGACTTTATTTTTTCAACTGCCACAAACCAAGAACTTGTAGCATAATTCAAAAGTGCTGTGTCACACCTCCAACAGTGAGGATAACTATGAGTATATTTTTCTGAAACAAATAACAACCCCCTCTGCTCTAACGCGCGAACAACTGTTAAGTCGGCTTCGCGAATTTCTTCCGGCTTATCTTTTGCTCTTGGTTTTAAATCAAGCCCGGCAAATTCTCCATTTTCTCCAGCCTCGCCGAGTCTAGGCGGGTCTTTAAACGTTCCATCCATTTTTACATGTTGGACAAATGGCAATTTTTCTTTTTTCCCAAGCTTCATATCATCTTCTCCAAATGCCGGAGCTATATGCACAATCCCCGTTCCATCTTCTGTATTTACAAAATCTCCAACATAAACCTTCCCTTTTTTAATATAATAATCAAACAACGGCTCGTATTCTAACCCCGCCAACTCACTCCCTTCCATTTCCCCGACCAAATCCGCCTTTGGCGGAATTGTGACGGGCCCGTCAAAATGCCCTTCGGGGCTTTTGTCGGGTTTCCCAAAAACCGCACTAAATCTATCCTTAGCTAAAATATAACTTTCATTACCAAATTTTACCTGAGCGTATTTTATTTTCTCTCCAACTGCCAAAGCAACGTTTCCTGGCAAAGTCCATGGCGTGGTAGTCCAAGCCAAAAAGTAAACGTCACCCTGCAAACCTAATTTTTCTGGATTTTTTACTTTAAACTTCACAGTGGCCGACAAGTCTTTTATATCCTTATATCCTTCGGCTACCTCTCCTTGGCTCAAAGTGGTTTCGCATCTTGGACAAATGTGCATAGACCTATAATCTTCATAAATAAGCCCTTTCTTATGTAGCTCTTTAAATGCCCACCATTCTGCCTGCATGTACTCAAAATCCATTGTCCTATACGGATGCGCCATATCTGCCCATCGGCCAAAACGCGGAATTACTCTTTCCCACTCATTTATAAAAGTAAAAATTTTAGAACGGCAAAGGTCATTAAACTTTTTTACTCCCATTGCCATAATTTCTTTCTTTGATTTTGTGCCAAGTTCTTTCTCAACAATATTTTCAATTGGAAGTCCATGACAATCCCAGCCCCACTGGCGAGGTACATTAAAACCTTGCATAGTTTTATAACGAGGGATTACATCTTTTATTGCGCTTTGCAACAAATGCCCATAATGTGGAGTTCCAGTTGCAAACGGCGGACCATCATAAAATACAAAAGATTTTCTCTTTTTATTTTTTTCCAAACTCTTCTCAAAAATCTTATTCTCCTCCCAAAACTTCAATATCTTCTCCTCCTCTTGTGGAAAATTAAACATGTTTTAATTTCTTATTGTTTTAACTATAAATATATTTTTTAAATTACTTCCACCGACTGGGTAATAAATCTAAGCACTTTTTAAATACATTATTTGACACAAGATTACGATGGTTTCGCATAATATACGGCAAATTTCTTATACCAGCTCCTGGATAAATGCCAACAATTTTAGCATTTTTGTCAGCAATTGTAATAATTTTTTGTTTATTGATATCTATTCCCTCATTTCGTAATCCATAATCAAATACATCACCTATGGCCTTATATCCAGAAATCCAACCCCCAAGACATTCTACGAAATAACCGCCTACGCCGCAATCAGATCCAATACACATGGTTTCATCACCAAGCGAGTAAACATAAAATTCAGATTCTTCGAATACTTTATCATAAGGGGGCGCCCATCCGGTTAAATCGCCTGCTTTTTCAGCGGCGGGCATTCCAAGTTTAATTGTTTTATATTGTTTAGTTCCGAATGGATATTTCTCCCACAAAACCGTACCCATGACTATAGATATTAGTATTATCGCTAAAAAAACAAATAAATAAAGTCTCTTCATTAATCAACCACCTCAAGAACGCCGACGCTTATAGAGTCGCTTTTGCGCGCCTTGATCAGTGTATTATAAATTTCCGACCACAAAGTTTTCTCGATAATAGTAATACAACCAAGCGACCGACTACCTGTATGTAAATATCTTTCTCCAGTATGCCCAATTCTAAACCAAATTTTCGCTTTTGGTGCCAATTCTAAATATCTTAATCCTCCTAGATGAGGATAATCAGGAATTTCAATATCATATAATCCTTTTTTCCATGGATTAGCGGGATAATCAGCAGCTTTATATTCCTTCCCGTTTAAAATAAATATTTTTTTAGAAATAGAATATTTTGCCAGTGCCTCCGACCCATATTCGGCAATGAAAATAAACTGCGAAGAACCATTCTCACGCAATACAATAGAAGCGCGTTCTCCACGATATGGACCCTCTAAAATCATAAAATGCTCCCTCTTCCTATCGCTATTTTCTATTTTTACCCGCAGAAATGCAGGTAAGTTAATTTTTGATTTATCTTTTTCTAATACCACCTTGATCCATCCATCCCCCCTATCTGGAACGCACCATATTGCATCTGATGCTTTTGCCTCAAAAATTATTTCAAAAACAGCATTAGCTTTTCCCCAAAATTTATCCATTATTGAACGATTTTCTCTTACTTGAATTTCAAAACTGAATTGTTGCGATTTAGTAATAGTAGTGTTAACTTTTATATTAGTTTTTATACCACCGACATCATTAAACAATAAATCTTTTTCAATAATGCTAATCGAAATTTCTGTTTGAAATAAATCTTGATCAGTTTCAAATCTACCAACTTCACGATTTATTTCCGCTGTTGTGCCAACCTTGATTCTTTTATCAACACGCAAAAATTTTCCGAGCACATCAATCTCCGCACGGATATCGTCGCCAATAGAATCACCATTATATTTTATTTTTAAAAGATTCAGTTGAATAGATTTAAGCATGGAATTTTAATAAAATATTGTTTTTGTCTAAATGTTTAATTATAAATAGAATGGCCACCTATAGCATGGAATATGACAGTCTTTCCGCTTTTAAATTCAAAAACTATTCTACAATCATAATCAACGGAAAATGCCCACAAATCCCGAAACCTACCGCTTAATTTATGAGTTTTTAGGCGACCATCGAAGGGATTATTACGAAAAATATTTTCTCTCATCTCTGCTTTTATTTTCAACTGCTCGTTGATTTTCTCATAATCGCCTTCAAATCTCGGAGAATAAATAATTTGCATAACACAATTATCTTAGATCTTTTAATGACCTAAGAATTTTTCCTTTGCCTTGTTCTATCTGCTTTTGGCTTATTTTTACCCTTTTCAACAAATCCTCCTCTTCCATCTTTTCCCTAATAAGCTCCCTTACAAACTCACTTTTGCTTGAATACTTTCCCTTTTTTATCGCCTTGTCTAAATCAAAAACAAGTTCTTTCGGCAATGATATGTTAATAACTGAGCGCATGGGTTTTATTTTTTAATTATATAGTGTAACACATTGTATTACACATTTATCTTATTATTTAAACGCCCCGCTGTCAATATCTACTAATTTAATTCTCTAATTTCTGCTTTATGAATTCTTTTGTCTAAAGAAAATTCTTTAATTGTCTGTTTAATTGTTAGCCCCATAAACTTGCCCTGCAACAAAAATGATGGCCCTTCATGGCTAATAAGCATTACATTTCTATCTTTGTATTTTTTCTCTATATCTTTCACAACACTAAACATCCTGTCTAAAATATGAGTATATGTTTCCCCGCCGTCAGCGCCCTTGTTTATTCTCTCCTCCTCGTGCTTAAAAGACCTCCACATACTATGCAAATCTTTCCCATTATATTTTCCAAACCCAATTTCCCGCAAACGTTTATCTACTTTTATTTTTACGCCATTATTAAGAATTTTTCCTGCTATTTGAGCCGTTTGCTTTGTTCTTAACAAAGGTGAACACAAAATTACATCAATAGTCTGCCCCTCTAAATCTAACTTGGCTTTCAATTTTTCAGCCGATTCTCTAACCATTTCTTGACCATACTCTGTAAGTGGATTGTTAAATTTTTCCGGCCAGTTTGAACAAACCCCTCTCACATTGGAAAGCGCCTGCCCATGCCTCATTATAAAATATTTATTCTTTAGTTTCATAAAGATTACATTTTTTCTAGCGTTTTAATCCCAAGCAACCACATACCGTTTTTCATAACAATAGTAAAAGCTTTGGTTAACGCTAGTTTATATGGTGAATATTTGTCTGTTTTATCAACTATCTTATTCTCGGCGTAATAAGTATTAAAAATTGCAGCCAACTCTGTCAAATAAAGTGAGATAAAGTGAGGTTCGTATGCTTGACCTGCCTTTAAAACTATCTCCTGGAAACGACATATAATTTTTTCTAATTCAGTAATTTCATTTGGAATGTTTTTGAATGAAGGCTTTATTTTTTCTGCTTTAGCTTTTCTTAGAACAGACTGCGCCCTTGTGTATGCATATTGCAAATACGGCCCAGAATCTCCTTCAAATGAAATAGATCTATCAAAATCAAAAATAATATCATGCCCAATTGATTGTTTCAAAATTGAATATTTTATAGCTCCAATTGCAACATTTTCTATGATTTCTTTTTTCTCTGTTTCTGATAATTCTCTGTCTTTAATTTTCTCTTTCACCAGCTCTTCAACTTTTCTTATCAAGGATTCTCCCGTAATAACCTTTCCTGTGCGCGAAGACATTTTCCCCTCTGGCAAACGTAACATTCCATGTCCAATGTGTTTTGTTTTCTCCGCCAGTTTTGGAGCCACCTGGCCCATTGCGCAAAGCATAACTTTGAAATAATCATTTACTTCATTACCGGTTATAACTACCGATTGGTCATACTTATATTTATTATATTTTACTTCAGCCAATCCTAAATCTTTTGCCTCATAAGTCGGCAATCCTTCAGAGTTTATAAAAACCCTTGTGTGTAAACCCTGCCCGTCCGGCAGGCGGGCATATTTTTCACCCTTAAAAATAACCGCGTCGTTATCACCTTTCTCAAATATCCCGTCTTCCAAACCCTTCTCAACAATCTTTTTCCCAATTGGACCAGTTTGACTTTCAAAAATTAACTCATCAAACTTTGTGCCAAGTTGTTTATAAATTCTATCGAAATACTTTAAACTCTCTTTTTTCCCTTGGTCATATAGTTTATTTATATCCTTGTCGTTTCTGGCGTATATTTTTTTATTCAAATCCATTATTTCCTTCTTTACATTTTCGTCGTCCTCAAACATTTGCGCTCCGTAAGCATAAGCTGCTCCCCATCCTAAATTTTTTGCACCATTAATTTTTCCCCAAATAGCTTTTGCAACGTGCATCCCAACGTCTCCTTGATAACAAACCCGTTTTACCTTGGCTCCTTGTACCTCAAAAATACGTGATAGCGATTCGCCAATTGCATTGCTCATTAAATGCCCTATGTGAAAGTCCTTAAAAGGATTCGGGTCTGTATAATCTATTATTACTTTTTTATTTTTTAACTCCCCCCCTTTGCCGTAGCTTTTATCTATATTCTTTAAATTATCAACAAAAACTTTATCTGAAATAAAAAAATTTATAAATCCTGGACCGGCTATTTCTATTTTTGAAAATAACTTATTCTCGCCAATTTTTTGTTTTATTGAATCAGCTACTTCTCTTGCCTGCCTGCCGGCAGGCAGGGATTCTTTTCCCAGTTTTTTAGAGAGAACCAAAGCGACATTGGTTGAATAATCACCATGCATTTTGTCGTCTGGTATATCAACTGAAAATCCTTCGGGTACTTCCCCAAAATCCTTAACTGCTTTCTCAATTATTTTTTTTATTTCTTCTTTCATTTTATAATCCGAATGTCATCCGAATAAATCCGAATGCTACTAATTAATTTTATTCAATACCCTCTTAGGATAAATATATTCTTGCCTGAAGTTTACAACTAGCCCCAACTCTTTGTTATAAGAAGCAAGATATCTTTTCATCTGGAAATAGTCCTCTTTTGTAGTCAATCTTTTGGCTTTTAAATCTACGATTATTTTATCTTCAATAATAAAGTCTGGTATGTTCCTCCTGTCCCTTTCTCCCGCGAACGAAGCTGGCAATGGCACCTCTCTCAAATAATTTATTTTATTCTCTTTCAGCGAAAATTCTAATGCGTCGGCATATTACATTTCGTTCCTATACCTTCCGAGTTTGTTATGAACTCCGAAACAAAGTCCACAAATCTTATATGACAGTTCTGGATGTAAAATTTTTTCGTTTATTTGTGGCATTCGGATAATATTTGTAGATTAGAATTATTTAATGGTTGTGCCGATGAATGGTTTATTATTTAAAAAGTCTTCAAGATATTCTAATTTTTTTCCGTTAAGCATTATAACCTTTAATTTCAACTTTGCTGCCAGTTTGGTGGCTATTGGGTCAAATGGCTTGTTAGCTCCAGGGCTCCACTTATCTCCCACAATTTTCTGAAAATGGTCCCAGCTGACTTCTTTCAATGGCGTTGCATTTTCAAAATTAGATGGGATTTTTACCTGCCTGCCGGCAGGCAGGTCATACACATAATCAATATTTGTTAAATTAATTATTGTTTTTGCGCCATGATTTTTTGCAATTAACACCGCATCGTAATCTGTTGACCACCCCGGTTTCCAGCCGGCTCCCACAACAACATCTTTGCTAGTTTTTACTTTTTTTGTAGGGTCTGTAATAATTTTTGAGTAAGATCTATCGCCAAATAACTGCCTTACAACTTCTGCATTTAGCCTTGTAACATTTATTCCAATCCAATCCCTATCACTGCTCTTAGCCCCAAATTCCAAAATAGCCTTCTGATACATCCTGGCCACCTTCCCTCCCCCCACTATTATAAAAAACTTATTCTGCCCAAACCGTTTCTGCAAAATCTGTTTAAAGCTTTTCAAAAACCCCAAGTCTATCTCCCCCGGTGCCACCAACGATCCCCCCAATGAAATTATAATAGTCTCTTTTTTCATGTTATTTAGAAATTTTATCATAAAAGAGCATAAAAATAAAGCTCTCTATACAAAAAAAGAGCCCTCGCAGAAATTAATCCGCGAGGGCACGATGCTTCCCGACGATGCAAGAACTTACCGCCCTTCGACGGCCGTTATCAATCGGGTTATGATATTCGCGATTGCCTCCTTTGTGCCGTAGCTGATTGCACTTCGAAGGCAATTGACACGGACAAGAACCCTTCTTGCCTCTTCCGTCAGTTTCTTTGGGTCTTCTTTGGCATCAGATTTGCCGGCCATAGTCTTACCCTCCCTTTGTCTTGTCCCGAAGGACCTGTGTGCAAAAAGCGTGATTTACGCTCATTGTTCTTTTAGCATATTATATAGGCATTGTCAAGAGTAAAATTTCATGGTAATATGATATTATAAAAACATGAAGATATACAGTGAGAACAAGAAGGCGGGGTTTGATTATGAGATTTTGGAGCGCTATGAGGCGGGGGTGGTTTTGTTTGGACAGGAGGTTAAATCCATAAGAACGGGGCATATAAATTTATCGGGGACTTTTGTTACAATAAGAGGTGGAGAGCCGTTTTTACTGGGGGTGAAGATACCTCCCTATCAGCCAAACAATGCGGGAGCTGACTATAATGAAGAAAGGGACAAAAAGCTTCTTTTGAACAAAAAAGAGATAGATTATTTGATAGGAAAGACCAAAGTGAAGGGTTTTTCCCTTATACCCTTGAAAGTTTTCGACAAAAGTGGTAGGATAAAGCTTGAATTCGGATTAGCCAAGGGTAAAAAGAAATACGATAAAAAAGAGAAAATTAAGAAGCGCGACGTAGAGCGCGAGGTTAATCGCGAATTATCAGAATAAGGGAGTGACTGTTTTGATGGATAGTTCTTTAAAGTAAGGCAAGTTGAGCTTCCTTGGGGCTCATTAATCTTCCGAGGAAAAACATAATTGCTAATTTATTTAACTTTAATAAGCAACCAGCTTTAGCTTACGCTTAGGCTGCATCTTCGCCATCAACTCCTGATAGATGGGTCGAAGGTGTTATATATCAGGATAGATAACTCCCTTCTCTGAGGAGTTATCAAAACTAAAGAGATAAAGTATCAAAAATTTTGTTAATTCTTTATTTGATACTCGAAAAACAGAATTAAATAAACTTGTAGAATTGCTTTTAAGAGTTTTCCAGACGCGAGTTCAATCTCGCCACTTCCACAATATAAACCTAAGATAAATAACATCGACAAAGTATTAATAAACAATTTCATAAGGGCTAAAGAAGTTAGAGTTATTTCTGAAACAGGCGAACAGCTTGGAGTTATGAATATTTTCCAAGCAATAGATTTAGCAAAATCAAAGGGTTTAGATTTAATTCAAGTTACAGAAAAAGTTGAGCCACCAGTTTGTAAAATTGCCAACCACGGAAAATTCCTTTACCAGCAACAGAAAAAAGAAAAGAAAATGGCTAAACCAAAGGGTGGAGAGCTAAAAGAGATAAGACTAACCTTTGGTATCTCCCCTCACGATATGGAGGTAAGAGCAAACCAAGCCAAAAAATTCCTTGATGATGGAGATAAAGTAAAGATAAACATGGCTTTAAGGGGTAGAGAGAAAGCAATGGGACAATTTGCCACAGATAAAGTAAAAATATTTTTAGAAAATTTAAATAAGTTAATACCAATTAAAACTGAAAGAGAGTTAAAGCGTGAACCCAGAGGTTTCACAATGATAGTCAGCAAATCATAACACTAATATACTAATTTTATTCTAATCTACAGAAACACTAATCTACAAATTCGCATTTTCGCAGATTAGCATAAGATTCGCAGATTAGTATTATATTTATATGAATAAAACAAAAAAAGCGTTAGTAAAAAGATTTAGAGTGACAAAGAACGGTAAAATTCTGAGAAGAGCAACCGGTCAGAACCACTATAGATCTAAAAAAACGGGTGAACAAAAGAGAAAAGGTCGCAAATGGATCACCCTTTCAAAAAAAGAAGCTGGTAGAATTAAAAAGTTTTTAACAAAGTAATATAATAGTAAGGTACACCCTTCGCTTTTGTAAAAGCTCAGGGTGATTTCCTCGCTTAACTCGAAAATCACATGTCAAGAGTAAAAAGAGCAGTACAAGCCAGAAAGCACAGGAAAAACATACTAAAACATGCTAAAGGTTTTTCATACGGAAGAAAAACACATTTTAAGTTGGCCAAAGATGCATTAAGACATGCATGGACTTATGCATACAGAGACAGAAAAACAAAAAAGAGATTGTCCAGGAATCTTTGGAATATACAAATAAACGCATTAGCCAGACAAAACGGAATTACTTACAGCAGGTTAATTGACGGGCTTAAAAAACACAAGATAGAGTTAGACAGAAAAGTTTTGTCCGTATTAGCAAACGAATATCCAGAAGTATTCATAAAGGTAGTTGAAGAAGTCAAAAAGTAGACATAAAAAAACACTCCCCTATTGGGAGTGTTTTTAGTTTATTTTATATTCGTAACAAAGTCATTCGCCTCTTTCAACAATTTCTTAGAATTTTTGAACGTTGTCCTTTTAATTGCCTCATCAATTGGAAGCCATAAAAATCCTTTGTGCTCGTGGGAAATTTCTACTGCCTTAGTTTTTGTCTCTGCAACAAAAAAGGTAACTAATTTAAAAATCCACCCGCCTAAAGCTTCAACATTATGGCGGGCAGGCTCCGACTTGCCCGTCAAATTGCCCAACAGGGCTTTTGTCGGGTATTGCTTAAAAAAGTATTTCGCATATTTTTTGAATCCCGGCAAAATTTTAATATCCTTTATCCCGGTTTCCTCACCCACCTCCCTCCTTGCGGCGTCTTCCTCACTTTCTTTACCTTCAATATGCCCCTTAGGAAATTCCCAATGCCCAGAAGGGTAATGCAAAAGGAGGTAATAAGTTTTATCACCATCTTTTCTAAAAATTATAGCTCCCGCTGATTTCTCTCTTGGCATATAAACTAATTTTTAATTTTTAATTTGAAATTTTCAATTAATTCCTGTATCGGCAAAGTATTTATAATGTCGCTCTTCTCTGCCCAACCTCGTCTTGCTTGGCCAACACCATATTCCATTAAATCCATCTGTTCTTTTTGGTGGCTGTCTGTATTTATTATCATTTTTATTCCCCTTGCCTTTGCTTGTCTTATATTAAAACCATTTAGGTCTAGCCTTCTGGGAGAGGAATTAATTTCTAAAATTATTCCTGCTCTTTTGGCAACTTCAAGTATTTTATCAAAATCCATTTGATATTCATCTCTCTGGCCAATTAACCTTCCCGTTGGGTGCGCAAATATATCAACGTTTGGGTTCTCTAAAGCTTTCACTATTCTTTCTGTCATTTCCTTTCTTTTCATCTTCATTCCAGAATGGATACTAATAATAACATAATCTAATTTTTCCAAAAATTCATCTTCAATTGCTAACGAGCCATCTGGCAATATATCTACCTCGCATCCATGTAAAATGCGGAACTTTATACCTTGCTCTTTAAACTTTAAATTTAGTTTTTGTATTTCTTCGTTTTGTTTTAATAGTTTTTTTCCGTCTAACCCATTTGTGATTCCTATAAATTTTGAGTGATCTGAGATGCCAATATATTCGTGGCCCATGTCTATAGCTTTTTGAACCATATCTTCTAAAGAATTATCCCCGTCAGAATCTAAAGTATGTGTATGCAGGTTTCCCTTTATATCTTTAAGCTCCACTAGAATCGGCAGTTTACCTTCTATGGCGGCTTGAATTTCTCCGTCATCTTGGCGCATTTCCGGTTCTATGTATGGCAAGCCAATGGCTTTATAAACTTCTTGTTCTGTTTTGCCTGCAATATACTTTTTACCTTTAAAAACTCCGTATTCTGAAAGTTTTAGACCTTTCTCAATGGCAATTTTTCTTGTAGCAATGTTGTGCTCTTTAGAACCTGTAAAATATTGCAAGGCTGAGCCAAAGCTTTCCTTTTTAACCATTCTTAAATCAATATCAAATCCTTCTTTAAACCTTACAGAACACTTTGTTCCACCATTTGCCCAAATTTTCTCCACTTCAGGCATTTTCACGAAAAAATCTGCGGTCTTTTTTGGTTTATCAGACACCACCAAAATATCAATGTCACCAATTGTTTCTTTTTGTCTTCTAACAGAGCCAGCAACGCTAACCTGCTTTATTTCTTTTCTATTTTCCAATCTCTTTATAATTTCTTTAACAGTCGACATAATATCCCCTAATAAAAATCTACCCTTGCTCTGCTTCAAAAATTCTAATCCCTGCAATATATTTTTTTCTGTTTTTTCTCCAAACCCAAAAAGCGGAGCTATTTTATGACTCTTAGCCATTTTAGACAAATCTTTCAAATTTTTAATCCCCAGTTTTTGGTAAAGCACTTTTATCTTTTTTGGTCCCAACCCCTCAACCTTCAGCAGTTCTTCAACCTTAAACGGCAACTTTTTTTTAAGAGCCTCCAAACTTTTTATTTTTCCAGTTTTTAGATACTCTTCTATCCCCTTGGCTATACCCTCGCCAACACCAGAAATTTCATAAAGCGCCTTAATACCTCCATTTATATAAATTTCTCCGACATCGTCCTTTAAGCTATCTAAAGTCAGCGCTACTTTTCTGTAGGCAAAAGGCTTAAAGCTTACACCATCTATTTCCAGATAGTTTGCCATTTCAAAAAATATTTTTGCTAATTCTTGATTCTTCATTTTTTTATGGCTCCACCACCGGTTTCCCTCCAGAAAATGGAATAATATGACCATCTCTTGAAAAAATGTGCTTTCTAACAAGTAGCAACAAAATTGTTGAAATAATTGTTAGCGCGCTTACAGAAATGAAAAGTACTTTGAATCCTACAAGTGCCACCACTATTCCACTTAACCCACCCGCTATACCGGCTCCCATACCCACAGATGTGCTTTCTAGTCCCCATTCAAAAGCTTCTTTGCCTTTATCTATGTGGCGGGTGAATATGGCAAGCCAGGAAGGCAGTACCATTGCCATACCAGCCGCATATATTACCTGCAAAAGATAAATGTGCCATGGCGCAGAAGAAAAAAGATATCCAATTGGTATAAACGCTGCTATAAACATTCCGCACACCATAAACCAAAAATCATCTTTCTCTCCATGCTTTTTGTCCAGAAAAATTGCTATTGGGATTTGGAAAAAAGATTTTGGTATCCAATAAAAAAGCGCGGCCAGTCCAGCAATTCCTGCGGCTTGTGCTGGGCTATTTTTTGCGATATTACCCAAAATAAATATAGCAAATATGGGAGACAACAAGCCCCACCCCAAATTTAAAAAAAGATCGCTTACAACCAATGTCTTAATAACCCTATTTATTAATTTTGCCATTTTGTTACGTTTATTTATTATTTTAATATTTTACCACAAATAAAAACAAAAAGCCCCCAGAAGGGGCATTTTGTTGTTTTGCTAGCTAATCTCGTATTTTATATTCTTTATTTTATATCTCATTTCAACGGGGGAAGGAACAATCACCTCATCTCCTATTTTATGACCCATTAAGGCTCTTCCAACAGGTGATTCATTACTAATTTTTCCTAATGCCGGATTTGCTTCCAACGTCCCTACAACAACAAATTCATCTTTTTGTCCGCCAACGTCCACTCTAACCTTCGCCCCAACTGCCACAACTCCCTGCTTATCTTTTGCCGGATTTTTTATCAATTCATGGTGGTCCAAAACATTTCTCAGTTCGTCAATTCGCGACCTCAAAAAGTCTATATCTTCCTGAAAGCTGACAAACTCCGGATTTAAATCTTCTGACTCTAAAACTTTTGGCGCCTCCTGACCTAAAGATTTTTTTTGCTCAAAATCAACCAACTCTGCATATTCTTTTTTAAGCTCCTGAAATTTTTCTTTGGTTATGTAAAAAAGTTTGTCTTCCATGTTATGGCTTTTTAATGATATTCCAGCAATCAAGTAATGTCAATACTTTTTTTTCACAGCAAGATTTTTATTTTCCCGTAGACCCCGTCGTATCCTGGCTTAATAGAGACTTTTCCTTGGCGCATTTTTATAACTCCCGTAGCAATCTCCGGTAAAGACCATTTTTTAATTTCTTCTTCCGTTGACTCCAATAATATTTCTAATTCGTTCCCTAAATTTTTTATTAGGTTATTATAATACTTTGGGACTTCTTTAGACAAGACAGAAACGCCAATTGATTCAGCAATTACTTCGTTTAGTGGAATCAAACTCTTAAATGGAATTGCATTTTTAGGCACAAAACCTTCCGGCCTATCGGCTAATTCTTCAACTCTGTTCAAAACACCTATAACTAATTTCTTTTTACACTTAGGACAAATATTTTTATTTTTTTTAGATTGCCTAGGAGAATAACTTATGCCACATAGTCTATGACCATCATAATGGTATTTCCCCTCTTCCGGGAAAAATTCAATGGTATATAAGAATTTTTTAGAACGCACTTTCGGAGTTTTTGATTTTAGCGCGTCAGCAATCCCTTTATAGCTAAGCTCTGTGGTAAAGACATTTGCCTCTCTGCCAATTTTGGCAAGAGAATGGGCATCACTATTAGAGATTAAATTAATTTTATCTAATTGAGAAAGCCTCCAATTCATTTTTGGATCAGAACATAAACCTGTTTCTATTGCATAAATATATTTTGTGTATTCTTCAAAACATTCTTCTAAAGAATTAAAACCTGACTTTGACCCAAAAACAGAAAACCACGGCGTCCAAGCGTGAGCCGGCACCACCAAACAATCTTTATCTACCTCTAAAACAATTTTAACCAACTCCTTTGCGTCTAATCCCAAAATTGGCCGTCCATCAGAATGCAAATTTCCTATTTTACTTAATTTTTCGTTTATTTTTTCAACCGTATTTATAGATGGAGCGAAAATAATTATGTGAATTTTCCTGACTTTGCCGTTTTTTTTATAAATACAGCTGATTTCTGAAGTTAGAATAAATCGAGTCCCAAAATTTGATTTTTTTAGTGAAAAAAGCCCCGATTCTGCGGGGTTTAGTTCTTTTTTTATACTCTTTAACCATTTAGGGTGTGTAAAATCTCCTGTTCCCAAAACTTTAATCCCTTTAATTTCCGCCCATTTAGCCAAATTAGCCAGATTCATTTGTGGAGATACAGCCCTAGAATATTTAGAATGTATGTGAAAATCTGCTATAAAATTCATATTTTATCTAAAATTATTCCTCCCTGATAATTTAATTTATATATTTTTTTATCTTGTACAGTAATTTCTTCTACACCGGAAAAGTCGTCAATGCTTCCCTTACCTTGGTCAGAATATTTATATTCTCTTTTTTCATATTCACAAGATTTTCCAAGCCGACATTTTTCAGCTAACCTAAACAATGATTCCCTTAAAAAACCAGCTTCCAATCTTCCAATTTGATCTCCCATATAATTCATACCCCAAATTGGTCTTAACTCCTGATAAATAATTTCTTGCCCGATAAACTTTTTATTCCCATTAAAAAAAATGTCGCGATAAAAATAATCTCCTTTTTGGAATTCTAATTGTTTAGAAGCTAAAAGACGTGGGTTGTCTAACGAGTTAGCATTAGCAGCAAAAGTACTTTTGCGGGCTTCACACAGAAAATTTACCAAGCTCTCCAAGTTTATATTGCTTTTATCTGTATAATCAATTTCCTTAAAAGTGAATTTACCTCCGCTTTCAAGCGCGCTCATCATTAATTTACCCAATTCTTTTGTTTCTACTATATATTTTGAATATTTATCTTTCTTTTTAATATCCAATGGAGCCTGAAATCTCAATAACTTTTTGCCTTCCTGAGACTCTACAACCTCCGCAATATCCCTAAACTGTAATGATGGCACTAACCAAATATAATCATTAATTTTTTGTAAAACCTCATCAAAGTAAACAAAAAGCAAATAAAAGTTTTTTTCCGCTTTGAAACTTTCCTGCAAAAAATCCTTTACAAAAATGCCTTTCTTCATGGGCTTAAAAGTGCTACCAATAAGGAAATACATTTCTTTCTCTTTGTATTCCCCTCTTCTTTCCACAGCCAAATAGTCTTCTAGCCCCTTCTTCTCCGGCTTAAAAACAACCAGCCTGCCTCCGGTGCTTAAAGCAATTACATCAATAATTTTATCTTCAATTTCCTCTTGTATATTCTCAACCATTTTAAATTTTATACACTTTATATCCCTCGTGAACTTTTTCTTCTATTTTCATACCAACGTCATCTCCTTTTTTAGCTACTTTAACCTCTTTGTGGTCAATTTGCATAGATTTAACCTTTTGCTCAAAATCTGTTTCTTGGCCACCAATTATTCTAATATCATCTCCAATCTTCAAAGGTGATAAAAGATTAATAACCACCACCTCTATATTAGAAAAATAATGGGTTATTCTCCCTATTAATTTTCCTTCTATTGCGGCTTTTACCGGGCTTGCTTTTTTTACAACTTTTTTGACTACCTTTTTTGCTACTTTTTTAACTGTTTTTTTCTTTGTTGCCATGTTTCTTGCCCGCCTAATTGCTTTAGCTTTTGGCGGGTTATATTAATTATATATAACTCTTACCTTACTCTAACAAAAAAACCATTGCTTTTCAACAATAGTTCCTTTAAGGGGGAGAGTGAATATTTTGCAACGAAATTGGTTTTTCTCGAGTCTAACTTCGGACAACGAAGCTAAATATATATTTTTCCTACTTCGATACAAGCTATTTTTGTCCTTAGGGATAAACCCCGTACCCTCCCCATAACTGTAATTCTATCTTTTAATACCCAAATGTCAATTGCTTGTTGACAAATTTATATTTTAAAAATAGAATTAAATCAACGTAGCAAACGCTGTGGAGACACAGCCAAACAACAAGGAGATACGGGTCAGCAGATGATGAAGACGACAAAGACGACGGCAACGATCATCGCGCGATGAACACCGGGAACCGGGGGCGCCTGCCATGAAAGGGGTGGGCGCCCCCACCAGTGCTCTTTAACAATTTACAGGTTCTGACCCTCTGGTCAGAAGAAACTGCTCAGTGATGAGCGCAACAAAAAAGCAGGACACATGTCTCTGCTTCTTTTTTTATATTTTATTTAACTCGTGAGAATCTAGTGAATCCTGAGCATGGAATAATTTCTATGCCTTGTTTTTCTAATTCATCTATAAACAAATTAACTCCCAAAGAGTCTGAAGAAATATGGCCGGCTATGACAATGTTGATGTGGGCTAATTCTGCTTCTTTTTTGTGTTCTTCTGAAATATGCATTCCTACAACTGTTCCAACTCCAGCCTGTGCCATTTTTTCGTAGAGTTTTGCAGAACCCTCGGTTCCGCCGGTTATCTCAGACAAAGCAATTTTTCCGCAGTGGTTTTCTGGACTGCCTACAAATATTTTTGGCCCCACTCCAATTTTCATTGCTTCTTTATATTCTGGAATCTCTTTCAAAATCTCAATTAACTCACCTACTTTTGATGGGTTTCTTTGTTCAACAAAATTTTTCAAAAATTTGGCCGCCAAATTATCGCAAGGAGTATGAGAGTTCATTAAGTTAACTTTTAACAATTTAGCTGCGTCAACTGTTCTCTGATGGTTTGATGCATTAACTCCTCTGGCAACTTCAGAAATTCTTTCTTTCATCATACCCTCGGCAACATTTATTGGTACTCCATAATAGTTATAAACATCTGCCTGCAATTCCATTACGTCTGCCAGCTGAGCCAATCCTTTTCCAATTGGGTGATGAGCTATAACCAAGTCTATGTTTCCTAGTTGTTTTGCAATTAAAATTTCATCTGAACCAACATCTATACCAACTAAAACCCTTTTTATTTCTTTGTCATCGGCAATATTATAAACCCCAGAATCCAAATATGGGTTCTCCAAAGCATCTTTATCAAATTCTTCTTTGTCTTTGCCGGATAATTTTTCAAACTTTTGTTTTTTTCCATCCAGTAATTTTTGTACGCCATCAGAACCCCTGAAATCAGAGTCAATTCCCATTTTTACAGATAATTTTTGTATATCTTGAATCTTCATAACTACTCTTTTATTTTACCACTTTTGCTGGGCTAAGTTTATTATATATCTCTTTAATCATTTCCTCCTGTTTTTTAACATCCCAAAATTGGCGTCTTATCTGCGCCTTCTGTCTTGCAATAAATTTTCTGACTGACCCTGACAATTTTTTTCTTGTTTCCATAATAAAAAGACATCTTTTATATGTCTTCTATACTCTAACATAGATTACCGTAGATAGCAAATTATCTATTTTTTAATGCGTCTCGGGCGATTTGGCGATCGTCCCACGGAATTTTTTTGCCGTTTTCCAAACACATCCAGGGCTCTGACCCCTTTCCAGTAATTACAACAACCTCCCCAGGTTGCGCAAGTTTTATTGCAGTATTTATTGCTTCTTTTCTATCTAATATTATTTGGGCTTTAGGACCAGCTGTTTTAGCAACCTCATTTATAATTTCCATTGGCTCTTCATCATACGGATCTTCATTGGTGATTATAATTTCTTTACAATATTTTCCTGCCAGTTCTCCCAACACCGGCCTTTTCCATTTATCTCTCCCGCCCCCGCAAGACCCCAAAACACAAACCATATTTTCATCCTTAAAAGTTTTATAAACGGCTTCAAGTTGTTCTGGGGTGTGCGCATAATCTACAACAACCTTTATGGGAGTTTCGGCCACAATTTCCATTCTACCTGGAATACCGGGATACCCTTTGGGTCTTTTTTCCAGTGCCCTTTTGCTTACTGTGTCGTCAATCCCATAAGCTCTGGCAACAGAAATTGCAGCCATTGCGTTCATTAAGTTAAACTCTCCCTCCATATTTAATTTAATTCCAGCGTCTTTGGCATCTTCCATACAAAATTCTACTATTTTGTTTGCGGGAATATCCAAAAAGTATTTTGCATTTTGGTCATCTGCGTTTATAACGTGTATATTTTTTGTCACTTTAAAAAGTTTGAGTTTTTCGTTTCTATAATTTTCAAAACCTCCATGGCTTTCAATGTGCTCGGGAGTTAGGTTTGTAAAAACAGCGCAATCAAAATTTATAAACTTGTGCCTAAATTGTCTAATTCCCTCTGATGTCACTTCTAAAACAACATATTTACAACCTGCCCTTCTCGCCTGTGCTAAAAATTTCTGAATCACAAAACGCCCGGGCATTGTCATCTTATACTTGTTCTCCCACTCTTTATTGGCAACTTTAAATCTTATTGAAGAAAGCGAAGCAACTTTTTCTCCTTTCTCTTCTAAAATTCTTGTAATAAAATCTGTAGTTGTTGATTTCCCGCTGGTTCCCGTAACCCCAATTATTTTCATGTTTTTGTTATGGAAAACCCTGCCTGCCGGCAGGCAGGCAAAAAACACAGCCCCAATTAAAGCCCAACAAAAATGATAGCCTCTCAACAGAAATTTCGGTATAAATTTTTTAATTATTTCTTTAAAAGTCATTATTTATAATTTAGCACACATTACACATAAAAAAAAGCCGACACGTTGTGCCAGCCATACTATTACAGAGCAAATTCAATACCTTGGCTTTTCAACAAACCTACATTTTTTCTTATCCCAGACAAAGTCTCCGATAGCTTTTTTTTCAAAATAAACTACAACACCGCCAAATGCCAGTTTTCGTACTGTATATTCAAAATCTCCCGCATGCAAGACACATATTTCGCACTTTAATACTTTATACATATTCTGAGTCAAAAATCCCGCCAGCTGTTCGCTGTTCATGAGTATGCTCCTTTACGTTGTTAATGGACTATCAAAAAGAAAACCTCTTTTTGAGAAGAGGCGTTTTATGATTTAAGTTGAAAACGCGCCTTCTCTAAGAGAGGTTAATAATGCTAATAATTATTGTAGAAAGCCTGTAATTCATGATTATTTATAATCTACTCCAACCCACTTTGTTTGTCAACTATTTACCTAAGGTTTTTAAGGCCTGCTTAATGCGCTCTTCGGGATCTTTAGCAGAAACTCGGCTTAGGGCGTCTTTGGCTTGTTGTTTGGAAAAACCAAGTTGTACTAAAGTATCTTCGGCGGGATCTGAAGAACCTTTTTTGTGACCATCTAGCATTTTTATTTTACCTGTAAGCTCTAAAATTATTGTCATTGCTTTTTTAGCGCCAATACCCGGAACGCCCTCAAAGACTTTTTCGTCCTGTCTTAATATCCTGTCTTTTATTTTTTCCAAAGAACCCAAGGCTGAAATATCTAAAGCTGACTTTGGCCCGACTCCGCGGATTTCCATCAATGTCTCAAAAAATTCCAAACCCTCGTAGGTTGAAAACCCGTATAAATCTAATGCTTCTTCTTTAACATTTTGATAGGTAAAAAGCTTGATTGGCTCGCCAATTGCTGGTAATGTTATTATGCTTTGCCTATTCAAATAAACCTTGTAGCCAACATTATTGACTTCAAGTATAATAAACTTATCCCTCTTTAAAATAATTTTCCCACTTAAATAAGCTATCATACTTATATAGTATATGAAATTTGAGTTAAAATCAAAATTTGAGCCTACGGGTGACCAGCCTCGGGCTATAAAACAGCTTACTGAGAATCTTGAAAATGGGGTAAAAGACCAGGTGCTTTTGGGCGTCACGGGATCTGGCAAAACTTTCACAATGGCTAAGGTTATAGAAAAAATGCAAAAGCCAACTTTGATTATTTCACCTAACAAAACTTTAGCCGCCCAACTTTACCAGGAGATGAAAGAATTTTTCCCAAACAATGCGGTACACTATTTTGTTTCATATTATGACTACTATCAGCCTGAAGCCTATATCCCCCAGTCAGACACATATATAGAGAAGGATGCAAAAATTAATGAAGAAATAGACAGACTTAGGCACGCGGCAGTCCAAGATGTAACTGCAAGGAAAGATGTTATTGTGGTTGCCTCAGTTTCTTGTATTTACAACATTGGTTCACCGGAAAACTATGGGGGCACATCTTTAGAAATTAAGCAGGGACAAAAAATTAAAAGGAAAGATTTCCTGTTTTTGCTAACCGGCTTGCAATATCAAAGAAATGATCTTGAGTTTAAACCCGGGACTTTTCGCGTTAGAGGAGACACGGTTGAAATTAATTTGGTAACTGGCGAAAAAATAGTACGTGTGGAATTTAACGGCGATAGTATCGCCCAAATCTCTGAATTATCACCCGATTTAGTTAGTAGCCAGAAGTTAGTAGTTAGCAGTTACCGTCTATTCCCCGCAACCTTTTGGGTAGCCCCACAAGAAAAATTAAAAATTGCTATTAACAATATAAAACTTGAATTAAAAGATCAGCTGGCAAAATTAAAAAAGATCGGAAAAAATTTAGAGGCTGAAAGATTGGAACAGAGAACAAATTATGATTTGGAAATGTTGGAAGAAACCGGCCGATGCCAAGGTATAGAAAATTATTCTTCCCATATGGAATTTAGAAAACCCGGACAAGCCCCCTTCTCTCTGGTAGATTATTTTGGTTACTTTAATAAAAATGACTCTTTGATGTTTATAGATGAATCACACATTTCTATTTCTCAAATTCGGGCAATGTCAGTGCAAGATAAAATAAGGAAACAAACACTTATTGATTTTGGCTTCCGCTTGCCGTCTGCCATTGATAACCGACCATTAAATTTTAAAGAATTTGAAGAAAGGCAAAAGCAAACTATTTATGTTTCAGCAACTCCGGCTGACTTTGAAAAGCAAAAAGCCGACAATAATATAATAGAACAATTAATCAGGCCAACTGGTTTGCTAGAGCCATCAATAGAAATTAAAAAAACTGAAAACCAAATTAAAGATTTAGTGGAGGAAATAAAAAAACAGGTTGAGAAAAAACATAGGACATTGGTTGTAACTATCACAAAAAGACTGGCCGAAGAAATTTCTGACTACCTAACCGAACATGGCATAAAAACACAGTACTTACACTCTGAAATAAAAACAATGGAAAGGCCAAAAATATTAAAAGATTTCAGAGAGGGTAAATATGACGTGCTGGTTGGAATAAACTTATTGAGAGAAGGGCTAGATTTGCCAGAGGTTTCTTTGGTGGCAATTTTAGATGCCGACAAAGAAGGCTTTTTGAGAAACGAAACAACATTAATACAAACAATGGGCAGAGCTGCGCGCCACATAAATGGCCGTGTAATTTTGTACGCTGACAAAACAACCACCTCAATGAGGTCGGCTATTAATGAAATAACTAGAAGAAGAAAAATTCAAGAAGACTATAATAAGAAAAATAATATAACCCCAACAACAATAATATCTGGCATCCGCGACTGGGGCTTTTACAAAAACCCTTCGACAAGCTCAGGGCAAGAGAGTATCAGTGAGGAATTTTTTGCAATTCATGACAAAAAACTTTTAGAAAAAGAAATGAAAATCGCCGCCAAAAATTTAGATTTTGAAAGAGCGGCAGAGATAAGAGATCTAATAAAAAAACTGGGAAAATAACCCCAGTTTTTTAAATTTAAATTATTTTTCTACCAATAGTTCCCTTACTTTTTTAATTGCTTTATCGCGCTCTTGGTTTAACAAAAAAACATTTTTAAGAACAGCTAAAAGCTCCAGCCTTTCTTCACGGTCCATTTTTGGCAATCCATCAAGCAAAAATTTCTCCTGCTCTTTGTTGATACCAAGCTTAGTTATAAACTCCTGAAAATTTTTATTTGATAAAAATGATTTAGTCATATTATATTTCTTTTTTTACTACCGATTCCATAACAGCAAAAAACCAATCTAATAATCCATCCTTACGTTTCCAACAGTCTTTATAAAAGTTTCTACTTTTATTATTGTCCATTCTCTTTTTTAATTTTTCGGGGTTTATTCCTTTAACGCCGAGCTTTTCTGCTAAATAACCGCTTAAAATAGTCGCATCTTCCTCGGCTTCTCCCGTCAAATCTTGCAACCCACCCCCCCTTTCACCACTTTCATCAGCTATTGCATCTTTAGCCAGCTTAAAATACACATCAACCATTGATGTTTTTTCCGGTTTATTAGCTTTACTTGTTTTTCCCTCTCCAAATTCTTTTTCTATTTTTTTCGCCCTAGCCGGAGTTTTCTCGACCGGTTTTTTTTCCGCTTCTTTTTTTATATATTCTTGGATTATTCTTTCTTTAGCTATCTGATATACTTTCTCAATTCCCCCTTCTGCCTTTTCAGGAGATTCTGCCAATTCTTTTATACGTCGCTCCATTTCTTCTTTAATTCTTTCAACACGATCTGTATCCCACATCTTTTCCAACTTTGCACGAGCCTGAGACTCAGAAAATTTATTATAATCTCCACCGGCATTATCTACAAAATCAGCATATTCTTTCACATTCATTTCTTTATAAGATCCAGCCTGTGTTGGAACTTCCATTTTTTTCCCACCAAACAATTGAAATCCCTTTTTCCTTATTTCGTGAGGTTTATACCCTTGTTCTAAGAGGCCATAAAATTGTTCTCCTTTTATTCCATTTTTATCGGCAAGCGTTATTACACTTGCATGAAATAGGTCCCTATTAAATTTCTGGAATGCCTCTTCTTTTTCCTGAGCCGAAGCATATTTTTTGAATATTTCTATTTTGCCAACTTTATTATCGTATGTTCTGTCAAATTCATACCGAGAAACTTCTAATTTAACTCCCAGCTTTTTTTGATATTTACTTCTCTGCTTTTCTGGAAGATTCAAATATGCCTGGTATTCTTTATTAAACAATTCATTCTTTTTCTGATTTTGCTTTTCTTTTTCTCTTTGTCTTTGTCTTTCAACACCCTCTTCAATATATTTTTCTCTTGATCCATTAAACTTATCAATCCATTCAGTCGCCTTCACAGTTAAGTTTTCTCCCATTGTCTTTTCAGCAATTTCTTTCCTCATTAAAAATAATTCTTCGAGCTCTTTTGTTTTACTTGCAACAAAAATTTCTGCTGCCGCATCGCCTCCAAGCGCTTTTTCCTTTTGACTTTCAAGTTCCTTCTGCTCCTTTTCAAATTTCTCCTGTAAATAATTTAGCAGCAAAAATGGTGTTTCCGGAGGGACATTGCCTTTTTTTATATCGGCCCTAAGCACTCCTATCCTGTCCATTCGCTCACGCACTGTTTTATATTCTGGTTTGTTCACTTCTGCTGCAGCCCCCATACCACCTTTTTCTTTAGAACCCAAAACCAAACTGATTTTCCATTCATCGGAAGCATTGTCGGGGATAACTCTTCCCTCCTTCTTCATTGCATCTTCGTTATTTCCAAACCACTCCAAGGCAAACTCTCTGTATAACCCATCGGCATCTTTAGCCAAAAAACCATCAGCGGCTTTTATTGTTCCGCTATCAACTTTAGTTGTCTCAACAATAATGCCTCTGACTATTTCATCTTCTTGTTTTTGAAAAAGATTTATTTCAAGTTGTTCTTCGGTTTCAGCTTCTACTTTTTCTAAGGTGACTTCCGGTTTTGGTGCTTCTCCTTCGGGTTGTTTATCTGCTTTTTTTTCATTAAGAATTCTCTGTGCCGCTTCTGGCGTTAGCCCATTTATTTGTTTTTTAGTATAACCCTTCTCTGCTAACTGTTTTTCAATTGGACCACTAACCACTAGAGGAATTTCCACAGGAAAATCGGCAGAATTTAATTCGCTAAAATCATTTTTCTGCTCGCTTGAACCTGGTTCTTTTTTTGCCATATTTCAATTTTACCACTAAAAATCCAAAAGTCAAAACAAAAAAAATAGGACGACCGTTCGTCCTACATACTCGCCCAAATGGGCCTACGAGTTATTGTTTTTTGCAAACCTCCAGAAGTGTAACCTGTATACCCAGAATGTTACTGCTTCAGAAAAGGCTCGCCTATGCTTAAAAAATGCCAGCGACAATGTCCGCCAGTAATAAAAGCTGGTCCTAAAACCGCCGAATATCCCTATGCGCCAGACAGATGAAAAAAATAAAGAAACGTCGCTTGCAGTCACTTTCCTGGCCACCTTTTTGGTGGTATTATATTCTCTCAGGAAAACACGTATTCTTTCATAGTATTCCCTAGGAGAATAGACTGTCTTTAAAACATCCTTGTATCCTTGTACAAGAGTTCCAACTGGCATTTTGCAAGCAAAGTTTGGCCGGCAATCAGTGTTATTACCCGATGCCTGTTCCTGTAATCTGCCTTCTTCCTCCATTTTTTTATACAGCAGACTTCCCTTGGAAGCCTGAAGCATACTAAGCATTGGGAAAATTATCCCTGTTTTCCGATAGAATTCAATATGCTGTTTGAAAATATCCGGGCCGTCGTGATCAAACCCAAAAATGAACCCAGACAGTGTAACTAAACCATGGTTATGAATTTTTTTTACGTCAGCACACATATCGCGGTTGACGTTTTGCGTTTTACCGCATTCAATAAGAGATTCCTTGTTGGGCGTTTCCAAACCTAGAAAAACCTTTTTGAATCCGGCCTTAACCATTAGATCCATTAGATCTTCGTCGTCAGCAAGAGTAATATCGGCTTCCACTGTGAATTCATACGGGTATTTGTGAGTAATCTGCCAACCAACAAGTCTTAGCAACATAGCTTTTACCTTTGCTTTGTTACCAATAAAATTGTCGTCGGCCACCATGATTCCTCCTCTAAACCCCGTCTTGTACAGAGCGTCTAACTCGCGCAAAAATTGCTTCGGCAATTTTGCCCGCGGAGTGCGACCATTGAGATTAGCCACTGCACAAAATTCACACTTATATGGACAACCTCTCACAAATTGGACAAGCATAGATGCGTAATATCTTGGATTGATCAACCCCCACAAAGGGATTGGCGAAGCAGACATATCAGGGAAAGTGTTGGGCGGAGAAAGATAAACCTTTTTTGCCCTATACAACGCCAGATCATTCAAAAATTGTGGCATTATATTTTCCACTTCTCCCAGCAGAAAATGCCTTACACTAGGAAATTCTTCACAGCCTTTTTCAAGGATTGGGCCTCCCATAACTACAGGGATTTCCATTCTTTCGCAACGCTTAAGCACTTCTTGCGTTGAATCATTTTGCGTTATCATGGCGCCGACAAAAACATAGTTTGCCCATCTGATATCTTCATCAGTGAGCTTACAAACGTTTAGGTCAACTAACTTCTTTTCCCATGATTCCGGAAGCATGGCAGCCACCGTAAGCAGTCCCAGCGGAGGGAAAGCTGCTCTTTTACCAATAATCCTCAGAAGGTATTTCCACCCCCAGAAGGTTACTTTGAACTCGGGATAAACCAAAAGGACTCTCATGTTTGTCTCCTGTTTTTCTTACTACTCGGTTAGGTAGTCAATAATGACAAAGAACGAAACGGTAGAGCAAACTACCACCTATAATATAACACGTGTTTACTACTATTGCAAAAAAAACTATTATCTGGTATTATATGTTTATATAAATTATATAACTATGGCAATAACAGAATCAGCAAAAAAAGCAATCAGACAATCTGCCAAAAGACATGAGCAGAACGTAGTCTATAAGGACAAAATAAAAAAGCTTGTTAAAGAAGCTAGAGCTTTAGTTTTGGCAAAGAAAATGACCGAGGCAAAAAAGCTTTTACCGGAAATATATAAAGCTTTTGACAAGGCCGCCAAGGTTGGCGTAATCAAAAAAAATAATGCCTCAAGGCATAAGTCACGTCTCACAAAATTAATAGACAAAAAAATCTAGGGCAAACCTAGATTTTTTTATATTTCCGAAAGTAACAAGTCTAGCGCCGTCTCTGCCTCAATCTTCCCTGTTTTAATATCCGAATCTATCTGAAAAATTTTCCGGTAGATTTTTTTTAGTTGTTCCATTGTAAATTGATTGCACAAATATGAACTTTTCTGCACCACAAACGGATGTAACCCTGATTTCTTTGCAATTAACCCATACGGTTCTTTTTTATCTTGTAAATCTTTAATAATTAAAAGTGTCCTAAACTGATACGCAATCATGGACAAAAGATAAAGGGGAGCTTCCCCGTCGTCAAGATGCTTATGCAATAAAGACAATGCCGTTTTTTTATCTTTTGAGGCTACTGCCTCAATTGTTTTAAAAATTTCATTCTCTGTGTTTGGCCGTACCAAAAGCTCCACATCTTCTTTTTTTATGCTTTTTCCCAAACCATAATTAGACAGCTTATTTATTTCATTTGTCATTTGCCACAAGTCATTTCCCACAAAGTTTACCAGAAACTCCAGCGCGTCATTATTTATTTTGGCGCCATGCGTTGCAAATTCTTTTACCACCCAATTTTTTGTTTTGGCAAAATCCAGTGGCTCAAACTCCTGACATTTAGCGCGTTTTTGAAGCTCTTTAAAGAGCTTGGTTCGTTTGTCAGCGACACAATCCTCATAGACAATAATAATATCTTTTGCGTTTTCCAACTCTTTTATATTTTCCAAAAAATCTTCAACAAATTTATCTTCTGCAAAAACATTACTTAAAATTATAAGTTTTTTCTCAGCAAACATTGAAGTAATTTTAAGCTCGCTGTAAAAATCTTTGAACTGTTTTTTTTCAACATCTATATATAATAAACTCAACCCGGATTTGTGCTTTTCCTTGTAACTCAAAATAATCTCATCTAACTTCCTTTTACTCCTATATGAATCTTCCCCAAAAATAAAATAAATCATTATAATTTTTGACAATTAGGGCAAAGGAAAGCGCTTCGCCCTCCAAAATGTATTCTTTTTATTTTAGTACCACAACGGCTACATTTTTGCCCCTCTCTATTATATGCCCTTCTCTCAGAGTCAAAATCTCCCTTAGTTCCATCGGGTTTTCTATAATCTGAAAAACTTTCTCCGCCCAATTTAACGGCCGTCTCTAAAACTTTTTTTATATTCTGATAAATCAACTTTAACTCTTTTTCGTTTAATTTTGCAACACTTTTTTCCGGATGAATTTTTGACTGCCATAATATTTCTGAAGAATAAATATTCCCAATGCCAGCAATTACTTCGGGCTTCATTAAAACCTGTTTAACCTTACCATTTTTATCTTTTAATATTTCTTTAAACTTTTCAAAAGTAAAAGATTTTTCCAAGGGCTCTGGCCCCAATTTATCCAGCTCTTTTTTCAGTTCTTCTGTCTTCCACAATTCAACCTTTGCAAATTTCCTTGCATCAGACAGCGCCAGCATTTTTTTATTATCAAGAAAAAATACTAAGTGTAAAAATCTATTATACGGGTCATTCAACGGGCTTTTTTTATCTATTGGTTTCCAGTCACCATTTACTAGTTGCCAGTTACCCACTAACAAGTGCCCGGTCATTTTTTGGTGGACCAAAAGAGAGTGCCCTTCAGATAAATCAAAAATTATATTCTTGGCTCTGCGCCAAATTTTTTCTATTTTTTTATTTTTTATTTCTTTTTTAAATGCATCAAAATTTTTAGCCTGCCCGCCGGGTAGGCGGGGTTTCTTAACAATCTTGCTCCAGTCAGACCAAACATCAACAAAGGTGCTTTTAAGCACCTTTTTATTTAACCCATCTACGGTTGTTTGAACTTCAGGAAGCTCTGGCATCTTGCTTTTTACTTTTTAATTCTTCCTCCAATTCATTAACTCTTTTGACCAACCTTTCTGCCTCTATTGTCCTATTCCTCACTTTTTGCTCCAAAGCGTCAATTGTTTCCTCTAAAACCTGTGTTTTGGCTCTTACTTTTATATCCACTGACTTATCCATATCCCTCTCCTGCTCCTGACTTATTTTTAACTCCTCCGCTATTTTATTAAAGGTAGATGCCAATTCTGAAAGTTCATCTTTTGTTTCTAAAAAAACTTGACTTGATATATCTCCGTTGCTCAATTCTTTAGCTCTGTCTAATAATTTTTTGATGGGTGAAGAAAAATTTTGTCCCACTGCCAGTCCGAAAAAAAATATAAAAATAACAAGAAGCAAAAAAACAATGTAAAAACTACTGTTTAACTGTTCATAATTAAGAGCTATAAAAATAGCTATTGTGAAAAATCCGACTAAAATTATTGGAACAGTTATTTTTGTTATAAGCTTGGACATAATGGTAAACGATTTATAAGACTGTTAAATTCTAATTTTTTAAAAATTTCTTCCACTTTGTTTTTGTCATAACCTCCAAATTTGCAATCATCCAAAATAAAATTTACATCTACATCACTTTTCATTTGTGCCAAGTCTCGTGACATTAAAGCAGATTCTTTATTCTTCTTTAACATTTCTTTTACCTTTGGCTTTAAAACTGCTGTGTCTGTGGCAAGCTCATCATAAAGATTTTTTATCCTGCCATATTGCCCAATTATTTCAGCTGCTGTTTTTTTGCCAATTCCTTCAACTCCCGGAATATTATCGGAAGCATCTCCCGTAAGAGCCTTATAATCCACCATTTGCTCTGGTTTTACTCCAAACCGCTCTACTACTTTATTTATATCATAAATTACCGTATCTTTGATACCCTTGCCCAAAGTATAAACTTTTATATTTTCATTGACCAACTGAGTATTATCCATGTCACCTGAAACTATATATATTTCGGTATTTGGAGTTTTTGCGCAGATAGTAGCAATCAAATCATCTGCTTCAACTCCTTCTTTTGCAAAAACTGGAATTTTAAAAGCTTCAAGAACTTCTTTGGTAACAGGTATCTGCGAAACAATTCCCGATGGCGTTACCGGTCTTTGTGCCTTATAATCTTTATACATCTCATGCCTAAATGTAGGCATTTTTGTATCAAAACAAGCCACAACATAGTCAGCCTTCAAATCATTTATTGCTTTAAACAAAGTCAGCAAAAATCCATAAACCGCCCCAGTCTCCTGCCCCGTCTTTGTCATTAAAGGTGGCAACGCATGAAACGCCCTATGCAACAACGCATTAGAATCAATAATAATTAATCTCTTTTTATTTTCCATTCCTTATCTTATCACATTTTTCACCCAAAAAAAATAACCCCGCTTTACGAGAATATTTTTTTGTTTACAGCACTTAATGCCTATTTAACAACTACCAGAAATCTTAGGGATATATATTATCAATAACAAAAAAATAACAGAAAATATCAAAAATATATATTTACTAAACCTTAATGGTCTTTCAACTTTTAAAAACAGACTCATGCAATTTAATATGAAAAACGCAAAACCTGAAAGTGCCCAAATTATCACCGCAAAATCCATATTGACGACATGCGTGGAACAAAAATCCAAAGAAAACAAAACAACTATTACTACCGAGACAATTAAAATTAGTAAATTATAAATAAAAGTTTTCTTGTTCATTATTATAATTATATTTTACTCTTCTAAAAATCCCTGTCAAATTTAATTTTGCGAGTTTTGTCGTCAATAAATTTAAAATCTATTTTGATGATATTTTTGGGGAGAACTTTTTTAATACGTTCGGGCCATTCTATTGCAATAATATTTCTGGCGTCTTTTAAAATATCTTTTAATCCCAATTCAGCAGCATCTTTTTCATCTTTTAGCCGGTAACAATCAATGTGATAAAAATCTTTGAATCTAAAGCCCGGCACTTCAAATCTTTTCTGTATAACAAAAGTTGGGCTTAATATTTTATCTTTTATGCCAAGACCTTTTGCAAATCCCTGCAAAAAAGTTGTCTTGCCTCCCCCTAAATTTCCGAACAAAGCCAAAACAACTGCTCCTTTTTGAGGCACGGTTGCCAAAATCTCTTCGGCTAAATTTTCGCCAAGCTTTTGGGTTTGTTTTGCGCTGGTTGTGATGTATTTTTTATCCACAGATTTTGTTTGACTTATTTTTTGAATTCGTTTAGGGTATTATAATCCCCGCCTGCTAGCGGGCAGGTATAAAAATATGGAAAACCAAGAAACAAAAAATTTAATAGACAATTCTAAAAATATTTATTTGATTACTTCGCAGGAGCCAGAGGCAATAACCTCTACACTGGCTCTTTTTTATACTTTAAAAGATTTAGGCAAAAATGTAAACCTTATTATTGAATCTCTGCCTGAAAATTTAAAATTTTTATCTCCATCTTTAGATTTTATTTCTTATCCTAAAAACTTTGTAGTTTCTATCCCAACCAAAGTAGCTCAAATATCGCAAATTCATTACGAAAAAAAAGACGAAGCTTTTAAAATACATTTAACCTTAGAGGGCGGATCTATAAAAAAAGATAATATTTCATTTTATTTTCAGGAAGCTAAGCCAGACCTAATAATAACAGTTGGCGTAGAAGACTACCAAAAAGAATTATCGGAAAAGTTAAATTATTTTGGCTTTTTACTGGATTCTCCAGTTGTGGATATCGACAACAAGCAAAATAACAAAAAATTTGGTAAAATAAACTTAATAGGAGAAGGTTCGATGTCGGAGGTTATTTATAACCTAATAAAACCCGACAAAAGCCCCGAAGGGCATTTAGACGGGCCCGTCACAATCCCCGCAATGCGGGGTTTGGTCGGGGAGACTGCCCAATGCCTTTTGACGGGCCTAGTTATATACACTGAAAATTTTAAAAATAAACTTTCTGCTGATGTTTTCCAACTTGCTTCAGATTTAATGAAAAAAGGGGCCAGCTTAGAAGAAATAGTAAAAAATATTTACAGTAAATAATTATATGGAAGAAACAAAAAAATTATTGGGGTCGGTGACAATTTCTCCAAAAATTATTGAAGAAGTCAAAACTCAAGTAAAAGACATTGAGGCTTTTAAGAATAAAATTAAAGAGTATTCAACGCAAAATGTCACAGAGCTTTTGGATGTTATTTTGTATGGAGCCATAACGCTTAATACTTCCGATGTTCACATTGAACCACAAGAAGAAGAGGCGCGACTTAGAATTAGGTTGGACGGTATTTTGCAGGATGTTGTTTTCTTTCAACATGATGCTTACCACCATTTGCTTAGCCGTTTAAAACTTCTTTCAAAACTAAAACTTAATATTGCAGACAAGCCGCAGGATGGTAGGTTTACAATAATGGTTGCTGATTTACTGATTGAAGTAAGAACTTCCAGCTTGCCGGCAGAATATGGCGAGTCAATTGTGATGAGAATACTAAATCCAAAAAGTTTAATTTCTTTGGAAGATTTAGGTTTAAGGGAGGACTTATACAAAACTTTTCAAAAAGAAATTACAAAACCAAACGGAATGATAATTGTTACCGGTCCGACCGGGTCTGGTAAAACAACTACTCTTTACGCCTTCTTAAAAAAAATACAAAACCCGGAGATTAAAATTATAACAATTGAAGACCCAATTGAATATCACCTAACAGGAGTTTCGCAAACGCAGGTTGCCCCGGAAAAAGGATATGACTTTTCCGATGGCTTACGGTCAATTGTAAGACAAGACCCAGATGTTATTTTGGTTGGTGAAATTAGAGACTTAGAAACCGCAAAAATAGCCCTTCAGGCGTCTTTGACTGGCCACTTGGTACTATCAACCTTGCACACCAATGACGCGGCTGGAACCATCCCGCGACTTGTGGACCTTGGTGTAGAGCCCTCATCGGTAGCATCAGGATTGAAAATGGCAGTAGCACAGCGATTATTGAGAAAAGTGTGTAAAGAGTGTTCAACCCTTGCCAAGCCCTCTACAAGTGAATTAGCAGAGCTAAAAAAAGGACTTAAAGATTTGCCAAAAAATATAAAAATACCTGATTTGGATAAAGTAAAAGTTGCCAAGATAAAAGAGGGCGGCTGCCAAGCCTGCAATTTTACAGGATATAGAGGCAGACAGGGACTATTTGAAGCATTTTTAGTTGATTCGGGAATGGAAAAGTTTATTTTAACCAATCCCCCAGTTTCAGATATTAGAGAGCTGGCCATAAAAAAAGGAATGGTAACAATGTACCAGTCCGGTCTGATAGACATAGCTGAAGGCAAAACCACTTTTGACGAAGTCGCCCGCGTAGTCGAAGCCGACGAGGAACAGCAGGTTGAAAAAATATAAAAAAACAGCCCCGTCCACTGAAAAGTTACTAAGGGCAAGAAAATGAAAGGTTTAAATGGCTAGGATTTCCTAAATACCAGTATCTCGATAATGAGAGTAAGGTATCCTAAACCCATAAGTCTCAAAGACAACACGGCAGAATCATGAATGACCATCGGATCCGATTGTATCCCTGACTCTACAACGTAGAACAATAGCGTCCAGGCGGTTGCACATCCTACCGCTATGATGATTTCGGGGATATTGCTCCATATGGTAGAGATTACATACGCCATGCTATGACCGAATTCTGTAAGTGTATTTTTCATCAGCCATTCCTTCCACTTTGAGTTGTCAATAAGCTTTTGAAACGACCCTAGAATTGGAGGTACTTTTATGTCTGGGACATAAAGAAAGATTTTTCCGAGGAATAATCGAGCCGGAGCAAGATTATCCAAAGCTGAGAAAAATCCAAATAAATACCTCCAATTCTAGGGTCGTTTATGGTATAATTCAAATATCCTTGAGTATATCACTATTTAATCTATATGTCAACCCCTGTACCTGAAAAACCGCAAAAAGAAGACGACGTGTTAGACTCGACCTTACGGCCGGGTTCTTGGGCTGATTACGTTGGACAAGACAAAATTAAAGAGAATATCCGTATAATTATAACTGCCGCCAAACAAAGGGGCCATTCCCCTGACCATTTATTGTTCTATGGCAACTCAGGATTGGGTAAAACCACTCTAGCGCTTTTAATTGCCAAGGAAATGGGTAAAACAATCCGCTCAACTTCTGGTCCCGCTTTAGAAAGAGCCGGCGACCTAGCTGCTATTTTAACAAACCTACAAGAGGGTGATGTTTTGTTTCTAGATGAAATCCACAGAATTAATAAAACCATAGAAGAATACCTATATCCGGCTATGGAGGACTACAAATTAAATTTGGTTTTGGGAAAAGGCCCAATGGCGCGCACCATGGAATTAAAATTGCCTAAATTTACTTTGATTGGAGCCACTACAAGACCAGGTTTATTGTCTGCTCCCCTACGTAATAGATTTGGAGCAACCTTCCAACTTAATTTTTACAATTTAGAAGATGTTAAAAAAATAATTGAACGCTCGGGCAGACTTTTAAAAATAAAAATGGCGCCTGAGGCTGTGGAAGCAATTGCCAAGCGATCAAGATATACTCCAAGAGTAGCAAATAGACTAGTAAAAAGAGTCAGAGACTTTGCCCAAGTTCAGGGAGTGGAAATTATTACAAAAGAAATTGCCGAAAAATCTTTAGATTCTTTGGAGGTAGATTTAATGGGTTTAGACCCAAGTGATAGAAATATATTAAAAGCCTTAATAGAAAAATTTAGCGGGGGCCCGGTTGGTCTACAATCTCTAGCCGCCGCCGCTATGGAAGAAGAAGAAACTATCTTAGATATATATGAACCCTATCTTATGCAATGTGGTCTCCTAGAACGTACTCCCAAGGGCCGAGTTGCCACTAACCTAGCCTACGAACACCTAGACCTAAAACACCTAAAAAAACAAAGTAATCTGTTCTAAACAAAAATCGCTCCACTGAGCGATTTTTAAGTCCTGTTTATGCGGCGGCGGAAGATTCCTGGTCTTTCCTTCTTTGCAATTCGTTTTCTGCGGCTTTGACAAACCTTTCCTGCCAAGGCGTCATTGGGGCTTCATTATTTGTTGGAGAATATGAAGTGTTTTTCATATTATCAATATTCCTCTGCAAAAAATCCGATGGAACTTCTCCAAAATTAAACTCCTTTTGCAATTCCTCTTCTTGTGATGACCTTTCTTTTTGTTCTGCCATAATTTTTATATTTTTACTTATATTAATTTATTCACATTGAGTTCTTCCAGAATTTTTGCTACTTTTTCTTTTAAGACTGGAATTTCTACTTTTGCTGTCTTCCACAATCTATGACAATCAATTCCAAAATACACATGCATAAAAATATTTCTCATTTTAACCGATTTTTTCCAATTTACTTCTTTATGCCCTTTCTTCAATCCGGCTGGTAGATTTTTAACCGCCTCACCAACAATTCCAATTCGCATTATAACCGCATCTTTAATTTGTTCATTTTTTGTAAAATCGTTTTCAGTTATATTTTTTGTATACTTATCAATCTTTTCCGCACACTCAATAATGTCTTGTAAAAACATCGCAAAATTTCTATTTTCATTTTTCATAAAATAAAAACCTGCTCGTTTAATATTCTATCCTTAATTTGAGGACGGATATTTGAATATTCTCCCAAGTCAACTTTTTTCTTCAACTTTTCTTCCAGCTCAATTTGTAATTCAGCTAAATCAAACAAACTTTTATCATCATTCCTATACTCTATCAAAATATCCACATCACTCTTCTTTTTTTGCTCTCCTCTAGCATAAGAACCAAAAATCGACGCCCTTTTAACATCGTGGCGTTTTAAGATCGGCTTTATTTTATTTTTTATATCTTTAATGCTCATACCTCGTTTATATCACAAACCGCCAATTTATCAAAACAAAAAAATGCACAGCGGATTAATCGCTGTGCTTCGAGCCTTGTCTAAGGCAGGTCGAACTTTGGAGGGAAAGCCGGCGTTCCGATTTTCATCTCAACAACCGCGCGTTGGCCTCTGGTAAGCTCCCTAAAAATCTGGCCATCGTAATCGTTTACGATTATTTTCAGAGCTACCAGCATTCCGTAAAGTTCCAAGATACCCATCCCGCATTTGTCCTTTCCTCTCTGGCGCGATTCAATGTGATAGTAATAGCGGGCAAGATGGACACACAAAAACTGATCATTATCCATTTTTTTGTTGGGTTTTTTACCAGGTTTTTTAATCGAAGGAGCTTTGCTGATTTTTTTCAAGGCATCCTTGAGAATCTTTTTTGTGGAATTGAAAATAATCATTCTAACCTTGGCTGGTTCGTCGGTGCTTCGTATGCTTAAGATGAGAAGAGCGTTGACGGCTACCTCAACCTCTTTAAGAACTTTCTGCCAAAAAGCAACCTTTTTCGCTTTCATGTTTCCCATCCTTCTTGTGATGGCTCTTTTGAGCCGTTGTTAACGAACACTGATTCAATTTTATATTATCACTAATTATATTTTTATCAACATAAATTACTTACAGATAATCTTTTTTTGTTGTATAATATTTAAATGAATAAAAATTTACTGATTATTTTAATTTCTACGTGCTTTTTTGCGGACGGGGTTTTTGCAGCAGACAGAGTAGATATTAATACAGCTTCTTTGCAACAATTAGACACTCTAACTGGAATTGGACCGGTATATGCGCAACGTATAATAGATGGCAGGCCGTATTCTTCAATAAATGATCTAGATAATGTAAAAGGAATTGGACCGGCAACTTTGCAAAAAATAAAAGACCAAGGATTAGCCTGTGTAAATTGTTCGACGTCCGACGTCGAACAAACTCAGCCGACTCCCCCTGTGCCAACGCCCACTCCAACACCTAACACCCAAAATCCAACACCTATAACCTACCCATCGGGCATATATATAAACGAAATTTTGCCAAATCCGACGGGGGCGGATGAAACAGACGAATATGTAGAAATTTACAACTCAAATAGTACCGATGTGGATTTGTCTGGGTGGCAGTTACAAGACAGAGCCGGTACAATAACAACCTACACAATCCCAAGCATCACCAAAATTATGGCCAACGGATTTTTAGTCCTCAAAAGACCAGAGACAAAAATAATGTTGAATAATGAACAGGATGGTTTAAACTTGCTAACACCAGATAAAAAGACCGTGGACTCTGTTAATTTTACTTCGTCTCCTTTAGGACAATCTTATGGTAAAACATCCTCCGGATGGAGTTGGAGCACAACTCTAACACCTGGGACTATGAATATTATTACGGCTATTACAAAAGCAGTATTGCCAAAAGCAGATAATTCTGTTAAAAATAACAGTGTTACCCCGCTTGCAGCGGGTTTGAGCCAAAGCATAGATATCAACCAGACAAATCCTTGGTTTTTATTTTTTACGGTTTTGGGGGTAACGATAATTTTAGCTATATTAGTATTATTAATTAAATTAAGGTTTTTTAAAACACAACACTAATCTACGGAAAATATTCTAATCTACGGAAACACGAATTCGTATTTTTGTAGATTAGTATAAGATTTGTAGATTAGTATTATACTTTTATGTCAGGACATAGTCATGCAAAAACAGTCATGGCCACAAAAATGGCCAATAACGCCCAAAAGGGCAAAATGCTATCCAAATACGGCAGACTAATTACAATAGCCGTAAAAGACGGAGGCGGTTCTGGAGACCCTGAGAAAAATTCTAAGCTTAAGGCTATAATTGAGCAAGCAAAAGGTGCCAATATGCCCAAAGAAAACATTGAAAGGGCAATTAAAAAAGGAACCGGTGAATTGGCCGGCGAAAGTTTGGAGTCGGTTTCTTACGAAGGTTTTGGCCCAGCTGGAATTGCCGTAGTTGTCAGCGGAATTACTGATAATACAAATAGAACTTTAGGCGAAATAAGATCTATTTTTAACCAAAACAACGGTAAAATGGCCGGCGAAGGAGCAGTAAAATGGATGTTTGAGAGTAAAGGAACAATAACCGTTTCAGTAGCAGGAACATCGAAAGAAGAATTAGAGTTATTAGCCATAGAGCTTGGAGCCGAAGATGTTGCCGCCCGCGAAAACACAGTTGATATTTACACAAAACCAGAGAATTTAGACCTCGTAAAAAAAGCCCTAGAAGCAAAAGGAATAAAAATAGACTCTGCATCTATAGATTTTGTAGCTAAAGAAGAAGTCACAATTTCTGAAAAAGAAAGAGAACAAGCCCAACGCCTCTTCGAAGCCCTAGACGACAACGACGCCGTCAACGAAATCTACTCCAACCTAAAAAACTAAATTATTCTGTACAAAAAAATCCGCAGATTTGTCTCCGCGGATTTTTCATAGATATTATTTCTTATCTATTCAGCGATCTCATCGGCTGGAGCTAAAAATTTCCTACTAACCGACATAATTCCATCGTAATAACCATCAAGTCCCGACGCAAAAATAGAAATCATTGTTGGGTCCCCTTTTTTTAATGCATCCCTTAAATTATCAATCTGTATTCTTAATTTGTGAAAAAAATCTAAACTAATACTGGCTTCAAAAACCGCTAAAGACTCTTTTAGTTCTTGTATTTTTTCTAGACGTTGTTCTACATATTCAGGATTGACTGTACCATCAGGTTCAGCCATGTCTGTGCAATTATTCAAAAGTGTTTCTAACTTTGTGCCAAAAGAGCTATCCTCTCCTTGCCGTCTTTGTAGATCAAAGTTACGAACTGATTGGCAGTATCGTAATTAGTTCCAAAGGCAGCCATTTTTTGTTCTTTGATTTGCTCTAGGGTTAATTGTTCTTCAACTCTTGGTTCTTCTCCAGTTTTTCTTGGCATAATTTTATTTTTTATTTAATTTTATTATCTTGCCTTTAGTTTACCCCCGCCCGGCGACTTCAAGTCAAGGGCCGTATACTGTTTTTTGGCTCAAGCCAAAAAACATACTATTATTGAGAATACAAAAAATCGTAATAAATCAATCGCGTTTTGGCTAATTTTTTGGTAGAATGGAGATAAACAAACCTGACAAAAGCTAAAGCATTTTGACGGGCAAAAACAATATATGGAAAAAGACAAGGTGGGTGTAGACCAAAATAAAATAACGAAGATTGTTCTGTTTAAAGGTCAAAAAATTAGGAAAACTATTTACCAAAATGAATGGTGGTTTTCGGTGATAGCTGTTGTGGGCGCTCTTACAGATAGCTTAGACCCCAATGACTATTGGCATAAAATGAAAACCCGAGTAAAAGATGAAGAAAAAATTGAGTTATCGACAATTTGTCGACAACTGAAATTAGAATCCTCTGATGGGAAAAAGTATGAAACCGATTGTGCTAACACAGAAGGGATTTTTAGGATTATACAGTCTATCCCCTCGCCCAAGGCTGAGCCATTTAAGAGGTGGTTGGCAAAAGTCGGGCATGAGAGAGTGCAGGAAATTGAAAACCCTGAATTAGCGACCAAGCGTACCAGAATGCTTTACAAACTAAAAGGCTACTCTGATGATTGGATTGAAAAAAGAATGCGCGGGATTTTTATCCGCGAAGAACTTACAGATGAGTGGCAAAAGAGAGGAGCTGCTGAACAAAAGGATTATGAAATTTTGACTGCGGAAATTTCAAAGGCGACTTTTGGAGTCACTCCAAGCGATTACAAAAAACTGAAAAATTTAAAACGAGAGAATTTACGAGACCACATGGATGATTTAGAATTAATTTTTGTTATGTTGGGAGAACGGTCAACAACGGAAATTCATAGAACCAAAAACTCACAAGGAATGCCAAAATTAAAAAGTGATGCCACTACGGGTGGAGATATCGCTGGTGGAGCTCGGAAGAAATTAGAGCAAAGATTGGGAAAATCAATAGTTTCTAAAAATAATTATTTAAAAAGTCCTCAAGACAGGAAAAAATTATGATTATCTTAGGCATTGACCCGGGGTCGGTGATTGTGGGATATTCTATTATTAAGAAACATACTGCTCAGAGGCTTGAGGTGGTGGATTTTGGGTGTATTATTACGGATAAGTTTGCTACAACGGGAGAAAGATTAAAGCATATTTATAAAGAAGTGAATAAGTTAATAGAGAAATACAAGCCAGGTGTAATGTCCGTGGAAACCTTGTTCTTTTTTAAGAATTTAAAGACTGTTATGCCGGTCAGTCAGACCAGAGGGGTTATTTTATTGGCGGCAGCAGAGAAGAAACTACTTACCTATGAGTTCACTCCCCTACAGATGAAAATGGCCATTACCGGGTATGGCAGAGCGGAAAAAAAACAAATTAAACAGATGATTGAAAAAACAGTAGACATAAGCGGGTTTGATTTGAAAAAGAATAACAGGAAAAAGGATGACGCATATGACGCTTTGGGGGTTGCAATTTGTGCTGCAATAAAAAGTTATTAGGGCGGGTAGAGGCGTCTGTGCAGAAGGGGGTATTGACAATAACTCTTAAAAAAATATAATGATAAAATATAATAATTAAAAATAACAAAATAAAAAAATGGAAGAGGAATTTTTAACAAGGTTAATAAGTGAAGACGATGATATTGATGACGCGTGGACAGACACAGATGACGACGATGCCGATGATGAAGAAGATGATTTAGACGATGACACAGATGACGCCGATGACGACGCTGAAAAAACTGACGATGACGACACATTAGGCGACGAAGAATAAAATATCCGCAAAACAGACTCTGCCGACTAAAACTCGGCGGAGTTTTCTTTTCTTCTTGTGTTGTGCTAAGCCTTGCTTTTTTACCGGTTTTGTCCTTTAATTAATGAATTAATAAAATTATGAAGAACAAAAAACATATCTGGCTTTTAATATTAAAATACTTGGCCTTTTTATTTTTGGCTGGGTGTTTGTTAATTTTGGCTGTATTTATTTATTTCACATGGAATCTACCCCAGCCGGAAAAATTTACTGAAACTCCATTTATACAGTCAACCAAAATATACGACAGCACCGGCAAAACTCTCTTATATGATATTTATGGAGAGGAAAAAAGGGAAATTGTTTCTTTTGATAAAATTTCTGACAATTTGAAACACTCTGTGCTGGCATCGGAAGATTCGCGTTTTTATCAACATGGAGGTATAGATCCCATTGGAATACTACGAGCTGTCTGGGTTGATATAACTTCGCAATCAAAAAGCCAAGGAGGGTCCACAATAACTCAACAACTTATAAGGTCTGTATATTTAACAAACCAAAAAAGTCTCTCTAGAAAAATACGGGAGGTTGTTTTGAGCATAGAATTGGAAAATAAATATTCTAAGGACCAAATTCTTGACTGGTATTTGAATCAGATTCCTTTTGGCCAAAACGCGTATGGAGCGGAAGCCGCCAGCCAAACATATTTTAGCAAACCAGCCTCCGACCTTTCTATAGCTGAGGCGGCGGTTTTAACCGCTATGGTCCCCGCTCCAAGTTATTATTCTCCCTACGGCCCTCATAAAGCGGAATTACTGCAATCAAAAAATACAATATTGGAAAAAATGCAAAAATTAGAATATATAACGCCTGATCAGTTAAAAACAGCCAGAGCTGAAAAATTGAACTTTTCTGAAAATACCCAATCAATAAAAGCCCCCGACTTTGTACTGTATGTTAAAAAATATTTAGATGATAAATATGGAGAAAATTACCTAAAAGAAAAAGGGCTAAGGGTTTATACAACTCTAAACTGGGATCTGCAACAGTTTGTTGAGCAGACTATGAAAGACGCCAACACCACAAATATTAGTAAGGGCGCATATAATGCGGCAATGACTGTTTTAGACCCAAGGAACGGCCAAATTTTAGCTTTGGTGGGCTCAAAGGATTACTTTGCAGATTCGTACCCGGCAGGTTGCGAAGATAATGGACCGGGAAACTGTTTATTTGACCCAAAATATGACGTAGCCACAATGGGAACTCGTCAGCCGGGATCTTCATTCAAACCTTTTGCCTATGCCACTGCGTTTGAAAAGGGGTACACTCCAAACACTGTTGTCTGGGACACAAAAACAGAATTCAACCCCAACTGTGATCCAAGTGGAGATCAAAATACAGATCCAAATGGCCAGCAATGTTATAGCCCTCAAGATTATGACGGCAAAAACAGAGGCCCCGTAACTTTGCGCACTGCGCTTAATTGCTCGTTAAATATTCCAGCTGTAAAAGTTTTGTATTTGGCAGGAATCCCCGACACTCTAAAAACAGCGGGCGCCTTGGGCATTACAACTTTGACTGACACAAAAAATTACGGCTTGTCTTTAGTCTTGGGTGGAGGAGATGTTAATTTATTAGAAATGACTTCTGCTTACGGGGTTTTTGCGGCAGAAGGAAATTATTTGCCCCCTGTTAGTATTTCAAAAATTACCGATTCGGACGGAAATATTATTGAACAAAATCAAACCCAGCCGACAAAGGTTTTAGATACTCAGATTGCCAGACAAATAAATGATATCTTGTCAGACAACAATGCAAGGGCCCCAATTTTTGGCGCGCACTCCCCTTTATATTTACCAGGATACCAAGTTGCCGCCAAAACAGGCACAACACAAAACTTTGTTGACGGTTGGACAGTAGGATATACGCCATTCGCGGTTGTTGGAGTTTGGACAGGTAACAATAATAACTCGCCTACAAATGATGAGGGTGTAGGAATTGCGGCTCCAATGTGGAACAGAATTATGACAAAAATAGTTTCTGAAAACCCAATACAAAGTTTTACTCCACCAGATCCAATTACAAACAAAAGCCCAGTTTTAATGGGCCAACTTCCAGCAACAGATACTCACACAATCTTATACTATATTAACAAAAATAATCCAGAAGGCCCTCAACCTCAAGACCCAACAACTGATCCTCAATACTCTAGCTGGCAGACAGGAATTAATAACTGGCTAATATCCTCCGGGAGAACACAAGACATAGTTACTCCCGTTGGCCAATAAAATATTATACCTGAGTGGATTTTATAGGCATTACTACATAAATGTAACTAGCATCCCCTACCGGCTTTAAAATACATGGGCCCTCTTCTTTGCTTACTTCAAATATAACTTCGGAGCTTTTTATGTTTAATAAGCCGTCAATTAAAAATTTGTGATTAAAAGACACCTCAATGTTTTCTCCTTCAATTTTGGCAGAAATACTAGATTTGCTTTCGCCAATATCTGGGTCTTGTGCAAAAATTTCAACTTCCTTGTTTTCCACGTTTGCTATAATCTTAACCTCGTTTATTTTCCCGGCAAAAAGTGAAGCCGCTTTAATCTGATTCAAAAACTCATCTCTTTTAATAGTGATATGTGTTTTAAATTTATTTGGAATAATTTCCTCATAATTTGGATATTCTCCATCTATTAATCTTGAAATGATTTGAACTTGAGGGTGAGGAACATCGGCCATTGGAAATTCAAACATAAGTTGGTTTGCTGAAAAATATATCTTCAACTTGCCTTCTTTTTCCCCAAGCGTATTAATTATTTCCCTGGCCGGTTTTTGCGGAAGTATAAAGGTTACGTTGTTTTTGACGGGCGCTTCCAATGTAATGCTTTTTTCTGCCAATCTAAAGCTGTCTGTGGCAACTATTTTAATTATATTTTTTGAAAAAATAAAATAAATTCCCGATATTTCCGGCCTTGCTTGCGAAGGAGAAGCAATATCCACTATTTGGGATAATCCCTGACAAAACTTTTTATTATCAATTTCTATATAGTCTAAATTTTTAAATTCTGGGATTAAAGGAAACTCTTCAGGACTGAATCCCTGAATTTGGTTTTTGAAACTTTTACACTCAATATATAACCCTTGTTTTTTTTCCTCTAGGGAAACCTTGTCGTTAGGTAACAAGGAAACAAAGTTAGATAAAAATTTTGCAGGGACAACAACCTTCCCCTTTTTCATAATTTTAGCCAATAGCCAAATTTTTAAAGCTGTTTCCAAGTCTGTTGAACTAAAACTTAAATAATTTTCTTCTGCGTTTATTAAAACGTTATCTAAAATTGGCAGGGACAAATTTTTCCCGACAATTTTTTCAACCACGTTTAGTCCATTTTTTAAATTTTCTTTTAGGATTTCTACTTTCATAATAATTAATTTTTTTATTAATATTAAATACTTATTGTTATTAGTAAATTTTTATTTTGTGTTTTTATTTTTAAAATAAGAATAGGAATATTTTATTTAGGTTCAAATTTTTTTGTGTAAAAGTTGTGGATAAATAATATGAAGAAAATGTGTAATTTATGGTGTGTATTTTTTGAGGTTAAAGGGTTGCTCTTTTTGTACCAAGTTATGCACTGTATATCCTCTGTTTTATAATGTTTAGTTCTTCGGTTAGTTTGCTGTTTTCCTCATTTTCTTGCATTATTTTTTTATAAGCATAAATGGCAGTTGTGTGGTCTTTGCCTCCAAATTTTCTTGCTATTGCTGGGAATGAGTATTTTAACTCTCTTCTGAGTAAAAACATAGCTATTTGCCTTGGTTTTACAATCTCTTTTCGGCGGGTAGGGTCAAAAAGGTTTTTTTCCTCTAAATTATAGAATTTAGCAACAGACTCTATTATTTTTTTGTAGTTTGCTACATCAAACGGAGAAAAAACAAAACCCTTTAGAAGTTTTTTGACAGTTTCTATATTCAATTCTTGGTTGATTTTACTGCAAATTAAAAGCTTGTTTAGGGCGCCTTCTAACTCGCGGATGTTTTTTTTAACATTGGTAGCAATATAATCTAAAATATCTTCTGGCAAATCCATATTTTTTTCCTGTAGTTTTTGTTTTAAAATAACCAGCCTTGTTTCATAATCTGGTAGGCTGACGTCAGCAATCATTCCCCCTTCAAATCTAGATCTTAGCCTGTCTTCCAATTCAGCTATGGCGTTTGGCGGTCTGTCTGAGGAAAGTATTATTTGTTTATTTTTTTCATACAAAGAATTAAAAACATGGAAAAACTCCTCCTGGCTTTTGTTTTTCCCGGCAATAAATTGTATATCATCTAAAATTAGAACATCAATTGGAGCCAAGCTGGCTTTAAAAACTTCCATAGTGTTTGTTCTAATAGCGGAAACAATACCGGAAACAAATTTTTCTGAAGAAATATATTTTACTTTTTTCTTTTTTGCCTCGTCGCCTATTTTGTTGCCAATAGCCTGTATTAAATGTGTTTTTCCAAGTCCTGTTCCCCCATAAATAAAAAGAGGGTTATATGTAAGTCCGGGGTTTTCAGCCACAGCCAAGGCAGCTGCATGAGCCAACTCATTAAACGAGCCCACAACAAAATTATTAAAAGTGTACCTAGGATTTAAGTTGGTTTCTTTATTTATTTTAAATTCTTCAAATTTTAGTTGAGCGTCTTCTGGCCTTTCATCTTCAATAGTAACCAAAGGCGGGGCATTTTTTGCTGTTTGGGGTTTTATGACAAAATCCAACTCCTTTATAGAGTCGTCTATATCATGCAGGGTTTTTAAAATCAGCTTATTATATTTATTACTTAGCCACTCTTTAGAAAAAGCATTTGGCACTGAAATTATTATTTTCTCATTTTCTTTGGAAATAATCTCAGTATTCTGGAACCAAGTAGCAAAGTTTGCTTTGGAAATATGAAACTGCATCTGCGCTAGGACAGACTGCCAAAGTTCTATATTATTCATATAATTAAACTAAAAACCATTTGTTAACTTAAAGTATATTGTATTTTGCCTTTTTATTGAGGCCCTTGTCAAATGAGAGTAAGACAGAGAGAGGTGTTATTAAACTGTGGATAAGCTGTGAAGCCTATGTTATGGGCAGACGCACAATAAATATTATGTAATAATCATCTTGTAAATTTCCCTTTTCCAGGTTATACTGTTTATATTATACATTAATAAAATAAATATACTACAATGAGCTTTACATACAAACCAAAAAAGAAAAAAAGAGCCCGCACTCACGGCTTTATGAGAAGAAAAAAGACAAAAACCGGCAGACAGGTACTTGCGCGAAGAAGAAGAAAAGGCAGAGCAAAAATTGCCATATAAGCTTTTATGTTACCCAAGACCAACAGGATAAGGAAAAAAAGAGACTTTGAGACAATTTTTGCAAATTCTAAAAGCTTAAAGAACAGTCTTTTTATTTTTAGAATTGCAAAAAATAATTTAGGGCTGAATAGATTTGGTTTTGTGGTAAGTCTAAAGGTGTCAAAAAGGGCGGTTGTTAGGAATAAAGTCAGAAGAAGGTTAGCAGAGATTATGGCAGTTGAGGAAAAAAGTATCAAACCAGGGAAAGACATAGTTTTAATAGCCCTGCCCGGCATAGAAAAAAAAGAATTTTCTGAAATTAAAGAAGCAATACATAATATATGTTCCAATCTATAGGAAATTTCTTCTACGTTATGTTGTATCAGCCGCTTTTTAATGCGCTGGTGATGTTGTATAACTATATACCTGGACACGACTTTGGAATAGCTATAATATTTTTAACTCTTATTATAAGGTTTATTCTCTATCCCCTTTCAATAAAAGCTGTCCATTCTCAAAAGAGTTTGCAGGAGGTACAGCCGAAAATATTGGAGGTTCAAAAAAAATATAAAGATGACAAAGAAAAGCAGGCTAAAGAAATTTTGGCTCTTTATAAAAGTGAAAAAATAAATCCGTTTTCAGGATTGTTTTTAGCCTTGGTGCAGTTGCCTATATTAATTGCCTTGTACCAAGTTTTTTGGAATGGTTTAAAATCAAAAGAACTTAGTGTATTATACTCATTTATTGCAAACCCGGGACAGATAAATCCGATGTTTATACACCTGTTGGATTTGTCAAAACCAAACATGATTTTAGCCATACTTGCCGGACTGACACAGTACTTCCAAACAAAAATGATGCTGCCTAAAAAGGCTAAAACTAATGGGCAGGACAAAAAGGCGGATTTTTCACAAGCAATGCAAACACAAATGCTGTATTTTATGCCGGTATTCACTGTTATTATACTTTTAGGGTTACCATCTGCTTTAGGATTGTATTGGACAATAAGCGGAATATTTTCTATAATTCAGCAATATTTAATTTTTTCCGCCCAAGGCGGACCAGCCTCGGGCTGGAAGAAAAGCAAATAACATGATAGAACAAAACCAAGTTAAAAAAATTGGAGAAATAGTGGAGGAGTTTTTTGATAAAATGACAATGCCGGTTTCCGGAGCCGAGGTAAAAACATCTTCTGAGAAAGATGAGACCGGGGCAGACAGAGATGTTGTTGATATAGACGTTAAAATAGAAGAACCCCAGATTTTAATTGGTCAGGGTGGACAGACTCTTTTTGAGATTCAGCGCATTTTGAGAACAGTTTTAAATAAAAAACTTGAGACAAATTTTTACTTAAATTTGGATATTAACGATTATAAAAAACAAAAGATTGAGTATTTAAAAAGCATGGCCAAAAGTTTGGCTGACCAAGTGTCTTTGACTAAAGAGGAAAAAATTCTTTCTCCAATGTCGTCTTATGAGAGAAGAGTTGTACATGCCGAGCTGGCTCAGAGAACAGATGTTATCACAGAAAGCCAAGGAGAAGGATTAGACAGGCATATTGTAATAAAACCTAAATAGATTACCTTTTTATTGGGATAATGACAACATAATTAGGCAGAAAACTGCCGTTTTTTCTTATATTTTCCCATTTCAATTGTTGTGGACCCAATTTATTTACGTCATCTGGCGCCGAAAACTCTTGGCAAGAAGACCACGGGCCGTAGTCTTCATCATCTGGTCCAAAATAGACAAATAGAACAAGGTAGTCGCCATTTATTAGCACAGATGAGAGATTTTCTCCGCCCAATGTTGGGCAGTCCCTTTGAGTACAAACTCCACTGGTATCATATTTTATGCAATCTTGCTCTTCTTTGGGGACGTTGCAATCATCATTTTGCATAGATGCACAATCAGGGCCATTAGTAAAACATAAATCATCTAATTTTTTAATATAAACAGAGTTTCCCGAGCTATTAATTTCTGAATTTGAAATTTTAAAATATCCCCCACTTTCTTGTTTACATGAGTTGACCATGCCGGTCATATTGCCGTATTGTGAGATAATTTTATTAAAACAAGGTTTACGGAAAAAATAAACTCCATCACCATTAGGAGATGGATCATATCTGTATACAGAAGCCGATGAAGCAAAAGGTTTGCCTGTTGTTGAATCAACTGCAGGTTGGCAGGGCTTGTTGGGATTCAAATATAAACATTTTCCCCACAAATTTGGGTTGTTATATAAAATTGATATATAACTTTCAGAGTCGTTGACAATGCCAACAGAATTAATCTGGTTTTTTAGTGTTGGTCCAAAGTCTAGTACATTTGAGGTTGTAGAGAGTTTGGCTGGGTCGGTACAGTTGGATGAACCTTTATAAAAATAAACTCCTGGAGCTTTTGTTTCTGCCGGAGGAGGCGGGGCTGGTGGAAGCTCTGTTAATTTAAAAAAACTAAGCTGAGGGTTTATTGTTGTGATAATTAAATAAGTTAGTACCAAAACCAGTAACCCAGATATTGCTCCACCTACCCTATCTTTGGCATCGGCCCGCTTATCAACATTTACAGCAGAAAATAAATACATTACGCCCGCAATAATTAGGGAAATAAAAACTGAAAAGAATCCCAGAAACATTCCTGCATAAAAAAGATAAGACACGTATGCAGGCAGTTTTGTGTCCCCCGTTATTGATTGGCCAGCTATGGTTGGGTATGTGACTTCCAGCTGCGCAGCAAAAGTTTTATTGGCTGATAAACAAAAAAATCCAGCAAACAAAAACACAAAAAACAAGGCAGACAAGCAAATAAGTTTTTTGTATTTTTTTTGCATCAGATTTTTTAATTACTCCTCCCTGTACCTCCACCACTAGTCCCACCTCCACCTCCTGTGCCACCGCCGGAGCCGGTAGGAATTACATAAATGCCTGTTAATACATCAGATTGTGGGCCGGTAACAGGTTCTGTCTCTAGATTTTTAACGATTTGATTAGCTGAAAATGTTTGGCAATAGGATACGCCCGAATAGAGAGCAACCAAATAATTACCATTAATATCTATAGATCCTGGGTGATTTGAGAACCATATATTATGTATGATGTATTCTTCCGGCACAGCACTAAAGTTGGTATAAACAAATTCCATATCTTGTGGGTCATGCAAATAATTTGAAGCTGACCTTATTTCTGAATCAGACATCATATAGTAGCCAGATTTAGATTCTCGGTCTGCACCGAAAGGTTCACTGAAAAAGTTTACGCCATCGCTGGAAGAAGTTGGACTTTTGTCTAATACAAAAATATCAGCAGCCGAAGTATTGTTCTGCTTATTAATGCCAAAGCACTCTCCAGTGTTGTCTTCCGCCAAATTTATTATCGGGGCTTGGCACTGTCCCCCTTTCTGAGGCGCTGACATCTGGTGGAAAATGACGCCATAATAAAGGCCGGCAGTTGGGTTATTAACAATTCTAACTCCGCTTATTTTTCCATTAAATGTATCATCTATGTTACCGTCATAACTATTGGTATTTGCAACCGACATATATCCTGAACACATATTTCCGTTGCATCCGCCTCGACAGTAATAAACACCAGCTCTTTCATAATCCCATTGGAAGGAACCCGAGGCACTTATATTTTCTGATGCTCCACAAACTATTCTTTTAGTTACAACCCCAGCATAACCGCCATCAGTTCCTATAAAACTTGCTTTAGGATATTCCCAAATTAAAAGGGCAGGTCCTGTGCCAGGTCCGCTTGCCGAACATTTATAAATTATACTGTCATAACCGGTTGGCCTGGTACTTACATCACTCACTGTTTGGCCAACAGGTTGTGTATCTGTTCCGTTAGAATAAAACACGCCGGCTGTTGGAGGGAGAGGAGTTAGAGAGGGGTTTGTAAGCGCCGGGTTAATGGTGTTTATAATAATAAAAGATACTAGCGTAAGCGCCAGCCCTATAACAGCGCCTTTCATACGGTCTTTGGCATCACCATGGGCCTCAACATTAGGATTTATAAGTCCTACAGCGCCAATGGTAAAAGAAATTAATGATAAAATTCCGGCTATAAAGACTAGAAGGCCAAAAAAGTATTTAACATACGAGGCTATATCAGGAGTAGCTGTATTTAAATTTGGTAGGCCCGGTATAACAGGATAATTTTTTATTTCTAAGGCCGAAGCAACACCGGTTGATAAAATAATAAAGGCTACAAGGAAGAAGAAAAGCAGTAAATAACTATTTTTTATTTTTTTGGTCATATTTTATTAATTGATTTTTTATTTTTAATTATTTGGCATATTTTTGCAGGCAGAACCAATTATCTAACAAAGATTTGTCAAAAAGATTTCCCAAATCCTTTCCGTAGCAATAACCTTCAATTAGTTTCCCGTTAAAATTTATTTGACCATCTATTATTGGAGAAATCAATTCATGTTTGGTTCGAGTACAGCTTAACAATTTCAAATCTGTTCCTCCCTCACTTTTTGAACTGCAATTGTTTGTTGTTTGCCTAGAATAGGCTAGTTCCTTTATAATATCACTTCTGGGCTCGGCCAGCATATACATATAAAAATCTATAAATTTTAATTTCAGTTGTCTATTATAATTCCAAATTTGAGACATATAACTTTTCATTTGGTCGCACGGACTTCCCTTGCATGGGGCAACCAGGCAATTGCAAGTATATCCAATAAGTGACCCATCAACAAAGACAGGCAATTTGTTATATGAGCAGTTTGTTGTGCAAATTGGGCTGGCATTTTCATATTCGGCCCCGCACATGCAATAATTTTGCACAATTGTGTTATCTATGGCTTGTCCGGCCTTTTGCATCATATTCAACATACCTTGCATATAGCTATACATATTGTAGGCCGAATTTATTGTTTGGTCGGCCCAGTTTTCAGCATTATCAACTGTTTGGCCAACAGGTATTTCTCCTTCCTTCCCCATGTCTATTTTATAAATTTTTCCCAAAGGCTCATTAATTTTGTCATAATTTTGTTTGCTTATACTGGTAGGCAATATCCAATTATTTTCACAATAAAAAGTAAGAGGGTCATCGTTGTAAGAATATGTGTTACACTGGGGTCCTGCCATTTGAAAGGCTGATACATCTTTTTGTTCTGCGCCGTAACCTTCATTTCCAGCATTTGTCCAAGTATTTTCATTTGGAACTGTAAAATCAATAGTTTGGTCTATTTTGTCGCACGGACAACTAGGGCAATCTGAGGATGCAGGGCATTTAGTGGTTTCGGGACACACCTTTTGGCAGGCCGAATTAGGGCTTTTTGAACTATAACATACGCCACTTTTAGCTGGTTGATAAGGCTCTGGGCATTTTTCACAGTAAGGGCCAGCGCTGTTGTGAGAGTCATAAATAAAAGATGATGAATATTTGTCTATTGAACACCCTGCGACAGAAGTATCAATACAATCAGGATAGCCGGCATATTCATCTGAACCATTTTTGCACAAATAGGAATTATTTATGCAAAAAGCTGCATTGTTTGGGTCAATATTTTGATCGGCGCAATATGCGAATTTACTTGAATCAATCAAACAGGTGTCGGTATTGTCTAAAACGCACTTAGAATTATTATTGCATTGGCTTTGACAGAAATTATACTCTTTGGAACACTTTAAATACCTTGCTTCGCAATCATTTGAGCAACTGTCTTGGCAGGAATTTATACACTCTCCAAAAGTTTTGGAGGTGTCCGGCCCATTTACGCATAGCCTTGCATTGTAAGCATTTTTTATACACTCATCTTGGTTACTTGGGTCAGTACAGGCTGTATAGGCTTGTAGCACCGCATTACTTGCATCTGGGCAGGCGTCATTGCATTTTTTAAGACAGCTGGAATTGTCATAATTGAAACCGTTGCAGTACTTTGAGGGATTTATGGCTTTCCCTGTTTCTGGGTCTGCAAAGGGTTTTTGAGTAAGAATAACAATATTTTTTTGGTCTGCCTGTTTGTAAATATTAAGAAGTTCAACATAAGGAGTTGCCAGATAACACGTGTTTAATGTAGTCTCCGCTTGGCTTAATATTGATTTATCATTTTGAATTTTTTGTGTTATTTCTAATATTTTTGTTTGCAGATATATTAATTGCTGGGCCATATTGAGCTTATCCCAGTTTTCTTTGTTAATTATTGTCACAGTTTTTTTATTTACTGTATATTGTTCTTCAACAAACTCTTTTACGTCAGCTCCAGCGCATGAAGTGAATACTGCATTGGGGTTAGAATCAGCCAAAGTTTCATCACACCTAAATTCATCAAGCCCAGCGTAGCTATTGGCGCAGGTTTTAGTTTTTTCATTACACGTTAATCCAATAGGACAGCTTGTGTCTACGCCAATAATGCAGGCGGTCCCCCCCACAAGGCCATCACACGTTGGAGAGCCATACGAATTCATGCTACATTTTTGACCATCAGAACAAGCTGATTCCGGGTTGCAGGTAATACCACTACCGGCATTACCAACACATTTTCTGGTGGCGTCATCACAAGTTAAGCCAAGTGGGCAGTTTAAGTCTATGCCTTTAGTACAAGAAGTACCTTCTTCTGTGCCGTCACACGTGTCGGCACCGGAAGGACTGGTGGTGCAAATTTGACCGGTAGAGCAGACAGAGCTTGGATTACAAGCGGTATCATTTCCCACGCAACTGGCACCAGCCCCATTAAATGGTACGGCAATTGGTCCATGTTCTATTTGGTCTTTTACTCCAGTTGGACAGCAGTCGGTTGTATTTGGAGGTTGTTTGCAGGCCGCGCCCACGCACGATCCGCTGCAATTCCAATTGCCAGGACAATCAGCAGGCGGTTGGTCACATCGCCCATTTCCTTTGCTTTCACAAATGTCAGTATCCGGATTGCATTTTTCAGTATCTGGGTCGCAAAGTGAAGGGTTCTCATTACATCCAATTACTTTGGGCACACAGGTGTCAGTGGCGGGGTTACAGGTTTCGTCATCGGCGCATATGGAACGGTCTTCTATGCACCCGTCTGCCACATCTGCGCAGGTATCTGTGGTTTGGTCGCACCTCTGATTTTTTCCACAAATTAAAGGATTCTTTTTACACCCGCTTTTACTGCTTTTACCCGCAATACAGATACCACTGACGCAATGTTTTCCATATGCGCAAGGAAAATAATTTGAGCAGAATGTTCCAGACACGCAGACCCCGTTTTCACAATGGCTCCCTGCCCCGCAACTAGATTGGCCAATGCCAAGGCAGGCCGCTCCCGATAAACACTTTCCACTTGCAATATCACAGTGCTCTCTAGGCGGACAATTTGCATTATTTGTGCAACCAGTTCCCTTAACACATATGCCACCAACACAGCGCTTTCCCGGTTTGCAAGTGGACTGGCCGGTACCGGTGCAGGCTACAGATAATGTAAAACTAGCAGTAAAATATTTTGGCGGGCTGTTTAAACTGGTTTCTTCGGTCTCAGCAGGATCTGAACCGCAGACAGGGTCACATTTGCTGGTATTTGTTTCTTTATTAAAACAAGAGCAAGTGTCCATTAATTTAGTTAGTTCATCGGTTAAACTGGCAACCACTTGTGCTTTTTTTTGCGCACCATCAACCAATTGTGTCAGACAGTCGGCTCTGTCGTAGTTTGTATATGTTGGTGCATTTATTTCTTCTTCATCATCTGTTTTTATTTTTAATCCATCAACAGGGTCACCCTTTTGGTCAAAACCATAACAGTCCATTGTTCTTGTTAAAAGGTTTTCAGTTAGAGTTCCAATTGGAATTTCTTGATAAGTAATAGGGGTAGCGCTTGTATTTATTGTAGATATCCCAAAAGGATTAAAATTAATTACCGATAAAATTCCAACCTTACAAGTGGTTAGGCTAGGGTTAATTGTTTGCATAATTAAAAATGCACAAACAACTATTAAAAGTCCGGAGATACCGGACTTTATCCATTCTTTGGCTTCACTTGTAAACTTTCCCTGCCCATAAGAAACCAAATAATATACTCCCCCAAAAATTATTGCGAAAGCAGCAACAATAATAGCCAAGTTTTGAATTAAACCAAAAAGATAACAGATATACTCTGAAAAAGAAGAAGTATTATTAAATGAAAATCCAAAAATACTAGGATAATGAACCTCAAGAGCCGATGCAAAACTTACCCTTAAAAAAAAGGCAGAAATTATTCCCAAAAAAATAATTATCTTTTTATTCATTCATTATTGAATTAAACCTTTTTTATATCAGCAGCTCCGCCGGATCCTTTGGCTGCGCTAGCAACTTTACCAACAACACCACCGCCATCTGTTAGTGTTGAATAAACAAACCAAGTCCAGCCTGGAAGAATACTTACAACGGGGATCAATTCTACTCCGCAGGCAATTAAAAGTTTTACTGTGGCTCTTTTAATGGCTTCTCCAGTTCTGGTAAATAACAACCATCCACCAATAATAATAATACCCAGTATATCTGAGACAACATTTATTACCGGGATTATACTTATTACATCAATAATACCGGCTATAGTTAGCATTAAAACTCCTTCCGGAGAGGTTAAATTCCCGCTGTTTCCATTTTCACCACCACTTCCTTCCCCTTCAGTAATTTCTTCTTCATTATCTCCTTGTTTGTTATCAGTTTGTGCGGTTGGTTTTTTTGGCTGTTCATCTGCCATTTTTGATTATTTAAAAAGATTATAAATTTTTTCTGGCTTCTCTTTGTAACAAAACTTCTTGGGGATTGGTTGTAATTAATTTGTTTTCAGTTGCGCTTCCTACTACCGACAAGAAGACATGTTTTCTGCCTGCAAAAAATAATCCCTCCCCCACCGCAGCTTCCAGCAGAAGGTATTTTTCCTGTTCGGTTAAGTTGAATGTTTTTTGCAAAGAATCAATATCAGCAGTTGATTGTTTCATTAACAATTGCAAAGATGAGTTTGTAATAATTGCTTTTCCATAATCTGTACCCATAAAGTCTGCCACGTTCTGGGTAATGGTTGTAACTCCCAGCCAATATTTCCTTCCTCTTTTTGCCATTCCAAACAAGAAAGAGGCTCCGTCATCTGATTGCATTAAAGACCAGGCCTCGTCAATTACCAAAATTCTCTTTTTTAGTTTAGACCTGACAATATTCCAAACATATCTCATAACAATATACAGGGCAATAGGTTTTAATGAGTCTTCCATATCTCTTATTCCAAAAACAACAAAGTTTTTATCTATGCCAATATTTGACTGCTGGTTAAAGAAGTCTGAAAAGGTTCCTTTGGTAAACTTTTTAATCCTGTTAACTAAAGATTCTGTTCCAGCCATGCTCTCTAAAATTTCTTGGAAATCAGACATTAGTGGAGTGTTATTTGCCCAAGTTTTTGGATCTGATTGAGGAGTAATATCACGCACAGCATAGGTTTCTGTAAGTGCTTCATCTATTATGCTGTCTTCTTCCGAGGATAAACCTCCCAACATAATTCTTAAAAGTCCAACAAGGTTAATAACATTAGAACGCAAGACATCCTCGGGGTTGTCATCTGGCCCGGGCAAAGGCAAATCAAAAGGGTTTAAATGATTTTGTGAAGTTAGAGAAATTTTTAAGAATGCTCCGCCAACTGCATCTGACAAATATTCATATTCATTTTCCGGGTCAATAATTATGCAATCAACTCCCTGCATTAAATATCTTAAAATTTCCAGTTTTATTGCATAAGATTTTCCCGAGCCGGATTTTGCAAACACCACCATATTAGCGTTTTCCAAACTAAACCTGTCAAATAAAACCAATGAGCTGTTGTGTCTGTTAATTCCATACAAAATTCCTTCATTTGAGCTTAGGTCAAAAGAAATAAATGGGAATGAGGTTGATAATGGGGCTGTGTCCATTGGAGTGTGAACCTCCAACAAATCCATTCCGTAAGGGTTACAGGAAATAAATCCTTCTTTTTGTTTAAATAAAGCGGGTTTTATATAAATTAACCTAGATTCAAAAATTGACCTTAAAGTAAGTTCGGTATCTTTTAATTCTTTTTCCGAAGTTTCATAAATTGTTATGTAGAGACCAAGTCTGAACATTTTTTCCTGGGCCGTCATTAAGTTGTCCCTTAGGGTTTCAATATCTCTGTAGGCTGTTTCCAAAGCCGGGTCTCTAATTAACCCCTTCTCTTCCCTCTCTAAAATTTCAGAAGAAACCTCTGTAACCTTTTTTCTTAATTTTTTTAAAATTAATTCTGAGCTTACAGGATGTATAAAAAATGAAATGTCCATTGGTTGGTTTAAATCAATAACAGGTGAAAACCAGCCGGTATTTAAATATCTTGGATAAGAAAAAACAAAGAAAGATCTGGCAAACCTTTCCCCCAGCTTTATGTGGTCCTGCAAAATTCCAATATATGGAGGAGCAATAATATCACGCACATCAAAAGCCTCCTCCTGAAAAATTTTATCTTCTGCAAGATTTTCTTTCTTCTTCCCCAAAATATTGTCTAAAAAGCTCATACTTGTTTTTCTATTTCTAATTTAATTTCTTCTTCAACTTTTTTTGCCTCCTCTTTAAAAACTTGTTCAAAGTTTGGCAGGTGTTCTGTAACAAATTTTATTTTGCTTTCGTCATTGTCAGAATTAAATGTATTTTCCATGGTCCAGCGGTCATTTTCAGGGATAGCTAAATAAACTTTTTTTAAAATCCTGCCAATTACCAAATCAAAAATCCTTGAATCTAATTTATTATGATTTGATATTAAACTTTCTAAATCCTTTTTTGACACCATTTGTTTTTTTTGTTTAAACAAGCTGAAAAAACTTTTAATACACATTTTTTAAAAAGTTATTTTTTTTCTTTCCCATCAAATGAAAACATATCATTACCAATATTATATCCCTCTGAGAATGTTATCTTACCTTCTTTTTTTAATGCCTGCCACAAAAATTTTAGTATGCCAAATTTAGTAGCTTTAACGTAAACAGCAGCACCAAGTATACCGATATCTACAAAGTCCCTAACGCTCTCCTTCTGGAAAAAGTTTTTAGCTTTATCTTTCCAACCCGTGGGTTCTGGATCATTTTTATTCTCAACTGCCGTGAAAGCTGCATCTAATATTTGTTTTGGTTTTTCTTCTGAAGTTGATTCTGGGTTATTTTTTAAATCTAAATTTTCAGTTGTTGGTCCTTCTTTATGCATGTTTTTTGCTTTTTAATTATTTTAATAATTCTGGAAGGATTTCTGGGTAGTAGCCAACTTCGGCTTGGTCTGGGTGATGGATAGACCAGAAAAGTTCTATTAGTTCGGGTGTTGTTAGAGGAATTGCTTCTAATCCGCATCTTCGCAAACCCATTGCTGCATATTCCATTCTTTGCCAAAGCTGAGTTTTACATTTTTGGAAATCTTCATCTTTCATTGCTTGAGAATTTGCTTGTCCACCGGAAAAAAGAGTTTTTCCCACACCTTTTACGCCCAATGCTTCCATTAGGTTATATGGTATTACAATATAAAAATTCTTGGTCATAACCGTGTCCCCCACAACCATGCCTTTTATAAACTCTCTATATGATGCTGTTTGTTCTCTTAGTAATGCGTTAGTTTGTTTTTCTTCCAAATCTTTTAGACCATCCAAATACGGCGTAATATTTATATTTCTTGATTGGACAACAATTTGGCAAAAGAAATCCAGAGAGTTTAGAAAACTCTGAAAAGCATAAATTGTGGCAGTTTGCTCCTCCTCAGATTTTAAGGCAAAGTTTATAGAAGAAACCATCATAATCCCCCTTAGAGTATTATTTTTCAACAACAAAATCCCCTCCTTTATGTCTTGTACCTCTAAAAATGCTTGGGTAGCTGACTCCATATTAACGGATTTCACAGATAATTTACGGATTTTCACAAATCACGGATTATCTTATGAATTATTATTTTGAATTAATGTGATAAATGTTTTGCGATTATTTGTAAAAATTGAACGGCGTATGTCTAATTCACTTGTGTTAAAATTCACTAGGTAACCTATTTCATAGGTGCTTGCTTTCAAATAAGATATTTGCTGGTTTATGTCTTGGCGGGTGGTGAAACTGCTGGCTTTAATCTCTAGAATTATTTTGTTGTAAATTACGAAATCTGGAATATATACACCTAATGATTTTCCGGTGTCTAAAGAATATATGTTAATTCTTTTCTGTTGCTCAAAAGATATATTTTGTTTTGTAAATTCTTCTGCTAAAGCTTTTTGGTAAATTTGTTCTTTCAGACCAGCCCCATATTTATTAGCCACATTATATATTGCGCCCCTTAGTTTATAGGATAAATCTCTCTCTAAAAAACTATCTATGTTATCCGTGTTATCTGTGATATGTGTAGATCCGTTCATAAATCCGTGAAAATCCGTTTTACTTAGCTCTTGTTTCCAATTTTGTGTGCATTCTTTTTAATTGACTTGCTTGGGCTTGTAAAACCGGGCCTTGGGTAATTTTTTTAATCTGAGTTCTAACAATTGGCTTGAATGGATATGGAGATTCTTTTTTCTTCCATGTGTAGTTTTTTCCGCCCATTGAAAAACCTATTGCTCCCATTATTACATTTAATATAGGAAAACCTCCAATTGTTCCAAAAGCCAAAATTGCCGTACCACCAAAAACCAAAAAAGCCGCTATGAAAAAAAGGAAAGAAGGAAGAACAAAGTATAGTATAAAACAAACCACCCCCGCTCCCACCAAATAGAAGAACTGCCTAAAAGATATAAAGAAAGCAATTTTAGCCTCCTGCTCAATAAATTGTGGTATAGGATACTGTTCCAT